>NZ_JAUZVE010000047.1:0-57659 GCF_031844425.1 Microbacterium sp. ARD31
GCCGATGGTACTGCAACCGAGAGGTTGTGGGAGAGTAGGACGCCGCCGGACATATATTTGGCAGAGGCCACCAGGCATCCTGGTGGCCTCTGCGCCATTTGGTGGCATGAGTGAGTACGGTTGCCCCGGTACGGGGGGCCGTCGTGGTGAACGTGCATGAGAAGGGAAGTGCGGCTGTGGCCGAGGACCGTCGAGGACAGCGTCCGTCTCGAGGTGGATCGAACGCCGGGCGAGGCGGCTCCACCGGTGGCCGGGGCGGTTCGTCCCGGGGTGGCTCGGGCTCCCGTAGCAGTGACTCCCGTGGCGGCGCCGGGCGCGGGTCGGCCGGCGATGCGCGTGGTCGCGGTTCGCGCGACGACAAGCCGCGTGGCCAGGGTGGCTCCTCCCGGGGTGGCTACCAGGGCAAGCCCGGCGGCAAGCGTCCCTCCAACTCCGCGCAGAAGGCGTTCCGCGGCCGCTCGGAGGAGAAGCCCCGCACTGCCGACCAGGCGGCGTACGACGGTCCGGACCTGCCGGAGGACGTCACCGGTGCCGAGCTCGACCGCGGCGTGCGCGCCCAGCTGAAGGGACTGCCCGAGAAGCTCGCTGCCCGCGTCGCCCGTCACCTGGCGGCGGCCGGGAGGTTCATCGACGAGGACCCCGAGCTCGCCTACCAGCACGCGCTGGCCGCTCGGGCACGCGCGTCACGCATCGCCGTGGTGCGCGAGGCGGCGGGGGAGACGGCGTACGCCGCCGGCCACTACGCCGAGGCGCTGGCCGAGCTGCGTGCGGCGAAGCGGATGAACGGCGCGACCGACTACCTCCCGATCATGGCCGACTGCCACCGGGCCCTCGGCAACCCCGAGCAGGCGATCAAGCTGGCGAAGAGCCCGTCGGTCGCCAACTTCAGCTCCGAGGCGAAGGCGGAGATGACTCTCGTGGAGGCGGGCGCCCGCCGGGACATGGGCCAGCTCGATGCCGCCCTGCGCACGCTCGAGCTCGCGCCGCTGACCTCCAAGAGCCGCGCGGCGTGGGTCGTGCGGCTGCGCTACGCCTACGCCGACACGCTCGAGGCAGCAGGTCGCGAGTCCGACGCCCTGGCGTGGTTCCACCGGACCCACGCGATCGACTCCGAGGAGCTCACCGACTCCGCGGAGCGCGCCGAGCAGCTGGAGCGGCGCCAGTCCTGACCCGGGGCCTGACCCGCGGCCGGAGTCGCGCCTGACGGGCGTCGGGCGCGGCTCCCAGCGGGTCGGCCAGGTGCGCTGGCATTCGCGCGCCTCATGGGTCACAATGGAGCCACTAATCACATACGTGTCACTCGGACTCCGAGAGCGAAGACGACAGAACGCTGGGGAAGGCGCATCTGGAGCGTCGGAACTCAAGGAGGTCATGGTGACCACACGCATTGCTTCCCGTCCGGACGGTCCGGAGACGAGGGGCATCCTCTACGTGCACTCTGCTCCCTCCGCACTCTGCCCGCACATCGAGTGGGCGGTGGGCGGAGTCCTCGGAGTTGCCGTCTCGCTCGACTGGACGCCGCAGCCTGCCCAGCCGGGGTCCTACCGTGCCGAGCTGTCCTGGACGGGCGTGGCCGGCACCGCCGCGGCGGTCGCCTCGGCGCTGCGGGGCTGGAACCACCTGCGCTTCGAGATCACCGAGGAGCCGACCGGCTCCAGCGAGGGCACCCGCTTCTCGTGCACCCCGGACCTGGGCATCTTCCACGCCATCACCGGCCCCCACGGCGACATCCTCATCCCCGAGGACCGGCTCAAGGCCGCCGTGGTGAAGGCCGCCCTCGGCGACACCACGCTGCTGCTCGAGATCGACCAGCTGCTCGGCAAGCCGTGGGACGACGAGCTCGAGACCTTCCGCCACGCGGGCGAGGGCGCACCGGTCCGGTGGCTGCACCAGGTCGTCTGACGGCGCGTCAGGCCGCCCTGACGGTCACGGGTTGCGCTTGCGCATCCGGAAGGCCTCGGTGACCGTCACCGAGGCCTCCTGCGACCCGTCGTACGAGACGAGCTGGCCCTTGAGCGCGAACATCCCCGGCTTGGTCGCCCAGCGGCACAGGCGGAACTCCAGCACGCCGGAGGTCGGGTCGTTGGGCCCGATGAGCGACTGGGCGTTGACACCCTTGCCGGCACGGTCCTGCATCGTGATGTCGAAGGTCCAGTCGGAGGACGGCGTGGTGACCGCGTAGGCGTAGTGGTAGTCCTTGCAGCCACGCTTCAGCCGCCCGTCGGGGGCGTCCAGCACGCCGGTCAGGACGGGCTGCTCCGGGGACGAGTGGGCCGGTGGGGTCGGCTCACCGGGGGAGAGGGGGCTGGGCAGCGGCACGGGCAGCAGGCCGGCCGTGGTGAGGACGGCGGCCGCGAGCAGGCTCGACATGGAACACCTCCGAGGGGGTCAGGGTGTCCAACGAGCCGGTGTGACGTGCGTTACGCCTCAGAGGGGGATGTTGCCGTGGTGACCGCGGCGCACGCCGACGGTGTCGATCTCCTGGCGCATCGCGGCCGCGATGGCGCTGCGGGTCCGGGCCGGCTCGACGACCTCGTCGACGACGCCGATCTCCACGGCCTTGTCGACGCCGCCCGCGATGCGCTCGTGCTCGGCGGCCAGCTCGGCCTCGACCTGGGGCCGGATCTCGGGGGAGACCTCGGCCAGCTTGCGACGGTGCAGGATGCGGATC
The DNA here is from genome assembly GCF_031844425.1 of Microbacterium sp. ARD31. Taxonomy (NCBI): domain Bacteria; kingdom Bacillati; phylum Actinomycetota; class Actinomycetes; order Micrococcales; family Microbacteriaceae; genus Microbacterium; species Microbacterium sp. ARD31. The sequence continues at coordinate 2,672 of NZ_JAUZVE010000047.1, forward strand.
GCGGCCACGGCTCCCATGACGGCCACCTCGGCGCCCGGCCACGCCAGGACGCGCGTGGCCCCCAGCGAGCGGGCGTTCATCGCGATGTAGGCGCCGCCGTAGGTCTTGCGGGTCACCAATGTGACACGGGGGACCACGCACTCTCCGAAGGCGTGCAGCAGCTTGGCGCCGCGGCGTACGACGCCGTCCCACTCCTGGCCGACGCCGGGGAGGTAGCCGGGCACGTCGACGACGACCACCAGCGGCACCCCGAAGGCGTCGCACATGCGGACGAAGCGCGACGCCTTCTCCGCCGACAGGGAGTCCAGGCAGCCGCCGAGGCGAAGCGGGTTGTTCGCCACGACGCCGACCGTGCGGCCACCGAAGCGCCCGAGGGCGGTGACGATGTTGGGTGCCCAGCGAGCGTGGATCTCCTGCATCGTGCCCTCGTCGAGCAGCCCCTCGACGAGCGGGTGCACGTCGTAGGCGCGCTTCTTCGACTCCGGCAGCAGCGCGTCGAGGTCACGGTCCTCGACGTCGTCGGCGGCCAGGCTGCCCTGGGCGCCGAGGAGCGAGGCGACCGTGCGGGCCTTGTCGAGGGCCTCGCGCTCGGACTCGGTGAGGATGTGGACGACGCCGGACCGCCGCCCGTGCGGCTCGGGCCCGCCGAGGCGCAGCATGTCGACGTCCTCGCCGGTGACGGAGCGGACGACGTCGGGGCCGGTGACGAAGATGCGGCCCTCGGGCCCGAGGATCACCACGTCGGTGAGGGCCGGGCCGTAGGCAGCGCCTCCGGCGGCCGGCCCGAGCACGACGGAGATCTGCGGGATCACGCCGGAGGCCTGCGTCATCACCTGGAAGATGCGGCCCACGGCGTGGAGCGACAGCACGCCCTCGGCCAGGCGGGCGCCGCCGGAGTGCCACAGCCCGATGATGGGCACGCCGTCGGTGAGGGCGCGGTGGTAGGCGTCGACGACGACGCGGCAGCCCACGTCGCCCATCGCCCCGCCCATGACGGTCGCGTCGCTGCAGAACGCGACCACCTGCGTGCCGTCGACCCGGCCGACCGCGGCGAGCATGCCCGACTCGTCGTCAGGGGTGATCAGCTCGAGGGTGCCCTCGTCGAGCAGCGCGGTGAGGCGGTGCACGGGGTTGCGCGGGTCCTCCTCGCGGGGCAGCTTGGCGGGCTTGGCGGCGGTGGCAGTCACAGAGGGTCCTTCCGAGGACGGGTGCGGATCAGACGTGGATCAGACGCTGCCGAAGGCGACGGCGACGTTGGCGCCGCCGAAGCCGAAGGAGTTGTTGAGGGCCACGATGTCGCCCTCGGGGAGGTCGCGCCTCGACGTCGGGATGTCGAGGTCGACCGCTGCATCCTTGTCGTCGAGGTTGATCGTCGGCGGGCTGACGCGGTCGTGCAGCGCCATGACGGTGGCCACCGCCTCCAGGGCGCCGGCACCACCGAGCAGGTGCCCGGTCATGGACTTGGTGCTGGTCACGACGCAGCGGTCGACGTGGTCGCCCAGGACGGCGTGCAGCATGAGGCCCTCGGCGATGTCACCCTTGGGCGTCGACGTGGCGTGGGCGTTGACGTGGACCACCGTGGCGGGGTCGACGTCGCCCTCGCGGAGGGCCATCTGGATGGCGCGGGTGCCGCCACGACCCTCGGGGTCGGGCTGCGCGATGTCGTGGGCGTCGTTGCTGATGCCGGCGCCGCGCACCTCGGCGTACACCTTGGCGCCGCGGGCGCGGGCGTGCTCCTCCGACTCGAGGATCAGCACGGCACCGCCCTCGCCGAGGACGAAGCCGTCACGGGCGCTGTCCCAGGGGCGCGAGACCGTGGTCGGGTCGCCGCCTTCCTCGCTGCCGGTCTTGGACAGCGCCATCATGTTCGCGAAGGCGGCCATGGGGAGCGGGTGGATCGCGGCCTCGGTGCCGCCGGCGATCACGATGTCGGCGCGGCCGAGTCGGATCAGGTCGAGGGCCATCGCGATCGCCTCGTTGCCCGACGCGCAGGCCGACGTCGGCGCGTGCACGGCCGCGCGGGCGCCGTACTTGAGGCTGACGTTGGCCGCGGGGGCGTTGGGCATGAGCATCGGCACGGCGAGGGGGGAGACCCGGCGGGCGCCCTTCTCGAGCAGCGTGTCGTAGTTGGCGAGCAGCGTCGTGACACCACCGATGCCGGAGGCCAGGGCCACACCCAGGCGCTCGGCCTCGATGTCGGCACCCTCGAGGCCGGCGTCGGCCCACGCCTGGTCGGCCGCGACCATGGCGAACTGGCTGGAGCGGTCGAGGCGGCGCGCCTTGACGCGGTCGAGCACCTCGGACGGCTCGACGGCGACCCGGCCACCGATCTTCACCGGCAGCTCGTCGACCCACTCGTCGGTGAGGCGCCTGATGCCGGAGGTTCCGGACAGCATCGCCTGCCAGGTGGAGGCGACGTCCCCGCCGACGGGGGAGGTGGTGCCGAGGCCGGTGACGACTACGCGGGTCGAGGGCATCTGTGGGTATCCGTTTCTCGGTGGTGGAGGGTGGTCCGGGGCGGTCCGGTGGTCACGGGCGGCCGAGGCTGGTCGGCCGCCCGTGACGTCGGGGAGGGCTCAGCCCTGGGCGCGCTCGATGTAGGCGACGGCGTCACCCACGGTCTTGAGGTTCTTGACCTCGTCGTCCGGGATGGTCACGCCGAACTTCTCCTCGGCGGCCACGACGACCTCGACCATGGAGAGCGAGTCGACGTCGAGGTCGTCCACGAACGACTTGTCCAGCTGGACGTCGTCGGCGTCGACGCCGGCGACCTCGTTGACGATGTCGGCGAGGTCGGCACGGATTTCTTCGGTGGTGGCCATGGGGCCTTCCCTTCTTTCTCGGTGGTGGTGCTCGGTCAGAACTGGTGGGTCAGCGGAGGCTGCTCGCGGGTGCGGGCGGCTCAGGGGACGGTGACGACCTGCGCCGCATAGGCGAGGCCGGCGCCGAAGGCGATGAGGAGGGCGGTGTCACCGCTGCGGGCGTCGCCCTCGAGCATCATCCGGTCGAGCGCGAGCGGGATGGAGGCGGCCGAGGTGTTGCCCTGGTCGGCGACGTCGCGGGCGATGCGCACCGACTCGGGGAGCTTCATCGAGCGGGCCATCGCGTCGACGATGCGCATGTTGGCCTGGTGGGGCACGAAGACGTCCAGCTCGTCGAGGGACACCCCAGCGGCGTCGAGCGCCTGCTGGCCGATCTTGGCCATCGCGAAGGACGCCCAGCGGAAGACCGGGTTTCCCTGCATGGTGAGGTGCGGCATCACGCCCGAGCCGGGCTGGGTGTCGGTGCCGACCACGTCGCGCCAGTCCTCGCGCTGGCGGATGAGGTCGAACTGCTCGCCGTCGGAGCCCCAGACGACAGGGCCGATGCCCGGGGTGTCGCTCGGCCCCACCACGGCCGCCCCGGCCCCGTCGGCGAAGATGAACGCGGTGCCCCGGTCGGTCAGGTCGAGGATGTCGGTGAGACGCTCGACGCCGACCACCAGCACGTGGCGGGCGCTGCCGGCGCGGACCATGTCGGACGCCATCGCGATGCCGTGGCAGAAGCCGGCGCAGGCGGCCGAGATGTCGAAGGCGGCGGCACCACCGGTGCCGAGCTCGTGGGCGATCGCGGTGGCCACGGCGGGCGTCTGGAGCAGGTGGCTGACGGTGGCGACGACGACGCAGTCGATGTCGCCGGGATTCAACCCGGCGCGCTCGATGGCGGCGCGGGACGCCTCCACCGACATCATCTGGACCGACTCCTCGGGACCGGCCCACCGACGTGTCCTGATGCCGGAGCGCTGCTGGATCCACTCGTCGCTGGAGTCGATCGCGTCGACCACCTCGGAGTTGGGGACGAGCCGGGTGGGACGGTAGGAGCCCATCCCCATGATGCGCGCGTGCGGAGCACCGGTCGCGGCTGTCAGGGGGGCCATCAGTGGGTCGCCTCGGGGTGCAGGCGCAGCAGGGGCTGGCCGGGGGAGACGAGGTCGCCGTCCTCGACGAGCCACTCCACCACGGAGCCGCCGTGGGGTGCGCTGACCTGGGTGCGGTCGCGGAGGCTGGCCACGGCGCCGATCTCGGCACCCGGCTGCAGGACGTCGAGCTCGGCGGCCTCCGGGGAGACGTGGAAGGTGCCCTTGGCCGGCGAGACGATCATCCGCCACGTCGGCGTGGTCTCGATCATCGAGGCCTCGCCGTGCTTGTCGCAGAACTCGCGGGCGGCGTCGAGCTGGTCGGGGGTCTTGAGCGCGAACGTCTCGACCCCCTTGAGGGCGCGCTTGGCGATGCCGGTCAGGGTGCCGGCCGGCGGCATCTCGAGGATGCCCGTCACGCCGAGGTCGCTCATCGTCTCCATGCAGAGGTCCCAGCGGACCGGGTTGGCGATCTGGCCGACGATGCGGCGCAGCACGTCGCGGCCGTCGTGGACGACCTGTCCGTCGCGGTTGGAGATCACGGGGGTGCGCGGGTCGTGGGTCGAGACCGAGCGGGCCAGCGCGGCCAGGCGGTCGACGGCAGGAGCCATGTGCGAGGTGTGGAAGGCGCCGGCGACGCTCAGCGGCATGACCCGCGCCTTCGCCGGGGGCTCCTCGGCGAACGCGGCCAGCTGCTCCATCGTGCCGGCGGCCACGACCTGGCCGGGGCCGTTGTCGTTGGCGGCGGTGAGCCCGTGGCGCTCGATCGTGGCGAGCACCTCGTCGCGGTCGCCGCCGAGCACGGCGGTCATGCCGGTGGCGGTGACCGCGGCCGCGTCGGCCATCGCGTTGCCGCGCTCGCGCACCAGCACCATCGCCTGCTCGGCGGTGATCGCGCGTGCGCCGGCCGCGGCGGTGAGCTCGCCGACGCTGTGACCGGCCACGGCGCCGATGCGCGAGAAGGCGTCGGCGGGGTGGGGGAACAGGTCGAGGGCGGCGATCAGCCCGGTCGCGACGAGCAGCGGCTGGGCGACCTTCGTGTCGCGGATCGTGTCCGCGTCGGCCTCCGTGCCGTAGTGCGCGAGGTCGATGCCGGCCACGGTGGCCAGCCAGTCGAAGCGCGCGGCGAAGGTGGGGTCCTCCAGCCAGGGCGTGAGGAAACCGGGGGTCTGGGCCCCTTGACCGGGGGCGACGATGACGAGCACGAGTCCACTGTGCCCAAGGCGCGGCCCCGGCCGCGGGTCCGACGCCGACGAAAGTGCCCCCCAGATCCTTGTAGGGTTCCTACAATTCCGTTCGGCCGGACTGACGCCCTAGGATCAGCGCCAGCTGCAGGGTGAAGGCCTCCCGGGGGCGGGTCGGTGACCAGCCGGTGACGTCGGTGATCTGGCGAAGCCGGTAGCGCACCGTGTTCGGGTGGACGAAGAGCGCGCGAGCCGTGGCCTCGATCGAGGAGCCGTGCTCGAACCAGGCGCCGAGCGTCTCCAGGAGCGTGCCCCGTGCCGCCACCAGCGGCAGGTACACGTCGTCGACCAGGTGGCGCCGGGCGTGGCCGTCGCCGGCGAGCGCGCGCTCGGGCAGCAGGTCGCGGCTGGCGACCGGCCGGGGCGCGTCGGGCCAGCCGGCCGCCGCCCGGTGCGCGGAGAGGGCCGCCCGGGCCGAGGCGTTGGCATGGGCGAGGTCGGCGGTGACCGGGCCCACGACCACCGGCCCGTCGCCGAAGTGGTCGAGCAGCCGGGTCGCCGCCTTCAGGGGATCGTCCGCACCGCCGAGGACCACGACCAGCCGGTCGCCCTGGGTGGCGCACAGCGCGTCCATGCCGCCCGCGCGGGCGGAGCGGCGCACGGACTCGAAGACGTCGATCTCCGCACGGTGCGGGGGCACGGAGCCCAGCACCACGGCGACGTCGCCGTGTGCGCCCCAGCCCAGTGCGCTCGCGCGCGAGAGCACCGACTCGTCGGTCTCGGCGCGGACGACCGCGTCGACGACGAGCGCCTCGAGGCGGGCGTCCCAGGCACCGCGGGACTCGGCGGCGCGGGCGTAGACCGCGGCGGTCGCGAAGGCGACCTCGCGGGCGTAGCGCAGCACCGCCTGGTGGACCTCCTCGACGTCCTCGGGGTGCAACAGGGCGTCGATGTTGGTCTCGACCACGCGGATGCTCAGCCGCACCAGCTCGACCGTCTGCTGCAGGGAGATGACCCCGGTGAGCTCGCGCGGCGCGGCGCCGAAGACGACCACGTCGAGGGGGTCGTGGGCCGAGGCCTCGACCTCGACGTCGTACCAGTCGACGAAGCCGCGGATGCCGGCTTGGACGATGAGGCCGACCCAGGATCGGTCCTCGGCGCTCAGGTCGTCGAACCAGGGCAGGTCGGCGGACATCCGGCCCGTGGCTGCGGTGCTCAGCGCCCCCGTGGAGCTGCGCAGGGCCTCGGCTGCGCGACGGCGGGAAGGGGGCATGGCGCGACTCTAGTGCGGTCCGCGACGTAGTGGGATTCCCACGAAGCCGGTGGTTCGGCCACCGGACCCGCCGGAACGGCCCACCAGGTCACGACTTGGCATCGCCGCCCGGTGTGCCCGCGGAACTGGACGTGCGTCTGGTTGAATCCGGGACGGTCCCCACAGGTTGGAGCTCGAGTGCCGCGTCGCAGCAACCCGCACCTGCAGCACGTCACCGTGCACGGGCACCGGCGCGCGTACGTCCGCAAGGGCTCGGGACCCGTCGTCCTGCTGCTGCACGGGCTCGGGTGCGACCACACCACGTGGACCCCGGTCATCGACTCGCTGGCGCGCACGCACACCGTGATCGCACCCGACCTGCTCGGCCACGGTGCCTCGGACAAGCCGCGGGCCGACTACAGCGTGGGCGGCTACGCCAACGGCATGCGCGACCTGCTCACCGTGCTGGGCATCGACACCGCCACCGTGGTCGGCCACAGCTTCGGCGGGGGCGTGGCGATGCAGTTCGCCTACCAGTACCCCGAGCGCACCGAACGGCTGGTCCTGGTGGGGTCCGGCGGTCTGGGGCCCGAGGTCAGCCCCGCGATCCGGGCGATCACCACGCCCGGGTTCCAGCAGCTGATGGGCGTGCTGTCGCTGCCCGGGCTGCGCCACGCCGCCACGGCGTCGATGCGGGTCCTCGCCGCCACCGGCCTGAGCCAGCTGCGCGACCTCGACGAGGTCGCCGACATCTACGACTCCTTCAAGGATCCCGACACCCGCGCCGCCATCCGGCACGTCGTGCGCGCCGTCGTGGACTGGCGTGGGCAGATCGTGACCATGGCCGATCGCGCCTACCTGACCGAGGCGATGCCGATGTGCGTGGTGTGGGGTGCCGACGACCTCGTCATCCCGGTCGACCACGCCAGCAACGCCCGTGCGCTCGCGCCGACCGCGCGCGTCGAGATCGTCCCCAACGCCGGGCACTTCCCGCACAAGGACCACCCCGAGCGGTTCGCGAAGATCGTGCGCGACTTCATCCGGGCCACCGAGCCGAGCCACTACGACCGGGAGCGGTGGCGCCAGCTGCTCGACGAGGGCGCATCCGTCGCGCCGGCGCACGGCGGTGCCGGCGACGCACCGGTCGCCCCGCTCCGTGCGGTACGACGCCCGGCGGGCGCGCAGCCGGCCTAGCCCCAGCTCGCGGCGTCGGTCAGGCAGAACGGGTGGCCGGCGGGGTCGATGAGCACGCGCCACGTCTCGCCCGGCTGCGGGTCGGCGAGCCGCGCCCCGAGGTCCACCGCCCGGTCGGCCATCGCGTCGAGGTCGTCGACGGCGAGGTCGAGGTGGAACTGCTTGCGGCCACCCTCGTCGGGCCACGAGGGCGGCTGGTGGTCCGGGACGCGTCCCAGGCCCAGCGCGGGTGAGCCGTCCGGTCCGCTGAGCATCGCGTAGTCCTCGGTGCTCGCGGCGACGCTCCAGCCCAGGAGCGCCGACCAGAACTCCGCCGACGGCGCGACCTCCGCGCAGTCGAGCGTCACCATCGCGATCCGGGCTGTCTGCTGCTGGGCCACTGCTGTCTCCTCGTGCGGTCGTCGTGCGGGTCGTGCGGCTCGTGGGCCGTCGTCACGAGTGTTGCGCCCCGGGTGGGCCCGATGCTTGGAGAAAGGCGACAGGGCTGTCGGACCCCGGTCCTAGGCTGACGGGGTGCCTTCCAGATCGGGCCGCGTCCGGGCGGCGGTCCTCCGACCCAGCCGGGCGGGGCGACGGATCGAGGTCGGCCGCGGTGAGCCCGACGACGACCTCGCCGGGCTGGTCGACTACTTCTGGTGGGTCCGCTGGGACGCTCCCGAGCCGCACGTCCAGGAGGTCGTGCCGCGGCCGGTGGTGCACGTCAGTGCCGAGGTCGTCGCGGGCGAGCCCCGCCTGCTGGTCCACGGCGTCCACCCGCGGATGTTCCGCCGGCGGCTCGAGGGCGCCGGGCACACCGTCGCGGCAGGGTTCCGCCCGGCCGGGTTCCGGCCGTTCCTGCGCGCCGACGTCGGGGCGCTGCAGGGCCGGGAGCTGCCGGGCGCCGAGGTGCTCGGCGGTGACGACCGGCCGGTGGCCCGGGAGGTGCTGTCCTGCGAGCGTCCCGAGGACGGCGCCACCGTGCTCGCTGCCTGGCTGCGCGGCCTCGGTCCGGCGGACGACCCGCTGGTGCCCGAGCTCGCGGCGCTGGTCGAGCGCGCGGAGACCGACACCTCGCTGGTGCGCGCCGAGCAGCTCGCGAGCCTCGCCGGCGTCAGCCTGCGCACCCTGCAGCGGCGGTTCCACTCGCACGTCGGGATTGGCCCGAAGTGGGTGGTGCAGCGGTTCCGGCTGCTCGACGTCACCACCGCCGCGCACGGCGGCGGCGACGTCGACTGGGCCGACCTCGCCGCGCGCCTGGGCTATGCCGACCAGTCCCACCTGATCCGCGCCTTCACGCAGCTGGTGGGCCACCCTCCCGCCGCTTACGCGCGGGAGGCGTGAGCCACCAGATCAGGCCGGGGATGCTTACGCATCCCCTCCTTCCTGCTTGATGTCCTTCGTCGCCGTCGGGTCGTCGATGCGGTAGCGCTCGGCCGCCTCGACGACCTTCTCCACCGGGACCTGACCGGCGTCGGCGAGTGCCTGGAGGGCCTGGACGACGACGTTGACCGCGTCGATGTGGAAGTAGCGCCGGGCAGCCGGGCGGGTGTCGGCGAAGCCGAACCCGTCGGCACCGAGCACGCGGTAGTCGGCCGGCACCCAGCGGGCGATCTGCAGCGGGACGGCCCGCATGTAGTCGGACACCGCGATGACCGGGCCTTCGGCGCCGGCCAGCTTGTCGCTGACGTAGGCCGTGCGGCGCTCCTCGCCGGGGTGCAGGAGGTTCCACTCCTCGGCGGCGACACCGTCGCGCGCGAGCTCGTTCCAGGAGGTGACCGACCACAGGTCGGACTGCACGCCCCAGTCCTCGGCGAGGAGGCGGGCCGCCTCGTCGATCCACGGGTAGCCGACGCCGGAGGCCATCAGCTGCACCCGGGGTCCCTCGCCCTCGGCGGTCGAGACCTTGTGGATGCCGCGCAGGATGCCGTCGACGTCGACGTCGTCGGGCTCGGCCGGCTGCGAGACCGGCTCGTTGTAGACGGTGAGGTAGAAGATGACGTCCTCGCCGTGGCCCTCGGGCCCGCCGGTGCCGTACATCCGCTCGAGGCCGCTCTTCATGATGTGGCTGATCTCGTAGGCGAACGCCGGGTCGTAGTGCACGATCGCCGGGTTGGTCGCCGCGAGGAGCGGGGAGTGCCCGTCGGCGTGCTGCAGGCCCTCACCGGTGAGCGTGGTGCGGCCGGCGGTGGCGCCGATGAGGAAGCCGCGCGCGAGCTGGTCGGCCATCGCCCAGATGGAGTCGCCGGTGCGCTGGAACCCGAACATCGAGTAGAAGATGTAGAACGGGATCATGTGCTCGCCGTGCGTGGAGTACGACGATCCGGCCGCGGTCGCGGACGCCATCGCGCCGGCCTCCGAGATGCCCTCGTGGAGCATCTGGCCCTGCGCGGACTCCTTGTAGGAGAGCAGCAGCTTGCGGTCCACCGACTCGTACTGCTGGCCGCCGGGGTTGTAGACCTTGGCGCTCGGGAACATCGAGTCCATGCCGAAGGTGCGGTACTCGTCGGGCGCGATCGGCACGATGCGCTCGCCGATCTCGGGGTCCTTCATCCAGTCGCGCAGCAGCCGGACGACGGCCATGGTCGAGGCGATCTTGTTCTTGCCCGACCCCTGCTTGAGGTCCTTGTAGATGTCGTCACCGGGCAGCTTGAGCGAGGCGGCCCGCAGGACGCGGCGGGGGATCGAGCCGCCCAGCGCCTTGCGGCGCTCGAGCATGTACTCGATCTCCGGCGCCTCGGCACCGGGGTGGAAGAACGGCGCGCCGCCGGTCTTCTCGTAGGACTCCTCGAGGTCGCGGTCGCTGATCGGGAGGTAGAGCCGGTCGCGGAACTTCTTGAGGTCCGGGAGGGTCAGCTTCTTCATCTGGTGCGTGGCGTTCTTGCCCTCGAGGGCGTCGATCGTCCAGCCCTTGATGGTGTGGGCGAGGATCACCGTCGGCTGGCCGGTGTGCTTGGTGGCGGCGTCGAAGGCGGCGTACACCTTGCGGTAGTCGTGGCCACCGCGCGGCAGCTTCTCGATCTGCGTGTCCGACATGTGCTCGACCATCTTGCGCAGGCGCGGGTCGCCGCCGAAGAAGTGCTCGCGCACGTAGGCGCCGTCCTCGGTGGAGTAGGTCTGGAACTGGCCGTCGGGCGTGGAGTTCATCCGGTTGACCAGGACGCCGTCGACGTCGCGGGCGAGCAGGGCGTCCCACTCACGGCCCCAGACGACCTTGATGACGTTCCAGCCGGCACCGCGGAAGTTGGCCTCGAGCTCCTGGATGATCTTGCCGTTGCCGGTGACCGGTCCGTCGAGCTGCTGGAGGTTGCAGTTGATGACCCAGGTGAGGTTGTCGAGCTCCTCGCGGGCAGCGACGCGGATCGCGCCGAGCGACTCCGGCTCGGCCATCTCGCCGTCGCCCATGAAGGCCCACACCCGCTGCTGCTGGGTGTCCTTGATGCCGCGGTTGTCGAGGTAGCGGTTGAACCTGGCCTGGTAGATCGAGCCGATCGCGGTGAGGCCCATCGAGACGGTGGGGAACTCCCAGAAGTCCGGCATCAGTCGCGGGTGCGGGTACGACGGCAGGCCGGCGCCCTTGCCGTGCTGGACCTCTTGGCGGAAGCGGTAGAGCTGCTCCTCGCCCAGGCGGCCCTCGAGGAACGCGCGGGCGTAGACGCCCGGGGAGCCGTGGCCCTGGATGTAGATCTGGTCGCCGCCGCCGTCGTGGTCCTTGCCGCGGAAGAAGTGGTTGAAGCCGACCTCGTAGAGGGACGCAGAGGACTGGTAGGTCGCGATGTGGCCGCCGACCTCGAGGCCCTTGCGGTTGGCGCTCGAGACCATGACCGCGGCGTTCCAGCGGATGAAGGCCCGGATGCGGCGCTCGACGTCCTCGTCACCGGGGAACCAGGGCTCGCGCTCCGGGGGGATGGTGTTGATGTAGTCGGTCGAGCGCAGCGCCGGCACGCCGACCTGCTTCTCGCGCGCCCGCTCCAGCAGCCGCAGCATGACGTAGCGCGCCCGGTCGCGACCGCGGTCGTCGAGCATCGCGTCGAAGGACGCGAGCCACTCCTGGGTCTCGTCGGGGTCGATGTCGGGCAGCTGGGTGGGGAGGCCCTCGTGGATCACCGACGCGATGGCCGGGCTCTTGCTGGACTTCTCGGCGTCACTCACCCGCTCATCGTGTCACGCGACTCGCCGCCACGAAATCTACCCACGGGTAGTCCCACGGAGCGTGGGGCGCCGTGTCGGCAGAGGCCCCGCCGTGGGCCCGCCGTGGGCCCGGCGTGGGCCCGGCGTACGGGACGGGGTTGCGGCTCCTGCTGTGTTCCTGTGGACTGTGCGTCACCGTGCGCGACCGGCGCACCGGGACATGGGAGGCAACTGCGTGAGCTCGACGGTGGGCGATTCTGCCCCGGCGACAGGTGTGGGGGACCGGCTCGGCCTCAAGCCCGGCATGGTCGTCCAGGAGCTCGGCTGGGACAACGACACCGATGACGAGCTGCGCATCGCCGTCGAGGACCGCATCGACGCCGACATGGTCGACGGTGACTACGGCAACGTGGTCGACGCGGTCCTGCTCTGGTGGCGCGACGACGACGGAGATCTCGTCGACGGGCTGGTCGACGCCCTGACCGACCTCGTCGGGGGCGGCTCGATCTGGCTGCTGACCCCGAAGGTGGGGCGGCCCGGCACCGTCGACGCGGCGGACGTCGCCGAGGCGGCGCCGATCGCCGGCCTGTCCCAGACCACGACGGCGGCCGTCAGCAAGGACTGGCAGGCCACCCGGCTGGTCGCTCCGAAGACACCCGCGTGACCGGGTCCACGACGGCGGCCCGCGGGGTCGCCCGTGACCTCGCGGGCACCGTGGCGGGCCTCGGCACGACCGTCCGCGTGCTCGGGCGGGCGGGCGTCATCCGCCCCTACGGTCCCCGCACCCTCGTCGACATCGGCCGCGTCGTGCTCCGTTGGGGCACCGGCCCCGCGGGCGGCTTCGCCACGCTGGCCGCCCGCGCCCCGCACGCCGTGGGGGTCGTCGACGAGCTCGGCGAGCTGACGTGGGGCGAGCTGCACCGCCGCTCGAACTCGCTCGCCCGGGCGCTCGCGGAGCGCGGCGTGGGGGAGGGCGACTCCGTCGCGGTGATGTGTCGCAACCACCGCGGCTTCATCGACGCCTCGATCGCCGTCGCCAAGCTGGGCGCCGACATCCTCTACCTCAACACCGCCTTCGCGGGCCCCCAGCTCGCCGACGTGCTCGAGCGCGAGGCGCCGGTCATGGTCGTGCACGACGAGGAGTTCACCGGGCTGCTGTCCGGGGCTCGCGTGGAGCGCCGGCTGCTGGCGTGGACCGACGGCGAGCCGGCCGGCGAGACCCTCGAGCAGCTCGTCGGCGCGTACGACGAGGGCGACCTGCAGCCGCCGGACCGCCACGCGCGGGTCGTCATCCTCACCTCGGGCACGACCGGGGCTCCCAAGGGGGCGCCGCGCAAGGAGGCCGGGATCGACGCCGCGGTCTCGCTGCTGTCGCGGATGCCGCTGCGCGCCGGCTGGCGCACGCACATCGCGGCGCCGCTCTTCCACACGTGGGGCTTCGCGCACCTCGCGCTCGCCATGCTGCTGGGGTCGACCGTGGTGCTCAGGCGATCCTTCGACCCGCTCGAGGCACTGCGCACCGCCCAGGACGAGCGCTGCGAGTCGATGGTCGTCATCCCGGTGATGCTGCAGCGGATGCTGGCGCTCGAGCCCGAGCAGCTCGAGGGCATCGACCTGTCCCGGGTGCAGGTGGTCGCCTCCTCCGGGTCCGCGCTGCCGGCCACGCTCGCGCAGGCGTGGATGGACCGCTTCGGCGACAACCTCTACAACATCTACGGCTCGACCGAGGTCGCCTACGCCTCGATCGCCACGCCCGAGGACCTCCGCGCCGACCCGACCTCGGCCGGCAGGCCGCCGTACGGCACGGTCGTGAGGATCCTCGACGACGCCGGCCGCGAGCTGCCGCCGGGCGAGACGGGCCGCATCTTCGTCGGCAACGGCCTGCTCTTCGAGGGCTACACCAACGGCGGCTCCAAGGAGGTCGTCGACGGGCTGATGTGCTCCGGCGACGTCGGCTACTTCGACGAGGCCGGCAGGCTCCACGTCGCAGGCCGCGACGACGACATGATCGTCTCCGGCGGCGAGAACGTGTTCCCGCAGGAGGTTGAGGACTGCCTGGTCGCCCACGAGGCGGTCCAGGAGGTCGCCGCGATCGGCGTGGCCGACGACGACTACGGCCAGCGCCTGCGCGCGTTCGTCGTGCGCCGGGGCGACGTGTCCGCCGAGGAGCTGCGCGACCACGTGAAGGCCCACCTGGCCCGCTTCAAGGTGCCGCGCGAGATCGTCTTCCTCGACGAGCTCCCGCGCAACGCCACGGGCAAGATCCTCAAGCGGGAGCTCGCCCACCGCGCGCCTGACGGGGACGACGACGGGGCCGGCGCGTGAACGGGCCGGGCCTGTGCATCGGCGACGAGGCGCCGGACTTCACGCTGCGCGACCAGTTCGGCCAGGACGTCCGACTCAGCGACTTCCGCGGCCGCAAGGCGGTGGCGCTGCTCTTCTTTCCGTTCGCCTTCACCGGCGTCTGCACCGGTGAGCTGTCCGGGGTGCGGGACCGGCTCGCCGACTTCATGACCTTCGACACCGAGGTGCTCGCGCTCTCGTGCGACTCGGTCTACGCCCTGCGCAGCTTCGCCGAGACCGAGGGGCTGAACTTCCCCCTGCTGTCCGACTACTGGCCGCACGGAGCCGTCGCCTCGGCCTACGAGGTGTTCGACAGCGTGAAGGGCGCGCCGCGGCGCTCGTCGTACGTCGTCGACATGGACGGCCGGCTGCGCTGGTCGGTGCACAACGCGAACCCCGACGGACGCGACCTCGACGAGCACCTGCGCGAGCTCCACGCCGCCGTGTCCTGACCCGGGCCGGGGCAGTGGTCTAGACCGGCTGGGAGAAATTCCGGATTCCTCGGACAGCCTTGGGTGACGGTGTAATCTTCTACTTGTTGAGCCGCTGGTGACCCGAGACGCCAGCGGCTCAACTCATTTCTCCGCACGCCCTTGCCGTGGTGCACGGGAGATTCCGGGCCCACCCTGCCGTTCCCGTAGTGTGTGCCCTCGCGCGTCGGTAGCTCAGCGGTAGAGCACTCGGTTTACACCCGAGCGGTCGGCGGTTCGAAACCGTCCCGACGCACCGGCGACGCCGTGCTGACCGAGGTCCATGAGAGGCCTCTCATCGCGGCCTCACCGTCGACTCACCTCGCGTCGGCAAGGTCCCTCTCACCGGGCCTCGAAGGCCCCCGACGAGAGGAACACCATGAGGAAGCTCCTTCCCACCGCCCTGCTCGGCATCACCGGTCTCACCGCCTTCGGGCTGATCGCCACGTCGTCGCCGGTCGTCTCCTCGACGCCGGACGAGGCCGCCAAGCGCGAGGACGACGCCCCGTCGCTGGTGCTGGTCTCCGACGACGATGACGACGACACCTCCGACGGTGACGACGACACCCGCACCAACAGCCCGTCCTACACCGGGCAGAGCCGCGACACCCGGGACAACACCAACAGCCGGGTCAGCTCCGTCAGCCGCGACCGCGACCACAGCCGCGGCGACCGGACCCGCGACTGGACCCGCGACGGCGGCGACCGGACGCGGGACAAGTCGGCGAACCAGACCAACGACCGCAGCCGCAACGACACGCGTCGCTGAGCCGGGACGGGACGGGAGGACGTGATGCGCACGCGGGACGACGGCTGGAAGCTCGCCGAGGGGGACCTCCTGGCGCCGGGCCTCAGCGCGTTGCGCAGGCTCGGCGGCGGGGCTGCCTACGAGGCGTGGTTGTGCTTCGACGAGGTGACGTGGTCGCCCGTCGTGGTCAAGGCGCTGCGTCCCTCCCAGGTCGAGGACGAGTCCTCCCGGCGCGGCCTGCGCCGGGAGGTCCGAGCCCTCGCCACGGTGAACCACCCCGTGGTGGTCCGAGGTCTCCGCGACGGACAGGACGGTGACCGGCCGCACGTGGTGCTCGAGCACGTCGACGGTCCGCGGCTGTCCACCCTGATCCGCCGCTACGGTCCCCTGCAGGAGCAGCAGTACCTGCCGCTCGCGATCGACGTCGCGGCCGCCCTCCACTACCTGCGCCACCTCGGGTGGACCCACCTCGACATCAAGCCGAGCAACGTCATCATGGGGGCGCCGGCGCGACTGATCGACCTCTCCGTGGCGCGGCCCGAGGAGGACGCCCGACGGCTGCGCCACCCCATCGGCACCGACGCCTACATGTCGCCGGAGCAGTGCGACCCCACCGGACCGGGCGACGCGGTGCCGTCCTACGCCTCCGACGTCTGGGGCCTCGGGGCGACGCTCTTCCACGCGGTCGCCGGCCGCCGGCCCTTCGCGTCCGGTGACCCCGACGCGGACGACGTACGCCTGCGCTTCCCGCAGCTCGTCGCTCCGCCTGCTCCGCTGCCCGACCGCGTCCCTCCCGTGGTCGCCGAGGTCGTCCTCGCGTGCCTGCGCCTCGACCCGGCGCAGCGGCCCCTGCCGCACGAGATCGCCGACGCGCTCGAGCCGGTCCTGGCCGGGCTGCCCCGGGGGGCGCTGGCCGGGTTCCGGATCCGCGGGTAGTCAGGCGTCGAGCCGGTAGCCGACGCCGCGGACCGTGGAGATCGCGTCGCCGCCGAGCTTCCTGCGCAGGTAGCCGACGTAGACGTCGACGACGTTGGACCCGGGGTCGAAGTCGTAGCCCCACACGAGGTCGAGCAGCTGCTCGCGGCTGAGCACCTGGCCGGGGTTGAGCAGGAAGATCTCGGCAAGGGCGAACTCGCGGGCCGACAGCTCCGACTCCCCGTGGGGGCCGGACACGCGGCGCGTACGCCGGTCGAGACGGAACGCGCCGACGACCAGCTCGTCCCCGCTGGGCGAGGCGTCGGGAGGCGCCAGGGACCGCAGCCGCAGCCGGATCCGGGCCATCAGCTCGGCGAACCGGAACGGCTTGGCCATGTAGTCGTCGGCTCCGCCGTCGAGCGCCGTGACCGTGTCGGTGACGGAGTCGCGGGCCGTGAGCACGATCACCGGCATCCGGCTGCCCTGCGAACGGAGCTGGTCGAGGACCGCGAAGCCGTCCATGCCCGGCAGGCCGATGTCGAGGACCATGAGGTCGAAGCGCCCCGACAGCGCCTCGTCGAGCCCGCTCGGGCCGTCGGCCGCGACCGTCGGTTGATGGCCCTCGGCTCGCAGGCCCTTGGCCACGAAGGAGGCGATCCTCTCCTCGTCCTCCACGATCAGGATCTGGGCCACGTCGTCTCCTCCCGTTCGTCGTGCCTCGTCATCGGTCCACCGTCCGGACGGGCAGGCGGACCTCGACGTGGGCGCCGCCCGCCTCGCCCTCGCCGATGCGCACCGTGCCGCCGTGCGCCTGGGCGATCGCGCTCACGATGCTGAGCCCCAGGCCGAAGCCGTCGTCGCCCGAGCGCACCTGGCTGCGTCCGAAGCGCTCCAGCACGGCCTCCCGGTCCTCGGGCGGGATGCCGTCGCCGGTGTCGCGCACCCAGAGGACGACCTGTCCGTCGTCGACAGCGGACCCGATCGCGACGACCGCGCCCGGATCGGTGTGCTTGACGGCGTTGTCCGCGAGCTGGAGCAGCGCCTGGGTGATGCGCTGCTCGTCCAGCACGGAGCGGCCGCGCGCCACCGCGTCGAGGCGCCAGTCGCGCTCGCCCAGGGCGGTGGCCTTGGCCAGCACCGCCTCCGTCAGCGCAGCCAGCTCGACCTCACCCGGGACGAGGAAGTCCGGGCGCCGGCTCTTGGCCAGCAGGATGAGGTCGCCGACGAGGCGCGACATCCGGTCGGTCTCGTCGAGCAGCAGCTCTCGGGTGTGGGCGAGCTCCTCGGGGTCGCCGGGGTCGAGCAGCTCGAGGTGCCCGCGCAGCACCGTGAGCGGCGTCTTCAGCTCGTGCCCGGCGTCGTCGAGGAACTGCCGCTGGGCCGCGAAGCCGGCGTCGAGCCGCTCCAGCATCCCGTTGATGGTGCGGGTCAGGGCCGTGATGTCGTCGTTGCCGCGCTCGGGGATGCGCCGCGACAGGTCGGTGGCGGTGATCTCGCGCGCTGCCTCCTCGAGGGTCCGCAGCGGAGCGAGCAGCCGCCCGGACTGGAAGGCCGCGATCGTGCTGATGAGGCCGAGGGACAGCAGCGCGATGAGCGTGTAGGTCCGCAGCGTGCCGTCGAGCTCCTCGTGCTCGTCGCGGAGGAAGTTCACGATCACCAGCGCGCCGTCGCCCTGCGCGTCGGTGACGGGGACCAGGGTCACCCAGGTCTCCCCGAAGGTGGGGGACTCGATCACCCGCGTCCCGCCGTCGCCCGCCAGGTCGTCCAGCGCGGCCTGGTAGGCGGGCTCGTCGAGCACCTCCTGCCCGTAGCGGTTCACGGTGCGCGTCGGGGTCTGGCCACTCACGTAGCCCACCAGCATCTCGTCGTCGTCGGGGACGTTGCGGGTGAGGAAGACCTCGAGGACCCGCCCCACGTCGTCGAACCGCTCACCCGTCTCGGGGTCGACGGTGAGCCGGCGGAACTCGTCGATCTCCTGGCTGATCTGCTCGGTGACCTGCCGCTCGATGCGCGCCGACTCCAGGGCGTACACCAGCAGTCCCGCCCCGGTCATCGCACCGGCTGTGAGGACGGCGATGACGACGGTGATGCGGGTCCGGACCGAGACCCGCGCGAAGCGGCGGCGGGCACCCTCAGTCGTCCCCGTCGTCGGTCTCGGTGTCGTCATCCCCTGGCCCGTCGTCCCACTCGTCGTCGTCGCGCTCGTCGTCATCCCGATCGTCGTCGTCATCCTCCCCGACAGGCGTGGGCTGCGGGGTCACCACGCGCGCCGGGTCCGCGTCCTCGCGGCGGTCGTCCTGCTGTCTAGCCGGTGCCTCGCCGCGCTCCTCGCGGTCGGTGAGGCCGGCGGGGTCGGCGGGGTCGGCGTCGCGGAGGATCACCGGACTGTGGTCCGCGGGCACCGGCGGGTCGCTGCCGGCGACCGAGGCGACGTACGCCGTCACCGGCAGCGCGACGGCGAGCGCCAGGAGGACGGCGGTGACCCGACTCATGCCCGCCAGCATCGTGGGGTGAGGTGGTGACGCGATGAGAGGAGCATGAGAACCCTCTCATCGGCCGTTCGTCGCCGTCGGGTGACCGTCCGTCGCACGGGGCCGGAAGCCCCTCGTCGGCGTCGGTGACGCGTGCCACAGTGGGCGCATGATCGTGCCCTTCAGCGTCACCGACTTCATCGAGCGCGCCGCAGCCGTCTACGGCGAGCGGCCCGGCTTCGTCGACGAGCCCGACCAGCCCGCGCCCTCGCTCGGCACCCTGACCTACGCCGAGGCCCACGCCCTGTCCCGGCGCCAGGCGGCCCGGCTCGACGAGCTGGGCATCGAGGTCGGTGACCGGGTGGCGATCATCAGCCACAACAGCTCGCGCCTGCTCACCTCGTTCTTCGGCGTGTGCGGCTCCGGGCGGGTCCTGGTGCCGATCAACTTCCGGCTGCGGCCCGACGAGATCTCCTACATCGTGGCCCACTCCGGTGCGCGGGTGCTCTACGTCGACCCGGAGCTCGTCGACCAGCTCCAGGGCATCGACGTCGAGCACAAGTTCGTGCTCGGCGACGACGACGCGATGTTCGCCGCCCCCGGCACCGAGCCGCGCGCGTGGGAGCCGGACGAGAACGCGACGGCGACGATCAACTACACCTCGGGCACGACCGCGCGGCCCAAGGGCGTGCAGCTGACCCACCGCAACCTGTGGACCAACGCGGTGACCTTCGGCCTGCACGCCGGCGTCACCGACCGCGACGTCTACCTCCACACGCTGCCGATGTTCCACGCCAACGGCTGGGGGATGCCGTTCGCGATGACGGGCCTGGGTGTGCCGCAGGTCGTGCTGCGCAAGGTCGACGGCGCCGAGATCCTGCGTCGCGTCGAGCAGCACGGCGTGACCGTGATGTGCGCGGCGCCCGCGGTCGCCGCGGCGGTGCTCGACGCGGCCGCCGACTGGGAGGGGGAGATCCCGGGCCGCGACCGGGTCCGGATCATCATGGCGGGGGCGCCGCCGCCGACGAGGACCGTGGTCCGGGTCCAGGAGGAGCTCGGCTGGGAGTTCATGCAGATCTACGGCCTCACCGAGACCTCGCCGCTGCTGACGGTCAACCGCACGCGCGCCGAGTGGGACGACCTGGCGCCGGAGGAGCGCGCGGCCAGGCTGGTGCGCGCCGGTGCGCCTGCCATCGGCGTACGCCTGCGCACGGACGACCAGGGTGAGGTGCTGGCGCGCTCCAACGTCATCCTGGACGGCTACTGGGAGCGCCCCGACGAGACCGAGCGCGCCCTCGTCGACGGGTGGTTCCACACCGGCGATGGCGGCGTCATCGGCGACGACGGCTACCTCACGATCAGCGACCGCAAGAAGGACGTCATCATCACCGGCGGCGAGAACGTCTCCTCGATCGAGGTCGAGGACGTGCTGTTCTCCCATCCCGCGGTGGCGGAGGTGGCGGTGATCGGGGTCCCCAGTGAGAAGTGGGGCGAGACGATCAAGGCGCTGGTCGTGCTGGCCGAGGGCGAGAGTGCCGACGAGGACGAGCTGATCAGGTGGTGCAAGGACAAGGCCGCCGGCTACAAGGCGCCGACCTCGATCGAGTTCCGCGACGAGCTGGCCCGCACCGCGACCGGGAAGCTGCAGAAGTTCAAGCTGCGCCAGCCCTACTGGGAGGGCCAGGAGCGCCAGGTCAACTGACGCGCACCCGACCACTAGCCTTCGGGCATGCCCACGCTCGCCGAGGTCGTCGACCTGCTGCACGCCTGGTACCCGCCCGCCACCGCCGACTCGTGGGACGCCGTGGGGCTGGTCGCGGGCGAGCCGTCGGCCGAGGTCGGCAAGGTGATGCTGGCCGTCGACCCGACGCTCGACGTCGCGCGGGAGGCGGTCGAGTGGGGCGCCGACCTGCTCGTCGTGCACCACCCGCTGCTGCTCACGCCGGTGAGCTCGGTCGCCGCGACGACGCCGAAGGGCCGCACGCTGCACGCGCTCACCTCGAACGGGTGCGCGCTGCTCACCGCCCACACCAATGCCGACCAGGCCGCCTCCGGGGTCTCGGAGTCGCTCGCCCACGCGCTCGGCCTGAGCGTCCTCGAGCCCATCAGGCCGGCGCCGGCCGCGCCGCTCGACAAGGTCGTCGTCTTCGTCCCGGCCGACGCGGCCGAGGGCGTCCGCGCCGCCCTCCACGACGCCGGGGCGGGGCGGGTCGGCGACTACGACTCCGCCTCGTTCTCCGCCCCCGGGGAGGGACGCTTCCGCCCCCTCGACGGGGCCGAGCCCGCGATCGGCCGGGTCGGGGAGCTCGAGGTCGTCGAGGAGGTGCGCGTCGAGGTGGTCGCGCCCCGCGGACGACGTACGGCGGTCGTGCGCGCGCTGCTGGCCGCCCACCCCTACGAGGAGCCGGCCTTCGACGTCGTCCCGCTCGCCGACCCCGGCCTGGCGTCGACCGGCACCGGCCGGATCGGCACGGTCGAGCGGACCACCCTCGACCAGTTCGCCGCGCGGGTGGCGCGCGCGTTGCCGAGCACCGCCCACGGCGTCCGCGTGGCGGGCCACCCCGACCGCCCGGTCAGGCGGGTGGCCGTCTGCGGCGGGTCCGGCGACTTCCTGCTCGACGAGCTCGCGGACAGCGACGTCGACGTCTACGTCACCAGCGACCTGCGCCACCACCGGGCGGGCGAGTTCCTCGAGCACGACGGGCCCTCCCTGGTCGACGTGGCGCACTGGGCGGCCGAGTGGACCTGGCTGCCGGTGGTGGAGGGTCGGCTGCGCGCTGCGTGGGGCGATAGGGTCGAGACCCGGGTCAGCACCCTGTGCACCGACCCCTGGACGTTCCGCCACTGAAGTCGCATCCGTAGTCGAAGCAGGAGTGCTGTTGAAGGCCGATCCCACCCACCAGGTCAAGCTCCTCGACGTCGCCGAGCTCGACTCGAGGGCCGCCCAGCTCCGGCACCAGCGGGCGCACCTGCCCGAGCTCGCCGAGATCGCCTCGCTGGAGTCCGAGCGCACCGAGATCACCGACCAGGTGCGCGACGCGCGGATCGTCGTCGACGACCTGACCGTCGAGCAGGCCAAGGCCGACCGGGAGGTCGAGCAGGTCAGGGCCCGCCGCGAGCGCGACCGCACCCGGATGGACGCCGGCCAGGTCACCAACCCCAAGGACCTCGAGCGGATGCAGCACGAGCTGGTCTCCCTCGAGCGCCGGATCACCACGCTCGAGGACGCCGAGCTTGAGGTGATGGAGGCCTTGGAGCAGGCCCAGCAGGTCCTCGACGCGCTGGGCATCCGCGCCGACGACGTCGACGCCAAGCTCGCCGAGCTGGTCGCGGCGCGCGACGAGAAGCGTGCGGCGATCGACGCCTCGCTCGAGGAGGTGTCCGCCGCCCGCGGTCCGGCCACCGAGGGCATGCCGGAGGACCTGATGGCCCTCTACGAGCGGTTGCGCGAGCAGAAGGGCATCGGCGCGGCGCTGCTGCGCGCGCGTCAGTGCGGCGGCTGCAACATGACCCTCGACGCGTCCGAGCTCTCCCGCATCAAGGCCGCGCCCGCCGACGAGGTCATCCGCTGCGAGGAGTGCCAGCGCATCCTGGTGCGCACCGACGAGTCGGGTCTCTAGGAGCCGGAGCCGTGCTCCGCGCCGAGGACTTCGCCGCGCGCGGTCGTACGTCGCTGCGCGCCCGCGCGGCTCGGTTGCGGTCGAAGGGATGGGTGATCGGCCAGTGCGCGGTCGCCGCGGGCGTCGCGTGGTGGCTGGCCAAGGACGTCCTCGACCACCAGCTGCCGTTCTTCGCGCCGATCGCGGCGGTCGTCTCGCTCGGGATGTCCTACGGCCAGCGCCAGCGCCGCGTGGTCGAGGTGACCATCGGCGTCGCGCTGGGCGTGGCCCTCGGTGACCTGCTGACCCACCTCATCGGGTCCGGCGGGGTGCAGATCGCGATCATCGTCGCCTGCGGGATGTCGATCGCGCTGCTGCTCGACGCGGCGCAGCTGATCGTCATCCAGGCTGCCGTCCAGGGGATCGTGGTCGCCGCGCTGGCGCCCGCTCCGGGCGACGCCTTCCTGCGGTGGACCGACGCGCTGATCGGTGGCGCGGTCGCCCTCGTGGCTGCGACCGTCGTGCCCCAGGCGCCGCTGCGCAAGCCGCGGGACCAGGCGGCCGTGGTGGTGCGCAAGATCGTCGAGCTGCTCCGCTCGGCGGCCGACCGGCTCGGTGACGGCGACGTGGAGCAGGCGCTGGCGGTGCTGCGCGACGCCCGGTCGACCGACGTGCTGATCGGCGAGCTGCGGGCGGCGTCCGAGGAGGGCATCTCGGTCGTGCAGTCATCGCCCTTCCGCCGGCACCACGGCGAGCACCAGCGTCGGCTCGCCGAGCTGGTGGAGCCGCTCGACGTGGCCCTGCGCAACACCCGCGTCGTGGTGAGACGGGTGGCGGTGGCGGTCTACCGCCGTGAGCCCGTGCCGTCGTCGTACGCCGCCCTGATGCGCGACCTGGCCGACCTGGCCGACCGGGTCGCCGACGAGCTGGTGGCCGACCGGATGGCCACGGCCGTCATCGACGACTTGGTCAAGCTCGGCCGCGCGACCGCCACGGTCGAGCACAGCGACGACCTGTCGGCCGAGGTGATCCTGGCGCAGGTCCGCTCGATCATCGCCGACCTGCTGGCGCTCTGCGGCGTCGACCCGCTCGAGGCGACCGACATGATCCCGCTGCGCTGAGGTCGCTGGTCAGACCTCGCTGACGACCACGTCGAGCTGCGTGCCCCTGGCTGTCGGCTCGCCGACCTCGACGGTCCAGCCGAGCCGCGTCAGTGCCTCGGCGAGGGCCTTCGGCGTGCGCGGGTCCGCGCCGTCCTCGAGCAGGGCCCGGACGATGCGGCCCTTGGTCGCCTTGTTGAAGTGGCTCACCACCGTGCGCTTGCCGCCGGCCTCGTGGAGGACGCGCACGGTCGCGACGCGGCCGGCCAGCTCCTTCGTCGGGCGCCAGAAGGCGGCGTACGTGCTGGAGCGGAGGTCGACGAGCAGCCCGCCGCGCAGGGAGTCGGCGATCGCGTCGCCGAGCACCTCGCGCCACGCGCCCGCGACCGATCCGACGCCCGGCAGCGCCGCGTCGCCGGAGAGCCGGTAGGCGGGGATCCGGTCGCCCGGGCGGACGATGCCGAACAGCGCGCTGGTCACCGCCACCCGGGAGGTGGCCCGGCGCCGCGCGGCGGGGGAGAGCGTGTCGAGGCCGAGGGCGTCGTACAGCACACCGGTGTAGATCGCGTCCGCGCGCGCGGTCGGGGCGGTCGCGAGGTGCACGTTGCGCTCGACGAGGTCGCGCTGGGACGGGCCGAGCCCGAGCACGCCGGCCGCCTTCTCCGGGTCCTCCCGGCACAGCGTGGTCAGTGCCTCGAGCAGGGCCGTCCGGGTCGGGGTGAGGACGGGCGACGACAGCGAGGCCAGGTCGAGGGCCTTGCCCCGGCGGGGGGTGGACTTGCCCTCGCTGGGCGGCAGCAGGATCAGCACGCGGCAAGCGTAGGGAGCGCGACTGCGTCGCGCCCGGCTAGGGTCGTGACATGCCCAGCAACCGCGTGGTGAAGGTCCGTTCGACCGGCGACAGCGTGACGGCGCAGGAGATGCGGGACGGGATCGCTGCCATCCAGCGGGAGATGAAGGTCTCGGCCTCGTTCCCGGAGGCGGTGGAGGAGGCGGCAGCGGAGGCCGCGGCGAACCCGCGGCTCCCCGAGCTCGACCGCACCGACATCGAGCTGGTCACGATCGATCCCGAGGGCGCCCAGGACCTCGACCAGGCGATGCACATCGAGCGCAGCGGCAGCGGCTACGTCGTCCACTACGCCATCGCCGACGTGGCGGCCTTCGTCACCCCGGGCGACCCGGTGGACGTCGAGGCCAACCGCCGTGGCGAGACGCTCTACGGCGCGGACTCGAAGATCCCGCTCCACCCGCCGGTGCTGAGCGAGGACGCCGCGTCGCTGCTGCCCGACCAGGTGCGACCGGCCCTGCTCTGGACGATCCAGGTCGACGACACCGGTGAGGGCACCGACGTCCAGGTCGAGCGGGCGCTGGTGCGCTCGCGCGCGCAGCTGTCGTACGACGCCGTGCAGGCCGACCTCGACGCGGGGAGGGCCGACGAGCTGATCGGGCTGCTCCGGGAGGTCGGCGAGCTGCGCCTGGCGCGCGAGGCGGCCCGCGGCGGGGTCTCGCTGCCGCTGCCCGAGCAGGAGCTCGTGGAGACCGGCGACGGCCACTGGGAGCTGGAGTTCCGGCGACTCACGCCCGTCGAGACCTGGAACGCGCAGATCTCGCTGCTGACCGGGATGGGCGCGGCCTCGCTCATGGTCTACGCCCGCGTCGGGATCCTCCGCACGCTGCCGCCGGCCGACCCCCGCGACGTGCAGCGGCTGCACCGCACGGCTCGGGCGCTCGGGATCGACTGGCCGGCCGAGCAGCTCTACCCCGACTTCGTCCGCACTCTCGACCCGTCGCGGCCGACGCACGCCGCGATGATCGTGGCGTGCACCCGGTTGCTCCGCGGCGCCGGCTACGTCACGTTCAACGGCGAGCTGCCCGAGCAGGCCCAGCACTCCGCGCTGGCCTCGGAGTACGCCCACGTGACCGCGCCCCTGCGCCGCCTCGCCGACCGCTACGCCGGCGAGGTGTGCGTCGCCCTGTGCGCCGGGACCGAGGTCCCCGACTGGGTGCTCGCCGCGATGCACGAGCTCCCCGACACGATGACCGCATCCGGTCGCCGCGCCAACCAGTACGAGAACGCCGTGGTCAACCTCTGCGAGGCCGAGCTGCTCCACGACCGGGTGGGGGAGTCCTTCGCCGCCGTGGTGGTCGACCTCGACGAGAAGGACCGGTCGAAGGGCGACGTCACCATCCAGGACCCCGCCATCGAGGCCACGGTGACCAGCGACCACGAGCTGCCGCTCGGCGAGGAGGTGGCGGTCGAGCTGGTGCAGGCGGACCCGTCGACCCGCACGGTCGAGTTCCGGCTGACCTGACTCGTCGTCGTACGACCCCGGCCCGTCGAACAGGACGAAGCCGATGCCGCGTGCACTCCCTCGCCGTGAGCCCGCGCACGCCCGCCGGTTCGTCCTGTCCGACAGGCCGGCTGTGGACGACGTCAGCGGGAGGAGGCCTCTGCGGGACAGGCTGTCCGCATGGAACCGGCCGAAGCGCTGCAGAGGTTCGGGGGCATGGCCACCCAGAGCCAGCTGCTCCGGCTCACCTCCCGTCGACGGCTGCGCGCCGCCCTCCGCGGGTCGTACGTCGTCAAGGTGTCGCGCCGCCGGTACGTCCTGCCGACGGCGCACGAGGCCCAGCGCGCGGCAGCCGAGCTGAGCGGGGTGGTGTGCCTGCGCAGCGCCGCAGCGCACCACGGCTGGCCGATGAAGGTGCAGCCTCCGGTGCCAGAAGTCGCCGTCGGCCCGCGGCGCCACCTCGCGCCCGACCGGCGCACGGGCGTCCGGGTCGTGTGGATGCCGGTGGCCGCTGACGACCTGGTCGCCGGCGTCACCGGACCGCTCAAGACCGTCATCGACTGTGCCCGTCACCTGCCCTTCGACGAGGCGCTCGCCATCGCCGACTCGGCACTTCGCGCCGGCAGTGTGACGCGCGCGGAGCTCGACGCGCTGCAGGTCCGAGGAGCTGGAGCCGCGGCGGTGCGGCGCGTGCTGGCGCACGCGGACGGCCGGGCGGCGAACCCGTTCGAGTCGGTGCTCCGGGCGCTGTGCATCGAGGCGGGGCTGTCGGTCGAGCCCCAGGCGTCGATCGACCTCGGCACGGGCAGGGTGCGCCCGGACCTGGTCGCGCGGGCGAGGAGGATGGTCCTGGAGGCCGATTCGTGGACCTTCCACGCCACACGTGCGGCCCACACCCGTGACTGCGCCCGCTACAACTTCCTCGTCCTGCACGGGTGGCGCGTGCTGCGGTTCACGTGGGAGCAGGTGATGCTCGAGCAGTCCTACGTGCGCTGGGTGTTGGCGCAGCTCGTACGGCCTGTCGGACAGGATGAAGTCGACCTCCAGCGCCGTCGCACCGCCTGAACCCGTGCCCGTCGTCGGGTTCGTCCTGTTCGACAGGCCGAGACGGTGAACCGGGTCGGCGCGGACGCCGTAGGAACGGGTGAGGAGGTGCCCGTGATCGACGTCCGGCGTGGCCTCGCGGCCTGCGTCCTGGCCCTGGTCGTGTTGCTCGGTGCGCTGCGACCCGGGCCGGAGGGGTGGGTCGCCGGGCTCGGGTGCGCGCTCGTGCTCGCCGTGGCGGCGGGGCGTCGCGCGGGCGCCGACGGCGTCGACAGGCTCGGGCCGGCCGACCTGGTCACCCTCGCGCGGGCCACGCTGGCGTGCGCCGTCGCGGCGCTGGTCGCCGGGTCCTTCACCGGCGACGACGAGGTCGCCACGCTCGTCGCCCTCGCGGCGGTGGCGCTGGCGCTGGACTTCGTCGACGGCCGGGTGGCCCGCCGCACCGGCACGGCCTCGTCCTTCGGCGGCCGGATCGACGGCGAGGCGGATGCCTTCCTGATCCTCGTGCTCAGCGTGCACGTCGCCCGCACGGAAGGCGCGTGGGTCCTCGCCCTGGGGCTGGTCCGGTACGTCTACGCCGTGGCGTCCTGGGTGGTGCCGTGGATGCAGCGGCGGCTGCCGCCGCGCTACTGGCGCAAGGTCGTGGCCGCCTACGTCGGCGTCGCGCTGGTGGTGGCTGCGTCCGGGGTGCTGCCGGCAGCGGCGTCGTACGTCGTGCTGGGTGTGGCGCTCGTGCTGCTGGCCGAGTCGTTCGGCTGGGACGTGGTGTGGCTGTGGCGCCGTCGGGGAGTGAACCGGGCGGACGCGGGCGACGTACGGAAGGGAAAGTCCCTCCAGCAGAACAGGTGAGCAGATGCGCGTCCTCGCAGCAGTCTCGGTCCTCGTCTCGGCGGCAGTGCACCTCTACCTGTGGCTGGACTGGGCCAGGGACGACGACGTCCTCGGCCCGTCCTTCATGCTCAACGCCGTCGCCGGTGCCGTGATCGCGGTGCTGCTGCTCGCCTGGCGGCACTGGCTCCCGGCCTTCCTGGCGCTGGGCTTCGGCCTGTCCACGCTGCTGGCCTTCGTGCTCGCCACGACGGTCGGGCTCTTCGGGGTGACCGCGAGCTGGACCGGTTGGGCCGTGTGGGTCGCCGCGGCGTCGGAGGTGGTCGCGATCGTCGCCGCTGCGCGCCTGCTGGCGGTGGACAACCCGCTCGCCTCACGCGTCGAGCCGTAGCACGACCCGTCCGTCGGGGGTGCGCACCTCGACCGACCGGAGGTCGTCGCGGGTGACCGACGTGGCGGCCGGGACGGTCATCGTGGCGCCGCTGACCGACGTCCAGCTGCCGACCTGCTCGGTGTGGCCCTCGGCGTCGGTGACGTAGAGCAGGTAGTCGACGTGCTCGGGCAGCTCGACCCCGATCGCGTCCTTGTCGTAGGTGCACGTGAGCACCATGCGGGTGCCCCAGGTGACGGGCTCGAGCCCCAACGTCGCCTCGATGGGTACGTCGCCCTGCGGCGCCATCGCGTGCGTCTCGACCTGGTCCTGCCCGGCCGTCGAGGGGCTGCTGGTGCCCGGCCCGGCGGCCGGGGATGCGTCGTCGCGGTCGAGCACCAGGGGGGCCGACAGCGCGGCGACGGCGGCCGCGGCGGCGGCCAGGCCGGCGATCACCACGGTCCGGCGACGTCGGCGGGCCTCCACCGCACGGGTCAGCGACGGCAGCAGTGTCGCGGGGAGCGGGGTGTCGGCCGGCGGGTCCTCCAGCACGCTCGCGTCGACGAGGTCGAGCAGACCGGGCAGGCCGGCGAGCGAGCGGATCGAGCGCGAGCACTCGTCGCAGGTGGCGAGGTGGCGCTCGAAGTCCAGCCGTTCGGCCGGGCTGAGCGCGCCGAGGACGTAGGCGGCGTCGTCGTGGGAGTGGGTGCACGTCATGCAGAGACCCCCATCTCCTCGAGGGCGAGCTTGAGCGCGCGGAGGGCGTAGTGGGTGCGCGACTTCACCGTGCCCGCCGGCACGCCGAGGCGACGGGCGACCTCCGCGACGGGGCGCCCGCGGTAGTAGCACTCCAGCAGGACCGTGCGGTGGTCCTCGGAGAGGTGGGTCAGCGCTTCGGCCACGACCCACGAGAGGAGCAGCTGGTCGCTCTCGTGGTCCTCGAACGAGCGGCGCTGCTCGGGCACCTCGTCGACGACGGTCTCCGGCCGGGCCCGCCGGCTGCGCCAGTCGTCGATGACGATGTTGCGGGCGACGGTGAACAGCCAGGAGCGGACGGCGGCCGGCGGGCTCGCGAGGATGGTGCCGTGGCGCCACGCCCGCAGCAGGGTCTCCTGGGTGACGTCCTCGGCGTGGCCGCGGTCGTTGCCGACGAGGCGCAGGCAGAAGCGCCAGAGCACCTCGGCGTGCTCGTCGTGCACCTGCTGCATCAGCGCGACCTCGTCCTTCGGCATGTCACCTCCCTCGGCCCCCTGGGACTGGGTACGCCGGGGCGGACCGTTCGGTTCACCCCGCACCCGCCTGCGCCGTCCCAGTCTGGCGCGCGCCGCCGTAGGCCGCGAGGAACCGGTCGCGGAAGTCGTCCATGCGCCACACCGGTGCGTCGGGCGACGGCTGCAGCCCCTCGGTCCAGCCCCAGCCCGCGACCCGGTCGGTGACGGCCGGGTCGCCGGCGATGATCGTCACCGGGACGTCGTGACCGGGGTCGCGGCCCGACACGATGGTCGCGGGCTGGTGGTCCCCGAGCATGACGACGACGGTGTCCTCGTCGGCGTACGTCTCGAGGTAGGCGAGCACCGCGCGGAGGGAGTACTCCACCGCCCCGGCGTACGCCGCGCGCACCCGGTCGGCGTCCGGCCAGATCTCGGACTCCGAGGGCAGCGTCTCCGGCATCCCGGCGAAGACGGAGCCGTCGCCCACGCTCTCCTGCGGGACCAGGCGGGGCGTGCGCGACCACGGTGCGTGGCTGCTGATCAGGTCGACCTCCGCCATGACCGGCGCGCCGCCGGCGAGCTCGAGGCGGTGCACCGCGTCGAGGGTGAACTGGTCGGGCATGGTCGGGTAGCCGAAGCGCGGGCCGCGATAGCCGAGGGTGCGCGAGTCGTAGACCCGGTCGAAGCCGTAGAACTCTCCCTGCGGCCAGTCGCGGGTGTTGGCCGGCACCGCGGCGACGGTGCGCCACCCCGCCCGGCCGAACAGGCTCGTCAGGGTCTCGCGGTCGGTGGTGACCAGGTGGTCGTAGCGCTGCTGGCTGTCGACCCACAGCCCGGCCTGCAGCGTGCAGTGGGCCAGCCAGCTGAGCGCGCCGAAGGTGGGGGAGGTCAGCCAGCCACTGCGGGCGGTGAGGCCGTCGCGGTCCAGGGACGCGGTGCCGTCGTCGAGCGCGGCCCTGACGCCGGCGGACAGCCCGGGGTCGTCGAGCGCCACGCGGCCATAGCTCTCGACGAACACGAGCAGCACGTCCTTCCCGCGCAGGCCCGACAGGAGGCTGTCTGCAGGGAGGTCACGCGCCGGGTCGGTCGCGGCGGCGCGGACGAACTCCCGCTGGTCACGCAGCTGGGAGGGGACGCGGGCGACCTGCCCGTAGGCGTATGCCGCAGCCGCGTCCGAGGCGACCGGCTCGGTGCCGACCCGCACCCCTAGCAGGCTGAGGACCAGCCACAGCGGGGCGAGCACGGCGACCAGGCGCACGGTTGCGGGACGGTGCCCGCGCGCCGCACGCGCCACCCGGGCGACGGCCAGCGGGACGAGGAGCACGGTGGCCAGCAGCGCGGCGAGTGCCGCGACGATCAGCACGACGCCGAGCGGACCGGGCGCGGAACCTCGCACCGTCTCGACGAGGTCCGCGGCGTAGCGCCAGTCGATCATCGGGTCGAAGGGGCGGTTCAGCGCCTGGTGGAAGCCCAGGTCGAGCAGCGTGAAGACGGCGACGAGCGCGAGCAGCCCTCCGGCGACCGCCACCGCCGCCCGGCGCAGCCACGCCAGTCGGTCGGGCAGCAGCACCACCAGCGCCAGGAGAACCAGCAGCTCCACCGGCAGCCGGACGAACGTGGAGGGCGCGACGTCGTCGACCTGGCCGGGCGTCAGCAGGGCGAGCACCACGAGCCCGAGCGCGAGGAGCGTGAGCACGGCCGACCGGACGCCGCGGGGTTGAACCGTGTGCACATCTGCTCCGTTCACCCGGGTACCAGCAGCTCGTGGGAGGGAACGGGGCGCCGCCCAGTTCGGTTCACGATCGGGCCGAGATGCGCGGGAGAGGTGGACGGATGGGACGACAGGCCCGGGCCTTCTGGCTGCGCGAGCCGGGGATCGGTGAGATCCGCGACGTCCCGCTCCGGGAGCCGCGGGCCGACGAGGTCGTCGTCCGCACGCTGCGGTCGGCCGTCAGCCGCGGCACCGAGAGCCTGGTGTTCGGCGGTCGCGTGCCGCCGAGCCAGTACGACGTGATGCGGGCGCCCTTCCAGGACGGCGAGTTCCCCGGCCCGGTGAAGTACGGCTACCTCAACGTCGGCCTCGTCGAGACCGGCCCCGACCACCTCCGGGGCAGGACCGTCTTCTGCCTGCACCCGCACCAGACGACCTACGTCGTCCCGGCCGACGCGGTCACCGTCGTGCCCGAGGCCGTGCCGGTCGGTCGTGCGGTCCTGGCCGGGATCGTGGAGACGGCCGTCAACGCGCTGTGGGACCAGCCGCCGCTGGTGGGCGACCGGATCGCGGTGGTCGGCGCCGGGGTGCTGGGGTGCGGCGTCGCCCGCTTGGCCTCGCGGGTGCCCGGCACGACGGTGACGCTGGTCGACGTCGACCCCTCGCGCGCAGCCGTGGCCGACGCCCTCGGCGTGGCCTTCGCGCTGCCGGGCGAGGCACCGGACGGGTGCGACCTGGTCGTGCACACCAGCGCCACCTCGGCCGGGCTGCAGCGCTCGCTCGACCTGCTCGCGCCGGAGGGCACGGCGCTGGAGCTCAGCTGGTACGGCGACGAGGCGACCACGGTCAGCCTCGGCGGCAGCTTCCACTCCGGGCGACTGAGCCTCCGGGCCAGCCAGGTGGGCCGGGTGGCCCCCGCGCGGCGCGACCGGCGTACGACCCGGCAACGGCTCGCGCTCGCCCTCGACCTGTTGCGCGACGCCGCCTTCGACTGCCTGCTGACGGGGGAGTCGGACTTCGAGGCACTGCCCGAGGTGATGCCCCGGCTGGTGTCGCGCGAGCTGCCGGCGCTGTGCCACGCGGTGACCTACGACAGGGAGGAGGCCTCGTGTTCGGCCTGACCGTCCGCGACCACATGATGGTGGCGCACAGCTTCCGCGGCGAGGTGTTCGGGCCGGCACAGGCGCTGCACGGCGCGACGTTCCTGGTCGATGCCACCTTCCGCGGCGAGACGCTCGACGGGGACGGCATCCTCGTCGACATCGGCCGCGCGACCGAGGTGCTGAAGGAGGTCGTCGGCGAGCTGTCCTACCGCAACCTCGACGAGGTGCCGGCCTTCGCCGGGACCAACACGACGACGGAGGTGCTGGCCCGGCACGTCGCCGACCGGCTCGCCGAGCAGGTGGCTGGCGGCGCGCTGGGACCGGCCGGCCACCTCACCGGGCTGGTGGTGACCCTCCACGAGTCGCACGTGGCCTGGGCGAGCTACGAGCGGGCGCTGTGACCAGCGGGGTGCTCCACGTCGTGGTCCCGGGCGGGATCGACGACCCGGCGCGCCCCAGCGGCGGCAACACCTACGACCGGCGCCTCTGCGCGGCGTTGCCCGCCCGTGGCCGCGCGGTGCACGTCGTGGAGGTGGAGGCGGGCTGGCCCTGGTCCGCGGACCTCGGCGCTCCCGCCCTGGCGCGGGAGCTGGCGGCGCTGCCGGACGGCGCGACCGTGCTCGTCGACGGGCTGCTGGCGTCGCGCCTGCCCGCGGTGATGCTCCCGGCCAGCAGGCGGCTCCGGGTCGTGCTGCTGGTCCACCTGCCCGTGGGCGTCGACGACGTGCTGGCGCGCCTGCCCGAGCAGCAGGTGGTGGGCGCCGCTGCCGGCGTGGTCACGCCGAGCGCCTGGTGCCGCGACTGGCTGGTGTGGACCTACGGCCTCGACCCGGACCGCGTGGTGGTCGCACGGCCGGGGGTCGACCCCGCCGAGGTCGCGACCGGGACGGGCAGCGGCGCGGCGCTCCTCACCGTGGGAGCCGTGAGCTCGGTCAAGGGCCAGGACCACCTCCTCGCCGCGCTCGCGGACCTGCAGGACCTGCCCTGGACCTGGACGTGCGTCGGGTCGCTCGCCGTCGAGCCGGAGGCCACGGTGCGCCTGCGCCGGGCCGCCACCGCGCTCGGCGTCGCCGACCGCGTGCTGGTCGCCGGACCGCTCGGCGGGGCCGACCTCGAGGCGGCGTACGCCGGTGCCGACCTGCTGGTGCTGCCGAGCCGGACCGAGGCCTACGGCATGGTGCTGACCGAGGCGATCGCGCACGGCCTGCCGGTGGTCGCGACCGACGTCGGTGGGGTGCGCGAGGCGCTGGGGGAGTCGCCGGGCGCCGGCGTGCCCGGCCTGGTGGTGCGCCCGGGCGACCCGACCGACCTCGCGTCCGCGCTCCGACGGTGGCTGTCCGACCCCGCGCTGCGCGAGCGGCTGCGCGGCGCGGCGCTCGCGCGACGCTCGTCCCTCGAGGACTGGTCGGTCACCGCGGGCCGGGTGGCGGAGGTCGTGCGGGAGGTGGCCGCATGAGGGTGCTCCGCGGGCCCGCCTGGCGCTGGCTCGGCGGCGTCCTGGTCCTCGCGCTGGTCGTCCGCGAGGTCGGGAGCGGCCCTGTTCTCGACGGCCTCCGGGCGCTCGACCTGCGCGTGGTCCTGCTCGGTGCTGCACTGGCCGTTCTCACCACGGTCGCCTCGGCCTGGCGCTGGACGCTGGTGGCACGCGAGCTCGGCGTCGGCCTGCGCCTGCCGCAGGCGGTCGCGGCCTGCTACCGCGCGCAGCTGCTCAACACCGTGCTTCCCGGCGGCGTGCTCGGGGACGTCCACCGCGGCGTGGTGCACGGTCGCGCCACGGGCGAGCCCGGCCGGTCGCTGCGCGCGGTGGGCTGGGAGCGGTTCGCCGGCCAGGTCGTGCAAGCCGTGGTCGCCGTCATCGTGCTGGCCGTCCTCCCGTCGCCGGTGCGTCCGGTCCTCCCGTGGCTGGTCGTCGGCGTCGGGCTGCTGTCGGCGGTGGTAGTGGCGTTGCTGCGGCGCACGCCCGACCGCGACGCGTGGTGGAGCCGCGCCGCGCGCACGGTGCGCGACGACGTACGCCTCGCGCTCCTCGTGCGCCGCTCGTGGCCCGGGGTCGTGCTGGCCTCGGTCCTCGCGAAGGCGGGCTATCTCGCGACCCTCCTCCTGGCGGCCCGCGCGGTCGGCGTCGACGCGCCGCCTGCGACGTTGCTGCCCCTCACCGTGGTGGTCCTGGTCGCGGCCGGGCTGCCGCTCAACGTCGCCGGCTGGGGGCCGCGCGAGGGGATGGCGGCCTGGGTCTTCGGGGCCGCCGGCCTCGGTGCGGCTGCCGGCATGGCGACCGCCGTCGCCTACGGCGCGATCGTCCTGGTCGCCAACCTCCCCGGGCTCGTCCCGCTCGTCGCGACCCGTCCCACACCCCGCCCGGACCCCGCACGAGGAGAACCCGCCCATGCCTGAGCGCCCGTACACGATCCTCAGCTGCAGCATCTCCCTCGACGGATACCTCGGCGGCGCCACCGAGGAGCGGCTGGTGCTCTCCAACGACGCGGACCTGTGCCGGGTCGACCGGGTCCGGGCCGAGTGCGACGCGATCCTCGTCGGCGCCGGCACCGTTCGCGACGACAACCCGCGGCTGCTGGTGCGCGACGCTGGCCTGAGAGAGCGACGGCGGCAGCGTGGGCTCACCGAGTCACCGGCCAAGGTGACCGTCACGCGGCACGCGCAGCTCGACGCAGACAGCAACTTCTTCGCCACCGGGGACAGCGAGAAGCTCGTCTACTGCCCGAGCGGGTCCGTGGGTGCCGCCCGGTCACGCCTGTCCCGCGTGGCGACGGTCGTCGACGGAGGTGCGGACGTGCAGGTCGGCCGGCTCACCGAGGACCTCTGGGACCGCGGCGTACGACGCCTCATGGTGGAGGGAGGTGGGCGCGTCCACACCCAGTTCCTCACCGGTGCCGTCGCCGACGAGCTCCACCTGGTCGTGGCGCCCTTCTTCGTCGGCACCTCCACGGCCCGCCGCTTCGTGGGCGACGGGGCGTTCCCGTGGCACGCCGGGCACCGTGCGACCCTCGCCGAGACCCGCCAGATCGGCGACGTGGTGCTGCTGCGCTACGCCCTCTCCTCGCGCTACCAGGAGTCGGCATGAGCGTCGAACGCCTCCCCGACAGACCCGCGCCGGCCGTCGTACGCCGTGACGTGCAGCTGCCGCTGCGCCTGGCCGACGGCTCGTCGGTGCCCGCCCGGATGGTCACCTTCCACGGCCTGGTCGACGGGCGCGAGCACGTGGCGATCGGCCTCGGGGACCGGGCGCAACCCGGCGGCGGGGACGGCGTACCGCTGGTACGGCTGCACAGCGAGTGCCTGACCGGCGACGTGCTGGGCAGCGCGCGGTGCGACTGCGGGCCGCAGCTGCAGGAGGCAGTCGCGCGGATCTCCGCGAGCGGGGGCTACCTCCTCTACCTCCGCCAGGAGGGCCGCGACATCGGCCTCTACAACAAGATCGACGCCTACGCCCTCCAGGACGAGGGCCTCGACACGTACGAGGCGAACCTCGCGCTGGGCTTCGCCGAGGACGAGCGCGACTACACCGCCGCGGTGCAGATGCTCGAGGCCCTCGGCGTCGACCGGCTCGACCTGCTGTCGAACAACCCCGACAAGGCCGCCCAGCTCGAGGACGCCGGCCTCCGCATCGAGCGCCGGGTGCACACCGGGCTGCACCTCAGCGAGGTCAACCACGGCTACCTCACCACCAAGGCCCGCGGCGGCCACGTCCTCCACCTGCCCGGCCTCTGAGGCGAGGACCACGACCAGGCACACCCAGCGCGCGATCCCGCGCAGCGACTACTTACCATTGTCGCTGCGGCGCACGGACGCACCGCACCACGTCAGGAGTTCTCGGGATGAGTGCCGCCATCGTCGTCGTCGAAGACGACCTCGACATCGCAGAGATGATCATGGGGTCCCTCACCCGTGCCGGACACGACCTCACGTACGTCGACACGGGCGCCGCTGCCATCGACACCATCTCCCGGGACACCCCGGACCTGGTGCTGCTGGACCTCGGGCTGCCCGACATCGACGGACTGACGGTGTGCCAGCGCGTGCGCGACGCCGGCTACACCGGCGGCATCATCGTCGTCACCGCCCGCACCAGCCCCGAGGACGTCACGGCCGCTCGCGCCGCGGGCGCGGACGACTTCGTCGCCAAGCCGTTCGGGCTCGCCGAGCTGCGGGCCCGCGTCACCGAGGTCCTCCGTCGCCACGACCCCCGTCCCGCGGCGCGGCTCACCACCCCGTCCGGGCTCACCCTCGACACCGCCACCCGCGACGCGTACGTCGGCTCGATCCTGCTGCCCCTCACCGACACCGAGTTCGACGCCCTCGCCCTCCTCGCGACCGAGCCGGGGCAGCCCGTCCCGACCGGGCAGATCGTGACCCGTCTGTGGGGCGAGGACACGCGTGCGCGCACCCGGGCCCTGGACCTCACCCTCAAGCAGCTGCAACGCAAGCTCGACGCCGCCGGCGTCCCCGACCGCGTCAGCCGTGGGACGGGCACCATCACCCTGGAGACCCCCGCCGACTGATCGGGTGGGCCGGCGTGTCGGACGACCAGAGCTCGTCGCCGAGCGCGACTTCAGCGTGGCGCACGTCGTCGTCAGCGACTTCGGGTCGTCCGACGGGCCGGGTCAGCTCGGCGAGCACCCAGATGACGTACGCCGGCTCGTGCATGACCTGCTCCCACGTGAAGCGGAGCACCCGCCAGCCCCGCAGCACGAGGAGGTTGTAGCGGGCGCAGTCGCGGCGATGGGCCTTGCGTGAGGCGTGGAAGGTCCAGGAGTCCGCCTCGATCACCACCCGTAGGCGGCGGCAGACCAGATCGGGCTTGATGCGTCCGGTGCCGAGGTCGATCGGGGCTTGCGCCTCCACGTCGAGGCCGGCGTCGAGGCACATCGCGCGCAGCACCGACTCGAACGGGTTGGCCGCCTGAACGTCCGCGTTCCGCAGCACCCGACGTACGGCGTCAGCGCCCGCGCCGCGAACGTCGACCGCCCCGAGCTCGTCGAGCGTCACGTCGCCATGTCGGAGGGCCGAGTCCGCGATCGCCAATGCCTCGGGAAAGGGCAGCATCCGCGCACAGTCGACGATCGTCCGCACGGGAGTCGTCACGCCGCCCTCGACCTGGTCGGGCGCCAGGTTGGCCCAGTGGACGGAGACGCCCGCGCGCTGGTCCGGGCTCAGTCGTCGCCCGCGCCGCACCATGAGCTCGGGGACCTCAGGCTGGACGGCGATCTCCCAGCCGTGGTGGGCCGCCGCGCTGCGCAGACCGACAACAGCGGTCAGGCGAGCTGCCGCTGCCGAGGCCGCGCCAGCGGTCGGCAGGCAGTACTGACCCCGCGACGGTGTGAGCACCAGACCGCGAGCGACCGCCCCGCGAAGACGTCGCCTCGTCGTGAGCCTCAGGAGGTCGGCTGCCCGCGCCGTACCGCCCAGTCGCTCGAGCGCCGCCACAGCATCCACGGATCCACACTGGCGTGATCCGTCGTCGTGCCGCGCGCGTCGTCCACAGGCACGTCGGACGACCAGAACTCCACCCGGCACGCAAGACGCGCGCTCGGTACGTCGTACATCCAGGACTTGTGGTCGTCCGACGCGCCGTGCGGGGGAGTGGGTCGGCCTGTAGGCCGGGTTCTGTCCCGCAACAGCGGGGGCGACCATCCATCTGCGACGACCGTTGCCGGCCGCCTGGTGCGATCTACCCGGATGCTCGGGCGGGCCGCCCTCGGACGCATCCTGTCTGATCTTGCTCCGGGTGGGGTTTGCCTAGCTACGCCGGTCGCCCGGCGTACTGGTGGTCTCTTGCACCACCGTTTCACCCTTGCCGCTCCCCGGAGGGAGTGGCGGTCTGTTCTCTGTGGCACTGATCCCGCGGGTTGCCCCGGGTGGCTGTTGGCCACCACCCTGCCCTGTGGAGCCCGGACCTTCCTCGACCCCACTCACGTGGAGCCGCGGCCGCCCGGCCGACCCACTCGACGAGGATCCTACGGGTGCGTCAGCACCTCGGCGCCATCCTCGGTCACGACGAGGGTGTGCTCGAACTGCGCGGAGCGGCGGCGATCCCGGGTCACGACGGTCCAGCCGTCGTCCCACATGTCGTAGTCGGGCGTGCCGAGGTTGAGCATCGGCTCGATGGTGAAGGTCATCCCGACCCGGATCTCGTCGTCGAAGCGCTCGTCGTCGTAGTGGGGGATGATCAGCCCTGAGTGGAACGAGGTGCCGATGCCGTGGCCGGTGAAGTCGCGGACGACGCCGTAGCCGAACCGCTTGGCGTAGGACTCGATGACGCGACCGATGATGCTCACCCGGCGGCCGGGCTTGACCGCGCGGATCGCCCGGTCGAGCGCCTCGTGGGTCCGCTCGACGAGCAGCCGCGACTCCTCGTCGACGTCACCGGCCAGGAAGGTGGCGTTGGTGTCGCCGTGCACGCCGCCGATGTAGGCGGTGATGTCGATGTTGACGATGTCGCCGTCCTCGATCACCCGAGAGTCCGGGATGCCGTGGCAGATCACCTCGTTGACGCTCGAGCACAGCGACTTGGGGAAGCCGCGGTAGCCGAGGGTCGAGGGGTAGGCACCGTGGTCGCAGAGGAACTCGTGGCCGATCCGGTCCAGCTCGTCGGTGGTGACCCCGGGCGCGACGTGCTGCCCGACGAGCTCGCGTGCCTGGGCGGCCAGGCGGCCGGCGACCCGCATCCGCTCGATCGTCTCGGCGTCCTTGACCTCCTCGCCGGTGAACCGCTGCGGGGCGGGCTTGTCGACGTACTCGGGGCGGACGATGTGGGAGGGGACCGGGCGTCGGGCCGACACCTCTGCGGGGGATACGACTGGCACGACCGCGAGTGTACGTTTCGCGGTATGAGCGAGAACGAGTACTGGTTCTGCCTGAAGCACCACACGGTCGAAGGTCGTGACGGCTGCAAGAACGCCGACCGCCTCGGCCCCTACGCCACCTCCGAGGAGGCGTCCCGGGCGCTGGAGAAGGTGCAGGAGCGCAACGAGGACTGGGACAACGACCCGAAGTGGAACGACGACGGAACCGGGTCCGGCGACGGCCTCACCGACGGCACGCCGGACAACTGATCACTTCTTCTTGCCCTTCTTGCCCTTGACCGGGTTCGCCGCCTGAGCGACGTCAGCGGCGGCCCGCACGCTCTTCAGGGCGCGCTTGGTGTTCTTGTCGAGCGTCCGGGTGAGCTCGGCGATGGCCGCCTCGTACTGCTTGCTGACGCGGGCCGCGGTCTCGGCCGCGACGCGTTCCGCCGTCTCCTGAGCCACTTTCTGGACGAGGGCGGCGGTGCTGAGCGCCTGGGCGCCGACGTCGACGGCACGCTCGGCCGGTGACCTCCGGGCGGCAGTCGCCACCGGCTTCGAGGCGGGCGTCGTCTTCGTGGCGGGCGTCGTCTTCGTGGCGGTCTTCTTGGCTGCGGTCTTCTCGGCGGGGGCCTTCTTGGCTGCCGTCTTCTTGGCTGCCGTCTTCTTGGCGGGGGCCTTCTTGGCGGGGGCCTTCTTGGCGGTGCTCTTCTTCGCCGGCGCCTTCCTCGCGGTCGTCTTCCTCGCGGTCGACTTCTTGGCTGCCGTCTTCTTGGCGGGGGTCTTCCTGGCTGCCGCCTTCGTCGTCGGGTTCTCGGCCGGGGTCTCGCTCACGGAGGGCTCCTCGCGTCGTCGGGAGATCGATCCTGCCCGTCAGGGCTCGGGTTGTCACCGGCTAGCGTGTGGCCGTGCCCGACCCAGCGACGCGCGAGCCCCTCTCGCCCTGGCCGTTCGCCGGTCTCGTCGGGCTGGCGTGCGTCGCCTTCCTCATCGGCGCGACCCCGGTCGTCGTGGGCGCCCCGTGGTGGGCGGTCGTGCTGCTCGCCGTGGTGTGGGTCGTCGCCCTTCTCCTGGCGATCGGGTGGTTCACCACCCGGCCGAGAGCCGTGGCGCTGCTCCCGGCCGCGGTGGCCGTCCTGTGGGTCGCCACCGTCGTCGGTGGCGCGAGGTTCCTCGGCTGGGAGTGACCCGCCGAGGTCAGAACGTGTGCTCGGGGCCGGGGAAGGTGCCGCCGCGGACGTCGTCGGCGTACGCCCGCGCGGCGTCGAGCAGCACGGCGTGCACGTCGGCGTACTGCCTGACGAAGCGGGCCATCCGGCCGGTGCGCAGCCCGAAGGCGTCCTGCCAGACCAGCACCTGGCCGTCGCAGCCGGCACCGGCGCCGATGCCGATGGTCGGGATGGTCAGCTCCTTGCTGATCTGCTCGGCTACGTCGCCGGGCACCATCTCCATGACCACCGCGAAGGCGCCCGCCTCCTGCACCGCGCGGGCGTCCGCGACGACCCGGTCGCTCGCGTCGCCTCGGCCCTGGACGCGGTAGCCGCCGAGGGTGTGCTCGCTCTGCGGGGTGAAGCCGATGTGCGCCATGACGGGGATGCCGCCCCGGGTGCACTTCTCGATG
The DNA here is from genome assembly GCF_031844425.1 of Microbacterium sp. ARD31. Classification (NCBI taxonomy): domain Bacteria; kingdom Bacillati; phylum Actinomycetota; class Actinomycetes; order Micrococcales; family Microbacteriaceae; genus Microbacterium; species Microbacterium sp. ARD31. The sequence continues at coordinate 42,932 of NZ_JAUZVE010000047.1, forward strand.
ACCGGAGCCATCTCCGCGCCGCCCTCGAGCTTGACGCAGTGGGCGCCGGCCTCCTTCATGAAGCGGACGGCGGTGAGGTAGCCCTGCTCGGGCGAGGCCTGGTAGCTGCCGAACGGCAGGTCGCCGACCACCATCGCGCGCTTCACCGACCGGGCCACGGCGCGGGTGAGGGGGAGCAGCTCGTCGACGGTGACCGGCAGTGAGGTCTCGTTGCCGAAGACGTTGTTGGAGGCGGAGTCGCCGACCAGCAGCAGGTCGATCCCGGCCTCGTCGAAGGTCGCCGCGGTGTACATGTCGTACGCCGTCAGCATGGTGATCTTCTCGCCCCGCTCCTTCATCTCCCGGAGGTGGTGGGTGCGTACGCGCTTGGCCGGGGCCGCAGCGGGGGCAGCCGGGCCGGAGCCGTAGGGGGCGGTCTCTTCGGGTGCAGGCATGGGTCGCTCCTCGTCATCTCGCAGCTCCCTGGTGGAGTCCACGGACCACTCGTCAGGCTAGTGCTGACCCGTCGGTAGGACCCCTGTGGCGATGGTCACGCCGCCCTCACCGGGGCGAGACGCGGAGCACCCGGTCGTTGCCGTTGTCGGTGGTGATCAGCAGGTCGCCGTTGCGGGCCGCGGTGATCGAGCGGAGCCGGCCGTAGCGCTGCAGCTCCGCCGGTCGGGTCACCGACTGCAGGGCCCCGGCGGCGTCGAAGCGCATGAACAGCACCTCGCCGGCCTTGAGGGCCGCCACGGCGAGGGTGCCGTCGAGGTCGCCCCACTGCTCGCCGCTGACCCACGCCGCGCCGGACGTCGCCAGCGTCGGGTTGCCGGACGACCACGCCGCGTCCTGCTGGGTCCCCGGCAGCGACTGGTCGGTCATCGGGACCTCCTCGTTGTAGCCCGGGACCGGGTTCCAGCCGTAGTCGCCGCCCTTGACCAGCAGGTTGACCTCGTCGTCGCGGTAGCTGCCGTGCTCGACCGACCAGAGCGAGCCGTCCGGGCGCTGCGCGAGGCCCTGCACGTTGCGGTGGCCGTAGGTCCACACGAGCCGGCGCGCCGAGGACGCACCGGCGTACGGGTTGTCCGGCATCGCCGCGCCGGTGTTGCGGTGCACCCGCAGCACCTTGCCGCCGAGGGAGTCGAGGTTGCGCGGGTTGGTGCCCACGGCCGCGTCCCCGGTGCCGACCAGCAGGGCGGCACTGCCTCGTTCGAGGAGGAGCCGGCAGCCACCGTGGCGGCCGCTGGTCGCCGGCAGGCCGGAGACGATCGTGCGGCGGTGCGCGAGCTTGCGCCACGTCGGGCTCACCCGCCAGCGCGACACCATGACCTCGGGTCCGCTGCCCGTCATGTGGCCGTGGCAGGCCCACAGGAACCGCTTGTCGGGGTCGACGGCCATCGACATGAGGCCGGTCTCGCCGGAGACCCAGACCAGCTTGGTGAGGCGGGCGAGGGTGTGGCGCTTGCCCTTGCGCACCACGCTGATGCGCGCGCGGTTGCGCTCGGTGACCAGCAGGCGTCCGCCGGGCGCCTGTTGGACGTCCCACGCGGTCTGCAGGCCACGTGCGACCGTGCGGACGCCCAGGTCGGGAGCCTGCGTGCGCGGCGTCGCTCCGGGCGGCGCGGCCGCCTCGGCCGGCACCAGCGCGAGCGCGGTGAGGAGGGAGGCGGACAGGGCGAGGGTGGTGCGGAGGTGGTGGCGCACGCGGGTGACGCTACGCGGACGCCCGGTCGGCGGTAAAGGGTCGGTCAGTCCTGGTGGAGGGGGCGGGCGAGCTGGATCCCCACGCGGGTCGTGGCGTAGCCGAGTCGCGTGTTGAGCGCCCGCATCGCCGCGTTGCCGTCCTGCGTCCAGGTGTAGACCTCGGTGAGCCCGTGGTCGGCGGCCCAGGCCAGGGTGCGCAGCTTGAGGTGGACCGCCAGCCCGCGGCCGCGCCAGTCGCGGCGTACGGCGGTGAGCAGGTGCTCGGCGCGCGACGGGTCGTCCGGGTCGAGCCCGAGCCCGGCGCAGCCGACGACCTCGCCGCCCGCGAGGGCCAGGAACATGGGGTCGCCGAGCCATTCGCGCACCCAGTTCTCCGGGGTCACCTCGAGCGGGGTGTCGACGGAGAAGTCGGCGAGCGCCTCGAGCCCGAAGCGCTCGTACGCCGCCTCCCACAGGCCGGGACGCTCCTGGGCCGTGACGACCTCGATGCCCTCGGGGGCCGGCGTGACGTCGACCGGGCCGTCGAGGTGGAAGGTCTGCTCGACCTCCCGGTTCACCTCGGTGAACCCGAAGCGGTGGGCGAAGGCCAGCGAGCCCTCGTCGTCCGCGCCGGCGCGGAGCGTCGGCACGCCGAGGGTCTCGACGTGCGCGACGAGGTGCTGGAGCAGGGCGGTGCCGATGCCGCGGCGGCGGTGCTCGGGCAGCACGCGCGGGATCACGGAGCCGCCGCCCGCGCTGTCCGAGCGGTCAGAGAGCCCGTGTCCGACCACGACGCCGTCCACGCGGGCCAGCACCATCAGGCGGTCGGGGGAGTCGTTCTCGCGGAGCTCGGCGACCGAGACCGTCCGCTCGTAGGGGAGGACGGCGATCCGCACCCGCCGCCACGCCTCGTAGTCGTCGTCGGTGACGCAGCGGGTGATCTCGAGGGTCGGCTCGGCGGGCATGGATGCACCTTCACGCCGCGCCGCCGGGGTAGTCCAGTGAGTTTCCGTCGTCGTGGGGCCGCTGGAGCGACCGTTCGTCACTGGACTACCCCCACGGCTGGGCCGCGACCCGAACGCGCATCCCTAGAGTGAGGCCGTGGACTTCTACTCCGCCTACGCCCAGGGGTTCGCCCGCATCGCGGCCGTGACCCTCCCCGTGCACCTCGCCGATCCCGCCGCCAACGCGGCGACCGTCATCGAGCAGGCGCGGGCCTGCCACGACGACCACGTGGCGGTCGCGGTGTTCCCCGAGCTGTGCCTCACCGGCTACTCGGTCGACGACCTGTTCCTGCAGGACACCCTGCTGCAGGCGGTGGAGGAGGCGGTCGCGGAGATCGTCGCGGCGAGCGAGGACCTGATGACCGCGCTGGTCGTCGGAGCGCCGCTCGTCCACGAGAACCGCGTCTTCAACTGCGCCGTGGTCGTCCACCGTGGCGCGATCCTCGGCGTCGCGCCCAAGTCCTACCTCCCCAACTACCGCGAGTTCTACGAGCGCCGGTGGTTCGCCCCCGGCGACGACCGCGAGCTCGAGTGGATCACCGTCGCCGGGCAGGACGTCCGCTTCGGCCCCGACCTCATCTTCCGCTGCCTCGACGTGCCCGGGCTCGACCTGCACGTCGAGGTCTGCGAGGACATGTGGGTGCCGGTGCCGCCGAGCGCGGAGGCCGCGCTGGCCGGGGCGACGGTCCTCGCCAACCTCAGCGGTTCGCCGATCACCGTGGCCCGCGCGGAGGACCGACGGCTGCTGGTCCGCAGCGCGAGCGCGCGGTGCGCGGCGGCGTACGTCTATGCCGCGGCCGGCCAGGGGGAGTCGACCACCGACCTGAGCTGGGACGGCCAGACGATGGTCTACGAGTGCGGCTCGCTGCTCGGCGAGAGCGAGCGCTTCCCCGACGGCCCGCGGCGCACGGTGGTCGACGTCGACCTCGACCTGGTGCGGCAGGAGCGGATGCGGCAGGTCACCTTCGACGACAACCGCCGCACCCACCGCGAGCGGGTCAACCGGTTCCGCACGGTGGAGTGGGAGCTCGACCCGCCGGCCGGCGACATCGGGCTGCTCCGCAAGGTCGACCGCTACCCGTTCGTGCCCGACGACCCCGAGCGCCTCGAGCTCGACTGCTACGAGGCCTACAACATCCAGGTCTCCGGCCTCGAGCAGCGGCTCAACGCCATCGGCTCGCCGAAGGCCGTGATCGGCGTGAGCGGAGGCCTCGACTCGACGCACGCGCTGATCGTCGCCTGCAAGGCCATGGACCGGCTCGGGCGTCCGCGCAGCGACGTGCTCGCGTTCACGATGCCCGGTTTCGCGACCGGCTCGACCAGCAAGTCGTACGCCACCCGGCTCTCGCAGGCGCTGGGCGTCACCTTCGAGGAGCTCGACATCCGCCCGGCCGCCGAGCAGATGCTCGAGGACCTCGGGCACCCGTACGCCGCGGGGGAGAAGGTCTACGACGTCACCTTCGAGAACGTCCAGGCCGGCCTGCGCTACGACTACCTGTTCCGGCTGGCCAACCAGCGCGGCGGCATCGTCGTGGGCACGGGCGACCTGTCCGAGCTGGCGCTGGGCTGGTGCACCTACGGCGTGGGCGACCAGATGTCGCACTACACGGTCAACGCGGGCGTCCCCAAGACCCTCGTGCAGCACCTCATCCGGTGGGTGATCAGCCACGGCGAGTTCTCCGCGGAGGTCGGCGAGCTGCTCGGCGAGATCCTGGCGCAGGAGATCACCCCGGAGCTAATCCCGGTCGAGGAGGGCAAGAAGCCGCAGGCGACGCAGGACACGGTCGGGCCCTACAACCTGCAGGACTTCACCCTCGCGCTGGTCGTGCGGCACGGCTTCCGGCCGCGCAAGATCGCCTTCCTGGCCTGGCACGCGTGGAAGGACCTCGAGGCGGGGGAGTGGCCTCCCGGCTTCCCCCACGACGCGCGCGTGGCGTACTCCCTCGAGGAGGTCCGCACCTGGTTGCAGGTCTTCGTGAAGCGGTTCTTCGCCAACCAGTTCAAGCGCTCCGCCCTCCCCAACGGGCCGAAGGTGAGCCCGAGCGGGACGATGAGCCCCCGCGGCGACTGGCGGATGCCCAGCGACGCCAAGGGCACCGCCTGGCTGGCCGAGATCGAGCGGGACGTGCCGGCCTCCTGACAACGCCTTTGCCGGGCCTTAACGGCCGGCTGGAGCGCGGTTAGCCGCGCGCGGGTGAACCTCCTTCCATGACGCCGCAGCGGCGTCGAGCGAGGAGGAGGAACAGTGCAGAAGAAGCTAGTCATCGGCGGCGTCGCCGCGGCCGTGGTCGTGGCCGGTGCCGGGACCTGGTGGGCCGTCGACCGATCGGCCGAGGCCCAGACCACCGAGCGCGGCACGTGCGGCGGCGCCACGTGGGAGCTCAGCATGGAGGCGGAGGACGGCGGCGTCGAGGTGAGCGCCGAGATCCAGTCGTCCGGACCCGGAGAGACGTGGGACGTCGCGCTGCTGCGCGGCGACGCCTCCCTGCTGGAGGGCACCCGCACCACCGACGACGACGGCGAGATCGACGTCGACGCCTTCACCGCGGACGACTCCGCGGACGCGATCTACACCGCCACCTTCACCCCCGCCGAGGGCGAGCCCTGCACGGCCGAGCTCGGCTCCTGACCGACCCACCCCGCACGTCCCACCCCACGAGGAGAAACCCATGAAGAAGATCATCGCCAGCACCGCCCTCGCCGCCACCGCCGCAGCCGGCACCACCGTCCTGGTGGCGGCCCCGGCCAGCGCCGACGTCGAGCGGCGCGGCACCTGCGCCGGTGCGACGTACGAGCTCTCGGTGGACCGCGAGCGCGCCGGCTACGACGTCGACGCAGACCTGGACGGCGCGAAGGCGTTCAGCACGTGGCAGGTCACCCTCCGCCACAACGGCAAGGTCGCGGCCCAGCGCACGCTCCGCGCCGACGACGAGGGCGAGCTGGACCTCGACACCTGGACCCGCAACACGCGGGGGAAGGACACCTACAAGCTCTCCGTGAAGCCGTCCGGCGGCAGCGCCTGCTCCACCACGGTGACCGTCTGAGGAACGCCTCCCGGAGCCCGGGTCATGCCGTCAGCAGCTTGACGGCGACCCGGGCTCCTCCCATGTCCGAGGTGCCCGTCGCCAGCCAGCCGCCCGACTCCCGGGCGGTGCGCGCGGCGATCGACAGGCCCAGGCCGGTCGAGCCGGCGCCGCTCGTGCCGCGGGCGGTCGCGTCGAAGCCGTCGGGCAGCCCCGCGCCAGCGTCCTCGACCACCAGCAGCACGCCGTCGTCCTCGGCGGTCAGCGTGACGCGTACGGCGTCGTCGTCGGCCGTGTGGGTGAAGACGTTGTCCAGCAGCACGTCGACCACGGCCTCCAGGTCCGCCCGGCTGGTGCGCAGCAGCGGCCCCGACCCGGCGAGGTCGAGCTCGAGCGGGCGGCCGAGGTCCTCGGCGAGCGGGACCCAGTGCCGTACCCGCTCCGCGATGACGGGTACGCCGTCGGTGCGGGGGTCGAGCCCCTCGCGCTCGGACCGCCGGGCCTCGCGCACGACCTCGTCGACGGTCGCCTGGAGGGCGTCCAGGTCCCCGCTGAGACGGTCGCGCAGCTCGGTGTCGGGGACGGTCTCGACCCGCAGCCGCAGCGCAGTGACGGGTGTGCGCAGCCGGTGGGACAGGTCGGCCACCGACTCGCGCTCGCGGGAGAGGAGCAGCTGGATCCGGCCGACGAGCCGGTCGATGGCGGCGCCGAGCTCCTGCACCTCCGCCGGGCCGTCCACGCGCGACAGCGGAGCCGGTTCGCCCGGCCGCCCGAGGGACTGGGTGTGCTCGGCGAGCCGGCGGATCGGCTGCACGAACGACCGGCCGAGCCGATCGACCACGACCAGCGAGCCGACGAGCAGGACCAGCGCGAGCAGGCCGAGCAGCCCCCAGGCGACGCCGACGACCGAGTCCAGCCCGGGCTCGTCCACGACCACGCGGATGACCGGTGTCTGGGAGGGCAGCGCGGAGTTCCCGCCACGGGAGACCGGCACCAGGATCTGCGAGCCCTCCGCGACGTCGTCGACCCGCGCCCGCCCGGTGTTGCGCGCGTCGAGCACCCGTGAGTCCTCGCCCGGGTCCGGCCCGACCCCGTCGCCGTCGGGGTAGAGCACGGTCGTACGGGTGTGGCCGTCACGGCCGTTGAGCCGGTCGAGGTAGACCGACACGGCGCCCTTGTCCTGCCCGGAGACCACGGTCTCGACCGCCTGGACCTCGAGCGCCGCACGCGCCAGGCGGTCCTCGAGCGCATAGCTGCGGACCAGGATCGCCATCGGCACCAGCATCGCCAGCAGCACCATCGAGATGGCTGCCGCGGCCGTCACCAGCAGGCTGCGACGCACCTCAGTCGTCCTCGGCCGGGACGGCGAGGCGGACCCCGACCCCGCGCACGGTGGTGAGGTAGCGGGGCGCGGCCGCGGTCTCGCCGAGCTTGCGGCGCAGCCACGACAGGTGGACGTCGACGGTCTTGTCGGAGCCGCCCCACGGCTGCTGCCACACCTCCACCAGCAGGTCGCGCTTGGTCACCACCTCGCCCGGGCGCTCGGCGAGGTGGGCGAGCAGGTCGAACTCGCGCGGGGTCAGCTCGACCTCGCGCCCGTCGAGGTGGACCCGGCGGCCGGCGAGGTCGACGGTGAGCCCGCCCACGGTGAGGGTCACCGGTCGCTCGCGCCCGGACTCGGTACGTCGGAGCACCGCACGCACGCGCGCGTCGAGCTGGGCGCTGGTGAACGGCTTCACGACGTAGTCGTCCGCACCGGCGTCGAGCGCGCCGACGAGGGAGGGGTCGTCGTCGCGGGCGCTGGCGATGATCACCGGCACCTGGCTCACGGCACGCAGCATGGACAGGACCTGGGTGCCGTCGACGTCGGGCAGCCCGAGGTCGAGCACCACCAGGTCCGGGGACGAGTCGACGGCGAGCTGCAGGCCGGCCATGCCGGACGGCGCAGAGGTGACGGTGTGCCCGAGCTCGCGCAGGGCCTTGACCAGCAACGGCCGGATCCGGTCGTCGTCCTCGATGATCAGCACCTCGGCCACGCAGGGACCGTACCGCCCGCCGCCTCGCGCGAGGCCTCCCTTAGCCGTCCCTTAACCACCGCCTCACCTCCTGCTGAGGCGCCACGAGGCACGATGGGGCCGTGACCGGGCCGATGGGACGACGACTGCTGCTGGTCGGCCTGTGGGCGGCCGTCACGGCTGTCGCGGTGCTGGCCGGGGTCTTCGCGATCTCGACGGTGGGCGCGACGATCCGCGACCGCGGGCCGGTCGGCGACGAGGTGGCGCGGGACACCTCGGTGCAGTCGACCGACGTGCCGTCGCCGCAGGGGCCCGCCGTCCGCGACGAGGTGGCTGGCGAGTGGGGCGCCTTCGTCGTCGAGTGCCGCGACACCTGGGCCCACGGCGTCGCTGCCCGCCCCGACCGCGCCGCCGGGTGGCGGGTGGTGAGCTGGGAGAAGGGACCGGACGACGACGTGGACGCGGTCTTCAGCGACGGTCGCAACTCCGTCGACCTGGAGGTCTTCTGCAACCGCGGCCGCCCGACGCTGGCCGAGCTCGAGCGCAACACGCTGGGCGACGACTGATCCTCCCGCGAGGTGGATGCAACCTTTCCGCGACGAGGCGCGTCCTGTCTGGGTCCGCACCTTCACGGGGAGAGAGATCCATGACCGTCCGCACCACCACCCGCACCACCACGCGCGCTGCCGCCGGCGCCGCCCTGCTCGCCGCCCTGCTCGCCCCGTCCGGCGCCGGCGCCGCCGCGCCGACGGGCGGTGAGCGCACCGCCGCAGCGCGCACCACGCTGACCTTCACCGTCGCGGACTGCGAGGGCTGCGAGGTCCAGCTCGTCAACGCCCGCAGCACCCTCGACGCCGACGTCGTCCACGTCTGGGAGTCGCGGACCAAGGAGGTCGCGGACGGTCGCGTCACCTTCACCATCCCCACCCGACGCACCTGGGGCATGTCCGCCACGGTGGTCGCGCCGTGGGAGGGCCACACCGGCTACCTCACGACCGTCGCCTGGCGCTACAACGGCATGCACGTCGGCGACGCCATCACCTTCGAGGAGGCCGTCACCAGGAAGAGGGCGTCCGCCTGCTGGGAGGGCGTGCGCAGCCGCCGCGTGACCGTCCCCCTCGTCGTGGAGAAGGTCCGGGTGGCCGGCGTCCACGAGGAGGTCGACGGCAGCATCGCCTTCGTGCCGACCACCTCGAGCTGGCTGCCCCCCATGCGCGAGGTCTGGGACGGCGTCCTCGGCTCCCAGGACGTCAACATCTGTCGCTGACCTGGCGGTCGGCGTCCGCGTCAGTCGATGCGGATGCCGACGCCGGGGCCGACGTCGGCCCCGGTGAGGTAGAAGACCGTCAGCACGGTCACCCACGACAGCCAGAAAGGCACCACGAACGGCAGCATCCGCGAGATCACCGTGCCCAGCCCGGCCTCGGGCTCGTACTTCTTCAGCATCACCAGGAAGATCCAGATGTAGGGGTTCATCGGGGTGATGACCTGCGTGGCGGAGTCGCCGACGCGGAACGCGGCCTGCACGAAGCCGGGCTCGTAGCCCAGCAGCGCGAACAACGGCACGAACACCGCGCCCATGAGCGTCCACATCGACGACCCGCTGACGATGAAGAGGTTGAGGACCGACGCCAGCAGGATGAACCCGATGATCGCGGGGTAGCCGGTCAGCCCGATCGACTCCAGGCCGTCCGCACCTGCCACGGCGAGCGCCGAGCCGACGTTGCTCCAGTTGAAGAGCGCGATGAACTGGCCGAGCATGAAGGCGAGCACGATGAAGGCCGCCATGTCCTTGATGCCGAGGCCCATCACCTTGGGCACGTCGGCGGCGTGGCGCAGCGAGCCGCTCACGAAGCCGTACGCCAGCGCTGGCGCGAGGAACAGCACGAAGACGATGAACACCGTCGAGTCGAGCAGGGGCGACTCCGGGAGGAAGTTCCCCTCGTCGTTGCGCCACGGCGAGCCACCGGGCACGACTGCCGCGACGATGACGGCCGCGAGCGCGAGGAAGACGAGCCCGGCGACCCGCAGCCCCCGCCGCTCGGCGGGCGTGAGGTCGGGCGAGAGGTCCTCCGGCGTCGGCCGGAGCGCGGGCGCGACGTCGTCGTCGGCGCCCGTGCCGCCCTCGAGCGTCGCGTCGGCGTCCTCCTGCTCGACCGTGTCTACGGGCGCGCCCTCGCGGACGAGCCGCGGCTCGACCAGCCGGTCGACGACGAGGCCGGCGACCAGCGCCAGGACCACCGACGAGGCGAGGTTGAACCACAGGTTGGAGACCGGCGTGACCGCGGCCCCGGGGTCGGGGAGGCCGCCGGTCACCGAGCTCGTGATCCCGGCGAACAGCGCGTCCAGGCTGGTCACCAGCATCGAGGTGGAGTAGCCCGCGCCGACGGCGGCGAAACCGCCGACCAGGCCCGCCAGCGGGTGCCGGCCCGCGGCCTTGAAGACCATCGCCGCGAGGGGCGGCACCACGATGAAGGCCGCGTCGGCCATGACCGAGGCGTTCACGCCCACGAAGCCGACGGCGTACGGCAGGAGCCAGCGCGGCGCCGAGCCGAGGCTGGCCCGGATGGCGGCGGCGAGGAGGCCGGTGCGCTCGGCGACGGTGACCGCCAGCAGGATCGTCACCACGGTGACCAGGGGCGGGAACCCGATGAAGTTGGCGCCGAGGTTGACCGTCAGCCAGGTGAGGCCCTCGCCGGTGAAGAGCCCACGGACGGCTGTCTCCTCGTCGGCGCCGGGGATCGTCACGGCGGTGCCGAGCAGCTGCAGCACGGTGGACACGACCCCGACGAGCAGGAACAGGCCGAGGAACAGCAGGAACGGGTCGGGCAGCCGGTTTCCCACCCGCTCGACCGCTGCCAGGGCGCGGTCGGTGCGGGTCGTCGCGGCGACGTCGGAGGACACCTCAGGCCTCCCCGAAGTACGACGGAACGTCGACGGCGCCGCCCGCGGCCTCGAAGTCCGCGGTCGCGGCGTCGCGCAGGTCGGGGTCGCTGAGCCAGTCGGCGGCGACCGCGGCCAGGGACCAGGCCGAGTCGAGGACGACGCGGTCGGCCTCCTCGCTCACTGCGGCGTCCGCGAACTCGCGGGTGTGCAGGGAGAGGTCGGCCTCGGTGATGCGCACCATCGCGTGCACGCCGGGGATCCGGTAGGACACGTTGCCGAAGTCGGTCGAGCCGGCGAACATCCGCGGCACGACGTCGGTCGGGAGCACCGTGCGTCCGCGCTCGCCGTAGCGCGTCGTCCAGGACGCCGCGAGGGGACCGTTGCCGCGCACGGGGAGGTAGGCGGGCGCCTCGTCCCAGGCGAGCTCGACGCCGCACCCCGTCATCAGCGCGGCGCCGCGGGCGATGTCGCCGAGCCGGTCGCTGAGGACCGCGAGACCCTCGGGGTGCTCGCTGCGGAGGTAGAACAGCATCTCGGCGTGCTCGGGGATGACGTTCGGACGCTCGCCACCCGCGGTCACGACGCCGTGGACCCGGTCGGTGGGTGGCATCTGCTGCCGGTGCAGGCCGACGCCGGTGTACATCAGGTTGACCGCGTCGAGGGCGTTGCGGCCCATGAAGGGCTGCGCGGACGCGTGGGACGTGACGCCCCGGAAGGTGGCGCGCAGCTGGCGCCGGCCCAGGAACAGGGGTTCGGCGATGTCGTAGGTGAAGGGGTGCACCATCAGCGCCGCGCCGACGCCGTCGAAGGCGCCCTCGGCCGCCATCAGCTCCTTGCCGCCCCCGCCCTCCTCGGCCGGGGTGCCGAGCCACACGACCCGGCCGGGCAGCCGGTCGCCGAGGGCGGCCAGGGCGAGGAACGCGCCCAGCCCGGCGGTGGCGATCACGTTGTGGCCGCAGCCGTGGCCGATGCCGGGCAGGGCGTCGTACTCCGACAGCACCGCGATGGTCGGTGCGCCGGCGGGGCCGGCCTCGGCGCGCAGCGCGGTGGCGAGGCCGTGCGCGCCGCGGACGACGTCGATCCCGCGGGACTCGACGAGGTCGGCCAGCGCGGCCGCCGAGCGGTGCTCCTCGAAGGAGACCTCCGGGTGGGCGGCGAGGTCGTGGCTGGCCCCGAGCAGCGTGGGGCCGAGCTCGTCGACCGCCTCGCGGAGTGCGTCGAGGACCTCCTGCGCCGCCCCGGTGGTGGTCGCGCCGGGCGCCCGCGCCGTGCGCGCCCGGCGCCTGGTCTCCTCGGCGAGGTGGCCGAGGAGGAAGCCGTCGGGCGGCAGCGGGGCTGAGGTGTCGGAGGGCAGGTCGTGGGGGTGGATCATCGCGCAGCATCCCTTTCCCGTGGTGAGCGGGCCCGAGTGGGGGCTGGGTCCGCGACGCTAGCACCGCCCACGCCTCAGCCACCGCGCCGTCGGGCACGCACGCACCCCTAGGCTGGGGCCATGGGCAAGCAAGAGGACTTCGTACTCCGCGCGCTCGAGGAGCGCGACGTCCGGTTCGTCCGGCTGTGGTTCACCGACGTGCTCGGCTTCCTCAAGAGCGTGAGCGTGGCGCCGGCGGAGCTGGAGAACGCCTTCGACGAGGGCATCGGGTTCGACGGGTCGGCGATCGAGGGCTTCGCCCGCGTCTACGAGTCCGACATGCTCGCTCACCCCGATGCCTCGACGTTCCAGATCCTGCCGTGGCGAACCGGCGAGGACGGCGGGCCCACGACGGCCCGGATGTTCTGCGACATCGTGATGCCCGACGGCAGCCCGTCGTACGCCGACCCACGGCACGTGCTCAAGCGCACGCTCAGCAAGGCGGCCGACCAGGGCTTCACGTTCTACACCCACCCCGAGATCGAGTTCTACCTGTTCAAGGACGTGCCCGGGAAGGGCGACGAGCCGCAGCCGGTCGACCGCAGCGGGTTCTTCGACCACACCGCTCAGTCGCGCGGCGCGGACTTCCGGCGTGACGCGATCACGATGCTCGAGGCGATGGGCATCTCCGTGGAGTTCAGCCACCACGAGGGCGGCCCCGGCCAGCAGGAGATCGACCTCCGGTACGCCGACGCGCTGACGACCGCGGACAACATCATGACCTTCCGCACCGTCGTCCGCGAGGTCGCGCTCAGCCACGACATCTGGGCCTCCTTCATGCCCAAGCCGTTCACCACCCACCCGGGCTCGGGCATGCACACCCACGTCTCGCTGTTCGAGGGCGACCGCAACGCCTTCTTCGAGGCCGGCGCCCAGTACCAGCTCTCGAAGACCGGCCGGCAGTTCATCGCCGGGATCCTGCGCCACGCGAGCGAGATCAGCGTGGTCACCAACCAGTGGGTCAACTCCTACAAGCGCCTGCTCGGCGGCGGCGAGGCGCCCAGCTCGATCTGCTGGGGCCACAACAACCGCTCGGCGATGGTCCGGGTGCCGATGTACAAGCCCAACAAGGGGCAGTCCACCCGCATCGAGCTGCGCACGATCGACCCGGCCTGCAACCCCTACCTCGCCTTCGCCACGGTGCTCGCCGCGGGCATGAAGGGCATCGAGGAGGGCTACGACCTGCCCCGCGAGGCCGAGGACGACGTGTGGTCGCTGACCGAGCGCGAGCGCAAGGCGCTCGGCATCGCGCCGCTGCCCAAGAGCCTGTGGGACGCGATCGGCATCGCGGAGGACTCCGAGCTGCTCGCCGAGACGCTGGGCGAGCACGTCTTCGACTTCTTCCTCCGCAACAAGCGCGCCGAGTGGGAGGAGTACCGCACCCAGGTCTCCGCCTTCGAGCGCGACCGGATGCTGCCCGTCCTCTGACCCGGCCGCGAAGGGATGTGGAGGTGAGCCCGATGAGCTCGGTGAGCCCGCGCATCCTCGCCGTCGAGCACGAGGAGTCCTGCCCGCCCGCGCTCGTGGGGGAGTGGCTGGTCGGGGCCGGCTGCACGCTCGAGGTGTGCCGCCCGTACGCCGGCGACGCGCTGCCCGCCCTGGCGTCGTACGACGGTGTGCTGGTGCTGGGCGGCGAGATGGGCGCGAACGACGACGACGCCCACCCGTGGCTGGGCCCGCTCAAGGCTGGCATCCGCGACGCGGTCGCGGCCGGCACGCCGCTGCTCGGCGTCTGCCTGGGCCACCAGCTGGTGGCGGTGGCGCTGGGCGGGGTCGTGCGGCGCAACCCGCGCGGCCAGACCGTCGGCCTGCAGCCCGTGGGCTGGACCGCGGACGCGGCGACCGACGACTGGGTGGGCGCCGCCCGCGGCGGCGACCGGGCGATCCACTGGAACAACGACGTGGTCGTCACGCTGCCCGAGGGGGCCGTGGTCCTCGCCCGCACCCCCGACGGCGAGGTGCAGGTCGCGCGCTTCGCCCCGCGGGCGTGGGGCATCCAGGCGCACCCCGAGGCGGATGCCGCGATCATCCGGCGCTGGGTCGAGACCGACCGGGAGGACGAGGTGGCGCGCGGCTTCGACGAGGAGGCGGTGCTGGCGGCGATCGAGGAGGCGGCGCCCGCGCTGGCGTCGTCGTGGCGTCCGGTGGCCGAGCGCTTCGCGGCCATCGTCGCGAGCGGGGCCGGCGCGCGGGCGGGCCTCGGATGAGCCCGACCTCCAGCGGGTCGTTCGTGCGGATCGGCTTCGTCGACGGGGCGGCCGCGGCCGCGGGCATCGAGCGGCTCGGCGAGGCCGGCCGGCCGCTCACCGACCACCTCGCGGCGACCGCCGATCCCGACGCCGCCCTCGCCGGGCTGCTGCGCCTCTCCGACGCCCTCGACGAGCGCGAGCCCGGCTCCGGGCCGGCGATGCTCGCGGAGCTGGCCGACGACGAGGGCACCGCGATGCGGGTGTGCTGCGTGCTGGGCGCGAGCGCCGCGCTGACCACCCACCTGGTCCGCCACCCCGAGCAGTGGCGCGAGCTCACCGACCCGACGCTGGGCAGCACCCGGATGCCGGCGTACGCCGTGCGCGAGTGCCTGCTCACGGCGGTCGGCGCCGACCCCCACGACGCGAGCCCGGTGGCGACGCTGCCCGACGCGGACGCGGTCGACGCGTTGCGCGTCGAGTACCGCCGGGTGCTGCTCCGCCTGGCCGCGCGCGACCTGGCGCACCACGTCGGCCTCGA
>NZ_JAUZVE010000048.1:0-54335 GCF_031844425.1 Microbacterium sp. ARD31
GGTGCAGTTGTCGTGGCGGTGCCCGGCAGGTCCGGCTCGCTGCGCTCGGCCGGCCTCGCCTCGATTCCGAGCGCGGTCGACACCGCGGCTCCCCCGGTCAGCGGGGGTGATGGGTACGGGTGGCTGTCGCGATGCGCTCGAGTGCGGTTTCGACAGGAGTCCACGGACGCACGATCTCGTCGACGGTGTCCTGAGTGAGGCCGAGGCTCTCCATCTGCCAGGTGATGCAGAGCCGTCCGTCCTCGAGGTACATCGGTCGACCGTCGTCCCAGGTGGCGTAGCTGCCGATGACGCGGGTTGCGTCACGAGCTCGCATGCGCACATCGGTTTCGACGATCGCAGTGATGATGGCGCCGGGCGCGCACCATGAGATCTCGTGGCCGGCGAAGTCGGGATCTTCCTCGGTGGCGCCGATCGGCTCGACGGCGTAGAGGGTGCCTCGCGATGTCAGGGTGCCGGAGGGTGTGGTGATCTCGGTCTGGAACGCGAAGGCGCGAGCGAACTCCTGGCGCGTGCTGAAGTAAACGCGATCGGTGCGAGAGACGAGGCCGATTTGCGGCCGATCGCGGGGTGTGTATGAGATCGGGATGCGCGCGGCCGCGGCGTCATAGGGACTCAGGAGGCGTGAGCCGACCGTGAGGCCGGGGAACCCGCCATGCCAGAACGTGGGGCCCGTGTGCCCCTTGCTCACGGGGTCTGCTCTCTGCCGACTGCTTCTTCTGCTTCGATACCGGTGGCGAGGATGCGCAGCGCTCGAGCCTGCTGAGTGGGCGTCATTTTGAGCGGGGCGTCGACGATGTTGTGGATGCTCAGGCTGTACTCCCCGGCGCCGTCGAGCGTGATCGTGGCGACGGCGAGAAGCTCGTCCTCGTCGGGAAGGTTGAGCGGGAGCTGTCGGAGCATGCCTCTGCCGCCTGTCAGTCGCTCTGTTCGGTGGTCTTGCGGACGCTGGTGCGGGCACGCTTCCGGTAGGAGCGCAACGTCTTGCGGGGAGCCTCGTCGAGGAAAGCCTTGCCAGCGCCGCTGGCGAGCTTCGTGTTGCGCAGCTGGACTCGGTAGGGGTAGACGTCCTCGAGGAGCTCGCTACGGGCGACGATGGCTGCCCAGTAGCTCGGGAAGGTCACGCGCTCGACGAGCTCGCCGCCGGCGACGAGACGCTTGTCTGCGGCGCGGTCGCGGTCGGTGCGGGCCATGCGGACGGTGAGGACGGGCATTCCCTTGATCTTGATGATCGCGAGATCCCACTGCTCGAGGTAGCCCTTGTAGCCCCAGAGTGCGACGGCGTTCTCTGGATCGGTGGTGATCTTGGTCACGGCGCCGCGGGCGTAGACGAGATCCTTGCGCTCCTGGTCGAATGCGCCCTGTGGTGGGCGGACGAGCGAGATGACACGCTCGAGTCGACTGGCAGGAACTCCGTCGCGGATCCACCGGCGGATGGTGCCCTCCGAGACGCCGAAGGTGTCGGAGGCGGTGCCGGCGTTGACGTGGCCGAGCCGGTTGAAGCTGCCGAGGGCGGCGCCCATGATTTTGCTGAGCTTGTGGGCTCCCCAGGCTTGCTCGAGCGCATCGACGTCGGCGCTCTCGGGGGTGAACCACAAGGGTGCCGGCGTGTCGATCTCGTCTGGCATTACCTGACTCCTACTAGTGAATGTGACATTCACAGCCTAGAGGCGTGGGCGCGCTCCGTCAACCGAGCTGGTGCCGGCGCTGCGGCGAGCGCGAGGCGATCACTCGACTGCAGCGCCGCGGTAGGCGAGTACGTGGGCGACGAAGGTGGATCCGGTGTCGGCATAGAGCTTCTTGAGCGCTGGCGTCGAGACGGAGTCCTTCTCGGTGCGGGGCAGGCTGAGATCCTCGAAGAGGGCCTGCTGCAGCTGTTCGCGGCTGCGCAGGTTGATCTCGCGGCCGAGCTCGGCGAATGCGCTGTGAGCTGCCTCTTCCTGGGCGGTGTCGCCGGCGGTCTCGGTGAGGCGTCGCTGGATGAACGCGTCGGCGTCCTTCTTGCGGAACAGCGGCGAGCGCGCGGTCTTGGGTGCGACCGACTCGGGGAAGCCGGCCTTGCGCTGCTTGGTGCCGGTGGCGTAGACGCGCACCGTCTGCTGAGAGACGTTGAGCTTCTCGGCGATGTAGGCGTAGTCGACGAGCTCGGGCATGGAGGCTGCCATCGGCTGGTCCTTTCTCTGGTCGTCAGTCCGGTCACACCTGATAAAAGCGTGACATTCACTACATACAGCGTAGCGTGACGAGGCTGTGGTGCCGGGTCATTCGTGTCAGCGGAACTCGACGCCCTTGATGCCGTGGAACTGCCAACCGTCGACGTAGCGGTTGTCGTAGAGGCCGGTGAGGTAGTCGGTGGCGCCGGTGTCGCCGCCTTGCACCCAGGCGTCATAGAGCTGTTGCTGCTCGGAGGGCGACATATCGAGGTTGCTGAACCGTTCGGCGACGTACTTCTTGTCCGTGGGGTCTGCGGACGGGCCCTGCAGCGCGTTGATGCGGATGGTGCGCTGACGGGTGGGGATCTGGGATTGGATGCGCTTGGCGAGCTGACCGCGGCCGCGCTTGGTGGTGACGGACTGGCGGACGCGCTTGGTGAGCTCCTGGGTGATCGCGGCGCGGGGATTCTGCGCCCCGCGGATCCAGCGCTGCACGGTGCCCTGGGAGACTCCGAGCTTCGTGGCGGCGAGCTTCGTGGCGATCGGGAACCGGTCGCTCTGGCCGGGGAAGAGGAACTTGAGCATGGATTTGGTGTCGCGGGAGACCTCGGGGAGCTTGTGCCCGGTGAGTCCCTCGAACATCGCGGCGAGCTGCCGCGCTTGCGCTTCCTTGCTCAGTGCCATCAGATCAACTCATTCAGGTGTCGCTTGCCCTTGTAGGTGCCGTCGCCGTTGAGGAACTCGGCGTGATGCGAGAGCTGGTCGGAGCCCTCGTACTTGTACTGACCGAGGCCGCGGCCGAACCAGGACGGGTCGCCGGGCCAGGCCTCGAGCGGGTCGATGTGGTCGCTGGTGTAGACGACGGTGTCCTTCTCGATCGCGACGGGCCAGCGGCCGGTGCGCTCGGCGTTGGCGAGGACGCGGCGGATGATGTTGGCGCGGGACTTCGCGACGATCATGTCGTGGCGGTGCGGGGCCCACACGGCGAGGGTGTCGTGGTCGCCGCGGTAGTCGAGCATGCCGATCGCGGCCGCGTAGACGATCTTGAGGAGGTCACGAGCGGCCTGGTCGTCGACGTCGGTGGTGTCGAGGGTGGTGCGGGCGTCGCGGACCCGCTTGTACCAGGCCTCGAAGACCTTGGCTTTGCGGTCCCACAGCCAGGCTTCGTGGATCTCGAGCTCGAGGCCCATTTCGCTCGCGAGCTCGAGCGTGGGGGTGGTGACCCAGATCTGCGATCCGGTGAACCCGTCACGGACGATGCCTTGGGCGGCGAAGATGTCGGGCATCAGCCAGCTGCCGGGTTCCGGTGCGGTGATCAGCCAGTAGCCGGGCTTGTTCGTGGCCTTGGTGAATTGCAGCGGGCCGTCGTAGTGGGTGGGGGCTCCGACGCCGACCTCGGTGCTCGCGGCGGCGAGGTAGGAGCCTCCACGGTCGAAGCCGTGTACCCAGCGCTGCTCGAGCTCGTCGCCGAAGAGCTTGCGCTGCCAGTTGAAGTCACCCTCGGCCATCATCTGGTCCTTGACCGGGCCGGGGCGGTCCTGTGGGTAGTAGATCTCGTCGTGCTTGTCGCGGGGCAGCAGCGCGCGCATGAGCTTGGTGCCGGTGGTGCCGGCGCTGCTGCGGTAGGGGAACTTGAGCGCCGCGGTGAACTTCCCCAGGCGACGGGCGATGGTCGCGGGGTCTGGGTCGCCGTCGAGGATCGTGCTGATGAAGCGAAAGTCCTGGGCAGGGATGAGGGCGATGTGCGCGCCGATCCGGCGGTCATCCTCGCGCCAGATGTCGATGCTGCCGGCCATGGATCCGTCGCCGCTGAGCGAGAATCCGGTCTCGGTCGCCATGGTGATGAACGGGTGCCCCTTGGTGGCTTCGCGCAGCAGCTTGCCGTAGTCGGAGTCGGTGGACTCGGGCAGGGTGTCCAGCGGGAGTCCGAGAGCGAGAGCGGCTTCCATGGTGAGGAAGATCTGGCCGCGCTCGGTCTTGCGCGCCCCGTTGGTGCCCTGGTTGATGCGGGTGCCCAGGTTGAGGTCGGTGGCGAGCTGCGCGAGCTGGCCGGCGTGCTCGAGCTGACCGCGGATGGTGATCAGCTCGCCCGTGGACAGCCACAGCCCGTCCGTGTGGAGCACGCCGAGCGGTGCACGGAAGTCCTCGGCCGACGTCGCGACGGCGGGCTGTGCGGGCGCTGCCGGTCGGGGGGCAGGCGCGGCGGGTGATTCTGCGGATGCAGGCTGCTGGGGCTCGGTCACGGCGGGCTGTGCGGGCGCCTCGGGGGTGGTTGTGGCCTCGTCGACCTTGGGCGCCTCGAACAGCGACGGGATGTCGTTCTCGGGCGGCGTCTGGGGGCCTTCTCCCCCGTCCAGGCCGGTGTCGTCGTTCGGGGTGTCGGGGCCGCTGCCGGTGAGCGCGGACAGTGGGATGTCCCACACGCGGTGCTGCATCGACCGTCCGGTGCGGCGGACGACGCTGCGCTTGCCGGCGCCGTCCGCGATGAGCCAGCCGTGGGAGAGCATCGACGAGGAGAGCGAGGTCTTGGTGTCGCTGAACGCTTCATCGGCGCGCTGCGACATCTGACGGGCCACGGCGACGGCCGTCGTCGGGAACAGGTAGAGGCGGTCTTTGTTGATGACGCCGACGCGCTGCCCGTTGGGGCGCCACTGCGGGTTCATTCCGGTGGACTGGTCGGCCCACCCCAGCGAGCTCGCATCGTCGGGGACTGTGCCGTCCATGCCGGCTAGGTGAGCGTTGCCGTTGGCGATCGCCTCGCGCAGGTACTCCATGAGTTGCTCGGCGGGGTCGGATGCGGACGAGTCCTGCAGACTGATCGCCTCGGCGATGCCCGCTCGCGCCCACCCGTAGAAGTCGCGGGCCTCGTCGTCGCTGATGACGTCGAGGTCGCGGAGCATCATCAGCATGATCATGATGCCGCGGTCCAGGACCACGGCAGACTGCACGAGGCGGTCGTGGAGGCCCGCGTGCCCGTTCTGGCGGGGGATGGCCTCACGCCAGTAGGCCTGCGTGCACAGGCGGTGCTCGCTGTCCTCTTCGGCCTCGGTGAAGTCGTCGACGAGCTGCTGACGGCGCGCGGCCGTCCACTGCACGAGCGAAGCACCGATGAGCGCGCGAGCGTGGCGGGCGCGCTTGGACTCGAGGCGACCGAAGATCACGCCGCCGTTCTTGAGCGTGGCGGGATCCAGCGGGAGGTTGACAATGCGGGAGTCGGCGGAGCCCTGGGCGGAGAGTTCGCCGGACGTGATGATGCTGGCGAGGATCGGGCGGTCGGCCTCGGCGCCGCCGCGCTGCTTGCCGCGGATGCGACCGATGCCGTTGAACACGGTGCGGCCCAGGGTGCTGATGCGGCGGATCGCGTCGCTGGCGTTGCCGTCCGGGGCGAAGTCGTCGACGATCACCGGCACGTTGCTGATCGCGGAGAGGGTGCGCTGCAGGCCGATCGCGGTGGATCCGCCGGATGCGCCGGAGATCAGGCCCTTGGTGTTGTGGGTGAGGTTCGGGGCGAAGTACTGCACGGCCAGACGGCTGTGTGAGGTCTTGTAGGAAGCGAACCCGCCCACCAGGTGCAGCAAGATCGGGCCAGGCAGGACCGGGGCGGTCCAGGAGTGGCCGAGCAGCGGTGCGATCACACGGGCGGGCAGCTCGGATTCCCGCAGCGCCACGGTGCCGTCGAGCCACGCCTGGCGCAGCTGGTCGCGGTCGGTGGTCGGCTCGGGCATCGCGTAGATTTCGGAGGTCGTCGCGACGTCGACCTCGACGCCGAGCGCGCCGTTCTTGGCGATCGCGCCGGTCGCGTGCACGAAGTAGTCGCCGGTGTCGGTGGTGCGCCATCCGACCGTGGTGTGCACGATGCTGTTGTTCCGCGGCGGCTTGATCGCGTTCATCGCATCCCATGCCTGATCCGCGCCGCGGCGGCTGTTCGACTCGAGGAACCCAGGCCAGGGCATCGCCTTGGACCATGACCCGTCGCGGATCTGGTCTTCGGTGTACTTGAGCACCACCGACTCGGTCTGGAACTGGCCGGTCTCCTTGTCGCGGATCGGGTAGCCGCGATCGTTGCGGACCCACCGGGAGAACTTGATCACGTACAGGTGCGGGGGGCGAGCGATCTCGTTGTCCGTGCCGTCGTCTTCGATGGCGACTGTCTGGACCTCTGCCCAGCCGTGCATGACCCGATGGTACTGGTCGTCCTCGTCGCCGGGGGTGTGCTTGATGAGCACGGTCTGCCCCTCAACCACGCCGTAGTGGTTGCCTCGGATGAAGGGGCGCTTCTCGGGCTGGTCCTCGGGGTTGTCGTTGCCGAAGAACACTCCCCCGCCGCCGCTGCCGGTCTGCGTGAGGGGTGCGGAGGGGGTGATCTCGATAGTCTCTGCCGGCTGCTGCTCGTCGACGACGGGGCGGGTTGCGACCACGGAGGAGGCGACCGCTTGGGGCACGTCGAGACCTGCGACGATGTAGGTGTCGCGGGAGATCCGCGCGCCCTCCGCGACCGCGGCCGCGTACTCGGTCAGGGCGACGCGGCCCCGGTCGCTGAGTTGCTCCGCGGTCAGGTCCGGGTTGATCGCGTGGATCCGCTCGAGGCGGTTGAGGGACTCGCGCGCCCACGCCTCGGCGTGCTGCTCGGAGGTTGCCCGGTCCTGCTGGTTCTGCTCAAGCTGGGCAGTCGCTTCCTTGAGGCACACGGCGACGCCGGTGCGGCCGTGGACGAGCTTGTCTGCCTCGGCCGCGGCGACCATGGCGCGGGCGTCGTCGACGGAGATCTCGACGAGCGTAGCGACGGTGCCGCCGGCGTCCATGTGGTCGGTGAAGTCCGACTTGCGGTCGTCGAGGTTGGGCAGGTAGATCCGTGCCGGGATGCCCAGCTCCGCCAGCTGCGCGCCGACCGCCGCGGCCCGCTGTGCGCCGGCGGGATCGTTGTCGACGACCAGGTTGACGGTGGCGCCGCGGAACTGCTCGAGCAGCTCGGCGGGGAACGCCGTGGCACCGCCGGCGTTCGTCGTCGCGGCCAGGGCCTCGGCGATCGCGCTGTCGGCGTCCTTCTCCCCCTCGAGCAGCCACACGTCGCCGCCGGCGGCGACCGCTGCGCGGATCGCGGCGAGGTTGTACAGGAGGGGCGCAAAGCCTTCGGGCTTGCGCTTGACCCACCGGCCGTTGGCGCCACGGTAGCTCTGCGTGAACCTCTTGTGCCGCTGTCCGTCCAGGGTGGTCTCTTCGCGGTGCACGCGCTGCAGGACGACGCCGTTGTCGTCGACGTACTCGTAGACCTTGACCTGGCGCCATGTCGCGCCCGTCAGATCCGGAGTCTTGGGGGCGAGCTCATCTTGCGTCAGCCGCGGCGGCAGCGAGGGCCGCTTCGCCCGCGGGGTGCGCGAGCCGGTGCGGCGATCGGCGGGCAGCGGTGCGTCGAACAGGTCGCTGACGGTCAGGCCGAGCGCGCCGCACACGTCGCGGAGATCGAAGGCATCGCCGCAGCCGAAGCAGTGCAACATCACCTTGCCGCCGGTGCGGTCGTAGCGGATGCTCAGCGACGGCATCGCGTCGCCGTGCACTGGGCACAGCGCCATGTGCTGGCTTCCCTGCCGGCGGGGCTTCCACCCGCCCCGGTCCAGGGCCTCGAGAACACGATCGAGAGAGTTCGTAGCCGTCGACGTGCCGGTGTACTCAAGCGTCATCGCTGCAGCACACCCCCTCGGGTGCACGCTGCAGCGCCCAGCGTGTGCGACACGACGGCCACACCAACGCTAGACATCCGCAATATCGCGGCTATAATCATGAACATCCGATCATGGATTGACTGACTCAGCATCAGTAACTTGATCAGCCTCTGGCAGGAGGCTGTGACCCAAAAGCACTCAAGACCCCCGATGGTTGGCAGACCGGAGGGGGTTGAGTCTTTCTACGCGGACTTTGGCATGTCGAGCATGTCGAGCTCCTGTTCTGCCTCGCGCGTAGCGCGCTCGCGCGCCGCCTTTTCCAACTCGTCCTTGACGTAGTCCGGGATCTCAAGCCCGGCCTGCTGTGAGACAGCCAGCGCAAGCCAGCTGCTGAGGG
Source organism: Microbacterium sp. ARD31 (assembly GCF_031844425.1). NCBI lineage: Bacteria > Bacillati > Actinomycetota > Actinomycetes > Micrococcales > Microbacteriaceae > Microbacterium > Microbacterium sp. ARD31. Next base: position 8,211 of record NZ_JAUZVE010000048.1, read on the forward strand.
GGATCCCAGACTCCGCAGCGAGGCGTTCGAGGATCGGGTCGTAGGCCTCCGGATATCGAACCGTCCTGACGGCGCGAGGGCCGTATGAACGACGTCCTGGCTTCGCTCTGGCTGGCATGCCCTGTTTCTAGCACGTAGCTGATTCAGAATCACGGATTGGTTCGGTGCGTCGCGCAGACGGCTCTGAGCTCTCATGCCAGGTATAGGCCCAGCCTCGGACGCTTCGCGGACATCGGTTCCCGAAAAAAGTTTGGCTTCGCTGTTGGTACACCTTTTACGCCTCGCGCGGGCGCGCATGTGTGAGGGCTGCCGCTGAAAAGGTGTACCAGGTGTACCAAACGCGATAAAAACACTGATCAGAAGGCAAAAATGCTTGGTACACCTTGCGAATCGGCAGGTGTACCAGAGGTAATGAAACCCCAGGTCAGCGCTAATTTCGTTGGTACACCTCAATTGTGTACCACTGCGCGCGAGTCGGGCTTTGCTGTTACAGCGACGTGCGAGCAATACTGCTGCGTCGACGAGGGTTGTGTGTCATCCGACGCTTCCTCGGAGTGGATTCCTCGGGTGGTGTGGCCCGTCTTCGCTCGCTGAGCTCGGCGTGTCGCGCTAGATCTCTCGATCGGCGGGGATCTTCCAGACGCGGGTGGGTTCTCCACCGATTCGCGCGGTCACGGTTCCGGTCTTGGTGCCGATCAGATGTAGCCGGCGCAGTGTCGTGGTGATCGCTTTGATGCTGAGGGTGGGGTCACCGTGCGCGGCCCGGATGAAGGGCAGCGCTTCGGTGGGGCGGATATACAGGTAGCGGTGGTCGGTGCGTCCGATCACCCACTCCTTGGTCTGGCTGGCGTTGTCGGTGAGCTCGCCGCCGTTGGCGAGCAGGTATCTGACGGCCTCGCGTAGGGCCCAGATGATTTGGTCGTCCTCGCCGAGCCATGACGTCGCGGGCTGGGCGGGAGCATCGAGGCCGAGGGTGCTCAGGATCGTGTCGCCGAGGTAGAACGCGGCGTCGAGGCGCCGGGGCTTGGCGAAGTCGGGATGTCGGGCGATGTTGATCCCATGAGGGTCGAGATCCAGGTGGGGCGCGTTCTGCTGCAGATAGCTCGCGATGATGCGTCGGCCGGCAGCGGCGGGTTCACTTCCCAGCGAGCGGAGCGGTTGAAGGCTGCGCGGACGCTGGGGAAGCTCGATGGTGATGGAGCGCTCGGCGCTGAGCGGCTGAATTGTCTGAGAGCTGGCGATGATCAGCGCGGAGGCCTTGCTGAGTGGGGTGGCGAATGAGACGAAGCTCTCGATCTCGATCTCGTCGAGCGCGCTGAGTGGTGCGCGGGGGCTGACGTGGGGGGCGCTGGTGAGGACCAGTGGCCTGCCGGGCACGACGGCACGTCGGACTCCTGCGAACGTGAGGGGGTCGATGTGTGGTCGTTCGATCTCGCCGGCGAGCTCGGCGAGTGCGTCGGCGAGCGCGTCTCGGGTTGTGGGGGTTCCCCCGATGATGAAGATCGGTGTCGGGAGGGGCTCGATGTAGGAGTACGCGATCGCGCGGACGAGCTTGTCGGCGTGGAGTGGGAACGCCTCACGCAGGGGCTCGATACCCGCAGCCCAGGCGCTTCGCGCGTGAGCTGCGGGTATCGAGTCTGCGAGTGTGCCCATGGTCAGCTGGCGTCGGTGTCGTCGGTGCGGATGGCGATGAGTTCGTGGCCTTCGGGGATCTGCGCTTCGAGCATCTCGCGCGCTTCCTGGTAGCTGCCGGCCTCGACGGTGATCCGCTCTGTGGCGGTGCTGCGGATGGTTCCGATGACGCGCATGGGCGGACCCTAGTGGTCGTCTCCGACATTCCCCGCTGTCATGCGCTGGCTTGCAGGTGCCGTTGCACGTACTCGTCGAGGGCGGCTCGGACGACGTCGGAGTCGGTCTTCATCCCCAGCTGCGCGCGCAGCTGGTCGACCTCGCGCTTGCGGGTCGGGGTGACGCGGGTGCGGATCGTCGGGGACGCGCCGGATCCCGCGGCCGTGCCGCCGACGCGGGGTCGTCCTCCGACGGCCCGTGCGACAGCCTGTGTGCTTCCGAGGGCCTCGAGGAGGAGCTGCTGCCCGATGGCTGCGGCGTCGGCGCCGTGGGCGCTATCCCCCGGCGTTGACGCGCCGGTGGGCTGCTCTTCGAGCGCGGCGAGGGTGGCGTAGCGCTCCTGGTCCTTCTTGCTGAGGGTCATTCGTTCTCCTCCTCCATCTGTCGGCGGTAGTAGGCGCCCAGCGGCATGACGTGGTAGACGACGAAGTTGCCGCCGGGCTTGAGTTCAATGAGCACTTCGATCAGCCGATCGGTCTGTGCGTGCTGTGGGCCGATGAAGACGCGACGCTGGTTGCGGGTGTCGCCGTCGTTGATCTTGACCTTGATGCTCGTGTAGGTCGCGTTCTGCATTGCGTAGAGAGCGTCAGCGTGGGGGATGTCGTGCTTGTCAGCTGACTCCGGCCACTCGATTCCCATATAGGTATTGTGCCACAAAACACCTGTCTGGGGAACGTGCTGTGGAGAAGTCGATGCTCGCGGCCGCGCGGGGGCGTAGCTTCGCAGGATGGTCCACGACTGGCTGGCAGCCGGCACCCAGCCGCATTGCTGCGGTGTGGTGATGCGCGATCGCCCTGCCGCGTTGGCGTGCGTGGTGTGCGGCCGTGAGGAGGCGCTGCCACAGGTGGCCTCTCCCCCGGTCTTCGTCGGCGCGAGCATCCACGGAGGATGACCCTCTGCTACCTCGAGCTGGTGATGACTTCGATGATCCGGGGGGCGATCGCGGCCGGCGCCGGCGTGATGGGGTGTTCGGCGAGCTTGGTCGGGTCGGCTTCGCGCCAGATGATCCGCCGCTCGTTGCACCAGGTGCAGCTCGCCCCCCAGTGGTACGGGTCGGCGTCGTGCAGCCTGGTGCGCAGCGGCGCCGCATAGGGGCTCTGGATACCGGCACGCCAGCGGACGTGTGGGTGGAGGTCGGCCGCGGAGAGGTACAGGCGACGCCCGATGCCGAGACCCGCGTACAGCTCCCAGCGGTTGCCATCGTCGTGCGGGTTGTCCGGGTTGATCGACGGGATGTCGTAGGGCTTCGAGAACACGTCACCGAACCCGTCGAAGGGATCGACGGCGAATCGTCCACGCAGACCGCTCGCAGCGTGCTGCAGCACGGTCATCGGGTTCCCCTCTGGCGTCGTGGTGCGCAGCAGGTAGATGGTCGGGTCGTCCACCACGCGCCTCACCCGATCGACGTTCTCACGCGCGAGCTGTTCCGCGGCCGCGGCGGTGAGCAGCGGGTGGAGCAACTCGTCGTCACCGGCCTGCAGCACAGCCTCGGCCGCGGCCTCCTCGGCGAGGCCCGGAAGGTGCTCGAGCAGTCGCGGATGCCACTCGTTGGAATGCCGGGAGGTCCGCGCCCAGGCGTTCGCGATCTCGGTCAGCAGCATCGAACGCGCCCATCGCTGTGCTGCATCGTCGAGGCCGTCGCTCTCTTCGAGCTCACGGAGCTGGTCGCGTGCGCGTCTGCGGCCGAACCAGCCCGCGGCCGCGACTTCGGTCCGCGCGCGCCTGCGCCGCAGCACGCGCCGTAGGTACTCCCCTTCGGGGCTGTAGTACTCGTCGGACATTCAGCTGGCGAGGGTGGCGAGGGTGGCGACGATCGCGACGACCAGGCCGGCGGCGATCATGTAGGGGCCGAACGGGAGGTCCGTGCTCTCGTGTCCGTGCTTGCGTCGCACCGCCGCGATGATCGCGTGGGGGAACGCGAGGACGTAGGCGACCGCGATTGCGATGAACGGGAAGTACCAGGTGTGCCACCCGGTGAGCAGCCCCACGCTGAGAGCGAGTTTCACGTCACCGAAACCGACTTGCCCGAGCAGCCCGAACGCTGCCAGCAACACCGCGAGGCCGAGTGCGCCGCTGATTGCAGAGATCGCTGCACCGCCGGCGCCGGCAGTGATCGCGAGAGCGAGGACGGTGCCCGTCAGGAAGGCGGCGAGCGTGAGTGTGAGCGCGTCGGGCAGTCGACGCTCCTGCAGGTCCGTGCGCGCCAGGAGCGCCCCGTAGACGCTGTAGACGCTGATCATGACCCAACTGCCGACCGTGAGCCCGAGATCGGGGCTCAGGGGCGCTGTGATGGCCGCTGACAGAGCGAAGCCCCCCACAGCCGCGAGCGGGTACCGCAACGCCGGGAAACGTCCCGCGCGCGCGCTTTGGGGGGCCTCACGAGTTGTGGTCATGGGTCAGCTGGCGATCGCGTGGCGCTGTCGCAGCTGAGCGATGAGGGACTGCGTCTCGGTGTCGGGCTCGTAGTCCTCGTCGACGGCGGCAAGGTTCTGCTCGAGCTGCGTGATCAGTCGCTCGACGCCGGCGTGGTCGCCTGCCTGGTGCTCGGCGCGCAGACCGTCACGCCAGAAGACCTCGTTGATGGGGTCGACCATGCGTCCGATCGCGGAGGCGAGGCGTGCGTGTCGGACCTTCCCTGTGGACAGGCTGCGGGTGGCTACCTCATGGGCGACGTCGCCAATGGTCGCGATCATTTCGTTGCGCAGCCGGTCGGCGAACACGTAGCGCTTGTCGGGGACGCCGCTGATGGGCTGTCCCTTGACGAGCTCGAGCGCAGCGAGCAGCCGGTCGGTGGGGGTGTCAGAGATCTCGTCACCGATGAGACCGAGGAAGTCCTGCCAGTCGGAGCGGACGTCCTCGTGCAGCCGGTACTCCCCCGTCGTCACGAGCGGCACATAGAGCTCGCCGTCATCGTTCTGTCCGAGCCAGCGGCGAGTCTTGGAGGTCAGCCCGTTGCGGTCGTCGTTTGCCTTCTTGCCCGAGGCGATCTGGCCGGGCCAGAACACGGCGTGTACCTGCTCGGCGGTGGCGTTCGGGTTCACCGACAAGAACGCGACCAGCTCGGTCCCCTTGCGGATTGCCGATCGCCACTGCGCGGCGGTGTTCGGGTTCACCGGCGCCTCTCCACGCGCGCCGCGAACCTCGACGGGTCCGAGCAGCTGCAGGTACGGCCCACGGTGCAGCGGTGTGATCGCCGCGAGCGGCTCGTCGTGCTCGGCCGCGGCCTCCTCGTCGACCAGGTCGACCGTGACGGTCTCCGCCGGCTCCTCGTCGACGGCGGCGGGTGCTGCCTCGTCCGCCTCGGAGATCTCCGCCTCCTTCTCGGCGGCGACAGGCTCGGAGATCTCGACGTCGGGCTCGTCGACGAGCGGGAGCTGCTCGGCTTCGACCTCGTCGGCTTCGACTGCAGCGGCGGGGATCTCGTCGAGCTCGAGTTCGTCGTCGAGCGCGACGCCGGTAGCGGCGCCCTCTGTGGCGACGTCGAACAGCGCGAGGATCTCGTTGTACTCGCGCGTGCCGACAAGCTGCGGGGTGATCGGGATGGCGACGCCGGTGCCGGGGATCTCGAGCTGAGCTCGACGGTCCTCGGTGAGTGCCAGGTTCCAGCTGCCCGTCAGGTGGCCGGCGCTGACAGCTGCGATACCGACCCGCGGGATCCGGGTGACCAGCTCGCTGATGGCTTCACGGGTGGCTTCGTCCGGGTTGTCGCCGAGGATGATGATTTCCGGCGCCCAGGCCTCCGCATCCGCTCCGGTAGTACGTGCCTGCTCGAGCCCGTCGACGCCGAGCTCAGCGAGAGCAGCTTCGACCGCCGCGGCCTGTCCGTGCAGGTTGCGCAGCAGCGTCTCGGTGTCCTCGACGTGACGCACGCGGCCGCTGCCGAGCGCGAGCGGGAGGCGATCGCCGACACCGACGAGGGTGACCTGGACGTCCTCAGACCAGGTGTTCGCGGCGAGCTCGATCGCGATGGCGGTGAGCACGCCCTGGCGCAGCTCTCCGGTGGCGCCGGTGACGTTGAGCGCACCGATCCGCTCGAGGTCGACGAAGATGTGCCCGTTGTTGTCGTCGTGGCCGAGCATGACCAGCGCCGGGTACGGCGCGGACGGGACCGTGTCGAGAGGCTCGAGGTCGGTCAGCGCGACCATCCAGGCGAGCTTGTCTTCGGGGTCGTACTGGGTGAACGGTGCCGGAAGGTCGGTCGGCTCGTCGAGGTAGACGGCGACCGAGCTCTCGTCGAGGCGGAGGGCGTACAGCGCAGGCAGGCGGCTGCCGGTTTCCTGCGCCCACACGGCCAGGTGGCGCAGGGCTGTGTCGACAGCCTCGGCCCCCAGCGGGTTCTCCACGGCGCGCAGCTCGAGCTCCACGGAGGACACCGTCTCGTCAGGCATCGCGATCCGCTGGCGCGGCTTGCGGTCGCGGCGCTGCTTGAGCCGCCGCCAGCCAAGCAAGGTGAGCAGACCGGCGGCGAGGGTAGCGCCGATGCCTCCGATGGTGGCGACCTGGAAGTAGTCCTCGATGCCGCTCGTATCGTCCTCGTCGACGTCGACGGCCGCGGACGGAGCTGCAGCCTCGTCGACGGGCGCCTCGTCGGCGGGCGCCTGGGTGTCATCCGTGGTGAACCCCAGACCGCTCGTGGCTTCGTCCTCGGCCGCGGCATCCGCACCCGACGCGCCAGCGCCTTCGTCAGCGCCGCCGCCAGCACCCGCGGCACCAGCACCCTCGTCTGCGTCGACGTCGACGGCGCCAGCAGCGCCCTCGTCCGTGTCGATCGAGCCAGTGCTGCCGGTGGTGCCCGCCGCGTCGTCAGTCGGAGCGACGGGGACGACGGTGGCCACGGGGATGTTGACCTGCTGGCCGGGGTAGATCCAGTTCGGGTCGGTGATGGTGCCGCCGCCAGGCTGAGCGATGTCCTTCGAGGCCTCGAAGATCTCGGGGTAGCGGGCACCATCGCCGAGCTCCTCGGCCGCGATGTCCCACAGGGTGTCGCCGGAGACGATGTCACGCTGCTCGTAGGTGATCTCGGTGACCGTCTCCGCTTCGGCACTGGCAGGCGCGGCCGCGGCATCCGCTGCGGCCGGTACGACGGCGTCTGCAGGCAGGGTGAGCACCCATCCCTCCTGTAGCCATCCCGACGCGGTCAGCGCTCCCCCATCGGCCTGCTGCACGCCGAGGTTGAGCGCGGAGATCTCCGCAGCGCGGCTGCGATCGCCCAGCGTGCTCTCTGCGATCCGGGCGAGTGTGTCCGTTCCCGTCACCACGTACTGCGGGCCCGCCTCGACGACGGGGGCCTCCTCAGCCGCGGCCTCGGTGGGCGCGACCGAGACGACGGAGGCGCTCATGGACACCGAAGGCTGCGTGGGTACCTCTGACGCGAACGCGGCCGCAGGCGAGAACAGGGCGATGACTGCGGCGAGCAGACCGCCCATGACCTTCTGCTGGACGCCGAGGCCAGGGATCCGAGGCCGCGGCACACCGCGCAGCTGCGCGGGTAGCTCGGCGAGGAAGCCGACAGCGAAGGTTGCCCACGCGATCCACGCGACGATCGGCATGATCGTCCCGATCAGGAAGGATCCGGTGTAGTCGCGCATCGTGAACCCGGCCACGAGCTCGTCCCACGACGGCAGCGGGTTGCCGGCGAAGAACACGAGCCCGGCGGGGATACCGATCAGGAGCACGGCGAGCAGGATCAGCGACCCGAGGCCCTTTCCGATGCGGTTCATGATGCCTCCTTGGGGGTCAGGGGACGATGACGGTCTGCAGCTCGTTGACCTCGAGGTCGACTGCGCTGTTGGTGGTCAGGTTGACGGTGCCGCCGGGGCCGGCGAGAGAGGTCCACGTCACGGTCCAGTTCGTCGTGGCCGTGACCGTGAAGCGATCGCCGGGATTCCGGCTCGAGGTCGATGTGTACTGGTATCCGCAGGTTGGCGACGTCGTCATGCCGTAGCCGACGTTGTACGGAGTGCCAGTGTTGCCGCAGGTCGTCGACGCGCCGTCGCCCATCTGCCAGCGAACGGACGTGGCCTGAGCGGTCGCTGTGATCGTCTGCCCACCCAGCGTCGCGGTCTCCGTATAGGGGCCCCAGGTCAGCGGTTCGGGGTTGTTGACCCAGAGCCAGATCGGAACCCCGACGTAGCCGCGACGGTGACCCCACTGGGGGTTGACCTCAGGGGCCATGCCGATGTCGATGCCTCGGAGCTGGAAGGTCGAGATCAGCTGTTGCGCGGCGGCACCCGGAGTGAGCACCCGCAGCCCCGGCGGGACCGTCTCGCTCCAGAACTGGCTCTCCGTACCCAGGCCCGGCGATCCACCCGGCGACGGGTTGAACATGATGCAGCCGTAGTAGCCAGCCTCCTGCGAGTAGCCCGGCGGGCGAGCCGGCCAGACGCCGTCCTTCATGAAGACGTAGCACTGCCGGGTGTTCGACCAGTACGACGTCGAGCCGCCGCAGTCGATGATCGCGTAGAAGCGCTGGTAGGTGCCGCCATCGAAAACGCGGATCTGATCATCCGTCCAGCCCATCTGCAAGAGACCAGATTGTGAGTTCTCGTAGTAGCAGGTCGGCGCGCCAGCGGTCCACCCGTTGCTGTCCGGGTTCGGCGCCGGATCCGAAGGCATCGAGATCGTGAGGTAGCACCTGTTGTCTGCGTCGCAGTAGACGCCATTGGCGCCCTGCGCGGGCATGGCAGCGACGAGAGAGGCCGCGATGAGGGCGATAACGGCGGCGAGCGCTGCGATTCCTCGTCTCAGCATGTGGTCCCCAAGTCGATTCGATCGTTGACGAGCCAGGTCTTGGTCTCGGCGTCGTAGATGACGTGGAACTCAACTTCGTTGCGCGGGGTCGGGTTCTGCATTGCAGGCTTGCCATCAGCTGTCGTGGTGATGCGCCCGGAGGCATCCTGGCAACCGGGGACGATGACGAGGCCATTGGCGATGCCCTCGTATTCCTGGCCGTAGGCCGTGGTCGGCTCGAACTCGATGCGACCTTCAACGGTGGCCTGGCCTTCGATGCTCTCTCCGTCCTCGTTCAGGATGGGCCCGTTGGCGGTCCGCGACGCGTCTTCCTGAACCCGGCTCAGCATGCGGCCGGTGGCGACGATGTCGAAGAGCTCGGGGCTGTTTCCACCCGTGGCGTCGACCTGCTCCCACACATCGAAGAGGAGCGTGATCGTCTGCTGTGCCTTGGTGATCGCCTCATCCTCGTCGGCGGGTGCTTCGCCGGTGATAGGCGCGACAGTCGGCGTGGGGGTCGGGGTGTCGGTGGGGCTGACGGTGGGGTTTTGGTTGCCGGTGCCCGTGCATGCGGTCAGCGTCAGTGCGGCGGCGATGATGCCGGCGAGGGCGAGGCGCTTGATGCTCATGGTGGGGCTCTCCTACTGGGTGATCAGCTCTGCGGTGGCTGTGGCTTGGACGGGGAACGGCACGGGGAGGAAGGTGGCCGAGTAGTCGGTGTCGACGGTGACGGTGATGCGGTCGCCGCTGACGGCGACGCTTCCGCCGACGCCGGCGGCGGCGAGGTAGCCGTTGGCGGCGCTGACGGCTCGGCTGCTGTCGATCGCGGTGGTGCCGTCGCTGATCGCTTGGCCGCTGACGGCGTTCGCTGCGGCGCGGGCGGCGCTGGCTGCGGTGGTGTAGGCCTGCTGGTTGGCTTGCACCTTGCCGGCGCCGTCGACGACGAGTCCGACGATCGCGAGGAACGCGACGGTCATGATGACGAAGTAGATCGTCGCGACGCCCTTGTCGTCGCGGAACTTGGCTCGGAGCCTCTGGATCATGGTGTTCATCGCCGCTCCCTGTAGGCGTCGACGGGAGAGGCGGCGGTGCCTGTGAGGACGCGGGTGCCGGGCAGGCCGATCATGGCGGCGTCGCTGAGCGCGACGGTGCAGGACACGGTTGCACTGACTCGGCCGGTGGTGCCGATCGGGGCGCTCAGGCCTGAGGCGTCGATGTTGACGGAGAGGGTCGTGCAGTTGACGCCGGACTGCTCCATCGAGATCCGCGCCATCTCTTCGGCTGCGTCCTGCGCCTGGGCCGTGGTGCGCGCGAGCGATGCTTCGCGGGCCGCTGCAGACGCAGCGGACTCGACGGCGTTGCCGGCCAGCGCGAGACGGCCGGCAGCTGCGAGCAGCACGAGCACCGCGGCGAGGGCCGGGGCGAGGATGGCGATCTCGAGGCCGGCAGAGCCGCGGTCGTCGCGGAGCTTGGCGATGAGGGTTCGGATGGTGCGCATCAGTTCACCCACCTTTCGGTGGGGCCGGTCACGGTGACGTCGATGTTGGTGGTCAGTCCGGGGACGAAGGAGGGGGCGGTGCCTGTGACTGTGACGGTCACGGTGTTGGCGCCGCGGTCGACCGCGACGGATGCGCCGCTGATCGGTGAGCCGGATTGGTTGAGGACTGCGAGGCCGGCGGCGGAGCCGTCTGTGCCGCTGGCGTTGTAGGCGCGGGCGGCGTTGTAGGCGCTGGTGGCGGCGGCGTGGGCGAGGTTGTTGGCGTGGAGGATGATCCCCAGGTGCAGGAAGACCGCGAGGACGAGCAGCAGCACCGGGGCGATGATCGTGTTCTGCAGCGTGGCCGCACCCCGATCACCGGCGAGCGCTTCTCTGAGGCGCTGCCGGTGACCGGTGTTGGAGGTGCGGACCATCTGCGGGTGGCTCTTTCAGCCGGTGGGGATCTGGCCGGCGTAGGCGTTGATCGCGGTGACGATGATCGCCACGACGGCCACGGCGGCGAGCGCGATGCCGGCGGTCCAGATGACCTGCTCGAGGGTGATGGAGCCACGTTCGGGCTCTTCGGTGAAGCGAGCTGCCCGCCCGCGCATGCGGGACAGGAACTCTCGGCTCAGGGTCGACATAGGATCCTGGTTCCTTTCTCTGTGTGGGTGGGTGGTGCTTGGTCTATTAGGTATAGGCCTCGGTTTTGGGCCTTCGCGGACATCTGACTTCAAACGTCTCAGAAGAATGCGTTGAGCACGAAGGGAGTTCCGAGCAGAAGCATGAAGAGGACGCCGGTGAGGGTCATCGGGATGGTCATCTTGTTGGTCGCTTTGTTCGCCTCCGTCACTTCATCATTCAGAAGTCGGTCCCGGAGGTTCTGCCCCCGTGCCCTGAGTGTCTCATATACCGACGCTCCTTGCTCCCCCGAGAGCCTGATCACCTTGGCGATTTCACCCAGGTCGGGGACGTTGATCTCGAGGGAGAGCTGCTCGAGTGCGTCCCAGGGTGCTGTGCCGGCGTAGCGGGCTTCGGTGAGGGTTTGGCGGATTCGGACGAATGCCCAGTTGCGTCCGACCTGGGCGGCGGACTCGAGGGCTTTGCCGGGAGGGGCGCCGCTGATGCGTTCGGATCCGACGAGCTCCATGTAGACGGCGACCGAGCGGGAGAACTCCTTGCGGGCGGCTTCGGCCTGGTCGCGGACGAGCAGGTTGGGCAGGTACCAGCCGCCGATGGCGAGGGGGATGCCGAACAGCGCGGGGATGTAGAACGCGGTCAGGCCGAGGACTTGGAAGATCAGTCCGATCGCGATGGGGGCGATGAGGCCGAGGCCGGCGGAGAGCACCTTCTGGTACAGGAACCGGTTGACGCTCATGCCGATCAGGCGCAGATCGCGGGTGGGGATCTTGAGCGAGGGGCTGTCGCCGACGCGACGGAGGACGGCTGAGCCCACCCGGTTCTCGAGGGTGGCGGCGTAGGCGGGGTCGGCGGCGACGGTGGTGGTGCCGATCCGATCGAGCGCTGCGGAGAGGCTGGGCTGGGTGGGCACCAGTGCGGCGATGACCAGCGCGAAGCCGAGCCCCAGGACGAGGCCAGGGAGGACGATCAGTGCGAGGTTCACTTCTCACCAGCTTTCTCGGTGGCAACGAGCAGACGGGGTGCCGGCACGCCGCGGCTGATGCGTCGCATCCACAGCAGGACGAGGGCGTAGCTGACGAGATATGCGGCGAACAGGAGTTGACCGATCGGGGTGCCGTAGGGGGCGGAGTACTGCTGGGCGAGGACCAGGAGTACGAGCAGCGCGACGGTGAAGTAGACGACGAACCGTGCCTCGTTGCGCGGGGTGGCGCGGTCGGCTTCGATCTGGCGGCGCATCTTGACCCGCTCGAAGATGCTCTTGGCGAGATCCTCGAGCGAGGCCGCGAGGCCGGATCCGCGGAGCTCGGCCTTGCGGAGAAGGTGCATCACGAGCACGTCCGCGGTCTCGTCGTTGAGGTCGTCGGCAAACGCCTGCAGCGCCGCGGTGGTGGTCCACCGGGCGTTGATGCGCGCGACGAGCTGCGTGACCTGCGGGCGGATCGCTTCGGGGCAGCTGCTCAGCGATGCGGCGATGGTGCGTTCGAGGCCGGCGCCGGAGACGGTGAGGCCGGCGAGGCTGCGGGTCCAGGACTCGAGGGCGTCGAGCTTGGCGATCGTGTTCTCCTCGGGGCCCTTCTGCAGCAGCCATGGCAGGCCGACAGCGGCGACGGGCACGGCGATCACGAGCAGCCACCATCCGGTGATCAGCGCGAACACCAGACCGACCGCGGCGCCGCCGACGAGCTGGATCTGCTGCGTGCGGGTGAAGTCGCGTGTCGCCTTCCCGCGAAGCGCGCTGCGCGTGGGCAGCCCGCTGGTGCTGGGCTTGTGGGCGGCGCCGAGGATGACCAGGATCGCGCCGGCGACCGCGAGGATGATGCACAGGGCGAGCGTTGCGGTAGTCATCTCACACTCCCAGGTTCGCGGGATCGAAGCCGTAGAACTTGAGCTCCTCGAGGAGCCGCGGCGATGGCATGTCAGCGGTGATGAGGCTGCCGCTGGATCGGTCGAAGCGGAACACCTGAGAGGCCACGGGGCGGGAGTTGTTCTGCTCCTCGCCGGGCAGGATCTCGGCGATCTCGGTGACGACGCGGCGGGGCTTGCCGGTCGCGGGGTCGATGATCTTCGAGATCTGCACCACGATCTTGATGTTCTGCTCGATCATCCGGTAGGCGTACACGGGGGTCGTGTTGTTGCCACGGGACAGCATCAGCGCCGACATGCGGTCGATCGAGTCGTCTGCGCTGGCGGCGTGCAGGGTGGACAGCGACCCGACACCGGACTGCATGGCCTGCATCATGGCGTAGATCTCAGGGCCGCGGACCTCGCCGACGATGAAGCGCTGGGTGTCCAGTCGGAGGGTGTCGTAGACCAGGTCTTCGGGGGTGATCTCGCCGGGCAGCCGCCCATCGGCGCCACGCTCCCCCTCCCCCGGCTTCGCCTCGAGTGAGACCACTCGCGGGTGGCGGTCGTTGATCTTGTGCAGGTAGAGCTCGCGCTCCATCTCGATCGTGACGATCTTCTCTTCGGCCGGGATGCAGTCGGCGAGTGCGCGCAGCAGTGTGGTCTTGCCTGCGCCGGGGAAGCCGCTGGTGACGACGGAGACCCCGGCGATGACGGCCGCGCGGAGGAAAGCTGCCGCCTGGCGGGTGATGGTGCCGCGCTCTACAAGCTGGTCGAGGGTGACGTCGACGAGGCGGTGGATACGGATGACGATCGTCGGTCGGGTGGCGACGGGTTCCGCGATCGCTGCCAGACGCGCCCCGCCGGGCAGGTCCATGTGCAGTCGCGGCCGGGCGCTCGTGAACGATCGGCCGCCCTCCCCCGAGCGGGCTGCGAGCAGGTTGATCTCTCGCTCGAGCTCACGGTCGTTCTCGGCGATGGGGTACTGGTACTTGACCACGCGGCCGTCCGCGTAGGAGATCCATACGTCGTCGAATCCGTTGATGTGGATGTTCTCGACGTCGGGTTCGTCGACGAGCGGCTGCAGTCGGCCCAGGCGGAACAGCTGGTCGAAGACGGCCTGGCGGATGGCGGTCTGCATCGGGGCCGGCCAGCGCCCCTCTCCGGGGCGGCGGGTCTGGTCGTCGACGCGAGCTCGGACCCGGTCAACGATGTGGTCCTGCGCTGTCTGTTCGCGCTGCTCGGCGGTGATGTCCATGGACTCGCTGAACACTGCGGCGAGCTCACGGGAGACTTCGTCGCGAATGGCGGCGATGTCGGCCCAGGGCAGATCGCTGCGCGCGTCGAGGGTGGTTGGCGGGGTGACCTCGGGTGCGGGTCGCTCGGGGAGGGTGGGCGGTGCCGGCACGATCGGGGCTGCGGGTGCCGTGGGGGCTGCATCGGCCGGGGCGTTCCGCTGTGCCGCGCGGGTCAGGTGTGCGGCGGCGTGGCCCAGGTTGCGCAGGCCCGTGTCGGCCGGTGCGGTCTGCGGGGTCTGCGGGGTGGCCGGTGCCGGCGCGGTGAAGAACGGGATGCTTCCCAGGTCTGCGGGGTCGGGCGTGGGGTCGCTCACTGCTGTCCCTCCCAGTCGGTGGTCGTGTAAGTGCGGGTGTTGAGGACATCGCTGTAGCTGTGCAGCAGCGCGCCGATGGCCCGCGTGTAGGGGGTGCGCTGGGCGCCGAGGGTGGGTGCGCCGACCGAGTAGATGGCGGCGCCCTTCGGATCCCAGGGGATGGTGCCCAGCAGGTTCATGCCGATCTGCTTGGTGACGGTCTTGAGAGGCCAGGTCTCCTGCGTGGTGGGGCGTTCGGTGACGAGGAGATCGACGTAGCTGGCGTGCCCGATCTCGTTGAGCGTGTTCAGCAGCCACTCGGGGACGGTGTTGCGGTTCTCGTCGAGGGAGCGCCAGTGTGCGAGCACGGCTGCCACGGAGGGCAGCGTGCGATCGGTGAACAGGGTGATGCTGTCCGCCTCGCGCAGCAGCGGGAGGCGAGGGTCGTTGACGTGGAGGCGCCCGCCGTCGACGAGGATGTCGTACCCGGCGGACTCGTAGGGGCGCAGCGCGTCGAGCAGTGCCCGCCAGAAGTGGGGGCCCGCGCCGGCGGCGCCCTGCAGACTCTTGAAGCCGGGGATGAGCACTGAGCGGGGGCTGAGCTCGACGGTCTGTTCCCAGAGCTTGTCAGGGGTCAGAGCGCCGTACTGGTCGGCGACGGCCGCTTCGGTCAGTCCGGTGCTGTGGTAGACCTGCCCGCGGATGAGTCCGGGGATGATGCTGCTGGTCTTGGTGGTGTCGGCCTCGACGAGGATCACGGGCTTGGACCAGTTGAGGGCCAGGGCGCCGGCGGCGGTGGTCACGCCGGGAGCGCCGGACGCGCTGGCAAGGAAGATGATCGCCATGCGGGGTCACTCCCCCGTCGAGTCGATGACCAGCGCGACGCGGCCGGTGGCGGCACGAGCGGCGATGTCGGGTGCTTCACGGTTCGGCACGACCAGGTCGACAACCCACACCTGGGTCTCAGTGTCGTAGGTGGCGGTGAACACTGTGGCGTTGAAGCTCTTGGGGGTCTCGACGGGCGGGTCTCCCTGAGTGACGGGGGTCTCAACGACACGGACCTTGTCGCCTGCTGCGAGCTGGTAGCCGGGCATCTGTGCCTGGGTGAGCGTGACGCCCACGATCGAGGAGCCGGCCGGCACCGCGAGGGTGTCGCCGGTGTTGGCCGACGTGATGAGGGTGCCGGCGGGCAGGTCGACCAGCGCGGTGGTTCCGACGAGGTCGGCGGCATCCGCGGCGGAGACCGCGTCGACCTGCTGCCCGCCGGCGAGCTGGATGGTCGTGAGGTCGTCCGTGGTGATCGTCTCCCCGCGCGAGACGTCGACGCTGGTCGCCATGACGCTGACGGTGCGGGTGAGGTTCGTGGTGACCCACCACACGCCGATTCCGCCGAGGAGGACAAGCGCGATGCCGAGGGCGATGATCGCGGGGCGCCGGCGAGACTTCGTCGGCTGCAGGACTGCAGGAGTGAGTCCTTGCTTCTGCTCGCCCGGCTCGGTGGTCTCTTTCGTGCGCTTGCTCTTGCGGTCAGTGGTGGTGGTCATTGGAGGTCAATCCTTCATCGTGGGGCGGATGTGGGGTAGGTGTCTAAGCAGTTCGGTGAGTGTCTCATATACCGCTGTAGCGACAGCTGGTCTTCTGCTGTAGCTGGACACCGCACCGTCTAGTCGAGAGGCGGAAGGAATGCCTCGTAGGCGGTGATGATGACGAAGTTCCGGGAGGGAGCATCGAGTTCAGCGGTGACGCGATCGAGGATCGCGCGGTACGACGGGGCAACGCGCACGGTGTGCTTGACGCGGGGCCCCGCGTCGGAGACGGGGGCGGGACGCTTCTGCCTGTTGAACAGATCCGTCCAGTCCTCGTCAGTCTCTTCTCCGCCGGCGGTGGCTTGGCGGATCAGTTCAGGAAGACGTTTATAGGTAGCCGAGACGGCGTCCAGGAGGACCGTCTGGTGGCTCTTGCGCGTCTTGGCCATGTACGCCTGCAGGCGGTCGTTCAGTGGGACCGGAAGGTGGACGGGGACGCCCTTGGTCGCGGTCTCCCGCTCCTCCCCCTCTCCCCCGTCTTCGGCCTCCGTGCGGGTCGTGCGAGTCGGCTGCTTGCGCGGCGCCTGCTTCTTCGCAGGAGCGGCCGCGGTTTCGACCGCCGCCGCAGGGGCGGGCTCCGGGGGCGGAGCCTGGTCGACGGGGGGCTCCACGGGTTCTGCGGGAGCCGGCGTCGGTGCGGTGCGGCGGGTGAGTTTTCCGAGATCCTGACGAGCCATGTCAGGCCTCCTTCATCTGGTTGGCCCACAGCGACGTGAGCTCCAACGCGACACTGGTGTAGTCGGAGATCGCTGCTTGGTTCTTGCGGGAATCGGTGTACTGCGTGACGACCTTGCCGTCGAAGGGAGCGTCCTCGACGCTCGCGGACAGACGAATGTGACGCTGGAAACGCGGGAGTCCGATCTGCCCCTCGATGAACTCGACGGTGTCGAGCTGCTCTTCCCAGTCCTCGAGTCGCCGACCGCCGCGGCGGGTGTCGATCTTGTTCAGCAGGAGTCGGTAGGGCACCCCGGTCGGGATGATGTGTTCGACCAAGGTGTCCGCGACCGACTCGATCGCCATGGTGGCGGCTTCCAGCGGCAGGACGATGAAGTCGGCGACCTGCAGGACTGCGGTGAGGACGCCGGTGTTCTCATGGCTGCCAGGCGTGTCGACGAGGACGATGTCGTAGCCGTCGAGGTCACGCAATCCCATGATGTTGTTGGGATCGACGTCGGCTGCGAAGTCGAACGGAAGGTCATCCCCCGCTCGCTCGGCCCAGCGTGCTGCGGACTGCTGCGGGTCGACGTCGACCACGAGCACATTGTTGGCGCGGGACAGCGCGGCCGCGAGGTTCATGACGGTGGTGGTCTTGCCCACCCCGCCCTTCTGGTTGCAGACGCCGATGATTCTCACGATCGGCCTCCACGGATGAGGGTGATGACAGCGGTCGCGCCAGTCGAGCGCGCGATGTGCGGATGTGTGGCGCGGGTATGGGGCAACTGTGGCGGGTTCATGGGTGTCAGTATAGCGTCACATTCACGCCTATATGCAACAACAATCGCGCGTGTCGTGCGCGACGCATGCGCTAGAGGTTGCGATGCAACCGCGCTAGAGCCGTGCACTAGACGCGCTCGATTGGAGCAATGGCCGCGCATGCAGTGCGCATGTACGTGCGCTCTATCTACGACATGAAACGCGCCAGAGTGGCGACGTACAGGCACATGCGATGCGCAATCAAAGGGCTGTACACGCGACAGACTCGCGCTAGTAGTGCGCATGTTAGAGCGCAACATCAGGCGCGGGTAGAGCGATGTGCTAGCGCGAGTA
This sequence comes from Microbacterium sp. ARD31, assembly GCF_031844425.1. Classification (NCBI taxonomy): domain Bacteria; kingdom Bacillati; phylum Actinomycetota; class Actinomycetes; order Micrococcales; family Microbacteriaceae; genus Microbacterium; species Microbacterium sp. ARD31. The sequence goes on from NZ_JAUZVE010000048.1 coordinate 25,693, forward strand.
TTGCGAGTGTTATTGCGGATGACTAGCGCGGGTGTGGCGCGGGGGTTGCTCAGCGTATCGCGCGAGTGATGCGGTGATCTGGCGGGGGAGTGGCGGATGCTATCGCGACGTTGCTGCGTGGGTACAGCGCAGAGCATCGCGGCGGGGTAGCGCGTGTGTGGCGCCGCGCTGGCGATGGTGGAGTGCGCCGTGTCGCGAGGGCTGGTAGGGGAGTCGTGGCGGGGCATCCAAACGATGGATGCGGGCGTAAGCGGGCCTGTGCGGCCTGCTGAGGCGATTTCGGCCATGAGGAGGGCTCCGAGTGAGGCGGAGGGGAAGACAGGGCCCCTGGGGGCCATCCAGAGGCCCTGTCTGTCTGGGGGGGCGGAGCGGTTAGTGTGCTCCGGCCTGTGGGGCGCGCTCGACTCGTCGACTGCGCTTGCCCCTGGATGGCGGGTTGGCTCAGCTGCGGCGCGGGGCGTAGGAGACCTTGGCCTCCATGTCGCCACTGACGGCCTGCATGAGCTTGGTGCGGATTCGGCACACTCGGCGGTTGAGCGTCTCCCGGCTGACGCCGAGCTCGGCCGCTGCTTCCTCACGCGCCACACCGGGGTCACCCTCTGCGAGCTCGATGCGTGCAAGCAGCTGGACCTCGTCGCGGCGGAGGGTGCCGGAGTCGATCGCCCAGGTGAGGATCGTCACCAGATCCCGGAAGACGTCGTCGCTCTCGTCGGGGCCTGCGATCTTCTCGAGCAGCTCGTCCTCGATCGGCATCGCGTCGACGCTGTGCTCGCTGCCGAACCAGACTCCGAGGTTCTTGATCGTCTCGAGACGGATGTTTCCGGAGACGGAGTGGACGCGCTCGAGCGGGTAGGTGTGAATGACCTCCCAGAGCACGCCGATCGTCGCAGTGCGGGCGTCGGCGGGGGAGTGCTGCCACAGGCTGCGCATGCTGCTGCAGCTGCTCGGCAGCCGCAGCGCGAGCGGCATGAACGACTTGAGCAGGACGCGGCCGGCGAAGGTATCGCCGGCGTGCTCGAGGGTGAGCAGCTCGAGCAAGAGCGCGTCGCGCTGTTCGGGAGCTTGCGGCTGCCGGATGAGGTTCACGGCCTCATCGCCGGTCAGCTCGCCGAGCGTTCCGAAGTGGTGAGTGGTGTGGGAGTGGAAGCTGTTCCACTCGTCGAACAGCTGGTCGGCAAGAGGTGATGTCTTCGCCCAAGCAGTCATGAGAAATGGCCCTTCGTCGTGACGTCGGTTGACGAAGGGCCACGTTCCTCAGCACCCCTGGTTCAGATCCTGGAAAGTTCCGGCCGGGCCGCAGAGTGCCCGGCCGGCGGATGCTGGCTTCGGGGGGTCTGAGTCACGATCCATTGCTGTAAACGCCTGGTCAGGGGTGGTTTCCATGCCTCGCTGCATGGGCGCAATATCCACGCAAGATTTCTTCGATCCGCGATGTCCGCGAAGGGCCGAAAACCCGGCCTATACAGATATGCCCCCGTTGGTCGGGAGGCATCAGGACTCCGCGGAAGGGACAGAAACGTGAGCGAGAGCAGCACCGCAGACAGCGCCGACGACGCCATGTGGGAAGGATTCAAGCCCGACGCTGCACGCGCGATCCGAGCGCGTCAGGGGTTCGAGGAGGCAGTGGCGCGCACCCTGGACGCGCCCTTCGACCCGTCCACGCACGGCGGCGTGGTCAAGGCGGTCGAGGAGCTCACGGCATCGGTGCCGGCGGCTCTGCGGGTGGCTCAGCTGCGAGTGGGGGGAGCGGCATGATGGCACGCCGCGAGAAGACACCGAAGCCGGTGAAGGAATCGAAGACCATCCCGGCGCAGGGGAGCAGCTGGACGCATGGCCGGCAGATGGGCGGGAAGGTGCTGTCCGCGGTCCTGTTCGCCGCCATCGCGTGCGGGCCGATCGCCCTGTTCGCTGCGGCCGCGCGCCCGGCGCCCGTCGTCGCCGCGGCACCGGAGGCTCAGGCAGCAGGGCTGAGCACACAGCAGCAGTCCGCCGGTGGATACGCGGAGGGCTTTGTAGCTTCCTGGCTGAGCGCCACGAAGGAAGAGCCCGGCGACCTGGGCACCTACGTCGACCTCGCTGCGCTGCGACAGCTGTCTGTCACACCCTGGGAGTATCGCGATCTGTCCGTCGTGTCGATCACTCCCGTCGACGGGTCGGACTTCGTCAACGTCGTCGTCGCCGCGAACGTCAAGGAGCTGTCGGTGAACGACAGTGACGACACCAGCACGACGAGCTGGCCGCGCCGCTACTTCCAGGTGGCGATCTCGATCAGCGGTGACACGGTGCGCGCCGTTGGGCTCCCCGCGCAGATCTCCGCCCCTGTGCAGGGGCGGACGACGTCGCTGGTCTACAAGCAGACGATCGGTTCCTCCGATCCGTCTGCCGAGACGGTGTCGGCGTTCCTCGGCGCTTACCTGGCCGGCTCCGGCGACCTGTCCCGCTACAGCGCCCCTGACACCGCGTTCGTGGCGATCTCGCCTGCTCCCTACGTGATGGTCAAAGTCGACGAGCTGCGCTCTGACCTCACCCCTACGGAGTCTCCGAGCGACGGCGACACCCTCAAGGTTCTCGCGACGGTCTCGCTGCTGAGCCCGCTGGACCAGCAGGTCACGTCGACATACACGCTCACCCTCACCGCCCGCGCCTCCCGTTGGGAGGTCAGCGCCATTGATCTTGCACCGCAAGCGGTCTCCGACAAGGGATCGACAACCCCCACGCCGACACCGTCCGGTAGCGGCAACTGAGAAAGGAAACACCAACCATGTTCGATTGGATCAACGGGATCACCGCTGATGCGACGACCGCTTTCCGGGCGATCGTGTTCCTCGCAGCGGCAGTGATCTTCTTCGTCGTCGCGGCCAAGGTCCGGTTCGCGATGGCCACGACCATCATCACCGGCATCGCGTGCGGCCTGGCCATGTTCCTCGCCGCCGGCGGCGGCGAGTGGGTCATGGGCCTCATCCAGACCGAGACCGTCGACGCGATCGGCGTGACGGCCTACCGGCTGGTCGCGTAAGGGGCGAAAGTGGCCGATCGCGACGAAGAGAGAGAGGTTGCGCGCTTCTACACGCGCAGCCGCCGGTTCCCGAAGTTCATCGGCCGTCTCCACGACGGCACGAAGATCCCCGGGGGCCCTTACACGCTGACGCAGGGCGTCGTGATGGCGATCGTCCTCGTCGTCGCGCTGATGACGCAGAGCGTGTGGGGGACTGGCTCTCCGATCGTCGACATCCCTGTCGCTGCCTTCGTGTCCTGGGGAGCAGCGTGGGGAGCCGGAAGGATCCCGGCTACACGCCGGAACCTGCTGAGCATCATCACCAGCGGCATGTCCGCGATGACGCGCCCCGCAGCCGGCCGCTACCGCGGAGTGACCATGCGGGTGCGCCCGCCCCACTTCGCTGGCGGAGGAACAACGATCGCCGAGCCGGTCAGCGCCACGCGCACCCGCCCCGATGGCGAGAACACCGCCCCCGCACCGGAGGAGCCCACCGTGGCGCAGCCGGTCCTGCAGCAGGTCTCGACGCCGCTGCCGGCGCACGCACCCGCACACGCGGTCAGCGGCGTCGAGCGCCTGCTGCAGCAAGCCCGAGGAGGCAACTGATCATGACCGGCCCCCTCCCCATCCTCGGCGACCCGCCGATCACGACCCGTTTCAACGGCCGTCGCGATCTCCCGCTGCCGATCAAGCCGACCGACTGAGAAACGAGATGACGATGCAGATCCCCGCAACAGCGATGACGAGCAACCTGATGTGGACCCGCTCGGGCGTGGTCTGGGCGACCTGGCGACTGCAGCCTCTCCCGTATGCCTATGCCTCGGCCGCGGCGAAGCAACTCGTCAAGGCGCACCATCAGGCGCTTTTCCAGGCTCACCGTGGCGAGGGTCTGTTGCTGGGTCTGTGCGCTGACCTGGATCCGGTATCGGTCGTCGAGCGGATGTTGGACGGCGTTCGCATCGACGAGTGCCCCGACTGGGCGCGTGAGGTCGAGCTGACCCTTGACGCGCTCGAGCAGATCCCGCTCGGCACCCGAGCATTCTGGCTCTCGGTCCCTCTCGCAGCCGGGTCGATGAAGGCCCGAGCCATGTCTGCTCTGCGCGCCGCCGACACCAAGCTGCGCGACACGCTGGCGCTTCCTCGTCAGCTGCCCACCGACACCGAGATCGCCGCGGCGGCGCAGATGGCGAAAGAGATCGAGGTCCGCATCCCCGCCGCTTTCCAGCCGACCCGCGCCACACCGGCCGAGCAGATCTGGATCGCCCTCCACTCTCAGCAGCGCGGTCTCTCCGCAGACCTCGCCGCACCCGTCCCGCCCGCCGAAGGTACCGACGACGGATTTGGTGTGGACGAGCTCGCACATTTCCAGATGCCCTCCGCGATGCCGAACCCCTGGCTCGACGAAGGTGGGCAGAGCGACATCGCCCCGAAGTCCGCGCAGCAGTTCCTCCCGTTCAAGCGCCGCTACCTCAAGGTGCACAGCCCCTATGCCGACGAGACGTCGTCGTACCAGGTGGTGCAGGCGATGGTCGCGGCGCCCAAGGCCGGCTGGGTCTCGCCCGGTGTCGAGTGGATCTCGCACGTCGACCAGTTCCCCCTCGACGTCGACTGGGGGATCCGCTTCACCGTGACCGGAGCCGATGAGGTCAAGCGCCGCAACAAGAAGGCCGAAACCGCACTCGAGGAGCAGTACAAGCACCAGGAAGGCACCGCGACGATCACCGGTGGCGGGAGCGACCTCGGCGAGATCGCCGAGACCCTGGCCGCGTATCACGCCTCACTCAATCGTTCCGACAAGGAAGTCGAGGTCCAGGCAACCGTTCTTTTCGCTGTCGGAGCAGACACCGCCGACCTCGCGAAGGCCAAGGGCCGGTTCGTGGCAGACGAGTACAAGCGCGCCGACTTCCTCCTCGAGGCGCCCCTGGGCGGGCAGGAAGAGCTCTGGTGGGCGATGATCCCCGGAACCCCGACCGGCCGCATCGTCCGGGAACTCACCCAGATCACGACCGGCCGCGAGTTCGCGACCGGCGTGCCGCTGTCCAGCAACGAGCTCGGCGATGAGAAGGGTGCGCGATTCGGGGAGAACATCAGCACCGCCCGCCACACACCGATCCTCCGCGACGCGGACGGCAGTATCCAGGCCGACACCAGCGCCAGCTTCGGCGTGGTCGCCGAGCTCGGCGCCGGCAAGAGCGTGCTGCTCAAGGGGGACATGGGCGACACCGTCGATCGCAACGGCCGCGTTGTCGCGATCGACCGCACTGAGGCCAAGGAGTACGCGGTCTTCGCGCAGAGCCTCCGGCCGGACACCACGACGATCGTCGACCTGATGGCCCCGGAGTACTCACTGGATCCGCTGCGGGTCTTCGGCCCGCTCATCGGCGCACGCATGGTGCAGTCGCTCTTCGCGGTGATGCTCGGCATCCGTGCCCGCGACTCCCGCGGCGTCGCTCTGTCCCGTCTCCTCGAGCCGGAGTACGTCGCCGCACACGACATCACCAGCCTCGGCCGGCTCCGCGCTCATCTCAAGACGATCTCCTCGACGGAGAGCGAGGAGCTGTCTGGACTGATCAACCTGGTCGCGTCGAAGGACATCGGCGAGGTTCTCTTCAACGACGGGCTCGCCGCTGTCGACCTGAAATCGCGGGCCTTGGTGTTCCTTACTCATGGGCTGTCGCTGCCGGACAAGACCGAGCTCGAGCACGCGCACCTGTTCGAGGAGATGCCCCTGGAAAAGATCTACGGCCGCGCCATGTACGCAATGCTCATGGGGATCTCCCGCGAGGTCTGCTTCATGAACCCCGGCGAGCTCGCCGGCGCCTACTTCGACGAGTGCCACCACATCACCCAGTCACCCGAGGGGGAGCGCGACCTGCGGATCGGCATCCGCGACGGCCGCAAGCACCGCGCGTTCTTCGCTCTCGGCTCGCACGACCCCGCCGACTTCGGAGAGACCCAGACCCGAGGCCTGCTCAAGACCCGCTACGTGATGCGTCAGACCGACAAGGAGCTCGCTCGTCGCGCAATCGAGTGGCTGACCGGCGAGCCCGCGGACCCGGCGATGGTCCAGGTGGTCACCGAAGACCTGTCCCCGCTCGGGGCGGACGGCAAAGTCGCCCCCGAGCGTCGCGGTGAGGGCCTGATCCGTGACCAGCGCGGTCGAGTCGGGAAGTTCCGCAAGACGCTCCCTGAGCGTCCCGATCGCCGCGAAGCCGTGCTGTCGACCCCGTCTCTGGTGACACCATGATCACCTTCTACCGGCACACCTTCGAGACCCTGGGCGGCGCGTTCTGGCGGGCCCGCTTCTGGGTGCACGATCACCCGCGTTGGAGCAAGGTCCTCGCCGTCGTCCTGATCGACCTGTTCCTGGTTCTGTTCGGCAACACGTACTGGGCCTTCGCCGCTGACGGTGGTGGATCGTCCCCGTTCATGCTGGGCGGCGACATCACCGACAGTGATGGCGTCCCGCTGACCAACTACACCGTGCTCCCGCTCGATCGCGGTGACGTGTTCACGATGGGGAAGTTCTTCATCTCCATGTGGATCGACCCGATCTGGACCGGGCATCTGGGGCTGGTGTCGTGGATGATCTGGTTCTGCAACTGGCTGCTCTCCTTCGAGTGGGTCGACATCGTCGCGGCGCCGTTCGGCGCACTGGCCGACCTCCTGCAGGACTTCCTCGGTGAGATCGCATGGATCCCGTTCGCACTGACGATCGCCGGCGGCGTGGCCGGCCTGGCGATCATGCTCGGCCGGCACTCCACCGGGTGGGCAGAGCTATTCATTTCCGCGTGCTGCGCCGTGCTGGCAACCGGGTTGCTCGCCAATCCGGTCGCCTCGCTCACCGCCGCCGGCGGCGCCTTCGACACCGCCCAGGAGTACGGCGGGCAAATCGCCGCGGTCGTCGTCACGGACGACATCAACAGCACGGAGCTCGACTCCGAAAACCTGCTCTCCGCTGCAGTCACATCGCAGCTGGTCGACATCTTCGTGAAGATCCCTGCGCAGACGATCGCATTCGGCCACGCGCTCGAGGGCCAGTGCGCCGCGACCTTCACCGACACGATGACCAGCTCGGCGCCCATCCAGACCGGCGGCAACGAAGTCCGCGACGCTGTTGGCGGCTGCGACGAGGCGGCGAAGACGTTCAACCAGAACCCGAACTTCGGCCAGGTACTCACGGCCGTCACGATGACCCCCGGCGCGCTGACCCTGTTCATCCTGCCGATGGCATTCGGAGTGCTGTTCCTGATCACAGTGCTCGGCTTCCTGATCTCCGCGATCAAGACCATGTGGAACGTCTACATCGGGATCCTCCCGGTCAACCGCTACCCGCTGTGGAAGTCCCTCGCCGACACCTTCATGGGCCTGGTCGCCATCGTCTTCATGGCTGTGGTAATGGCAGCCGTCCTCAAGCTCACCGTGGCAGCGATCACCGGGCTCAGCAGCCTGGGCATCCCTCTCGTCGCGCAGATGACCTTCGCGACGCTGGTGATGATCGTGCTGCTGTTCCTCATCATCCGGGCTCGCCGCATCGCCAAGAAGACCGGCCGGTCGATCGCCGAGCAGCTCTCCAAGTACGGCATCGGCAAGGGAGCCCCGGCCGAACGCGACGGGGTCAAGACCGTTGCGGCGATGAGCGCCGTATCCACCGTCGCGGCCGCGGCGCTGCGCCGCCCCGACAACAAGGTCGACGCACGCTCCATCAACCTTGGCGCGGGCGCAGCGCAGGACATCGGCACAATGACCGCTACGCGGCCACCCGCGGCACCCAAGCCGCCCTCGACGCCCTCCGGTGGCGCACCGGGCCGTCCCGCCCTCCCATCGCCTCAGAAGGGCTCTGGGAGCGGCGCGGGTGCGGGTGCTGCCGCCAAGGCCTCCAAGACCGCAGAGCTGGTCTTCACGGCCGCGCGGATCGGTAAGGGGGCCGCAGCGGGGGGTGTGGCCGGCGCCGCCGGCGCCGCGGCGCTCGAGGTCGGCGGCAGGGTAGCAAGCAAGGGAGCATCGAAGGCGGTATCCGCGGCGGCGACTGCAGGAGCGAGCAAGCCGCGAGCGGCAGGCGACCCGAAGGTGGTCCCGATGGTCGTCGACCAGGGACCGGCCCCCACGCGCACCCCAGACAGCACTCGACGCATCGTCGTCGACTCCTCTGGCATGGGGCACATCGAACGTCGCCCCACGTCAAGTGTCGTCGACATCTCGTCCCTGCCCGCGCGAGCGCCCCGCTCGCCGCGCAGCGGTGAGATGCGCGCCCGGCTCGCGATCGCGCAGAAGTAGCCGGCATGTCCGCATCGGGAGTACTCGAGCGCCCCGCTGACGTCACCGGCGCCGTCAATGGGGGAGACGACGGCGACGGTGGCGGTTCCCGCAAGGTCATCCTCTGGGTGATCGCGCTCGTGCTGGTGCCGGTGGTGCTCTTCGCCGGCTACACGATGTTCCTGATGATGGCGATCGCCGGGGCCTCTGGCGGTGGGTCATCTCAGTGCACCGCCGGGTCGCTGACCACCGACAAGCTCGAGATCCAGACCACGGGAGGATCGACCCGCACGCTCGGTTCGACGGAGCTCGGCCACGCGGCCACCATCCTCTCGGTCGCCCGCTCCCTGGGCGTGTCTGCGCGGGGGCAGCAGATCGCGATCATGACCGCGCTGCAGGAGTCCGGCTTGAAGATGTACGCCAACTCCTCCGTCCCTGAGTCCCTCGACTACCCGCACGACGCGGTCGGCAGCGACCACGACTCCGTCAACTACTTCCAGCAGCGTGTGTCGGGCTGGGGCACCGTCGCGGAGCTCATGGACCCCGTCTACGCCGCCAAGGCGTTCTTCGGCGGCGAGGAGGGCCCCAACGGCGGATCGCCGCGGGGGTTGCTCGATATCCCCGGCTGGGAAGACATGGGGCTGGGGGAGGCCGCACAGACCGTGCAGGTCTCCGCATTCCCGACCGCTTACGACAAGTGGGAGTCCGCCGCACAGCAGATCATCTCCGCGGTCGGCGGGTCGATCAGCTGTGACAGCAGCACCGTCGTCGGCCAGGCCGCTTTCCCTCTCGCGGCCGGTTACCAGATGACATCCGGCTACGGGCCCCGCGACATCACCGTCCCCGGCGCCTCCTCGTGGCATGTTGCGATCGACCTGCAGCGCTGGCCGAACCCCTGCGGTGATCCCGTCTACGCCGTCCTGCCCGGCACGGTGACTCTCAGCAGCTCGCTGTGGCTGTCGATCAAGCACCCCGATGGCTTCGTGGTGTCGTACTTGCATATGTACAAGAGCGAGCGGCTCGTCGACGTCGGAGACACCGTCAGTGCGGGCCAGCAGATCGGCGTCGTCGGGAACGTGCCGCCGAGCGGCGGATGCCACCTGGATCTCCGGATCAATAAGAACGGGACGACGAACCAGGCGGTCGCCGCGCTACAGGAAGCGACCGCTCTCGGCGCCCCCGCGCAGTACGCCGGCTTCGTGAACCCCGAAGAGTTCCTCCGCCTGTACGGCATCGAGATATGCCCCACAGACGGCACCTGCCGACGCCTCTAACCCCCTGGAAAACCGCGTCAACTCGCGGCGCGCAACCCCCTGACGGCCTGGAAACCGGCCTGTAGGCTGGGGACAGCCCCGGCCCGAAACGGGGCCGAAGCCTCCCCACCCAGACGGTGACTCGTGCCCCCAACAGACGTCAACGCCGCTGGTGCCGCCGACCGACCCGCGGGGTCAGTGTCGGCCACCGGCTACCGCTCGATCGCATACTTCCTGCCGGTCGCGCTGCACGCGCGCCTCAAGGCTGCGTGGTGGTCGACGAGGGATGAGCCGGAGGGTGCGCCCGCTCTGGCCGGTCTCGTCGAGCTCGCCATCGGCCGCGAGACCGACCGCCTCGAGCAGCTCTACAACGAGGGGGCCCCGTTCCCTCCTGCCCCCGACCGAGCCCAGGGTGTGAACCCGCGCGGAGCTGCGGGATACCGCCACCAGACCTATTACCTGCCGGTCGCGCTGCACGCGCGCCTCAAGGCTGCGTGGTGGTCGACGAGGGATGAGCCGGAGGGTGCGCCCGCTCTGGCCGGTCTCGTCGAGGTCGCCTTTATCCGTGAAGCCGACCGCCTCGAGCAGCTCTACAACGAGGGGGCCCCGTTCCCGGCTGCGCCGGCCAAGGCTCGAGGGATTAGCCGCGCTGCAGCGCAACGGCAAGGCGAATGGTTGCGCGGCGAGTGGGAGCGCCGCCGGCAGGCGCAGACCCCGCCGAACGATTCCAACGACTGATCGTCCCCACGCCGACAGCACCGTGTGCACCGGGTGTGCGGCGCAGTATGCCGCCGATATGCGGCGCAGTATTGCGCCATAACTGCGCGGGTGTGTCTGCTGGAAATATTTCCCAGGGGGAGGGGGTCAAGCTCGATTCGACAACCGTGCCTGCGGCAGAACGCCGATCGGGCTTGATCCTATCACCCGTGTCAAGCGCGGGTGTGGCGGAAGTATTGCGCGGTTCTGCGCCGCGATGTGGCGCAATATCCCTTTCCAGCCGCCATCGTGCTCTCCTCGACCACACTCTGCCGCAGGGGACATCACGAGTGCGTCAGGCGCGGCGATAATCCGCGATGTCCGCGAAGGGGCCAATCACAGGCCTATACCTCGCAAGAGGGTCGTGAAGTGCTCGGCCCGCTCAGGAGGCTCGAATGGCAACGACTCGTGTGGCATCTCGTCCGCCGGCGCGACCGCCCGCACCGGCGACGGTGGCTCTAGGTGTTCTTCCTCGACGTCAGCTGACCGGGATCATCCCGGCGCTGCTGTGCATCGCGCTGGCGACCGCTGCCACCGGATTGAATGCTGTGCGCCCCTTCACCGATCTGATCCCGCTGGTGTGGGTCGTGGCCGTGGTGCTTGCCGTCGCAGCAGTCGCGTCCGGTGTGCGGACCTTCCAGAGGGAGGGGCGGATGGATCCGGCGATCGAAGCGGTCCTGCCGATGCTCGGTGCGGCGCAGCCAACTCGCGCTCTCGTCGAGCCGGTGAAGTGGACTCGTGGATGGGTGGGCCTCCCGGAGCGCATCAAGATTCGGTACGCCTCGCACGTCGATGACACCGACCCCCGCTTCGTCGACCAGATCCTCGCGGGCCTCGCCCGCAGGCTGGGTGCTGGGTACCGGGTGCGCAAGCACAACTCGAGACGTTGCGTGCTCGTCGTCGAACTTGCACCCGTGAGCGATCCGGTCTCCCGTGAACAGCAGCGCGCGATCGAGGTTGTCAAGCTGGTCATCGACCCCACCGCGAGTGTCTCGGTGTCGAGTGCCGAGGACGGTTCGGTCTCGAAGATCGACGTCAAGCACAACGTGGGACCGAAGATGGCGATCGCCGCGCGCCGCTCACAAGTCGAGAAGGTGGTCTCCTCGATGCTCCCCGGCCGGTGGCGGGCGCACTGGGATCTCGAAGGCGACAAGATCACGTTCGAGGTTCGACCGACGATGCCCGACATGGTCCTGCACGAGGTTGAGCCGGCGGCCGCGCTCACCCACGCTGCCTACAAGTCGTTCAAGATCCCGATCGGCCCCGATGAGGACGGCAAGATCCAGTCGTGGCATCCGGCCGTCTCGCCCCACTGCCTCGTCATCGGTGGAACCGGATCGGGAAAGACCAGCTTCCAGCACACGGTCCTCACTCACCTGGCGCACGCGCACTGGCGAGTGTGGGTGCTCGACGGGAAGAGGATCGAGTTCGCCGGGTTCCGGGATTGGCCCAACGTCGAACTCGTCGGCGCGCGAGTGGAGCACCAGGTGCGGATGCTGCACGCCGCGCACGAGCTCATGGAGGAGCGGTACTCGCAGCTCGAGAACGGCACGGCCCGCCTCGAGGACTTCGACCCGCTCGCGTTGATCATCGACGAGTACGCGACGTTCAAGGCGCGCGTGCAGCGCTGGTACAAGACCGTCAAGCCCAAGGGTGCGCCAGCGCAGGCTCCCGTTCTCGATCTGCTCTCCGATCTCGCCCGACTGGCACGCTCGGCGAAGATCCACATCCTGCTCGGTCTGCAGCGTCCCGACGTCGAGTTCCTCGGCGGCGAGATGAGGGATAACTTCGGCGCCCGCGTCAGCTTCGGTCGACTCTCACCGCAGGGCGCCAACATGATGTGGGACAGCTTCGCGATCGGTGTCGCGATTCCGCGCAACAAGCGCGGCCGTGGCGTCACCCTGAATGCCGAATCGCTCCCCGTCGAGATCCAGGCGTTCTACACACCGGACCCGGCGAAGCTCGACTCCACCGACAAGGGGGACTGGGACCACCTGGCGGCGCTGCGCCCTGACGGTGCGGACTACGAGCGAATGATGGTGCGCGACCCGGAAGCGGAGCTCACCGATGACGGCGAAGGCGAGGAGATCGAGCCTGACTACTTCCAGTGGGCCACGGCCGAGATCGTCCCATGGGATCCCGCGGCCGCGTCGACGAGCAAACACGAATCCCTCCGCCCCTCCAACGTCACCCCGCTGGATCCCCGCGAACGGGTCCGGTTCGTGCCCGACGTCGCCGACGATGCCCCGGACGCCGACGTGGCCTCGGACGGCGACGGATACGGCGAATCGCTCGAGGGGCCCGCAGTGGAGCTCGAGGTCGGAGATCTCCTTCTTGTCGACTCGGCTCTGGGCCTATGGGCTGTGGTCGAAGGGGTGGAACCCGATGTCGTCGACGACGACTACCTCGCGATCGAGTACCGCGATATCGACAGCGGTGAGGACGGGCTGCTGACGCTCTTCGACAACTCGGTCATCAGCTACCGCCGTCCCGAGGCTGCGTGATCGTGGCCGTCATGACGTTGCGGGCCACATTGCCCCGAGAGAAGGGATGAGTCGCATGTCGAACCAGAGCGTGTCGGAAGACGATTGGATCTCGCTGTTGCTGATCGCCGTCCTCGTCCTGGCCAGTGGCGCCGTGTCGCTGGGGATGTTCCTCGATCCGCTGCGCGCGTGGATGGTGCAGTACCACTTGCTCGAGCAGGGCGATGCAGTGGCGATCCCGGTCGTCGACGGCGTCGGACTTGGTTGGGGGCAGATCCTCGTCATCCTCGCGATCCTGATCGGTGCGGTCGCGCTTCTCGTGTGGCTCAAGCGGCGGGCTGCCGCCCGCGTCTGAGCCACGCGCCATGCTCACTACCGAGACCCAGGAAGGAGGAGAGATCAACCATGACAACCACACTGATCAACGGTGACAAGTCGATCACGCTGTTCACGAAGAAATCGTGTGTCCAGTGCGTCGCAACGCATCGTGCGTTGGATGCGAAGGGCATCGAGTATGACGTCGTCGACCTCAGCGAAGATGCCGCGGCTCTCGAGCAGGTCAAAGCGCTCGGCTATCTGCAGGCGCCCGTCATCATCACGGACGAGGACCACTGGTCGGGCTTCCGCCCCGACAAGATCGACGAGCCCGCGAAACGGGCGATATTGCCATCCGATGCAACGCGCGAAGCGCGATCGCCCGCGCGGTAGAGCCTGAGCTCAAGAAGGATGTCGAGGGGGCCGGGGGTCTCTGCGCCACTCTTGATCACCCAGAGTACTTCATTTGCATCAATGTTGTATTGGATGCATCATGAGGATGTGCTTGAAGTTGATCCATCGTCTGCGCAGCGGCTCGTCTCCGCGCGGAATGTCATTCATCTTGACCCTGAGGGAGCCGTGCTCGACGGGATGTTGAATGGGTGGCGAGCCCAGCAGATTGCTCGCTTCTTGAAGGCTCCGACGATTGCGGCGAGAGAGCGGCTCGTGCGCCGGTTCGTGGACTTCACGGGTATGTACCCGTGGCAATGGACGCCGGCGGAGGCGGAGGCGTGGATCAGTGAGCTGCGCTCGGGCGTGAAGCCGTTGCGGCTATCGACGCTGCGTGGATACGAGATCGACATCAAGATGTTCTGCGAGTACATCACTGATCCTCGATATCCCTGGCTGTCCGAGTGTGAAGCGCGTTTTGGCGCTGCACCCAGACAGGTGTTCCATGAGGACAACTCGATTGTGCATGTCAGCGAGTACGAGGGCGATGCCGCGCGGCGACCGTTGACATTCGACGAAGTCCAGGCGCTGTTCGATGCGGCCGACGGGCTCGCCGCACGGATCCTGTCGCGACGGCGAAAGGGTGCGGTTCAGGCCGTGCGGGACGCCGCGCTTCTCAAGTGCGTCTATGCGTTCGGGTTGCGAAGACGTGAGGCGGTCATGCTTGATCTCGTGGATCTCCGCCGCAACGCGAAGCTGCCGCACCTAGACCGATTCGGTGCACTGTCGGTGCGCCATGGCAAAGCGAGCCGCGGGGGCCCGTCGAAGCGGCGCACGGTGCTCACCGTTCCGGAGATGGGCTGGATCGCGGAGACGCTGGCGCACTACCTCGATGAGGTTCGGCCGGCGTTGTCGTCATCGTCGAGTTCGTCGCCTGCTCTGTGGGTGACCGAACGGGGCACGAGGCTGAGCAGGCGTGCGGCGAACGAAGCGTTCTGTACAGCTCGTGATGCCGCGGGGATCGACTCTTCGTTGGATCTGCATTCGTTGCGGCACTCGTACGTGACGCACCTGGTGGAGTTCGACTACCCGGAGCGGTTCATTCAGGAGCAGGTGGGGCACTCGTTTTCCTCGACGACCGCGATCTACGTCGGCGTCTCTAACGAGTACCGGAACCGGCTGCTCACCCAAGCTATTCACACCCGCTACGGCGCCGACTTCGAGGAGGCAGCACGGTGAAAGAGATGGACTACGTCTGGCATCTGCGAGCGAAGATGGCGGAGCGTGGAATGTTCGCCACGACGGACCTGCAGCCGCTGCTCGCTGAGCGTGGTGTCGCGCTCTCCCGGGAGCAGACCTACCGGCTGGTGACGGGTCAGCCGCAGCGCCTGAGCATGGTTACGCTGATCGCGCTGTGCGACATCCTTGAGTGCACACCCAACGACCTCATCGAACCCCGCATCGTCGAGGCGTCCGCCAGGAAGGCTTCCGGGGAAGTCATCCCGCGGAAGAGCCGAGTATCCGCCCGCCGAACGACGATCAATCGGCCCGGGCATTCGAAATGACCGTGGTGCCGGAGCATCCTTGCTCCGAGTGCGGAAGCCGCGCCCCGCGGGTGAAACGACTCCCCGACGGTGGAGGGCTCTGCCGACCGTGCTACAACGTCAGCCGACGTATGGAGTGCTCGCGCTGTGGTCGCATCCGTGCGCCCAGCGCTCGAGCCGAGGACGGCGCACCACTCTGCGGGCACTGCGCGCGCCCTAAGCGGGCGTGTGCGGGATGCGGCCGTGTCGATCACGTCACCGCCATCGTGGACGGTCAGGATCTCTGCCAGCGCTGCTACTCCGCACCGGTCAGAGCGTGCGGACAATGCGGACGGGAGCGACGCGTCGCAACCCGCCACCAGAATGGCGTAGCAGATCTGTGCCACAGCTGCTACCGCACCCCCATCGCCGAGTGCGCCATCTGCGGTGAGAAGCGCGCGGTTCATACGACCTGGCCCCTCGGGTCTATATGCGGCGTGTGCTATCGACGCGAGCTCCGCCACCCCGACGGCTGCGGGTCTTGTGGGCAGGTGAAAGCGCTCATCGGTCGCGATGACCGAGGGGAGCGCGTTTGCGGGCCGTGTGCAGGGTCGACGCGCGACTACGTCTGTGCCACGTGTGGCGCCCCGGGTGAGCAGCACTTCGAGAACACCTGCATCCGCTGCTCCGTCGTTCGAGCCGCCGGCGACCTCCTCGCGTCCGCGACGGGGGTGATCCCCGGGCGTTTGGCCGGGCTCCCGGACGCGCTCGTTTATCGAGGTCGCGTGGACTCGACCATGAGATGGCTGCTCAAGCCCACCCCGAGAGCTCTGCTCCGAGCGATCGGGTCGGAAGAGTCGATCACGCATGCGCGCGTTGACGCGTGTCCGCCTGGGCAGGCGCGACATCATCTCCGTGCGCTCCTGGTCGACGTCGGCGTTCTCCCGGTACGAGATGAGCAGACTGAGCGGCTCGAAACATGGGTCGACGAGTACCTGATCCAGCTTCCTTCACACCATGCCGCCGAGATCACTCCCTATGCACAATGGAAGGTGCTGCGGACTGTGCGGCGGCGGGCAGGACGCCGCCGTACCACGGTCGGTGTCGCAGATTCCGCGCGTGAACGGATCCGCGCGGCCGCGCGACTCCTGCAGCACGTCGAGCAAGAAGGGGCGGGCTTCTCCGCGCTGACACAGGAGGTCCTAGACCGGTGGGTCGGCGGCAACGCAGCCCGCACCGGCGACATCGCACCGTTCATCTCGTGGCTCAGGTCCACCGGCCAGTATCCGGGACTCCGCGTCGAGCGCGGACAGCAGGCCAGGCCGAGCGAGGTCAGCGGGGAGGACGAGCATCACGCTCTGGTCCGCACGTTTATCGCCGGGTCGGACGACACGGTGAGCCTCGCGACCAGGGTTGCCGCGCTGCTCGTGCTCCTTTACGGAGCTCGAACCGACCGCATCCACCGGCTCACCACTGTCGACACCAGTACAGCCGGAGGACGAACGTATCTCGCGCTATCGACAGAACCCATCGAGATCCCGAACTCGGTCGCTCAACTCTTCGCGCAGCTCGTGAAAGAAGCTGAGCAGAATCCGGGGGCGACTCGGCGAGCCGGTGAGGGATCGTATCTATTCCCATCTCCCCGACGACACCACGAGCCGATCCATCCCACGACCCTCGGACGGTGGATAGCGCGGGCCGGGGTCAGCCCGCGGATCGCCCGGAACTACGCCATGCTCGCCCTCGCTAGCGACCTCCCCGCCGCTATCGTGGCCGTTCAGATGGGAATCACGCCGCAGACAGCGAGCCGATGGTCGCAGTTCTCGCAACGCGACAATTCCGAGTTCGTCGCCGCGAGAGCAGATTTCCTCCCCGCTGAGGGCACATCGGAGTGGGTTCAGGCAGCCGCGGCCCGAGAACTCCAAGCCGAGTCAATTCCTTCCAGGACGCTAACAATCAGGGACGCAGTGCGGCGCTGGGTCAAGTGTCCAGGGGGTGTCTCGTCTCGACGTCCCGCATGCGTCCGGCTAGAAGCGCGACGATGGCGAGCAGCGTCGGCGCGACGCCGGCCACGATGAAGATGGCTGGTATCGGCACGATCAGCGATAGGGGCCCGGCGATGGCGATCGAGACGGGCATGAACGCGATGGAGACGAAGAAGTCGAGACTGGCGACACGGCCGATCATTTCGGGTGGCACGAGGCGTTGAAGCAGTGTGCCCCAGATCACCACGCCGGCTCCTGTGGCAGCTCCGACCGCGAACAGTGTGGCGAGCATCACTATTAGGTTGTTGGCGAGGCCGATGAGCACGAGCGGGAGGGTTCCGCCGCCCCAGAGGCCGATCATCAGTGTCAGGTATCGCCGGGGCAGTTTGAGTGACGACACGATGAGCGATCCGATGGCGCCTCCGATTCCGTAGGCGGCGAGTAGTAGTCCGAACGTTGCTTCGGCGTCGTCGAATCGGTCGCGGGTGAGGAAGGGGAGAAGTACCTCGATTGGGCCCTGGATGATGAGCGCGAGGGATGATCCGAAGATCAGGGTCCATAGCAGCCAGCGGGTGCGGGCGACGTAGCGGACCCCGGCTTTGAGGTCGCCCCACACGCTCGTGCGTTGCTGCGACTGTTCCGGTTCGGTGGTTTCCTCCCGGCGGCTGAGGAACAGTGTGATGACGAACGCGACTGCGTAGGACGCGGCGACGATGACCGCTCCGATGGCGGGGAAGAACGCCCCGACGATGATCCCTCCGAGGGCGGGTCCGAGGCCCTGCCCCATCGAGGGCCGGAGAGCCCCTTCGAGCCCGTTTGCGGCGAGCAGTTGTTCGGGCGGTAGTACTTGGGGGAGGTAGGCGCTGTAGGCCGGGTAGAAGAACGCACTACCCGCGCCCATGGCGAACGAGGCGAGCCCGACATGCCACAACTCGATCGCGCCCGTGAGGGACAGCACCGCGACGGCGGCCATGACCGCCGCGGTGAGTCCCTGCACGGTGATGATGATCCGCCGCTTCGAGAAGCGATCGGCTACCACCCCGCCGAGGACCGAGAAAGCGAAGAGGCCGAGGCTGAGCCCGGTAGCGACGGCTGACAGGGCAAGGGGGCTGTCGTCGAGTGCGAGCACCTGAAACACCATGACGATGGCCCACATGCCGGTGCCGAAGACTTCGATACCGACGGCCGCGAACAGCAGCCGGTAGTCGCGGGTAGCGAGAGGGCGCAGCGCCCGCAGCCGGTCGGGAGTCTCGCGGGTCATACGAGCGCCTCGCTTTCGGTCGTAGCTTCCAGTTGCAGTGCCGGCCAGCCTTCGACGTCGCGGAGAAGCTGCCGGTCGTGGGTGGATACGACAACAGCCGCTTGGGTGGCGTTGAGCGCGTCGGTCAGTTCGTCGACGAGCGCGATCGATAGGTGGTTGGTCGGTTCGTCGAGCAAGAGCACGTGCGGCTTGGTGGCGAGCACCAGGGCCAGCTCGAGGCGCCGTTGCTGGCCCATCGACAGCTCACCTATCCGCTTGCTCGATTCGCGGGCGCGCAGGAGCCCGAGCTGCGAGAGACCGACTGCCTCACGCGATGGAACGAGCGCGTCGACGTGGGCTGCGTAGAACTCGCTCGCGCGACGATCCAGCGGCAGCTCCGACTCTTGGCGCAGAAAAGCGAGCCGCACGTTCTGCGGGCGACGAACGGTGCCGGTGTCCGGGCGGAGGTCTCCCGCTGCGACGCTCAGCAGTGTGGACTTGCCGGCCCCGTTGGGTCCGGTCACTACGAGACGCCCGCGGTGTGACAGAGAGAACGCCGCCGGGCGCGTAAGCCTGCCGGTCACGGTCACGTCCTCCACGCTCAACAGCACCGCTCCGGTTCGGGTCGCAAGCTCCGGGAAGCGAAACACTTGCGGCGGCTCGGGAACAGTCACCGCGTGCGCTTCGAGTTGCTCCTGCCGGCGATGCACGCTCTGCACGAGCCCGCCCGCGCGCGTGGCCCGTCCGTGCTTGTTGGTTCCCTTCTCTGGTCGCCACCCCGAGACGAGTCGGTTCTGCGCCGAGCTGAGACTGTCCTGCAGCCGCGCGAGCTCGGTCTGCTGTCGCTCGAATTCGTGCTCCCACCGTTCGCGCTCGGCGCGCCGGCCCTCGCGGTAGCCGGCATAACCGTTGCCGTACACGCGCACCCGGTCATCCGGGGTCGGGTCGAGGTCCACGATCGTCTCCGCGACGTCGGAGAGCAGCGCGCGATCATGGGTGACGACGACCACGCCGCCGTTTCGCGACCGCAGTTGCGTGGTCAGAAACTCGAGGCCGCTTCGATCGAGGTGATTTGTGGGTTCGTCGAGGAGCAGGAAATCGTCGTCGGCGCCGAGCAGGCACGCCAGACGGACTCGATAGCGCTGCCCGACGGAGAGGTCGTCCAGGCGTCGGGATGGCTCCGTTTCGGCGTCGAGTGCTTCCAACGCGATCTGCACCCGCCGTTCGGCATCCCACGCATCGAGGACTTCGGCGTGTTCCAATGCGGCGGCGTATCGTTCTTCGGCGCCGGGGACGCCTGCGGCGAGTGACACCGCGGCCGAATCGAGGGCCGCAACGGCGGCGAGCGGCTGCGCGATCGCTTCCGCGACCGCCTGGCCCACTGTGCGGTTGCCGCCGGTCGGCATCTCTTGTTCGGCTATGCCGACCGTCCCGAGTCGCTGCACTACTCCGCTGTCCGGGGTGAGAGCGCCGCTGAGGACGTGCAGGAGCGTCGACTTCCCCCGGCCGTTCTCGCCCACGATCGCTACTCGCGAGGTGGCCGTGACCGTGAGGTCGACGTGGCTGAGGACGGGGGTGGCTCCGCGCGTTACGGAGACGTCGGAGGCGATGAGCTGCGCGCGATGGCGCGCTGGTAGAGGGGTGTTGAGGGAGAGCATTCGTATCCTTCGGAAACGACGCACCGCACGGCTATGAAGCGTGCGAGGGTGCGCAAGGTGACGGCGACCCGTGCAGGGTCGAGAACGAGCGGCCGCCGCAGGCTCGGATGACTCAACGAGCGCGGTAGGCCTTACTCAGCCGTCACAGGAAGTACAAATGCACATTCCGAGTGTATCGAACGACGTGATCAGAGCAACCACCGAAGAGACTCCGCCTGGAGTTTGTGGCTCTCGTCAGCGGGACGCGCCTGCCCGGAGATCTCCGCAACAGAGGAGAGGTACAAGCCCACCACACTCGGCGGACGACGATCTGCTAGCTGTATGAGGCCAGGACGTTGTTGACGCGTAATGGTGTCGCGGATGCGGGCGGCTTCCCGTCATGCACACCGTGGGGCCGGTGGTAGTTGTAGTGCAGGTTCCAGGTTTCCAGCGCTTTCTCGCGCTGGTCTTCTGAGTTCCAGGTCCTTGCGTACAGGAACTCTTCAGCGAGGATGCGGTTGTAGCGTTCGACTTTCCCGTTGTGCTTGGGCGTGTAGGGCTTCGTACGGCGGTGCTCCGCGCCATTCAGAGCGGCGGCGAATGCCGCGGAGCGGTAGCAAGCGCCATTGTCGGTGATGATTCGCTCGATCCGGGTGATGCCGTGAGCGGCGAACCACACCCGGGCGCGGTTCAGGAACGAGACGGCGGTGGTGGCCCGTTCGTTCTCGAGCGATTCAGTGTATGCCAGGCGGGTGTGCCCGTCGATTGCGGAATGGAGGTAGGCGTACCCGGCGCGTGCCCCGCGGGTTCTCGCTCGGGCGGCGGCACGAGCCTCAGGGCTGCCTTTGCCATGAGCCCGCCAACCACCGCCGTTGGGGATGCGTCCGACTTTCTTGACGTCGAGATGCACCATGTGCCCGGGATGCTTTGCCGTGATCGTCTGCACTTGCCGGTTCGTCTCGCCGTTTGGGTCGATGAATCGACGGCGGTTCAGGCCGAGCTCGGCTAGGTGCCGAGTGACGGTGCGCCGACTGATCGCAACGCCATCTCCATGCAGTTCGAAGGTGATGCGGGATGCTGACCACTTGTGCTCGCGCCGTAGTTCCTCGATTCGCGCTAGCGTCTCGCCAGGTGTCGCGCTTGGCTGCCGGATTGGAGCAGATGAGCGGTCAAGCAGGCCGAGTTGACCGAACTTGCGGTACCGGGTTACCCACTTCGATGCGGTTGCGCGGGAGATGCCCATCTCTGCGGCGACATGCGCGAGGGGTCGAGAGCGGCAGCGCTCAATGAGTCGGCGACGGCCTTCGACTGTCAAGGGCGAGTTAGCGTGCGTCACTTGACCACTTCGCTCTCGGCGGGCGCGATCAGCCGGAGAAGGGGAATGGTGAGCAGCAATGCCGCTGCGGTCGTGGTGACGGCCACCCAAACGGGCCCGAGCGCACCGGGTATCACGCCGAGCGCGGCAGCGGCAAGTATGGGACCGACTGCTGCGCCGACGTTGAGTGCCGCGGTCGCGTACGAACCCGCCATGGTGGGTGCACCCGCCGCCGCATAGAGCACTCGCGTAATCAGCGTGCTGCCGACAGCGAACCCCAACACACCCTGAGCGAAAACGAGCCCGAGCAGGGCAACGGGGTTCGTCGCGAAGAGCGCCAAGGCGACCCAGCCGAGTACAAGGACGCTTCCACCGCCCATGATGACGACGCGAGGTCGGGCGTCAGCGAGCCGTCCCGCAACGGTGACGCCGATGAAGGAACCGACGCCGAAGAGCACAAGCGCCACCGACACCCACCACTGGCTCAGGTCGGCGGTTCCCGTAACGATCGGCGCAAGGAAGGTCAGCGTTGCGAAGGTGCCGGCATTCACCAGGGCAGCCAGCATCATCGTCAGAACGAGGCGCGGAGAGGCAAGCTGCGCCAACTCCATCCGCAGCGAGGACGAATCCTTCTCGGACGTGTCGCCAGCTTGAGTGGTGAAGCCCGCGGCAATGCCGATCGCAGCGGGGACGCAGAGGAGAGCGATCGCCCAGAACGTCGACTGCCAGCCAAGGGCCGTACCAAGTACGGCACCCGCGGGGACGCCGGCGACGGTTGCGACGGTGGTGCCCGCCAGCAGAATCGATACGGCCCGACCTTTGGCGTTGGGTGCCACGAGTTTCGTCGCCGCGCCCAGTGCGACCGCCAAGAAGCCTGCGTTGACAATCGCGGCGATCACGCGCGTGATGAACAGAACAGTGAAGTCGGGCGTCAGCGCCCCGACGACATGAGCCGCCGCGAATACAGTCACGCAACCCAAGAGTGTCGATTTCACGGGGAGGCGACGAGTGAGGGCGGCCATCGCAGGTGCGCCGATCACCATGCCCGCGGCGAATGCCGATGTCAGGAGACCAGCTGTCCCCACGGGAACGCCGAAGTATGTGGAAATGTCGGGCACGAGGCCGGCGAGCATGAACTCGGAAGTACCCATGGCGAAGACCACCAGGGCAAGAAGATAGAGAGCGAAAGGCATCGAGGTAGCTCCGAAGCGAGAGTGCGAACAAGAGAACGTCTCGTCACTACGGTCAGCGCCCAGAGGACACCCGAATGTCGTGCTGCACACAGCACAGGGCAGCAGAGAGCTGAGGGCTCAGCGAAGGTGAGGGGCTGACGGCGTGACCGAAAGCCCCTGAGTGTCCGATTCAGGGCTCGACATGCGTCCCAATCTACCCGTCTGTGCCGCTACCCCCAAGAAACGTCAACAACCTCATGGCCAGCAACAGCTAGCTGTCGCTCAAAGGCATGAGCGGATCGACGCGTGCTTGCGAATAGCGCAACCTTCAATATTGCTTCTCCGCCAGTCCAGCGGCTCGCGTGACATGCAGCTGATGCCCCGCCGGTGGACTATCGCCGGCGGGGCATCATGCTGTGGCCTCGGGACATCACCTGTGCGGCAAGTGCGCTACTGCCCACCTCTGCAGCAGCTCCTCCCGCAAGCGGTCGTTGTGCTCGAGCATCCGCCGAACACCGTCCGGTGCCGCAGCGGCGGTTGTCGCCTCGTCGGTGAGCGTGCGGAGCCCGAGATGATGGCAGGCCCATGCCGCGAGCTCGTCGAGCTCGACGCTGACAGTCGCGGTGACGTTGACGTGCTGCTGCCACTGGACCTTGTAGGCAGGCATCGGTCACTCAGTCCGGGTTGCGGAAGAAGTCGATCACGAGCGCGACGGTGACAGGGACGAGGACCACCGCCGCAGCGGTGATGATGATGCGGTCGAGGATCGGTGCCGCGAGGATCCCGAGCCAGCCGGCCGCGATTGCGGCAACGATGTACAGCAGTGCGATCGCCGACCGGCGCAGTCGCCGGACTGCGGATTCCGGGATCGTGCGGGGCCGTGCGGCGATGGTCATGAGCTGACCCCGCTCTGGCTGGCGCGGTGCTCTCGGATGTGCGTGTAGAGGACCGTGCCGCGGTGGCCGTAGGCGTCGACGATCGTGACGCTCTTGGTGTTGGTGCGCGTGACAGTGCACCAGTTGCCGAAGTACTTGATCTGATCGCCGACGCTGATGGTCTCCTTGCTGTGGTTGGTGGCGGCGCCGGTTGAGATCTGCTCGGCGCGGACCTCCTGCCAGTAGGTGAGCTGGTCGTCGGTCGTGGCAAGTTCCTGCTCGAGGCGCTCGGCGTAGGCGCCGGTAGCGGCGGTGGTGGTCTCAACGCGCCCGCCGGGGAGAGTGCGGCTGGATCCGTCCAGGCGTCGGCGAAGTCCGGCGCGGTCTGCGCGGAGCTTCTCGATCCTGTTGGCAACGGCGATCGGTGCGTATCGGGCATCGTTGGCGGCGGCCGCGATGTCGGCGTGTACCTGGGCGCGCCGTGCGGCCTCGTCTGCGTCAATGGACCGGCGCACGGCCGCGTCCGCCCTGGCAATCGCTCGACGGTGCCCGGCCTCCGAGTGGTGACCGACCTTGATGGGCTCGCCGCCCTCGGGCAGACGCCGCAGCGCGCGGGCTGCACGCTCCGCCTCCTCGGTTGCGTCCTGTTGTCGTCGGCCGGCGCGTGCTTCCAGCGCAGCTGCGCGATCGCTCCTGCGGTCGAGCAGGTCGGCCTCGACAGTGGCGGCGGGTCGGCGCGCATAGTCGATCGAGATCTCGACGATGAACCCGGCCGCGGTGAGCTGCTCGGCCGTGCGGTTGATGATCGCGGTCTTCGGTTCGCGATCTCGGGAGTGCGGGACGTACCAAGAGCCGAGTGCTCGGCTCCACCGCCAGCCGTTGGCTTTGAGAGCCTCGGCCGATCCATCACCCCTGCTGGTCCCCTCGATGAGAGTGCCTTCCGCGGCCGCGTGAATGATCGTCAAGGTCATGGCCGGCTGCCTTCCCTCGCGGCCGCGTCGTGGGTGAGCGGGTGACGGAATCCGATCTCGCGCTCCCAGACCTCGACGGCGCGGTGCAGGCCCTCGTACTCCCTCACGCCCAGGTGGTCGGGGGAGTCCACGAGCGGACGATCGGCGAACCGCCGCGCGATCGCGTCACCGAGGCGCTCGACGAGATCACGCGCGGGGGAGGCATCCCATTCGGGGTGATGGCAGGAGACCTCGGAGAGCAAGAGGCGACTGCGCTCGATCTGCAATGCCTGCTCATCATCGGCCGCAGGGACGATCTCGGCGACTGGCTGCCATTCGTAGCGCGGCGCGACGACGCGCTGTTTGATCGTGTAGCTGACACTCGCGTAGTTCTCGTCCCAGAGGCTCTGACCCATCCGGTCGGCGTTCTGGGCGAGCTCGCGCGGAGTGCTGCTGCGGTAGGCGGGCGTGGAGATGTAGGCGGCGGTGACCAGCAGGTCGATGGTGTCGCGGTTCACGGGAAACGCGCGCATGATGAGACCTCCTCAGCGGGTGGTGAATGTGACATTCACTACCCTAGATTCGGTCGTTGCCTATGTCAAGGCATGCTGCTGCTGATGCTGCTGCTGCTTCTTCTTCTGCCGCCGTCGTCGTGCAGGTGGGATTGGTGCGAGGGGTACGCGGGCCGGTGCGGATACCGTTGGGATCGTGCCGAAGTCATTGTCGATGAATGAGATCCGAGCCCGCGCTGCGCAGTTCATCCGTGATTGGCAGGACGAGCCCGGCGACGAGCGACAGCAAGCGCAATCCTTCGTTCGGGACCTGCTCGGGGTTTACGGGATCACCCAGACCCGAGCAGCCTTCTATGAGAAGCGCGTCAAGCGCTCCTCAACCGGTGCCCGCGGCTACATCGACGCGCTGATTCCTGGCCTCGCGCTGATCGAGATGAAGTCGGCGGGGAAAGATCTCATCGCAGCCGAGCAGCAAGCGTTGGACTACATCGACGATCTTCCCGACCCCGAGGTTCCTCGGTGGGTACTTACCAGCGACTTCCGCCGCTTCCGGCTCCTTGACTTGCACGCCGACACGGACCCCGTTCAAGAGTTCTCGATCGAGCAGCTGCGCGACGAGGCAGATGTCCTCGCGTTCCTCGCCGGCTACGGGGAGCGCACGTTCGGATCGAAGGCTCAGGAGTCCGCTTCGATCAAAGCCGCGAAGCTGATGGCCTCGCTCTATGAGGCGCTCGAGGGGTCTGGCTACGACGACCACGAGGCGTCGGTGTTCCTGGTCCGCACCCTGTTCGCGCTCTACGCCGACGACTCCGGCGTGTGGGATCGAGATCTCTTCCTCGAGTTCCTCGAGACCCGTACCGCCGAAGACGGCTCCGACCTCGGGCCGCAGCTGTCTCTGCTGTACCAGGTGATGGGACGCGAGCCCAGCCGCAGGCAGTCGAGCCTTGACGAGTTGATCACCCGATTCCCCTACGTCAACGGTGGGATATTCGAGGAGACCGTATCTATTCCGGCCTTCGACGCTGCGATGCGCGGGCGGCTGATCGCCGCAGCCATGTTCAACTGGTCAGCGATCTCGCCCGCGATCTTCGGCAGCCTCTTCCAGGCAGTCAAAGACAAGGCTGCGCGTCGTGAGCTCGGAGAGCACTACACCACTGAGACCAACATCATGAAGGTCATCGGACCGATGTTCCTCGACGACCTCCGGCAGCGGTTCACAGACGGCTATCACGACACCAACAAGCTCAAGAAGCTGCGGGCCGATATGGGCCAGATGCGCTTCCTTGACCCGGCGTGCGGTTGTGGAAACTTCCTCGTTGTCGGGTACCGGCAGATGCGAGCGCTCGACCTCGAAGTACTCCTGCGGATTCAGGAGCTATCCGGCGAGACCGCCCGCACTATGTTCTTCACCGAAGAGCATCTGGCCGTCCGACTATCGAGTTTCCATGGGATTGAGGTCGAAGAGTGGCCGGCGCAGATCGCTGCTACTGCTTTGCATCTGGTGGAGCACCAGGCGAATCAGGCGATGGAGCTCGCGCTGGGGTCCGCGCCGGACCCGTTGCCGCTCGACAAGATCAAGAGCATCGTCGTCGGAAACGCGCTGCGCACCGACTGGGCAACGGTCGTGGAGCCGAGCGAGCACCTGCAGGTGATGGGCAACCCTCCCTTCATCGGGATCTCCTTGCGTTCAACGCAGCAAGTTGAGGATCTGCAACTGGTGTGGGGGAAGAGCTACCACGGCTCTCTGGACTACGTCACGGGCTGGTACATCAAAGCAGCGCAGCTGCTCGACCTGCCGGGCTATGGCGGCAAGTTCGCCTTCGTTTCAACCAACTCGATCACCCAAGGTGAGGCGGTCTCTTCAATGTTCCGCCCGATCTTCGCCGCCGGGTGGCGCATCGGATTCGCACACCGCACGTTCTCGTGGACGTCCGAGGCGCCTGGTGCGGCCGCCGTGCACTGCACGATCCTCGGCTTCGACAAGACGCCGCGAGTGACACCGAAGCTCTACGACTATGGGACCAACCTCAAGGGCGAGCCCAGCCGCGTCGCTGTGAAGGACGGAATCACCGCCTACCTGACTGATGGCGCGAACGTCCTCGTCAGCCCAGCGACGAAACCTATCTCGCCTGGCCTGCCCGAGGTCCGCTATGGCAACAAACCCACCGATGGTGGAAACCTAATCGTCGAGCCCGAGGACTATCCCACATTCGCCGCCGACCCCGTAGCGTCGAAGTATCTCCGGCCCTTTCTTGGCGCGCGCGAGCTGATCCACGGTGAAGATCGCTGGTGTCTCTGGCTGGTGGATCTAGACCCTGCCGACCTGGCCCGATCGCCTCTGCTCAAGTCGAGAGTCGAAGGCGTGCGCGCAATGCGAGCCGCATCGAAAGCTGCAAGCACACGCGAGTCCGCTTCCACGCCTCACCTGTTCCGGCAGATCGCTCCCGTCACCACCTCCTACATCTGCATCCCCCGTCACGTCTCCGAGACACGCCTGTTCTTCCCCGTCAAACTGGTCGACCCGAGCACGATCGCTTCCGATGCGAACTTCATCGCTGACGACCCTGACGGGCTGGTGTTCGCGGTGATCTCGTGCTCAGCATTCATTGCCTGGCAGAAGATGCTCGGTGGTCGCATCAAGTCCGACCTGCGTTTCAACAAGCTGCAGACGTGGAACACGTTCCCTCTTCCCGCGCTCACCGATGCTCAGCGCGAGGCGATCATTGCTGGTGGCCGAGCCGTGATCGATGCCCGTGAGCTACACCCCTCACGTTCGCTCGCAGACCACTACAACCCGCTGGCGATGGCGCCGGAGTTGATTCGAGCTCATCGTGAGCTCGACGCAGCGGTGGATAAGTCGCTGGGTCTCAAGGGTCATGTTTCGGCAGAGAGCCGGCTTAGGGCGCTGCTCTCCAGCTACGCCAAACTCACCACCGTCGACGAGCTCGCGATTGCGGCAGCACCGACCCGCAAGAAGCGTGCGAAGGCTCCTGCGTGAGCCCACCCCAAGGGGGTTGGCCCTACCCGACCGTGCCTGTCGACGGTATCGCGTGGACAGACGTCGACGGGGAAGACCAGGTATGCGAATGCGGCAACAGTTCGCTCTCATACGACTGGTGCGCCGCCGATGCAGCGGGCCGACTCAGCGCCGACTCAGCTGGTTCTTCCGATCCGGCCGAGCATGCCGTGTGCCCCGTCTGCGGCCGGGTCTACCCAAACGGTGAACTCTTCTCCGGTCTTCCCACGCATGCGATCGCGCGGTACGACACGGGGAGCGGAGAGTTCACCGCAGCCCGGTTGTCGTACGAGAGGGCAACCTACGGCGCTCCGGACGACTCCTAAGCCGTTCACGATGGCCGACATCCGATACGTGGTGCATTCTTCGCCATCGTCAGGGGAAACCGAGTGTCGGGGTGCGGTCGTAGGTTCGCTCTGTGGTGCAGCACTGGTCTCCGATGTCTCAGCTGCAGGCGTCGCCGGAGCCGGGCGTCTGGTACGTGTTCGACCACAGCAAAAGGATCGCGATCATCCGGCACGTCGAGATCCGGGGGCGGCGGTTGCTGCGGTCGGTGACATTTGATCGGGATCCCGATGGTCGGGTGCTGATCGGCTACTTCCCGGACGATGCGATGCGGCTCGCGGTCGAGTGCACCTGGTCTGAGTATGTGAGGGCGACTGGCCCGCCGGTGAGCAATCGTCGGTGACTGCATGCCGCCTGGGCAAGAAAAACGGCACCCGGCCGGAGCGTGGAAATTGTCACATTCACCAACGATCCAACTGAGGAGGAACTTTCGCCCCGAGGGGCGGGAAGGAACCTGCTCAACAGCCGGGTGCCGCGCCTTAGTGTACCGCGCAGGGCGGTCAGAGCGGGGTCGATTGGAGGAGCTCGTCAGCGACCCTGTCGAGCAGCTGCGGGGTGAGCTGCTCGTGGCGTCCCGCGCGCTTGATGGCGTCGACCGTCGCGAGGATCGTGGTGTGCGCGTCCG
>NZ_JAUZVE010000049.1:0-51954 GCF_031844425.1 Microbacterium sp. ARD31
CCACCCCGGCCAGCTGACCGGCGAGGCACGCGCGGCGATCGCGGGCTGCGACTACGTCATCGCCGCCGACAAGGGGGCGGACGACCCGCTGCTCGCGCTGCGCCGGGCGATCTGCGCCGACCTCGGCGTCGAGCTGGTCGCCGTCCCCGACCCGCCCCGTGACCGCTCGTCGGGTCTCGACGAGGCGGGCTACGACGGCGCGGTCCTCGACTGGCACGACGCGCGGGCGGCGGCGTACGCCTCGGTGATCGCGGAGCGGCCGGGCACGGTCGGCTTCCTCGTCTGGGGCGACCCGGCGTTCTACGACTCGACCATCCGGGTGGTCGACCGCCTCGGTGTGGCGTACGACGTCCTCCCCGGCGTCTCCGCGCTCTCGCTCCTGGCGGCCCGCCACCGCGTCGTGCTCCACGAGGTCGGCCGGCCCGTGCTGGTGACCACCGGCCGCCGGCTGGCCGCCGAGGTGGCCGCCGGCCACGACAACCTCGTGGTGATGCTCGACGGCGGCCTGCAGGCGGCCGACCTCGACGGCGACTGGGACATCTGGTGGGGCGCCAACCTCGGCAGCCCGCACGAGGAGCTGGTCGCGGGGCGGCTGGCGTCGGTCCTCGGCTCGATCCGGGCTGCGCGGGCGCGCGCGAAGGGCGCCGACGGCTGGGTGATGGACACCTACCTCCTCCGCCGCCAGCCTACTGCTAGGTGAGCAGGGCGCCCTGGCGCCCGTGTCGAGACCGGGGTCGTGACCGCCGACCGCCGCACGTGCGGCGGATCTGGCCCTCATTCAGCCCGTCGAGGGGCCACAACCGCCGCACATGTGCAGTATCGCCAGGCGCGCGCCCTTCGCTGGTTGAGGTGTGAGGAGCGCCAGCGACGAGCCTCGAAACCTGCGCTCACCGCGGCCGTCGTGGGTTTCGAGGCTCGCTGCGCTCGCACCTCAACCACCGGGTGCGCTCGCTGCGCTCGCACCTCAACCACCGGGTGCGCTCGCTGCGCTCGCACCTCAACCACCGGGTAGGAGAGTCGCGAAATTCTCAAAGTTGAGGGGAATCGACTCAACTTCTGGCGCGTTGGAGCAGGTGGGACCAGAGTTGGTCCCGAGCAGACCAGCGCACGACCAGAGGAGTCGAGTTGAGCCAGTTCGGTGCCGAGAAGTTCACCACCCGCAGCCGCGAGGTGATCGAGGCTGCCCAGCTCGCCGCCACCACCGGCGGCAACACCCACACCGAGCCCGTCCACCTGCTCGTCGCCCTGCTCAAGCAGGAGGACGGCACCAGCCGCAGCCTCGTGCAGAAGGCGGGCGTCGACCCGGCCACGCTGCTCGCCAAGGCCGAGGGCGCCCAGCAGCAGCTGCCCCGCGCCACCGGGTCCACCGTCCAGCAGCCGAGTGCCTCGGCGTCGCTGACGCGCGTGCTCGCCCAGTCGCTCGACCTGGCCGGCTCGATGAAGGACGACTTCGTCGCCACCGACCACCTCCTCGTCGCCATCGCGACCGTCGAGTCGCCCGCGCAGAAGGTGCTCACCGACGCCGGCCTGTCCGCCGACGGCCTGCGGGAGGCGATCACCGCAGTCCGCGGCAACCGCCGGGTGACCAGCGAGGCCGCCGAGGCGTCGTACGAGTCGCTGGAGAAGTACTCCGTCGACCTCACCCAGGCCGCGGAGGACGGCCGGCTCGACCCGGTCATCGGGCGGGACGCCGAGATCCGCCGCGTGATCCAGGTGCTGTCGCGGCGCACCAAGAACAACCCGGTGCTCATCGGCGAGCCCGGCGTCGGCAAGACCGCCGTCGTCGAGGGCCTCGCCCAGCGCGTCGTCGCCGGCGACGTGCCCGACTCCCTCAAGGGCCGGCGCGTGCTGAGCCTGGACCTCGCGGCGATGGTCGCGGGCGCGAAGTACCGCGGCGAGTTCGAGGAGCGGCTCAAGGCCGTCCTCGAGGAGATCAAGGACGCCGGCGGCCAGGTCATCACCTTCATCGACGAGCTGCACACGGTCGTCGGCGCGGGCGCCGGCGGCGACTCCGCGATGGACGCCGGCAACATGCTCAAGCCGATGCTGGCCCGCGGCGAGCTGCACATGATCGGTGCCACGACCCTCGACGAGTACCGCGAGCGGATCGAGAAGGACCCCGCCCTGGAGCGCCGCTTCCAGCAGGTCTTCGTCGGTGAGCCGTCGGTCGAGGACACCATCCAGATCCTGCGCGGCATCCAGGAGAAGTACGAGGCCCACCACGGCGTCCGCATCACCGACGCCGCGCTGGTCGCCGCCGCCACGCTGTCCGACCGCTACATCACCGGTCGCCAGCTGCCCGACAAGGCCATCGACCTCATCGACGAGGCCGCCTCCCGCCTGCGCATGGAGCACGAGTCCTCGCCCGAGGAGATCGACCAGCTCCGCCGCCAGGTCGAGCGCCTCAAGATGGAGGAGTTCGCCCTGGCCAAGGAGACCGACGAGGCGTCGATCGAGCGGCTCGAGGTGCTGCGCAAGGACCTTGCCGACAAGGAGGAGGAGCTGCGCGGGCTCGAGACCCGGTGGGAGCGCGAGAAGGACCAGCTCCAGGGCGAGGGCGAGCTGCGCCGCCGGCTCGACGCGCTCAAGATCGAGGCCGAGAAGAAGCTGCGCGAGGGCGACCTCGCGGGTGCCTCGGAGATCCAGTACGGCAAGGTCCCCGAGCTCGAGAAGCAGATCGCCGAGGTCGAGAAGGCCGAGGCCGTGGACCTCGAGCCGCTGGTCGGCGAGGAGGTCGGCGCCGAGCAGATCGCCGACGTCGTCGAGGCCTGGACCGGCATCCCCACCGGCAAGATGCTGCAGGGCGAGACCGCCAAGCTGCTCGAGATGGAGTCGGTCATCGGCGAGCGCCTCATCGGCCAGAAGGACGCCGTCGAGGCGGTCAGCGACGCCGTACGTCGTTCGCGCGCAGGCATCGCCGACCCCAACCGGCCGACCGGCTCGTTCCTCTTCCTCGGCCCCACCGGCACGGGCAAGACCGAGCTGGCGAAGGCGCTCGCGGACTTCCTCTTCGACGACGAGCGGGCCATCGTCCGCATCGACATGAGCGAGTACAGCGAGAAGCACTCGGTCTCGCGGCTGGTCGGCGCGCCTCCCGGCTACGTCGGCTACGACGAGGGTGGCCAGCTCACCGAGGCCGTACGCCGCCGCCCCTACAGCGTCGTGCTGCTGGACGAGGTGGAGAAGGCGCACCCCGAGGTCTTCGACATCCTGCTGCAGGTGCTCGACGACGGCCGGCTGACCGACGGCCAGGGCCGGACGGTCGACTTCCGCAACACGCTGCTGATCCTCACCTCCAACCTCGGCTCGAACTTCCTGGTCGACCCGCTGATGGAGCCGGAGGTGAAGAAGGAGTCGGTCATGGGCGTGGTGCGCTCGCACTTCAAGCCCGAGTTCCTCAACCGGCTCGACGAGGTCGTCATGTTCGACGCGCTCACCAAGGACGACCTGGCCCACATCGTCGACCTGCAGCTCGCGCTGCTGGAGAAGCGGCTCGCGGTCCGGCGGATCACCATCTCAGTGACCGACGCGGCGCGTGCCTGGCTCGCCGAGACCGGCTACGACCCGGCGTACGGCGCCCGGCCGCTGCGGCGGCTGATCCAGTCCGCGATCGGCGACCCGCTCGCGCGGAAGCTCATCGCCGGCGAGGTCACCGACGGTGGCTCGGTCACCGTCGACGTGGGCGAGGACGGGCTGACGCTCCTCGCCGGTTGACCCGCTGGTCGAGGTGCGAGGAGCGCCGGCGACGAGCCTCGGCACCGCCCTGGTGGTGGTTTCGAGGCTCGCTGCGCTCGCACCTCAACCACCAAGGCGCACCTCAACCAGCAGGTGGCACGGGGCCGTCCCAGTCCCAATGGCCGAGCGGGAGGTCGTCGGGGACGTCGTCCTTCGACCGGCCCCACGCCTGGAAGGGGCCGGTCGCAGCCCAGGTGACGTAGTCCGTGATCGCCCGGCGCACCCGCGGGTCGTCGGGCACGCCGGCCTCGTCGAACGAGTCGACCACGCACTGCACGAAGCGCGGACTGGCCTCCACGGCGTAGTCCGCCTCGCCGGCGTGCAGCCGCTGGACGTGCGACTCGCTGCCGCCCATCGGCCCGGTGTACGTCGCCGGCCCGCCGAGCGCCTCGGCCCAGTAGGCCGCCAGCCGTTCGGTGTGGTCGGGCTGGTTGTCCGCGTGGGAGAAGGGATGGTGGAGCAGCGGGTCCGCCAGGCACCGCTGGTGCGTCGCCTCGGCCAGCCGGACGAGGACCTCCATCCCGCCGGCCGCCTCGTAGATCGTCGGCATCCTCCGATCGTCGTACTCCCGGCGCCCGGAGTCGAGTGCGGCCGCGAGGGCACGCGACTCCGACGCCTTGACGGTCGACGCCGGCCCGGGGCAGGGTCGAGCGCACGCGCGCGGCCTCTCGGGATGGCCGGGCACCACTCTCGGGAGCTCCACATGCACCGATCGACCCTGCCCAGGCCACGCCGGAGGGCGCTCGGCGTCCTCCTCGCCCTGCTGCTCGCCACGGCCGCCGTGCTGGTCGCCGGCCCTGCCCAGGCGGCGAGCGCCTGGCCGATCACCAAGGCCGGCCAGCCCCGCAACAACAACGCCATGGCCCTGCAGCACCTCCTGACCGCGCGCGGCTACCCGACGACGGCGGACGGTGTCTTCGGCAGCGGCACCACGGCGAACCTCAAGGCCTTCCAATCCGCCCAGGGCATCTCGCCCGTCGACGGCATCGCCGGCAACGGCACGTGGCCCCGGCTCGTGGTGACCGTGAGCCAGGGCTCGGCCGACAGCAACGCGGTGAAGGCGGCGCAGACCCAGCTCAACAAGTACGGCGCGAACCTGGTCGTGGACGGCGTCTTCGGCTCCGGCACCCGCGCGTCCGTCGTGCAGTTCCAGGCCAACCGCGGGCTGCCGCAGACCGGCACCGTCGACACCGCGACGTGGCAGGAGCTGCTCGGCTGGAGCCAGTCCGGCGACCAGACGCTCTGCTACGCCACCGGCGGCACGACCGCCTCCTCGCTGACCACCGCCCAGGTCGCCAACGTGCGGACGATCCTGGGCGCCACCCGCACCGCGGGCGGCAACCGCAACGCCCAGATCATCGCGCTGATGACGGCGATGCAGGAGTCCAAGCTGTGCAACATCCAGTTCGGCGACCGCGACTCGCTCGGGCTCTTCCAGCAGCGCCCCAGCCAGGGCTGGTGCTCGGGCGGCACCGCGTGCGTCAACCCGGCGTACGCCACGCAGGGGTTCCTCGGCGTCTCGGCGTACACCACCAACCGCGGCTTGTTCGACATCGCCGGCTGGGAGTCGATGAGCAAGACCCTCGCCGCCGACGCGGTGCAGCGGTCGTGCTGCCCCAACGCCTACGCGCAGTGGGAGTCGATGGCCACGACGCTGGCCGACACCTACTGACCGGGAGCGGACGGCGTGCGGCGGCTCACTCGCCGGTGTCGACCTCCTCGGTCGCCAGCTCCTCGGACTGCTCGTCGTCGGCCCGCCGGCTGAGCCAGCCGCCGCCCCAGAGCGCCGCGAGCACCAGCACCGGCTGGAAGAACAGGCGGACGAACCGGGCACGGTCGGTGTCGAGGCCGAACGCGTCGGTGCCCTCGACGTACTGCGCGATGTTGCCCGGGAAGATCGCGACGAAGAACGCCGCGAGCAGCGCGCCGACCGTGCGGCGGTGCTTCGGCAGCGCGACGAACGCCGCGCCCAGGCCGATCTCGACGACGCCCGACCCGACGACGGTGAGGTCCTCGTCGACCGGGAACCAGTCGGGGACCTGGGCCTGGAACTCCCGCCGCTGCGTGGTCAGGTGCAGGACACCCGCGCCCACCATGGCGGAGCCGAGCAGGACGCGTCCGAGGGTCTGTGCCTTCACGCCGCCCACCCTAGTCAGGCGGCAGCAGGACGCCGGGGTTCATCAGGCCGTCGGGGTCCAGGGCCTGCTTGATCGCGCGCATCAGGTCGACCTCCACCGCCGACTTGTACGACGCCGCTGCCGCCGCCTTCGTCCGGCCGAGCCCGTGCTCGGCGCTGATGGAGCCGTTGGCGGCGGCCACGGAGTCGTAGATCGCCGTCGCGAGGTCGGCGGCCGCGGCACGGAGGTCGTGGTCGCGCCCGACGGGCGCGTTGAGGTTGTAGTGGAGGTTGCCGTCGCCGACGTGGCCGTAGGTCACCGGCCGCACGCCGGGCAGGACCTCCTGCAGCCGCGGTCCCATGGCCTCGGTCCAGGCGGCGAGGTCGGCGATCGGGAGGGTGACGTCCTGCTTGAGGGTCGCGCCCTCGACCTTCTGCACCTCGGAGATGCCCTCGCGCAGCGCCCAGAGCGCCGAGCGCTGGGCGGGGCTGCCGGCGATGGCGGCGTCGGAGGCGAGACCGTCCTCGACGGCGGCCCCCAGCACGGCCTCCAGCGCCTCGTCGAGCCCGTCGTCGGACGCGGACCCGGCGAGCTCGACCAGGACGTACCAGTCGCTGGGCTCCGCCAGCGGGTCGCTGGCGCCGGGCAGGTGCGCGAGGACGAGGTCGATGGCCTGCCGGTTGGCGATCTCGAACGTCGACAGGTGCACGCCGGCGTGCTGCTGGGCGAGGGCGAGCAGCGAGACGGCGGCCGCAACGGACGGCACCGCGACCCACGCGGTCGCGTGCCGCGGGGTCGGCGGGAACAGCCGGAGCACGGCGCCGGTGATGACACCGAGCGTGCCCTCTGAGCCGACGAAGAGCTGGGTGAGGTCGTAGCCGGTGTTGTCCTTGCGGAGCCCGCGCAGCCCGTCCCACACGCGGCCGTCGGGCAGCACGACCTCCAGGCCGAGCACCAGCTCGCGGGTCATGCCGTAGCGCAGGACCGCGGTGCCACCGGCGTTGGTGGCGAGGTTGCCGCCGATCGTGCAGCTGCCCTCCGACCCCAGCGACATCGGGAAGAGCCGGTCGGCCTCGGCAGCCGCCGCCTGCACGTCGGCGAGCACCACGCCGGCGTCGACGGTGATCGTCCCGGCGACCGGGTCGACGTCGCGGACCGTGCGCATCCGGCCGAGCGACAGGACGACCTGGGTTCCCGACGAGTCCGGCACGCCGCCGCCGACCAGCCCGGTGTTGCCGCCCTGCGGCACGATCGGTGCGCCCGCCTCGTGGCAGGCGGCGACCACGGCGGCCACCTCCTCGGTCGAGCCCGGCCGCACCACCGCCAGCGCCCGGCCGGCGTGCACGCCGGTCCAGTCGACGACGTGGGCCGCCACCTCGTCGTCGGACGTCAGCACGTGCGCGTCGCCGACGGCCTCGCGGAGCCGGTCGAGCAGGTCGGTCACGGGTGTCTCCTCGGGGGTGGGGGTGCTCAGCCGAGCACGACGGCGACCAGCAGGGCAACCGGCAGCGAGGCCAGCGTGGTGATCAGGATGGTCTCGCGCGAGACGTCTTCGCCGACGCGGTAGCGGGTGGCGTGCAGGAAGATGTTCTGCGCGGTCGGCAGCGCAGCGGTGATGACGACGCCCAGCAGGGCGCGTCCGTCGATGCCGAGCGCGACGGCCACCGCCCACGCGACCACCGGCATCACGGCGAGCTTGAGCACGCTCGCCAGCAGCACCTCGCCGTTGTGGCCCGCCCGGCCCAGCGGCGGGCTCAGCCTCAGCGCGGCGCCGTACGACATCAGCATCAGCGGGATCGCCGCGCCCGCCATCAGCTGGAGCGGGTCCTCGACGACGCGCGGGAGCCGCCAGCCGGTGACCGCGAGCACGACGCCGACGACGGCGGCGAGGGTGAGCGGGTTGGTGACGAGGCGCCGGAGCGCTGACGCCACGCCCTCGCCGCGTCCGGTGAGGCGGTCGAGCACGACCAGCGCGACCGGCTGCACGACCATCATCTGCACCAGGAGCGTCGGCACGACGACGGTGATGTCGCCGACGACGTAGGCGGCCATGGCGATGCCGAGGTTGCCGGCGTTGACGTAGGACGAGGAGAGCCCGCCGATCAGCAGCGGGCCGGTGGAGAGGCGCCAGCGCAGCCGCGCCAGGGCGACGTACGCCGCGAACGAGGCGGCGAGCGACACCGACGAGGCGACCAGGTTGGCCGCCGCCGACTCGAGGTGCACCTGGCTGATCGTCACGACCATGAGGGCGGGGGAGGCGACGAAGAAGGCGATCTCGCCGAGGGTGCGCTGCGAGCGCCGGTCGAGCACGCCCGCGTGCGCGAGCCCGGCCCCTGCTGCGATGACCACCAGGATGGTGGTGAAGCCGATCAGCAGGTCCATGTCGGCCCCCATGCTCCCAGCCCGCGGCGCCCGCCGCGCACCCGGCGACCATGCCGGATCGGCACTGGACGATGCCCGGCGGGCGTCCCTAGCGTCGCGGCGTGGGCGAGTCGACGGTGGTCATGGTGGGGAGGCTGCGTCCGGAGCTGGTGGCGCGGCTCGAGCAGGAGCACGGCGCCCGCGAGCTGTCGCAGCTCACCGCGAACGAGGCCGCGTCCGTGCGGGTGGCGGTCACGAGCGGTGTGTGGGGCGTGCGCGCGGAGCACCTCGACCGGCTGCCGGCGCTGGAGGCGATCGTGAGCTTCGGTGTCGGCTACGACGCCACCGACGTCGACGAGGCCGCCCGCCGCGGCGTGGTCGTCTCGAACACCCCCGACGTGCTGACCGACTGCGTCGCCGATGCCGCCGTCGGCCTGGTCATCGACGTGATGCGTGGGCTGTCGGCTGCGGACCGCTTCGTCCGCCGCGGGGAGTGGGCCGCTGGTCGTACGCCACCCCTCGCCCGCCGCGTCACGGGTGCCCGCATCGGCATCGTCGGCCTCGGCCGGATCGGCCTGGCGATCGCCCGGCGCCTCGAGGCCTTCGGCACGACGATCAGCTACCACAACCGCCGCGCCCGCAGCGACGTGTCGTACGCCTACGTCCCCGACGTGGTCTCCCTCGCGCGGGGCTGCGACGTGCTGGTGCTCGCGGCAGCGGGGGGCGACGCGTCGCGCCAACTCGTCGACGCCGCGGTGCTCGACGCCCTCGGCCCGCACGGCTTCCTGGTCAACATCGCGCGCGGCTCCGTGGTCGACGAGGACGCCCTCGTCGCGGCGCTGCAGGAGGGCCGGATCGCCGGTGCCGGGCTCGACGTCTTCGCCGCCGAGCCACATGTGCCGTCGGCGCTGCTCGGCCGCGACGACGTCGTGCTGCTGCCGCACCTCGGTAGCGCGACCGTCGAGACGCGGCGCGCGATGGCCGACCTCACGCTCGCGAACGTGGCGGCGTACCTCGACGAGGGACGGCTGCTGACGCCGGTCGGCTGACACGTGCGCTCCTCCGGGGTTGACGAACTTGTGTAATGAGTTGCACACTCATCATACAAGTTGGTTACGATCCAAGGAAGCCCGATGACGCAGACCCTGACCCCGCCGGCCGCGGCGCCCGCGAGCAGCACCGGAGACCGCATCCGCAGCATCACGCTGTCGCACGTCGTGCTCCCGCTCCCCAATCCCGTCAGCGACGCGAAGGTGCTCACCGGCCGCCAGAAGCCGCTGACCGAGACCGTGATGCTCTTCGTCGACCTCACCACCGAGCAGGGTTTCGAGGGCATGGGGTTCAGCTACTCCAAGCGCGCGGGCGGCAAGGCGCAGTACGCCCACCTCAAGGAGGTCGTCGACGTCGCGATCGGCCAGGACCCCAGCGACATCGCGAAGATCTACGAGTCGCTGATGTGGGCCGGCGCCTCCGTCGGCCGCTCCGGCGTCGCGACGCAGGCCGTCGCCGCGCTCGACGTCGCGCTGTACGACCTCAAGGCGCGCCGCGCCGGC
The DNA here is from genome assembly GCF_031844425.1 of Microbacterium sp. ARD31. Classification (NCBI taxonomy): domain Bacteria; kingdom Bacillati; phylum Actinomycetota; class Actinomycetes; order Micrococcales; family Microbacteriaceae; genus Microbacterium; species Microbacterium sp. ARD31. The sequence goes on from NZ_JAUZVE010000049.1 coordinate 9,767, forward strand.
CTGCCGCTGGCCAAGCTGCTCGGCGCGCACCGCGACTCGTGCCGCGTCTACAACACCTCCGGCGGCTTCCTCCAGGCCTCGGTCGAGGAGATCAAGGAGAAGGCCACCGCGTCGCTCGAGTCCGGGATCGGCGGCATCAAGATCAAGGTCGGCCAGCCCGACTGGCGCGAGGACCTGCGCCGCGTCGCGGCGCTGCGCGAGCACCTCGGTGACGGCCCGTTCATGGTCGACGCCAACCAGCAGTGGGACCGCGCCCGCGCGCGCCGGATGTGCCGCGAGCTCGAGCAGTTCGACCTGGTCTGGATCGAGGAGCCGCTCGACGCGTGGGACCACGTCGGCCACGCCGACCTGTCGCAGACCTTCGACACCCCGATCGCCACCGGCGAGATGCTCACCTCGGTCGACGAGCACATGGGGCTGGTGAACGCGGGCTACCGCGGCATCGTGCAGCCCGACGCACCGCGCATCGGCGGGATCACGCCGTTCCTGCGGTTCGCGACGCTCGCCGCCCACCACCGCCTCGACCTCGCCCCGCACTACGCGATGGAGATCCACCTCCACCTCGCGGCGACGTACCCCACCGAGCCGTGGGTCGAGCACTTCGAGTGGCTCAACCCGCTCTTCGAGGAGCGCATCGAGATCCGCGACGGCCGCATCTTCGTGCCCGACCGCCCGGGCCTCGGCTTCACGCTCACCGAGCGCATGCGCGAGCTCACCGTGGAGACCGCTACCTTCTCGGCATGAGCACCCTGTCGGCGTCGGTGGTCGCCGGCCTCAAGGACAAGATCCTTGCCGGCGACCTCGCCCCGGGTGCCAAGCTGCCCTCGGAGGCCGAGCTCATCGAGGAGTACGCCGTCTCGCGCACCGTCGTGCGGGAGGCGGTGACGCGGCTGCGGGCCGAGGGCCTCGTCGAGACCCAGCAGGGCCGCGGATCCTTCGTGCTCGCGGTGCCCGAGGCGTCGTCGTTCAGCATCGAGGCCTCGGCGATCCGCACGCAGGCCGACGTGATGGCGATGCTCGACTTCCGCATCGGCGTCGAGAGCGAGGCCGCCGCGCTGGCGGCGCGCGACCACGGGCCGTCCGACGTGGCGGCGATCGAGTCCGCCATGGAGGGCTTCGTGCGGGCGGGCCACGAGGGCGCGGTCGAGGCCGACTTCGCCTTCCACCTCGCCATCGCCCGCGCGACCGGCAACCGCTTCTACGTCGACCTGCTCGGCTCGCTCGGCCCGATGATGATCATGCTGCCGCGCACCCGCCTCGACGAGACGTACTCCATGACCGACGCCACCCACGTCGAGCGGGTCCAGCGCGAGCACGACAACGTCGCCGCCGCGGTCATCGCCGGCGACCCCGAGACCGCTCGCGCCGCGATGCGCCTCCACCTCGGCAACACCCGCCGCCGCGTGGGCTGACCGGGCACTTCCTCGCGCTATCCACTGCTGACCGGGCACTTCCTCGCGCTGCCCACTGCTGACCGGGCACTTCCTCGCGCTGTGGCACCGCGCCAGCGCGAGGAAGTGCCCGGTCGACGCGTCCAGCGCGAGGAAGTGCCCGCTCAGCGTGTGGTGCGGCGGGACTTCTTGCCGCGGGCGATCTCGGTGCCGAGGGCGTCGAGCCGCTGGTCCCAGAAGACCCGGAACTGCTCGACCCAGGCGTCGACCTCCTGCAGGCCGGTGGGGTCGACGGCGTAGAGCCGGCGCGTGCCCTCGGCCCGGACGGTGGCGAAGCCGTTGTCGCGCAGCACGCGCAGGTGCTGGCTGACCGCCGGCTGGCTGATCCCGAACTCGGCACCCACGACCGCGGCGACGTCGCCGGCGCTGGTCTCCCCGTCGGCGAGCAGCTCGAGGATGCGACGGCGTACGGGGTCGCCGAGGACGTCGAAGGCGTGCACGCTCAGGCCGGCGGCTCGGTGCCGGTGTAGAACGCGGCGGTCCGGGCGGCAGCGGCGCGGGACGCCTCGGGGTCGCCGGAGGTGAGGGCGTCCGCCTCGCCCCAGGCGCTCGCGGAGGCGCTCATGAAGCCCTGGCCGTCGGCGCTCGCGCCCCAACCCTCGACCTCCTCGTGCGGGATCGGGGCCCCGGTCGCGAGGTGCTCCGCGAGCCCCATCAGCCCGAGCTCCCAGCCGACGCCCACCGCACCCGGGCCGTATGTCGTCATGTGCGGGTTGTCGCGCACGTCGGCCGCGTGGCGGAGGGTCAGCGTGGCGCCGTCGGCCGCCTCCTCCAGGCGCACGTCCACCCACGACGTGTCGCCGCCGAACTCCCACGTGAGCGCGAGGTGCTTGGGCTGGTCGCAGGTCAGGACCTCGCCCCCGGCGTTGCCCTCGACCTGGTAGCGGCCACCGAGCCGGAGGTCGCCGGACACCGGCGCGAACCAGCGGGCGATCCGCTCCGGGGTCGTGACGGCGTCCCAGAGGTCGTCCACGCCGGTGGGGTAGGTGCGGGAGGCGACCACGACCTTGACGGGCGTGCCCTCGTGGGTGCTGTCCTCGACGGCGCGGGTCACCGCGCCCAGGTGCTTGGCTACGTCGAACATGGGCCGACAGTGTCACGCGCTACTAATATAAGTCAAGACTACTTATTGGTGGTTGAGGTGCGAGGAGCGCCAGCGACGAGCCTCGAAACCACACTGGTCGGCGTGGTTTCGAGGCTCGGCCGCGGGCGGCCTCGCACCTCAACCAGCAAGGGGTGATCACCAGTGGGGGAGGGGTGGTCACCAGCGGGCGGTGTTGACCTCGAAGTCCGGCCGGATCGAGCGCATGTAGACGGTGTCCTCGCGCCGGCGTACGCCGCAGGAGAGGTAGAGCTCGTGCAGCTCGCCGAGGCGGTCGCGGTCGAGGGTGACGCCGAGCCCGGGCGTGGTGGGCACGGCGACCGACCCGCCGCTGAAGGACAGCACGCCGTCGGTGACCACGTCCTGGGTCTTCCAGGGGTAGTGGGTGTCGCAGGCGTAGGTGAGGTTCGGGGTGGCCGCGGCGAGGTGGACCATCGCGGCGAGCGAGACGCCGAGATGGGAGTTGCTGTGCATCGACAGCCCCATGCCCCAGACCTCGGTGATCTGGCCGAGCAGCGCGGACTTCCGCAGCCCGCCCCAGAGGTGGTGGTCCGACAGCACGACCTGGACGGCGTCCTGCGCGATCGCGGGCGGCAGGTGCTCCATCGCGATCACGCACATGTTCGTCGCGAGGGGCACGTCGGTGCCCGCGGAGACCGCCGCCATCCCCGGGATTCCGGGGGTCGGGTCCTCGAGGTACTCCACGACGCCGGCCAGCCGGGACGCCACCTGCAACGACGTCTCCACCGTCCACGCACCGTTGGGGTCGAGCCGCAGCGGCAGCGTGGGGAAGGCGTCGCGCAGCGCCTCGATCGCCTCGCACTCCTCGTCGGGCGGCAGGACCCCGCCCTTCAGCTTCAGCGAGCCGAAGCCCCAGCCGTCGACCATCCGGTGCGCCTGCTCGACGACCTGGGCGGGCGTCAGCGCCTCGCCCCACGCGTCGTCGGCACCGCCTGGGTGGCCCGCCCACTTGTAGAAGAGGTAGCCGCTGAACGGCACCGACTCGCGGACGGCGCCGCCGAGCAGCGCGCTCACCGGCACCCCGGCCGCGTGCCCCTGCAGGTCGAGGCAGGCGACCTCGAACGGGGAGTAGACGGTGCCGACGGCGGAGTCGACGTCGAGCATGCCGCCGAACGACGCACCCCCGCCGCCGGTCTCGCGACCCAGCACGTCGGTCACCAGCCGGCGCAGGCCGTGCAGGTCGTACGGGTCGTGGCCGGGGAGGGCGGCGGCGACCGCGGACAGCCGGCCGAGGTGGGTCTCGTCGGCGTACGTCTCGCCGAGGCCGAGCAGGCCGGAGTCGGTGTGCAGCTCGACGATGGCCCGCAGGGCGTAGGGCTGGTGCACGCCCACCACGTTGAGCAGCGGCGGGTCCTCGAACGCGACCGGGGTGACGACGACGCGGGAGATGCGCGACGCGCTCACCTGGCGGGCTTCACGGCGAGGATGGGGGTGTCGAGGTCGAGCAGCAGCCGCTGGGCGTCGCTGCCGGTGACGAGCTTGCCGACCGGCGAGCGCCGGCGCAGCCCGATCACGACGAGCCGCGCGGAGGTGGCCTCGGCGATCCTCGCGAACGTCTCGACGATGTCGTCGCCGTGGTCGGTCTGGTCGACGCGCGCGGCCACGCCCTGCGCGGCCGCGCGCGCGACGAGCTCGTCGGCGGCGGTCGAGTCGATGAGCTCGCCGTCGACCGTCGAGCGCCGCCGCGGGCTGTTGAGGATCACCACGTCGTCGCCGTGGGCCTTCGCCTCCGCCAGGCCGGCCTCGAGGGCCGCCTCGCCGACGGAAGTGGGGACGTAGCCGATCAGGACGGTCATCGCAGGGAGTCCTCTCGCTGGACGGTCTCGGGGGTGGTGGTCTCGGTGGTGGTCGTGCCGCGGCGCAGGCCCTTGCGGACCAGCGGGAACACGATGACGAGGAGGACGAAGGCGAGGATGGTGCCGGAGATCGGGCGGGTCACGAAGCCGGTCGCGTCGCCGTCGAAGATCAGCATCGAGCGGCGGAAGCTCGACTCGATCAGCGACCCGAGCACGAAGGCGAGGACCAGCGGGCCGGGCTCGAAGCCGGTCTTCTTCATCAGGTAGCCGATGATGCCGAAGACGATCATCACGAAGATGTCGAAGACCGAGTTGTTGATCGTGTAGACGCCCAGGATGGTGATCAGCGCGGTGATCGGGGCGAGGATCGCCGGCCGCACGCGAAGGATCCGCACGAAGACGCCGACCAGCGGGATGCTCAGCAGCAGCAGGATCAGGTTGCCGATGTACATCGAGTTGATGACGCCCCAGAACAGGTCCGGGCGCTCGTCGATCAGCTGCGGGCCGGGCGTCACGCCGACGACGAGCAGCGCGGCGTACAGCATCGCCATGGACGCGTTCGCCGGGATGCCGATGGTCAGCAGCGGGATGAACGACGACGTGGCCGCGGCGTTGTTGGCCGACTCGGGGGCGGCGACACCCTCGATGGCGCCCCGGCCGAAGCGCTCGGGCTTCTTGGCCACCTTCTTCTCCGCGGCGTACGCCGCCAGGCTGGCCATGACCGCGCCGCCCCCGGGCAGCACGCCGAGGAAGAACCCGATCAGCGAGCCGCGGCCGATGGCCGGCGACGCCACCTTGAGGTCCTTGCGCGAGGGCCAGATGTTGGCGATCGCGGCGGGCACGTGGGGCTTGCCGTGCCGTTCCTCGAGGTTGTAGAGGATCTCGCCGACGCCGAAGAGGCCCATCGCCACGACGACGAAGTCGATGCCGCCCTCGAGGTTCAGGCTGCCGAAGGTGAAGCGGTCGGCGCTGGTGAAGGTGTCGCTGCCGACCGTGGCGAGCAGCAGTCCGACCGCGGCGGCCGCGAGGGCCTTGAGGGTGTTGCCGTTGCCGATGGTCGCAGCGAGGAGGACGCCGAGGAGGGCGAGCGCGAAGTACTCCGGGGAGCCGAAGTCGAGGGCGTAGCCCGCCACGACGGGGCCGAGGAGGGTGAGGCCGATGATCGAGATGGTCGCGCCGACGAAGGAGCCGATCGCCGCGATCCCGAGGGCCGTGCCGGCCTTGCCCTGCTTGGCCAGGGCGAACCCGTCGAACACCGTGACGACGGAGCTCGCCTCGCCGGGGATGCGGAGCAGGACCGACGTGATGGTGCCGCCGTACTGGGCGCCGTAGTAGATGCCGGCGAGCATGATGATCGCGGCGACCGGGTCGTGCGCGTTGTAGACGATCGGCAGCAGGATGGCCATCGTGGCGGCCGGACCGAGGCCGGGCAGCACGCCGACGAGCATGCCGACGACGACGCCGATCAGGCAGTAGAGCAGGTTGCCCGGCTGGGTGACGACGCCGAAGCCGTCGAGGAAGGCGCTGAGGTCCATGGGGGGTTCTCCTCTTCTGACCGGGCGCTCAGAGGGCGATCAGGTGGGGCAGCGGGATCGAGAGGGCGTAGAGGAACAGCAGGTAGAACGCCGCGGTCGTGAGGACGGAGACGACGATCGTGCTGCGCCAGGACTCGCCGCCGAGGAAGCGGAGCCAGACGATGCCGAGCAGGACGGCGGGGATCTCGAAGCCGACCACGGGCAGGAGCGCGCCGAGCGCGAGGAAGGTGGCCGCGCCGACGACGACGAGCAGGCTCGCCCGGGTGAACCTCTCCGCGTCGTCGAGCGCGCGGCCGCGGACGAGGAGCACCACGCCGAGCACGACGATCAGGAGCGAGACGACGAACGGCCACAGGCCCGGGCCGGGTCGCCGGAGCGACCCGAGCCCGTAGCCGTGGGCGAGCCACGCCGCGGCGGCGCCGAGCACGAGCACGACGAGCGCCGCGACCAGCTGGTACGCCGGACCTCCCGCAGGGGGCCGCTCGTCGGCGAGGTCCTGGGCGACCTCGGCCTGGAGCTCGGCGAGGATGTCGCGCTCCTGCGCGGCGTCCGGACGCGGTGCGGTCTCGCTCATGGGGCTCTCGTCTCAGTGCGGTGAGGGTGGGGAGGGACCCCGGTCAGCTGGCGTCGCCGAGGTCGATGCCGTACTCCTCGACGAGGTCGGCGTAGCGCTGCTTGTCCTCCTCGAGCTGCGCGACGACCTCGTCGCCGGGGATCTCCATCGGGGTGAGGTTGTTCTGCTCGTTGAAGTCCTGGTACTCGGACGTCTCGAACGTCGCCTGCATCGCCTCGGCGATGGTGTCCTGGACGTCCTGCGGCGTGCCCTTCGGCACGGTCATGAAGCGGTACTGCGCGACCTCGACGTCGAGGCCCGACTCCTGGGCGGTCGGCACGTCGGGGAGGAACTCCACGCGCTCGGGGCCGAAGACCACGATCGGGACGATCTTGCCCGACTCGATGTTCTCGATGGCCTCGCCGACCTGCAGGCAGGCGGTGTCGACCTGGTCGCCGAGCAGGGCGGTGAGCGCGGGGGCGCCGCCGTCGAACGGGATGGCCTCGGACGGCGTCTTGTCGATGTTGAAGGTGAGCGCGCAGGCGAGCTGGGCACCGGTGCCGACGCCGGTGGTGCCGTAGGTGATCTTGCCGTCCGCGTCCTTGAAGTCGTCGATGGACGTGAACCCGGAGCCCTTGCTCGCGACGAGGACGTAGTCGTCGCGGGAGACGCCCTGGACGACGTCGAAGTCGTCGATGCTGGTGACCTGGTCCTCCGGGACGGCCAGCGGGGTGATCGCGAAGAGCGAGGCGTTCTGCACCGAGATGACCGAGCCGTCCGGCTCGGCCTTGGCGACCTCGGCCGCGGCGAGCGCGCCGTTGGCGCCCTCGCGGTTGATCACGGGGAACGAGCCGCCGAGCTCCTCGGAGAGGCCGCGGGAGATCTGGCGGCTGATCAGGTCCGAGGAGCCGCCGGCGGAGGCGCCGACCGGCATGTCGACCGCACCGGACGGGTAGTCACCGCTGTCGCTGCCGCCGCCCGTGGTGTTCTGCACGCCGCCGCAGGCGGAGAGGGCGAGGGCCGCGCCGGTGGCGAGGGCCGCGAGGCTGAGGGTCTGCTTGCGCATCTGGTGGCTCCTGGTCTCGGGGTGTGACCACCGACACTAGGTTTGTACGACGATGCCGGTCCAAGCCCGTTTCAGCATGGACTGATCCAACTCGTGCATCGTACCCTCGGCCCGTGATCACCCTCGACCAGGTCCGCTCCTTCGTCGCCGTGGCCGAGGAGCTGCACTTCGGGAGGGCCGCCGAACGGCTCCGGATGACCCAGCCGCCGCTGTCGCGGCAGATCCAGAAGCTGGAGAAGTCGGTCGGCGCGCGGCTGCTCGAGCGCGACAACCGGCGGGTGGCGCTGACCGGGGCCGGCCGGGCGTTCCTGGACGAGGCCTACCGGCTGCTCACCCTCGTGGAGGGGGCCGGCGACCTCGCGCGGCGCGTCGACGCGGGCGCCGCCGGCGTCGTACGCCTGGGCTTCACGGCGGTCTCGGCGATCTCGATCCTCGGCCCGCTGCTGCGCCGGCTCACCGCCGAGCTGCCCGACGTGGAGGTCGTGCTCTCCGAGCGGGTCACCAACGACCAGGTCGAGGGCATCCGCCGCGGCGAGCTCGACATCGGCCTGGCCCGGCCGCCCTTCGACACCTCGCTGCTGCGCTCGCGGGTGGTGCTGCGCGAGCCGCTGATGGCGGTCGTCCCCGACCGGCACCCCCTGGCCGCGGCCGACCACCCCCTGGCCGCGGAGGACTTCGACGGCGAGACGGTGATCGGCTACAACCCCGACCAGTCGCGCTACTTCCACGAGCTCTCGGTGCGCTTCTTCGCCAACGCGCACCCCAAGGTCGACCAGCGCGTGCACCAGGTGCTGACCGCGATGCTCCTCGTCTCCGCCGAGCGCGGCCTCACCCTCGCGCCCGCCTCCGCCGCCTCGCTGCACGTCGACGGCGTCGTGTTCAAGGAGCTCGCCCACCACGGCGGCGACACCCGGGTCGACGCCGACCCCGAGCGGCCGGTCGAGCTGCACGCGATCTGGTCGCGGCAGGCCGTCACCCCGGTCGTGCGCCGTGTGCTCGACGTGGTGACGCGGGTGGGCGCATGACGACCTTCCTCGACGCCAGCCACGTCGTCGTCGGCGCGGGCGCGACCGGCCTGGCCTTCACCGACGCGCTGGTCGACCACTCCGACGCGCGCGTGGTGCTGGTGGACCGGCGGTCCGGCCCCGGCGGGCACTGGCGCGAGGCCTACCCGTTCGTCCGGCTGCACCAGTCGTCGGCGTTCTACGGCGTGCCGTCGACGCTCCTCGGCGGCGGGCGCCTGCAGGACAGCGGGCCGGAGCGGGGGCTGCAGGAGCGGGCCTCGCAGCCAGAGATCATCGCCTACTACGAGCGCGCCCTCGCCCGGCTCGAGGCGACCGGGCGGGTGCGGTTCCTGCCCGGCAGCGAGTACGTCGACGGCGAGGTGGTCTCGCTGGCCACCGGCGAGCGGCAGCGCGTGCCGGCCGGCACCCGCGTGGTCGACGCCCACTACCTCGCGCCGACGATCCCGGCCGAGGTGCCGCCGCCCTTCGCGGTCGACGGCGCCCGCGTGGTGCCGGTCAACGACCTGGCACGGCTGGAGGACTCGCCGAGCCGGTACGTCGTCGTGGGCTCCGGCAAGACCGCGACCGACGCGATCGTCTGGCTGCTCCAGCGCGAGGTCGACCCGGGCGCGATCCGCTGGGTGCGCCCGCGCGAGCCGTGGATGTTCAACCGGGCCGTGGTCCAGCCGGACCCGGCGGTGTTCCTCGGCATGGGTGCCGACGTCTGGGAGGCGGCCGCGCGCGCCTCGTCGCTCGACGACATGTTCCTGCGGATGGAGGACGCCGGGGTGATGCTGCGCATCGACCGCTCGCTCACCCCGACGATGGCCCGCTGCCCGACGATCGGCACGTGGGAGGTCGACCTGCTGCGCACGGTCGAGGACGTCGTGCGGATGGGGCACGTGCGTGCGGCCGAGCGGGGCCGGCTCGTCATGGACGGCGGGACCGCGACGATCGCCGACGACGCGCTCGTCGTGCACTGCGCGGCCAGCGGGCTGCAGATCCCGCCGCTCGTGCCCGTCTGGCGACCGGACGTGATCACCCTGCAGCCGGTCCGGGCGGGCTTCCCGTGCTTCGGTGCCGCGCTCATCGGCTACGTGGAGGCCACCCGCGACGACGACACCGAGAAGAACCGGCTCTGCCCGCCCAGCCACTACGGCGACACGCTGGCGCAGTGGGTCGAGATGAACCTGCTCGGCGGTCGCGCCACGGCGGCGTTCACCAGTGAGCCCGACGTCAAGGCGTGGGCAGAGTCGGTCGCGCTCTATCCCGGGCGGGTCCCTCCCGGCCACCCGCCCTCACCGGCGCTCGACGCGGCACGCGAGCGGCTGGCGACCTGGGTCGGTCCGGGCATGGAGCGGGCGGCGGCGCTCGTCGCCGCGGCACGCCCGTGAGGGGGCGTGGATCGACCGAGTTCGGACAGACCACCCCCACGGGTTCCCTTTACCTGAGAAGGTGGCCCCGACAGGTGCAACCACCTAGACACGGGGGAGCAGGTGCAGGAAGCAGGCGTAGGCCGGGCCACGGACCACCCGTGGTCCGACGACCAGACGCGCGAGCACCTGCAGGTGCTGGTCGAGGGCGTGGCCGTGCTGGCCGGGTTCGAGCAGGCCGCCATCAGCCTGCGCCGCGACGACGAGTTCGAGGTCGTCGCGTGCGCCGGTGAGGGCCTGGCCGAGACGATCATGGGTCGTCGCCTGCCCGCGCGCATGGTCGAGGGCGAGCTCGCCGGCGCCGACGAGTGGGGTGCGTGGCTCTTCGTCCCGCACGAGCGCGCCTTCCAGGAGCTGATCGAGCACAGCTTCATCCCCGAGACCAGCGAGGTCGAGGGCCCCGACGCCTGGCACCCCCTCGACGCCCTGACCTCGCCGGTCCGCGACGAGGACGGCGTCATCCTCGGCCTGCTCTCGGTCGACGAGCCGCGCGACGGGCGCCGCCCGGGCCCCGCCCAGCTCGAGCTGCTGCAGAAGTACGCCGGGATGGCGCGCACGCTGGTCTCCCTCGCGCTCGAGCGCGAGGAGCTGGCCGAGCGCGTGCGCATCACTGCCCAGGCGCGCGAGATCGTGCGCCAGGCGCTGGGCGAGCCGTCGCTGGGCCAGGTCATCGAGGCCTGCCGCTCGACGCTCGTGCACTGCTTCGACGCGCTCGGCATGTGGCTGACCGCCTTCGACGAGGAGGGTGGCTCGACGACCGTCTGGTACGCCGAGGGCGCCCAGGACGACCCGCCGTTCTCCGAGATCGACGACGTCGTGATCCGGCTCGCGCACCGCTACTGGGCCGACCAGTACGTCGCCCCGTTCTCGCGCCGCAGCGGTGACCAGCCGGGCCTGCCCCCCGAGGACGCCGAGGGGCTGCTCGACTTCCTCGACGGGCTCGGGATCGGGTCGGTGCTGTTCGTCCCGCTGGGCGCCGGCCCGGAGTGCATGGGCTTCCTGTGCCTGACCCGCGCCCCCGGGATGCGCGAGTGGAGCCAGGTCGAGTGCGACGCGGCGCTCGACATCGGCCGCGACCTCGGCCGCGCCGTCGCCAACGCCCGCCAGCTCGAGCGCGAGCGCGCCGTCGCCGACCGGCTGCGGCTGATGGACAGCTACCGGCTCGAGCTGGTCAACACCCTCGGCCACGAGCTGCGCACCCCGCTCTTCTCGATGACGGCGAACCTCGAGATGCTCGACGTCGACACCCTCGCCGAGGACGACCGGCACTCGGTGGCCGCGGCGACCCGGGCGGCCGCCCGCATGCAGGCCGTCATCGAGGACCTCCTCAACGTCGCCCAGGTCGCCGACCCGCTGCACGAGTTCGTGCCGGAGCCGGTCGACCTCCGCGAGACGCTGCTCGCCGTCGCCGACGAGTGCCACCACGCGGCGGTGGCGAAGTCGCAGAAGTGCGACATCGTGGTCCCCGACGAGCCGGTGCTGGTGTCGGGCCGCCCCGAGGAGCTGCACCGCATGCTGGCCAACCTCGCCAGCAACGCGATCAAGTACTCCCACGAGGGGAGCGTCATCACTGCCCAGCTGCAGCGCGAGGACGACGACGTCCGGATCGTCTTCGAGGACTCCGGGATCGGCATCACCCAGGCCGACCAGCGCCAGCTGTTCCGCGAGTTCTTCCGCTCCACGAATCCTGACGCGCTGGCGCGTCCCGGGACAGGTCTGGGCCTGGCGATCGTCGACCGCATCGTGAAGCGACACTCGGGCAACGTCGTGCTCGAGTCGGAGTTCGGCGAGGGCACCACCGTGACGGTCACCCTGCCGTCGTACGACGACGACGAGTTCAGCCGAGCGCCAGCGTCATGAACGTGCTGTTCGGGTCTGCGACGTAGGTCCCGAACGGCCCGCACGGCATGAAGCCCGCCCGCGCGTAGAGCGCCCGCGCCGGCTCGAAGAACGCCATGCTGCCCGTCTCCAGCGACACCCGGGTGACGCCGCGCGCCCGGGCGTCGGCCAGCACGTGCGCGAGCAGCCCCGACGCCACCCCGCGCCCCCGCGCCCGCGGGTCGGTCCGCATGCTCTTGAGCTCCTCGTGCCCCGGCTCCAGGCCGGCGAGGGCCGCCGTGCCGACGATCCCGTCCGCGTCGGTCGCCACCCACATCCGTACGTGCGGTGCCTGCAGTGCCGCCAGGTCCAGCGCGTGCCGGCTCTCCGGTGGCGCCGTCGGCTCCATGTCGTCGAGGTGTGCCTGCAGGAACGCCGCCAGCCGCGGGTCGGCGAAGTCGGCGCGGGTGATCGTCACGGGGACATGGTCCCGCATCGTCCACCGCGCCGCGGGTACGGCAGGAGCATGAGCGAAGGACAGGCAGACCAGACCCGGCAGGACCCCACCGAGGTGCACGAGCAGCCCGACACCGAGGGCGAGCAGCTGCCGAAGCCCGGCGACGAGGACTCGGTGACCCGCGAGATGGGTGAGGAGCCCGACCACGGCGAGGAGACGTACGTCGGCCACGATCGGCTGCGCGACCAGGTCGCGGTGATCACGGGCGGGGACTCCGGCATCGGCCGGGCGGTCGCGCTCGCCTTCGCCCGCGAGGGGGCCGACGTGGTGATCGCCTACCTCGAGGGGGAGGACGACGACGCGGAGGAGACCCGCCGGATCGTCGAGGACGCCGGCCGCCGGTGCGTCCTCGTGCCGACCGACCTCGTGCAGGAGGAGGCCTGCCAGGCGCTGGTCGACCGGGCGGTCGAGGACTTCGGTCGCATCGACGTCCTCGTCAACAACGCGGCCTACCAGATGGCGCAGCCCGGCGGGCTCGCCGACATCACCACCGAGCAGCTCGACCGGGTGATGCGCACGAACGTCTACGCGATGTTCTGGCTGTGCAAGATGGCGCTGCCGCACATGAAGGCGGGCGCCTCGATCATCAACACCTCGTCGGTGCAGTCGTCCTCGCCGTCGCCGGAGCTGCTCGACTACGCCACCACGAAGGCCGCCATCGTGAACTTCACCCGCGGCCTGGCCCAGTCGATCGCCGAGAAGGGCATCCGGGTCAACGCCGTCGCGCCGGGCCCGATCTGGACGCCGCTCATCCCGGCGACGATGCCGCCGGAGAAGGTCGAGACCTTCGGCCAGGACACGCCGCTCGGACGCGCCGGCCAGCCCGCCGAGGTGGCGACCGCGTTCGTCTACCTCGCCTCGCCCGAGTCCAGCTACATCACCGGTGAGGTCATCGCGGTCACGGGAGGCAAGCCGGTCACCATGTGACCCGTCGGGGTCCACTGCCCTTTCTGGTCGGTTTACCCGCTCGAGCGGGGAAACCGGCACCGGCAGGCCTTTGCAACGGCCGGCACGTGCCAGTTCCGCTCGGCAAGCCCCGTTATGTCGGGCCGAGGCCGGCGTAGCCCTCGCGATAGCTGGGGCGGCTCGGCACCCAGCCCGTCGACCGCAGGCGGGCGTTGGAGAGCCGCTTGCCGTGCCCCCGGGTGGGGTCCGCGGGCGGGGGCGCCGGCGCATCGAGCCGCTCGGCGAGGAAGGCGGCGACGTCACCCATCTGCGCCGGTACGTCGTCGGTGCCGAGGTAGAGCTGCTCCGGCGCGGCGGCCGTGGTCAGCAGGTGGACGACGGCGGCCGCCGCGTCCTCGCGGTGGATCCGGTTGGTCCACCGGTGCGGGTCGGTGACCTTGCCGGCCCGGACCTGGTCGAGCAGCCGCGTGCTGCTGCCGCCGTACAGCCCCGAGAGGCGCAGCACCGTGCCGTGGGGGATCCGCGCGTGGAAGGCCTCCTCGGCAGCGACGAGCATCCGGCCCGGCCCGTCCGCGGGCGCGGGCGGCGACGTCTCGTCCTGGATGCCGGGGAGCTCGGCGCTGCCGTGGACGGCGGTCGAGGACACCAGCACGGCCCGCTCCGGCGGCACCGGCAGCGCGTCGAGCGCGCGCGCCATCCCGTCGACGTACGTCGCCCGGTAGGACTCCTCGGTGCGCGGCCTGGCCGTCAGGGCGACGACCACGAAGCGGGGGCGTACGTCGGACAGGTCGGGGGAGCCGGCCGTCAGGTCGACCGCGCGGCCGACCAGCGGCGGAGGCACGGCGGAGGCGTTGCGGCGCAGCGCCAGCACGCCGTGGCCGCGCTCGGCGAGGCGGAGGCCGACGGCGGCGCCGAGGTCGCCGGCGCCGATGAGGAGGACGTCCGGGGTCACGGGGGCGGTCACGCGGGCAGGGTAGCGAGCCCGCACCGAGCATGCTCGCGGCGCATCACTCGATCCAGAAACGGGCTTGGACAGGCATCGTCGGGGCTTCCTAGGTTGGTGAGCACCGCCACACACACCGACCGCCACGACCGAAGGACCGCCAGCGTGACGAACTACAGTCCCACCCAGCTTGTCGAGACCCTGGGCAGCGGCCTGCTGTCGTTCCCGGTGACCCACTTCGACGCGGACCTGCAGTTCGACGAGCCGGCCTACCGCGCACACCTCGAGTGGCTCAGCGGCTACCCCGTCGCGGGGCTGTTCGCCGCCGGCGGCACGGGCGAGGGCTTCTCGCTCAACCCCGAGGAGACCGACCGCGTGGTGCGCGCCGCCATCGCCGGTGCCGGAGGCAAGGTGCCCGTGCTGGCCCCCGCGACCGGGTCCACGGTCAACGCCGTGGCGCAGGTCCGGGCGGCCGAGGAGGCCGGTGCGGACGGCATCCTGCTGATGCCGCCGTACCTCACCGAGGCGGGCCAGCGCGGCCTGGTCGAGCACATCAGCGCGGTGTGCGCCGCGACCGGGCTCGGCGTCATCTACTACTCGCGTGCCAACGCCGTCCTCGGCGCCGACGCGCTCGAGCAGGCCTGCCAGCGCAACGACAACCTCGTCGGCTTCAAGGACGGCGTCGGCTCGATCGAGCAGATGACCCGTACCTACGCCCAGCTCGGCGACCGCCTCGTCTACGTCGGCGGCCTGCCGACCGCGGAGATGTTCGCGCTGCCGCTGCTGCAGCTCGGCGTGACGACCTACAGCTCGGCGATCTTCAACTTCGTGCCGCAGTTCGCGCTCGACTTCTACGACGCCGTACGCCGCCAGGACCAGGCCACGGTCTACGCGATGCTCAACGACTTCGTCATCCCCTACACCAAGATCCGCGACCGCGAGTCCGGCTACGCCGTCTCGATCGTCAAGGCCGGGCTCGCCGCAGTCGGCCGCCCCGCCGGGCCGGTCCGCCCGCCGCTGTCGGACCTCACCCAGGCCGAGCGCGACGAGCTGCAGACCCTCGTGGACAAGGTGGCAGGCTCGAAGGCCTGACCCGGACGCACGGACGAGAGGAACCCATGACTGACGCAGCCACCTCGATCATCGCCGGCACCGACTCCGAGCAGCCCGACGTCGCCGCCGCGACCGCCGCGGCCGCCGAGGCGTTCGGCGCCTACCGCGCCACCACGCCGGAGCAGCGCGCCGCCTTCCTGGAGGCCGTCGCCGCCGAGATCGAGGCCGAGCGGGACGCGATCGTCCCGGAGGCGGTGCGCGAGAGCGGCCTGCCCGAGGGCCGCATCGCCGGCGAGGTGGGCCGCACCACCGGCCAGCTGCGGATGTTCGCCGGTGTCGTACGCCAAGGCGACCACCTCGGCGTCCGCATAGACCCGGCCCTGCCCGATCGCGAGCCGCTCCCGCGGGCCGACATCCGGCAGCGGATGGTGCCGCTCGGCCCGGTCGCGGTCTTCGGCGCGAGCAACTTCCCGCTCGCCTTCTCCACCGCCGGTGGCGACACCGCGTCGGCCCTGGCGGCCGGCTGCCCGGTCGTCGTGAAGGGCCACCCCGCCCACCCCGTCACCGGCACCCTCGTGGCTCGCGCGATCACCCGCGCGGTCGAGAGGTCCGGCCTCCCGGCGGGTGTCTTCTCCTTCGTCCTCGGCGGCATCGAGACCGGCCAGGAGCTCGTCGCGGACCCGCGCATCACGGCGGTCGGCTTCACCGGCTCGCGCGGCGGCGGTCTCGCGCTCGTCCGGGCCGCGGCCGACCGTGAGGTGCCGATCCCGGTCTACGCCGAGATGTCCTCGATCAACCCGGTCGTGGTGCTCCCCGGCGCACTCGAGGGCGACGTCGAGGCGCTCGCGACGGCGTACGTCGGCAGCCTGACGCTCGGCTCCGGCCAGTTCTGCACCAACCCCGGCCTGCTCTTCCTGCCGTCCGGCGACCGGGGCGACGCCTTCCTCCGGGCCGCCGGCGAGGCGGTCACCGCAGCCGCCGGCCAGCCGATGCTCACCCCCGGCATCGCCGAGGCCTACGCCAGCGGCACCGCCAGCCTCCGGGGAACCGAGGGCATCCGCGTCGTGGGCGAAGGCTCAGCGGCGGGCGACCACGCCCCGGCGCCGGTGATCTACGAGGCGCCCGCAGAGCTGCTCGCGGTCGACGACAGCACCGTCACCGACGAGGTCTTCGGCGCGTCCGGGGTGGTCGTCCGCTTCGACGACGTGGCCGACCTGCTGCCGCGGCTCGAGGGCCTCGAGGGCCAGCTCACCGCGACCGTCCACGCGACCGACGGTGACGTCGACGACGCGCGTGCCCTCCTCCCGGTGCTCGAGCTCAAGGCCGGGCGCGTGCTGTTCAACGGCTGGCCGACCGGCGTCGAGGTCGGCCACGCGATGGTCCACGGCGGGCCGTACCCGGCCACCTCGGACTCCCGCACCACGAGCGTCGGCAGCCTCGCCATCGAGCGCTTCCAGCGCCCCGTGGCCTACCAGGACGTCCCCGCCGCGCTGCTCCCCGAGGCCGTCCGCGACGACAACCCGTGGGGCCTGCGCCGCCGCATCGACGGAGAGCTCGAGAAGTGAACGCCACCATCGCGAAGGTCGACGTCGTCCCGGTCGCCGGGCACGACTCGATGCTGCTCAACCTCTCGGGCGCGCACGGCCCGTTCTTCACCCGCAACATCGCGATCGTCACCGACTCCGAGGGCCGCGAGGGCATCGGCGAGGTGCCCGGCGGCGAGGCCATCCGGCAGACCATCGCCGACGCCGGCGAGATCCTCGTCGGCCAGCCGGTCGCGGACTTCCGCTCCGTCCTGCGGCGGGTGGCGGCGGCGTACGCCGACCGGGACGCCGGCGGCCGCGGGCTCCAGACCTTCGACCTGCGCACCACCATCCACGCGGTCACCGCGCTCGAGTCGGCGCTGCTCGACCTGTCGGGCCAGGCGCTCGGCATCCCGGTCGCCGAGCTGCTCGGCGAGGGCCAGCAGCGCGACAGCGTGCCGATGCTGGGCTACCT
The DNA here is from genome assembly GCF_031844425.1 of Microbacterium sp. ARD31. NCBI lineage: Bacteria > Bacillati > Actinomycetota > Actinomycetes > Micrococcales > Microbacteriaceae > Microbacterium > Microbacterium sp. ARD31. The sequence continues at coordinate 26,963 of NZ_JAUZVE010000049.1, forward strand.
CTTCTACGTCGGCGACCCCGACCGCACGGACCTGCCCTACCTGCGCGAGCACGACGGGGCGGACGACTGGGAGAAGGTCCGCCGCGAGGAGGCGATGACCCCCGAGGCCGTCGTCCGGCTCGCCGAGGCCGCGCAGGCCCGCTACGGCTTCGCCGACTTCAAGCTCAAGGGCGGCGTGCTGCCCGGCGAGGAGGAGGTCGCCGCCGTCACCGCGCTGCACGAGCGCTTCCCCGAGGCCCGGATCACCCTCGACCCCAACGGCGGCTGGCTGCTCGACGACGCGGTCCGGCTGCTGCAGGGCAAGGACGACGTCCTGGCCTACGCCGAGGACCCGTGCGGCGCCGAGGGCGGCTACTCCGGGCGCGAGGTGATGGCGCAGTTCAAGCGCCGCACCGGCCTGCGCACGGCGACCAACATGGTCGCGACCGACTGGCGCCAGCTGGCGGACGCCGTGCGCACCAACGCGGTCGACATCCCGCTCGCCGACCCGCACTTCTGGACGATGGCCGGTTCGGTCCGGGTGGCCCAGCTGTGCCACGACTTCGGCCTCACGTGGGGCTCGCACTCCAACAACCACTTCGACGTCTCGCTGGCGATGTTCACCCAGGTCGGCGCGGCCGCACCGGGCGAGATCACCGCGCTCGACACGCACTGGATCTGGCAGGACGGCCAGGGCCTGACCACCCGGCCGCTCGAGATCCGTGACGGCGCGATCGAGGTGCCGCCCACCCCCGGGCTGGGCGTCACGCTCGACCGCGACCGGCTCGCTGCGGCCCACGAGCTCTACCTCGAGCACGGCCTCGGCGCGCGCGACGACGCCGTCGCCATGCAGTACCTCGTGCCGGGCTGGACCTTCGACCCGAAGCGCCCCTGCCTCGTCCGCTGACCCAGGCGGTCCGCCATACGGACCGGCACCCATGGGTGCGGGTCGGCATGACGGACCACGCCCGGACGAGGCGCATGAATCGCGGCCGCGGGGGCACGGACACCCATGACCGAACTCGGCGTCCTGCTGCTGCGCCACGGCTACCACGCGGTGGCGCGCGACCGCGCCGCGCGCGGGGGCGGCGACACCTACGTCTCGCGGCTGCTCGGGTCGCGGACGGTGGTGATCGGCGAGCCCGACGGGGCGCGCGCCTTCTACGACGAGTCGCTCGCCCGCCGGGCCGGCGCCGTCCCGCCTCCGCTGGCGTGGCTGCTCTTCGGCCGCGGCGCCCTGCACGGCACCGACGGGACGGTCCACCGTGACCGCAAGCGTCTGGTCCTCGACGTGCTCGACCCCGACACGCTCGGTGACCTGGTCGACGACGTCGCCGCGGACCTGGCGCACCGGGTCGGCTCCTGGCCTGGCCGCGAGGTCGACCTGCACGACGAGCTCGTCACCACCTACGGCGCGGCGGTGCTGCGCTGGGCGGGTCTCGACCTCAGCAGTCGGGGCGCCGACGAGGTCAGCAGGCGACTGGCGGAGATCGTCGACGGCTTCGGCTTCGCGTGGCCGGCGTACGCCCGCGCGTGGCGCTCGCGCCGCTGGGCCGAGCGCTGGGCGCGGCAGGCGGTGGCCGGCGTCCGGTCCGAACGTACGACGCCTCCGGACGCCAGCGCGCTGCGGCGCATCGCAGACAGCGACCTCGACGAGCGCACCGCCGCCGTCGAGCTCCTCAACGTGCTCCGCCCGACGGTCGCCGTGGCCTGGCTCGGCGTGTTCGCCGCGTTCGACCTCGCCCGCGCGTCCGCCGCCGAGGGGGAGCGCCTGCGTGATCCCGGCGCGGTCCACGAGCGCTACGCGTTCGCGCAGGAGGTACGGCGCACGAGCCCGTTCGTGCCGGTCCTGACGGCGATCGCCCTGCGGGACGCCCGGGTGTCCGGGACGAGGGTGCGTGCCGGCGACCGGCTGCTCCTCGACGTCGTCGGGATAGACCACCACCCCGACCACTGGCCGGCCCCCCACGAGTTCCGGGCCGACCGGTTCCTCGACCGCGACGCGCTCACGGCGGCGGCCGCCTTCGACCTCGTGCCCCAGGGCGGCGGCCACCCCTCGGGCCACCGCTGCCCCGGCGAGTCCCTCACCGCGCGCCTGCTCTCCGAGACCGTGCGGGTGCTGGCCGACGTGGAGACCGACCTGGCCGGCGCCGTCGTCGACGCCTCCCGAATGCCGACGCTGCCCCGCGGCAGCAGCGCCGTACGCGTCACCCGCGCGGCCTCGGGCGCACGGGCCTGACGTCAGCCGACGCGCGCGAGGAACGCGTCGACCTCGGCGGCGGTCGGGGCGGACTCGGGCCCGCGCCGGGTCACCTTGATCGCGGCCGCCGCGTTGGCGCGCCGGCAACCCTCCACCCACGGCGTACCGGCTGCCACCTCGGCGAGCAGTGCCCCGGTGTGGGTGTCACCCGCGCCGTTGGTGTCGACCGCGGTCTGCGGGAACCCCGGGACGTACGTCGTCTCGCCGCCGGCGTGCACCGCGCAGCCCTCCGGCCCGTCGCGGACGATCGCGACGGCGTCGCCGCGCAGCAGGGGAGCGATCGCGGTGGTCAGCCCGGTGAGGTCCGCGGGCGGGTCCTGGCCGGCCGCGCGGAGGAGGTCCTCGGCCTCCTCGGCGTTGCTCGACCAGACGTCGGTGACCGCGAGCATGGCGGCGCGCACGTCCTGCGGCAGCGCGGCGAACGCCGCACCCGGGTCGAGCACGACGACGACCTCGGGGTGCAGGGTCGGCAGCCAGGCGAGCAGCGGCTCACCGGTGGCGGCCAGGGCCAGCGAGAAGCCGGTGACGCAGACCAGGTCGCCGGGCCGGGGGCCCGAGGTGGCCAGCGACTCGACGCTGATCTGCCGCTCGGCGCCGAGGGTCGTCACGAACGTCCGCTCGGCACTGGGCTCCACCATGACGACGCAGATGCCGGTGTCGAGTCCCTCCACGGGCGGTGCGGACACCCCGATCCCCTCGGCGGCCAGCGCCGAGCGGATCAGGTCGCCGTGGGGTCCCGTGCCGACCGAGCCGGCCTGCACGCACTCCGCGCCGAACCGGGCCGCGGCGAGCAGCACCGTCACCGTGCCGCCGGCGTAGTCGGTGGCCGAGGCGGCCATCACGTTCTGGCCGCGGGCCGGGAGGTCCGGCACCTCGACGACGACGTCGACCAGCGCCTGGCCGGTGTGGATGACCCGACCCACCGGGCGGTCGGTGGGGCGGCTCACGCGGAGAGGACCTCGTCGGTCGTGGCGAGCGTGATCTGCGGCGGGTAGAGCGCCATCACGTCCATCGCGGCCCGGTGGTTCTCCGGTGTCGAGCCGGCACAGGCGTCGGTGACCACGGTGATCGTCGCCCCGGCGTCGGCCGCGGCCAGGGCGGTCGAGACGACGCAGCAGTCGGTGGAGACGCCGGTCAGGACCAGGTGGGGCGTGGGACCGGTGACCGCCTGCAGCGCGTAGCCCCACTTGCCGAAGGTGGGCAGGGAGACGACCTCGCTGCCGAGGTCGGCCAGCTCGGGGACCACCTCGAGGAGCGGGTCGCCGTCGGGGACGTTCGCGAACGGCCACGCCTGCAGGTACGCCGCCCAGCTGCCCTGTGGGTCGGGTGCGGGCACCCAGCGCGTGACGACGGTGCGCTCGCCGGCTGCGGCAGCGAGTCGTCGTACGGGACCGACGATGTCCGGGAACATCGGCGAGCCCCACTGGCTCGTGCTGTCGGCGAAGATCCGCTGCGGGTCGATGACGACCAGCCAGGCGTCGGGGTGCATGCCGCCACCCTGTCAGAAGACCTCAGCGGCCGCCGGTCCCCCGACCGGCAGCCGCTGGGTCGCCTGAGGCAGTAGAGGGGACTACTTGACCTCGGCACGCAGGACCGCGCGCAGGCCGATGGCCAGCGGGATCCAGAGCCACACGAGGGTGGTGACGCCGAGCTGCTGCCAGTACTCGGCCGTCATGGTCTCGTCGAAGAGGCGGGTGGTGGCGTAGTTGACGTCGACCCACGGCTGCAGGTCGCGGAACCACTCCTGGAAGGCGGCCAGCGCGCCGAGGGCGGCGGGCAGCACGAGGGAGTACACGAAGTAGCCCACGATCGCCGCGGCCGAGCTGCGCATCAGCACGCCGAGCGTGAACCCGATGAGCATGCCGAGGACGTTGGCGAGCACGATCTGCCCGAACTCCTGGACCGTGACGTTCCAGACGGGGTCGAGGCCGGTGATCGCCGAGCCGACCAGGTTGCCGACGGCGCCGACGGCCAGGGCGAGGAACATCGACGCGACGCCGATGGCGAGGGTGACGATCAGCTTCGCCGTGATCACCCGGCCGCGCCACGGGACGAGCGTGTACGTCGTCAGGCCGGTGCGCTGGCTGTACTCGCTGGTGACCGAGAGCAGGCCGATGATCGGCAGGATCACCGACAGCGGGAAGCCGATGGCGCTGGAGAAGGTCTCCTGGTCGATCGCGGAGTCGGGCGCCCAGAGGATGACCGCGGCAGTGGCGAGGACCGCCACGATGCCGACGCTCGCCATCAGCCAGAACCCGGCGCGGGTGTCGAACATCTTGCGCAGCTCGACACCGACCAGCCGGGTCGTCGGGATCGGGGTCACGGACCGCGCGGGACGGGCCGGGGCGGCGACGGGCGCCGACGGGGTGAGGGTCGTGGTGGTCATGCTGCTGCTCCTTCGCGGGCGGTCTCGGCGGTGAGCTCGAGGAACATCTCCTCCAGGCCGGCGCCGTCGGCGGCGCGCAGCTCGCGCAGCACGACGCCGGCACGGTGTGCCGCCTCGCCCACGAGCTCGGGGTCGGCGTCGACGCGCAGGCCGCCGTCGATGGGGGTGGTGACGACGGCCGCCTCGTGCAGGGCACGGGCCAGGCGGTCGGGTTCGGAGGTACGGACGAGCGTGCCGGCGGCGGCCAGCAGCTCGGACTTGCTGCCCTGCGCCACGATGCGGCCCTGGCCGATCACGACGATGTCGTCGGCGATGACCTCGATCTCGTGGAGCAGGTGCGAGGACAGGAGCACCGTGCCGCCGTCGTCGGCGAAGCCGCGGAGCAGGTCGCGCATCCAGCGGATGCCGGCCGGGTCGAGGCCGTTGGCGGGCTCGTCGAGGATGAGCACCTCGGGGTCGCCGATCAGCGCGGTCGCGATGCCGAGGCGCTGGCGCATGCCGAGGGAGTAGTCGCGCACCCGGCGCGACGCCTCGTCCTCGGTCAGGCCGACCCTGGCGAGGGTCTCGGCGACGCGCGACCTCGGCAGGCCCATGGTCTGCGCCGCGATGCGGAGGATCTCGCGGCCGGTGCGGCCGGCGTGCTGGGCGGAGGCGTCGAGCAGGACGCCGACCTCGAGGCCGGGGTTGACGAGCTCGCGGTAGTCGCGGCCGGTGATGGTGACGCGGCCGGACGAGGGACGGGTGAGGCCGACCATGATGCGCATGGTGGTGGACTTGCCGGCACCGTTGGGGCCGAGGAAGCCGGTGACACGGCCCGTCGCGGCCGTGAAGGACACGTGGTCGACGGCCGTGAACGGGCCGTACTGCTTGGTGAGGGACTCGACGCTGATCATGGGTCCTACCCTCGCCCGCACCCACCTGCGCGCACATCGGGGACAGCGCGGAGACGGGCCCTGAGAGCGACCCTGAGAAACCCCCCAGCGCGCCCCCGGCGCCGGCACGCGGCGAGGTCGACACCCTTGCGGGGACGGATTGGGGTGCGCTTGGGACAATGGTGGGGTGAGCAAGCCCACCGAGCAGCGTCCGCCCCAGGTCAGCCTGGCGGCGGGCATCGTCATGTTCGCCTCGGTGCTGGTGCTGGTCACCGCCTGGGAGCAGGTCGCCTCCCTGGGGTCGCTGGAGACCCAGGAGGCGATCGACGACTTCCTCGCGGAGCCGCCGTTCTCGTCCCTCGGCCTCGACGTCGCCGGTGCCCGCGCGCTCCTGCGCATCACGGCGATCGTCGCCGCCGTCGGCGCCTGCGCCACCGCGATCCTCGGCTGGTACGTCCGCAGGCCCGACCGCTCGGCGCGGCTCGGCCTGACGATCTTCGCCGTGCCGGTCTTCGTCGCCGGGGTGCCGTCCGGCGGCCTCGCCGGCGCGTTCGTCGCCGCCGGCACGGCCATGCTCTGGATGATGCCGGCCCGCGAGTGGTTCGCGACCGGTCGGTGGACGCCGCCCGCGCCCGTGCCGAAGCCGGATCCCCTGTCGCGCACGACGCCGGGGCGGCCGGGACCTCCCGGATCCACCGGCCCTTCCGGACCCTCCGGACCCTCCGCCCCCGCGAGCCAGTCCGGCCCCGTGCAGCCGCCGCCGGCCGCGCGTCCGTTCGGCGCGCCGGCGCCCCCGCCGTCCGCGCTCGGGCGGCCCGTGGCGGCCCCGCCGCCGCCCCCGTCGTGGCAGGAGCGCCAGCTGCTGCACTCGCGGCCCGGCGCCATGGTCACCGCCTTCGTCCTCACGGTCGTCATGGCGGGTGGCCTGCTCGCCCTGTCGCTGCTGTGGATCGCCCTGGCCGGGCTGTCCCCGGAGTTCCTGATGAGCGTGCTCGAGCAGCAGCAGCCGGAGATGGTCGAGGGCGGCGTGACGCTGCAGCAGGTGCAGGGCCAGGTCTACGCCTACGCCGGTGCGTTCGTGGTGTGGTGTGCCGCGGCGCTGGTCTTCGCCGGCTTCGCCATGGCCCGCCGCGACTGGGCCCGCCGGGCGTTGATGGTCACGGCCGCGTTCAGCGCGGGCGGCAGCCTGGTCTTCGTGCTCAACACCGTCCTCGTGCTGATCCCCGCGGCCGCCGCGATCGCCACGGTGATCTGCCTGCGCCGCATCGAGGTGCGGCGCTGGTTCGCCCTCGAGCCGCGCTGAGCCGTCGCCGACTACCGTCGGCATGGTGAGATAAGGGCATGAGCAACGAGCCCGGACCGTCGCAGAACCCCTACGGCCAGCCGGCCCCGTCCGGCCAGGGCGACCCTTACGGCCAGTCCTACGGCCAGTCCTACGGGCAGCCGGCCGGCCAGTCCTACGGCTACGGACAGCAGCCCTACGGCGCCACGCCGCCCCGCGGCGACAAGCGTCCCGGCACGGTCACCGCGGCCGCGTGGATCGCGATCGTGTTCTCCGGCCTGACCGCCGCCCTCTTCGCCTTCGCCGGGCTCGGGCTGCTCGTCGCGCGCGACGAGGTGATCACGGAGATGGAGCGGGTGCCGGAGTTCCAGGACGCCAACATCGACGCCGACGCGGCCGTCGGGGTGCTCGTCGTGGTGCTCCTCGGCATCGTGGTGTGGTGCCTCATCGCCGCGGTGCTGGCGATCTTCGTGCTGCGCCGCTCCAACGTGGCGCGCATCCTGCTGGTCATCTCGGCCGCGGTCGCGGGCGTGCTGGCGCTGATCAGCATCACCAGCGGCATCTCGCTCGTGCCGCTCGTCGCGTGCCTGGCGACGATCGTGCTGCTCTTCGTCGGCGGTGCGGGCGACTGGTTCAAGCGGGTCCCCGCCTCCGCCGGCGGCTACCCCGGGGACCCGGCCGGCTACCAGGCCGGCCAGTACGGCTACGGCAGCCCCGACCCGTACCAGCAGCCCCAGCAGCAGGCCGGCACCGACTACCCCAACCCGTACGGCAACCCCTACGGCACGTCGCAGGACCAGCCGGCACAGCCCGGCGGCTCGCCCAACCCCTACGGCCAGGTCCCGCCGACCCACCAGGACCCCGACGCGAACGACGACGGGGACCACCCGTCGCGGGACTACCCGGGTCGCTGAGAACGCCGCCCGGCACCGGAGCCCGGGGTGTCAGCGGGTGTCAGCGGGCGAGGTCGGCGGCAGCGAGGCGGCGTACGCACTCCTCGATCACGTCGGGCACCTTGCAGAACGCCCAGCGCACCAGCTGGCGTCCCGCCTCCGGGTCGTCGTAGAACCCCTGCGTGGGGATCGCGACCACACCGGCCCGCTTGGGCAGGGCGAGGCAGAACTCGCGCCCGTCGGCCCAGCCGAGGTGGCTGATGTCGGTGGTGGCGAAGTAGGTCCCCTCCGGCACCCGCGGCGCGAGCCCGGCGGCGGCGAGTCCCCCGCAGAGGACGTCGCGCCGCGCCTGGAGGTCGCGGGCGAGCGCGCGCGGCCACTCGGCCTCGTGGTCGAGCGCGTGTGCCACCGCCGGCTGCAGCGGTGAGCCCGAGGTGAACGTGAGCCACTGCTTGGCTGCCAGCAGCGCTTGCACCAGCGGCGCCGGGCCGGTGGCCCAGCCGACCTTCCAGCCGGTGAACGACCAGCTCTTGCCGGCGCTCGACAGCGTCAGCGTGCGCTCCCACATCCCGGGCAGGGTGGCGATCGGGACGTGCCCCTCGGCGGAGAGCGCGTCGTCGAACACCAGGTGCTCGTAGACCTCGTCGGTGACGACGAGGACGTCGTGGGCGATGGCCAGGTCGGCGACGACCTGCAGTTCCTCGCGCGTCAGCACGGTGCCGGTCGGGTTGTGCGGGGTGTTGAGCAGGATCAGCTTCGTGTCGTCGGTGACGGCGGCGCGCAGCTCGTCGAGGTCGGGCCGCGGTGTCGTCGTCGAGCCGGCGGGCGCTCGGAGCTGGACGGGGACGCGCCGCGCGCCGCACATCTCCAGCATCGCGACGTACGAGTCGTAGTAGGGCTCCAGCACGACCACCTCGTCGCCGGGGTCGACCATGCCGAGCAGGGCCGCCGCGACGGCCTCGGTGCACCCGGTGGTGACGACGACCTCGGTGGCCGGGTCGGGGGACAGGCCGTAGTGGCGCTGCTGGTGGCGGGCGATCGCCTCGCGCAGCGCGGGTACGCCGATGCCGGGGGCGTACTGGTTGGCGCCGGCCTCCAGCGCCGCCTCGGCCGCGGCGATGACCGACGCCGGCCCGTCGACGTCCGGGAAGCCCTGGCCGAGGTTCAGGGCACCGGTGCGCACGGCGAGGGCCGACATCTCGCTGAAGACGGTCGGCGGGACGTGGGCCAGTCGGGCGGACAGCGGAGGCGTCGCAGGCATGCTCGCGAGGGTAGTCCGGCCCGATGGGGGAGACTCGGCCCATGTCCGACCGCTCCCGCGCTGCCGTGTGGACGGGACGGCTGGGCGTGCTGCTCGTGGTCGCCGGCCTGGCCGTGGGTGGCTGGGTCGGGTGGCAGGTCTGGGGCACCGACGTGGTCGCCCAGCGCACCCACCGCGACCTCGTCGAGCGTGCGGAGCGCGCCTGGGGGCGCGGAGGCACGGCCGCCCTCGCGACCGAGCACGGGAGGCTGAGCGCGGTCGTGCGGATCCCGCGGTTCGGGAAGGACTACGCCGTCCCGGTGCTGGAGGGCACCAGCGACGAGGTGCTGGCCTCGGGGTTCGGCCGGGTCACCGACGGCGCACCCGCCGGAGGCCGGGGGAACCTCGTCCTCGCAGCCCACCGGGTCACCCATGGCGAGCCGCTGCGCGACATGCCCTCCCTGCGACCCGGCGACGAGGTGGTGGTGGAGACCGCCGCCTGGACCTACACCTACGTCCTCGACACCGGCGGCGACGACCTCACCGTCCCGTTCACCGCCGGGTGGGTGCTGGACGAGGTCCCGCGCAACCCGGACGGCGGGGTCCAGCCCGCCCAGCGACCGGGTCAGCGCCTGCTCACGCTCACCACCTGCGCCGAGCTCTTCCACACCGACGGGCGCCTCGTCGCGTTCGGCCACCTCGAGTCACGCGAGCGGACCCGGTGAGGCCCGGCGGGACCGCGCCGCCCCGCGGCTAGGCTGCGCGACGTGGTTGACGAGACGCTCGCACGCGACATCGACGCGGCCTGCCGCCTGACCGGGGAGTTCGTCCTGCGGTCCGGCCAGGTCGCCGACACCTACTTCGACAAGTACCTCTTCGAGGCCCAGCCCGCCCTGCTCGACCGGGTCGCCACCCAGATGCTCGACCTGCTCCCCGAGGACACCGAGCTCCTCGGCGGCCTCGAGCTCGGCGGCGTCCCGATCGCGACCATGGTCTCGGCGAAGACCGGGCTGCCGGCGCTGTTCGTGCGCAAGGCGGCCAAGGAGTACGGCACCTGCAAGCTGGCCGAGGGACCGGACGTCGCCGGTCGGCGCGTCACCCTCGTCGAGGACGTGATCACCACGGGTGGCGCCGTGCGCGACGCCACCCGCGAGCTGCGTGCCGCAGGCGCCACCGTCGAGGTGGTGGTCTGCGCCATCGACCGCTCGCCGGCGGGGGAGAACCCGCTCTCCGACGTCGGCCTCGAGGTCCGCAGCGTCCTCACACGTGCCGACCTCGATGCCGCCCGCCCCTGACGCGCGAGCGTGGTACGAGCCAGGCGCCGGCCACCAGCAGCGGCGCGCTGAGCGCGGCCAGCGGGGCGACGGGGCCGGCGAGGCCCGTGTCGGGCAGCACGCCGTCGCCCTCGGGGCCGTCGGGACCCCCGGGGCCGTCGGGGTCGTCCCCGTCGCCCGGGTCGTCGCCGGTGACCTCCACGCCGAGCACCTCGACGTCCGCCGTGTCCTGGACCGTGGTGCCGGGACCCGTGCCGACCTTCTCCCCGCCGGCCGTGGCGCGGGCGGTGTTGGGGACGGCGCCGGTGGCGTCGTCGGACACGCGGGCGACGATCCGGACGACGCCCTCGGTGTGGGGGCGGACCGAGTTGAAGACGGCGGTGACGGTGCGTTCGTCGGTGGTCACGCGCGCTCGACCTGAGGTCACGTCCACGGACACGACGACCAGGTCGTCGTCGAGCTCGTCGACCACGGCGACGTCGGTCGCGCTCGACGGGCCGGCGTTGGTGACGGTGAGCGTGTAGGTCACGAGCTGGCCGACACCGGCGCTGCGTGGCGCCACTGTCTTGGCGAGACCCAGGTCGGCGCACGTCACCACGCGGCCGCTGGTCGGGACCGGTGCGCAGCTCCCGGTGCCGGACTCCGACACGCGGGCGGAGTTGTTGCTCGGGTCGGGGTCCGACGTGGTGGCGCCGGCCGTTGTGACGGCGGTGACCTCGCCCGTCCAGGACGGGTCGACCAGGGCGCGGAGGGTGACCGTCGCGGAGGACCCCGACGCGAGCGTCGGCACGTCGCACGTCACCCACCGACCGTCCACCGCGCAGGTCCCGCCACCGGTCACGGAGGCGGTCGTCTGCCCCAGGGCGGGGGGCAGGTCGTGGACCAGCTCGACCTGCCGCGCCGTCGACGGCCCGTGGTTCGTCACCTGCACGGTGACGTCGACGGGGGCGCCTGCGACGGGCTTCTGCGGCGACATGCGCGCACTGACCGCGAGGTCCGCAACCGGAGCGGACTCACCCGTGGCGGTCGCGCTGTTGTCGGCGGGTGTGGTGTCGGTCGGGGAGCCGACCGTCGCGGTGGTGGACAGGGTGCCGGTGAAGTCCGCGGCGAGGGTGCCACGCAGTGTGACCGTCCGGGACTCCCCGGGACCGAGGTCGCCGAGGTCGCAGGAGACCGCGTCGCCCGCGGCCACGGTGCATGCGTCGCCGGCGGCCTCGACGATCAGCGCGGTGACCGCGGCCGGGACGTCGTCGCTCACCGTCACGCCGCGGGCGGTCGAGGGACCGGCGTTGACCACGGTGAGCCTCCAGGCCACCGCCTCGCCCGGCACCGGCCGGGACGGGGTGAGCGCGTTGGTGATCGACAGCTCGGCCTGCGGGGCCGCCGTACCGCTCGTGGTGGCGGTGTTGTCCGCAGGTGTGGAGTCGGTGGGGGAGCCGACCGTCGCGGTGTTGTCCACCCTGCCGGTGTACGACGCCGGCACGCCGCCCGTGACGGTGATGGTCACCGTCTCGCCCGAGGCGAGGTCGCCGAGGTCGCAGCCCACCACGTTGCCGGCCGCCACGGTGCACGGCTCGGGCGAGCGGCCGGTCGACGCGGTGACGCCGGTGAGCGCGCTGACGACGTCGTCGACCACGTGGACGGCGCGGGCGACCGAGGGACCCGCGTTGGTCACGCGCAGCGTCCAGGTGGCGTCCCTCCCCGGCACCGGGTGGACCGGGCTGGCGGTCGCGGTGATGGACACCCCGGCCACCGGCTGCGTCGTGCCCGTCGTGGTGGAGGTGTTGTCGTCGAGGTGTGAGTCGTGGGTGGCCGAGGCGACCGTGGCGGTGTTCGCGAGTCGACCGGTGTGGTCGGCCGGCACGCGGCCGGTGATGGTCAGCGTGCGGCTCGCGTCCGCGCCCGTCACGCCCAGGTCGCCGAGGCCGCAGGCGACCTCGTTGCCGGCGGCCACGGTGCAGGCTGGGCTCGCCACCACGTCGCCGAGCCCGTCGACGACGTCGTCGAGGACCAGCACGTCGCGGGCGACGGACGGCCCGGTGTTGGTCACGGTGAGCGTCCAGGTCACGTCCTGGCCCGGCACGGCCACCGCCGGGGTGGCCGTCGTGACGATGGACAGGTCCGCGCCGGGAGCGGTGGCGGGATCGACCGTCGCGGTGTTGTCTGCCGGGCTGCTGTCGGTGGGGGAGGAGACCGTCGCGGTGTTGGACAGCGACCCCGCCCAGCTCGCCGGCACGCCGCCGGTGAGGGTGACCACGGCCCGCTGGCCGGGTGCGAGGTCGCCGACCGGGCAGGTGACGTCGTTGCCGGGCGCGACCGCGCACGAGCCGGCGTCCGTGGTCGCGGCGAGCCCGGTGACCGCGTCCACGACGTCGTCGCGGACCACGACGTCCCGGGCCGTGGAGGGTCCGGTGCCGGTGACCGTGACGGTCCACGTCACGGGGCGGCCCGGCACCGGGATGCTCGGCTGGACGGTCTTGGTGACGGCGACGGCGCCGTCGGGCGCGGCCGTGGCGCTGGCGGTGGCGACGTTGTCGAGGGGCGTCGAGTCGTCGGGCGAGGTGACCGTGGCGGTGTTGCCGAGGGTCCCCGTGAAGCCCGGAGGCAGTCCTCCGGTCAGGGTGAGCGTCATGGACGTGCCCGGCGGCAGGTCGCCGAGCGCGCAGGTGACGTCGTTCCCGCCGGCGACCGCGCACGAGCCGGTGTCGGCAGCCGCTGTCAGCCCGCTGATGGCGTCGAGGACGTCGTCGCGCACGACCACGTCGTGGGCCACGGACGGGCCGGCGTTGGTCACGACGACCGTCCAGGTGACGTCGCGTCCCGGGACCGGAGCCGCCGGCGAGAGGGACTTGGTGATCGACACCTGCGCGTCCGGCGTCGGCGAGGACGACACCGTCGCGGTGTTGTTCGCCGGCGTAACGTCGGTCGGGGACGCGACGGTGGCGGTGTTGTCGAGGTCGCCGGTGAACGCGGCCGGGACCCCACCGGTCAGGGTGATGACCACGGTCGCGCCGGGCGGCAGGTCGCCCAGCGAGCAGCCCACGTCGTTTCCGGCCGCGACGGCGCACGAGCCGGTGTCGGTGGCGGCCGTGAGCCCGGTGACCGCGTCGTGGACGTCGTCGCGGACCACGACGTCCCGCGCCACTGAGGGACCGTCGTTGTGCACCGTCAGCGCCCACGTGGCAGCCTCGCCGGGCGCGGGGACGGCCGGGGTCAGGGTCTTGGTGATCGACACGTCCGCGACGGCACCGACCTCCGTGGTCACCACGGCCTCGTTGTTGCTGGCGACGACGTCGATGGTGTCGGAGCTGATGCGTCCGGTGTTGACCAGCGAGCCGGTGAAACCGGGTGCGACGGTCGCCTCGACGCTGCCGATCACCCGGGCCGGCAGTCCCGCCCGGAAGACCGGGCCGTTGCAGAAGACCGTCGGCGCAGCGGGGTTGTCGGCGGTGCCGGGGTCGGTCGGCGCGCGCAGCTCGCACTCCGCCGTCGCCGGGGTGCCCAGGAGGGTCGGGCGGTTGACGACCACGTCGGTCAGCCCGCTGGGCAGCTGGTCGATGAGCTGGGGGTTGATCGCGTCCGAGGGTCCGTTGTTGTGCACCGACATCGTGAAGGTCACCCGCTGTCCCGCCACCGGGTTGGCGGGTGAGACGGTCTCGATGATCTCGAGGTCGGTGAGCCGGCTGATCGGGGTGGTGGCGGTCGAGGCGTCGTTGACCGGCGTGGGGTCGCTCGTGGTCGTGGTGACGCGCCCGGTCGTGGCGAGCGTGCTGCCGGCGTACGCCGAGGCGAGCGTGCCGACGACCTTGATGACGCGCTGGCCCGGCGCCCGGTCGCCGAGGGCGCAGGAGACCTGCTGGCCCGTGACGGTGCAGGGGCTTCCCGTGCCGTGGACCGCCGAGGTGATCGTGACGGCGTCCGGCAGGGTGTCGGTGACCACCACGTCGCGCGCGGTGGACGGTCCGGCGTTGTTGAACAGGATCGTCCAGCTCACCGGTCGGCCGGGGACGAAGCTGCTGCTGTCGGCGGTGGTGGTGACCTGCACGTCGGCGCGGGCGACGACCTCGACCGGGGCCTGCGAGGTGTTGTTGCCGTGCGCGGCGTCTGCCGTCGGTGAGCCCACGACTGCTGTGTCGGCGCTCGTCCCCGGGCTCGCGTCTGGCGTCGTCGAGGCGTCCACCGTCACCACGACCGGGGTGCCCGGCAGCACCTGCCCGAGGTCGCAGTGGAGCAGCTGCCCGCCGGTCGTGCAGGTCCCGGCGGTGGTGGTGACTGCCGACGGCACGACACCGGCCGGGAACGTGTCCTCGATCGTCGCGTCGTCGGCGGTCGACGGACCGTTGTTGACGACGGTCAGGGTGTAGGTGAGGCCCTCGCCCGCCGCGACCCGGTCCTTGGAGACGCTCTCGACGACCTGCAGGTCGGCGTGGGGCTCGACGTCGCTCGTCACCGAGGCGGCGTCGTCGGCCGGGGTGTCGTCGGACGGCGTGGCGACCGAGGCCGAGTTGGCGATCGGCGTCCGGCGGTCGGGTGCCACCCGCACCCGGATCCGCGCCACGGTCGTGGCGTCGGCCGGCAGGACCGCCAGCCGGCACGTGACCAGCTGACCGGCGACGTCGCAGGTCCCGCCCGGGATGTCGGCGTCAACGACGGTGAGGTCCGCGTCGAGGTCGTCGGTGACGACCACGTCGCGGGCGTCGGAGGGACCGTCGTTGGTGACGGTGAGCAGGTACGACGACTCGGTCCCGGGCACCAGGGTCGCGGGGTCGGACGCCTTGCTCAGGCGCACCGAGGAGCGCTCGACGACCGTGGTGGTGTGCGCGTCGCTGTTGGTGCCGGGCGAGGGGTCCGGGGTGCCGGACGACGCTGCCGCCGAGTTCAGGAGGGTGGTGCCGTCCGGCAGCGAGGAGGAGATGCGGCCGTCGACGGTGACGGTCAGCTCCTCACCAGGCGCCAGGGAGCCGACGGGGCAGGTGAGGGCACCGTCGACCACGGAGCAGGTCACGCCGGCCGGGGCCGTGCTCGAGCCGACGACGGTCACACCGCTGGGCACGTTGTCGACCAGGCGCACGTCGGTCGCGGTGGAGGGGCCGTCGTTGCGGACGGTGACGTCCCACGAGGCGGTCGTGCCCGCCGTCGCGGTCACCGGCCCGGTCTTGGTGACGACCAGGTCGGCCCGGGCGACGACCTCCGTGGAGGCGGACGAAGTGTTGTTGCCGGTCGAGGGGTCCACCGGCGTCGCGGCCTGGACGGTCGCCGAGTTCGCCAGGACGCCACGCGCCGACCCGGGGACCACGGTGCCGGTGACCTCGACGACGAAGTCCGAGCCCGGCGACAGCGAGTCGACGGTGCACGTGACCTCGTTGCCCGCCACCGGTGCGCAGTCGGCGCCCGGGGTCGTCGTGGTGGCCGTGACGTCCGTGACCCGGGCCGGTACGACGTCGTCGATGGTCACGGTGCTCGCCACGGACGGGCCGTTGTTGCGGGCGGTGAGACGCCACGTCACCGTGCCACCCGCCACGACCGGGTTCGGGGTCGCGGTCTTGGTGAGGGAGAGGTCGGCCTGCGACGCGGTCGGCAGGACGTGGGTGGCGCTGTTGTTGCCGGGCACCGGGTCGTTCGTCGGTGAGGTGACGGTGGCGGTGTTGCTGGTGCCGCGCGCGGTGCCGTCGGCCGGCGTCTGCGCCTGCACCGTCACGGTGGCGCTCGCGCCCACGGCGAGGTCGCCGACGTCGCAGGTCACCGTCGCCGGGTCGCCGGCGGCCGCGCACGTGCCGCGGTCGGTGGTCGCGCCGACGTAGGTCAGCGGGGCCGGGACCGGGTCGGTGACCTTCACGGACCGGGCCGTCGAGGGGCCGTTGTTGGTGACCACGATCGTGTAGGTGGCGACGTTGCCGTCCACCACGGGGTCGGCGGACGTTGTCACGGCCAGGTCGGCGAGGGTGTCGATGGCGACGCTGGACGTGCCGGTGTCGTTGCCGGGCGCCGGGTCGGCGGTGGTGGTCGTGGCCGTCGCGCTGTTGGCCAGGGTGCCCGTGGCGCCCGCCGCAAGCAGCCCGTCGATCGTGACCTGGACGGAGCGGCCGGCCGCGATGGTGCCGAGCGCGCAGTCGACGGCGCTGCCGGACACCGTGCAGGAGCCGGCGGTCGTCGAGGCTGCGATGCCGGTGATGCCGGCCGGCAGCTGGTCGCCGAGGGTCACGCCGGCGGCGTCGGACGGACCGTCGTTGCCCACCGTCACGACGTACTGCACCGGGCGGCCGGCGACCACCGGCGAGGTCGTGGTCCGCGTCGCCACGGTGACGTCGGCGCTGGGAGCCGCAGGGGTGACGGTCGAGCTGGCGACGTTGTTGCCCGGGACCGGGTCGGTGGTGCTCGAGGCGACGCTGGCGGTGTTGACGAGCGAGGCGCCGCCGGCGCTCGACGGCACCCGCGCGACGAGGGTGACCTGCACGGACTGGCCGGGGTCGAGGGCGCCGGCCGAGCACACCACCTGGCTGCCGGTCACCGTGCAGCTGCCCTGGTCGGTCGTGGCCGAGGTGACCACGAGCGCCGAGGGGAGCGTGTCGCTGATCCGGACGGTGCCGGCCCGTGAGGCGCCCTTGTTGGTGGCGACGAGGGTGTAGGTCACGTCGGTCCCCGGCACCGGCGCCGCCGGGCTGGCGGACGCGGTGAGGGCCACGTCCGCCTGGCGCACGACGCCGGTCGACACCGAGGCGTTGTTGTTGCCCGGGTCGGGGTCGGAGGTGGTGCTGGTGACCCGGGCGACGTTGGTGACCGAGGTCGCGGTGGAGTCGGCGGGCACGCGCACGACGACACTGACCGTCGCCGTGCCGCCCGACGGCAGGTTGGCGAGGTTGCAGGTGAGCGTGCCGGAGGCGGCGGAGCACGAACCGGTGGACGGGCTGCTCGAGACGTAGGTGACCCCGGAGGGCAACGTGTCGACGACCTGCACGCCGGACGCGGTGCTCGGCCCCGCGTTGCGGGCGGTGAGGGTGTAGGTGACCTGGCCGCCGGCCGTCACCGGGTCCGCGGACGCGGTCTTGGTGATGGAGACGTCCGCCTCCTCGGCAACGGGGGTCGCGACCTCGGCGGTCTGGTAGGTGTAGTCGCGGTTGATGGTCTGGGCGCGGTAGTCGAGCGTCGCGGTGCTGCGCAGCGTGGTCCCCGCAGCGGTGGGGTCCACCCGGACCCGGAAGACCACGGTGGCGGTGTTGGAGGACACCAGCGAGCCGCCGGTGGCGGCGGTGGCGTCCCTGCCGATGCGGGCACGGACGGTGCGGGTGGCGGCGTCGTACTCGGCCTGGTCGTCGCCGACCGCGTCGGTCTTCGTGCCCTGGCCGGCCCCCGCGGTGTAGCGGAGCGAGCCCGGGACGTACGTCGTGCCGGGCGGTAGCGCGTTGGCGACCACCGAGCGGACGGCGGCGTCCTCCCCGGTGTTGCTGAAGGTCAGGGAGTACTCCAGCACGTCGCCCACCCGCGCCGGCGAGCTGCCCGACAGGTTGGTGACGGTGGTGGAGCCCTGGATGGTCGGGGCGTAGAGGTCGATCTGCGTGGTCAGCGCGGCGGGGTAGTAGAAGTCGCCGTTGGTGGCGAACCGGACGTTGGTCGCCGTGGCTCCGTTGCGCACCACGCCGGGCGCGTCGACGACCTTGGCGTCCAGGCCGAGGGTGTTCACCGCGTTCGGGGTCCGGTTCGTCGTGCTCGTTCCGCCCGCGCTGACGCGGCTGGTGAAGAAGTTGGCCGACGGGCTGAGGGCGTCCGCGAGCCGGGTCGTGCCGACCTGGAAGTAGTCGCCGGTGAGGCTGTTGTCGCCCTCGTAGGTCACCATCCCGAACTTGGCGTCCACGGCTCCGGAGAGCGGGGTGAGGAAGCCGGAGATGGTGGTGTCGACGATCTCGTTCTTGATCACGGTCGCGTAGCCGTTGAACACCGTCAGGTCGCGCAGCGGCGCGGCCGGGTCCTCCAGCGCGACGACCAGGCTCCAGCCGGCGTACCGGTCGACCCCGGTGGCCGCGGCGACGTCGGCGCCCCAGTACGTGCCGGCGCCGGCGCCCTGCACGAGGGCGGTCACGTCGCGGTACGCGCTGTAGTCGTAGGTGACCGAGGAGCTCTGGTAGTCGGTCCGGGTGGCGGTGAGCGTGCTGTAGCCGCTCGAGCCAGGGGCGCGGAACCTGATCGTGTCCACGGGCCCGCTCGCGTCGACGCCGTCGGTGCCGGCCGCCCGTGCGGCGCCCCAGAACAGGCCGGCGTACAGGACCCGCGCGCCGCTGGGGATCGTCAGGTTGGCCGAGGACGAGCGGCTCGTCGTGGGGTCGCTGTCGACGTCGAGGAATCGCATGTCGAAGCTGTTGTTGCTCGCGGACACTGACCCGTCCTGCGCCTGCAGGCAGCTCGTCGAGGTGCCGCACGTCATCAACGCGTTGCCGGTGATCTGGATCGAGCCGTTGGCCTGCTTGGAGAAGACCTTGGTGAACGGGCGCACGACCGCGGCGTCCGCGGGAGCCGCCGGGACCAGCACGGTCGCGGCCAGGCTGACGGCGACCAGCGAGAGGGCAGCCGCGATCCGCGGCCACGGGCGGGCCGCACGGCGGAGGCGACGTACGCCGGGCATGGTCGATCCTTCGGGGTCGGCGGCATCCCGAGTGACAGCCGCGGGCCGACCACTCCCCCCACGGAAGTGCCTCAGCCGATCTACACGAGGCCCTCACGATAGGTCGGCATGGCGCGTGTCAAGAGAGGTGCGTCACATCTGGTCCACAAGGATGGTGCGGGACGCACACATGGGCCAGGAGCGTACGCCTGGAGGGGTGGCGGCACGCGTCAGTCGACGTCGCGACCGGTGATGTCGCGGTCGGGGCCGCCGTCCTGGGGCCCGATCTCGGCGCCGGGGGCGTTGGTGCGCTTGTGCCGCCACCACTCGTAGGCGATCGGGATGACCGAGAAGGCCAGGATGACGATGATGAGCTTGTCGATGCTCTCGCCGAGGTGGGGGAACGCGTCACCGAGGAAGAAGCCGAGGAGGCAGATCGACACCACCCACAGCACCGCGCCGACCAGGCTCCACAGGAAGAAGCGGCGGCGGTCCATGCGGGTGACGCCGGCGACCACGGTGATGTAGGTCCGCACGAAGGGCACGAAGCGGCCGATCACCAGGGCCTTGCTGCCGTGCTTGTCGAAGAACGCCGTGGTCTGGTCGAAGTACTTGCGCTTGATGATCCGCCCGTCGCGCTCGTAGAGCGGTGGCCCGATGCGCCGTCCGATCTCGTAGCCGACGACGTTGCCGAGGAAGGCCGCACCGGTCAGCGCCGCGACCGCGATCAGCAGCTCCGCGAGCGGCGGACCCGGGAACAGGTCGAGCTGCCCCGTGGCGATGAACAGGCCGAGCGCGAAGAGCAGTGTGTCGCCGGGCAGGATCGGGAAGAACAGCCCGCACTCGATGAAGACGATCGCCAGGCTGATCCAGAACAGCTCCGCGCCGAAGCGGTCGAGGAGCCAGTTCGGGTCCATCCAGTCGATCCCCAGCAGGAGCGGTGTCACGAGCCCGGCCGGGTCGAGGAGTGCGGTCACGCGCGCCACCCTAACCAGCGCTCCCTAGCATGCAGGCATGCAGGAGCAGGATCCGCGCGACGGCGAGCGGGCGCCGTACGACCCGATGCCGCACGGTCCGCCGGAGGTGGGCGTGGGCCCCTGGGAGGGGGAGTGGCCGGCCGGCGACCACTGGGACCCGGACCTGCTCCGCGAGGGCGATCGCCGCAACGTCGTCGACCGCTACCGCTACTGGAGCCTCGAGGCGATCGTCGCCGACCTCGACACCCGCCGGCACGCCTTCCACGTCGCGATCGAGAACTGGCAGCACGACTTCAACATCGGCACGATCGTCCGCACCGCCAACGCCTTCCTCGCCGCGGAGGTGCACATCGTGGGCAACCGGCGCTGGAACCGCCGCGGGGCGATGGTGACCGACCGCTACCAGCACGTGCGCCACCACGCCGACGCGGCGGCGCTGGCGGCGTACCTCCACTCCCTCGACGAGCCGGTGCGGCTGCTCGGCATCGACAACCTGCCGGGCTCGCTGCACCTCGAGACGATGGAGCTGCCCGAGCGGGTGTGCTTCCTGTTCGGTCAGGAGGGGCCCGGCCTCTCGGCGGGTGCCCGGGAGGTGTGCGACGGGACCTTCTCGATCGCACAGTTCGGCTCGACGCGCTCGATCAACGCGAGCGCGGCGGCGGCCATCGCGATGCACAGCTGGGTGCGGACGTACGCCGACCTCGGCGCCGAGGACGCCTGGCGGGGCTAGCTGCTTGCCTACTTCTTCGTCTGCGTGTAGCAGACCAGCGCGCGGTCGCCGACCTTCCAGTCCACCTTCGACGGCCAGCTGAAGCGGTAGGTCCGCGAGGTGGTCGCGCTGCGGCAGCGGTCGGTGCCGAGGCGCTTCCAGGCCTTCTCGCTCGGGTAGCGCCGGGCCTTGGTCTTGATGGCCGCGGTGGCGCGGTAGGTGTGCTTCTCGGAGCAGGCCGTCACGGCGTAGTCCGGACCGGTGAGGCACCGGGAGACGGTCGACTTGTAGGGGAACTTCCCGACGTCGAGCGTGCCGGGCAGCGGCAGGAGCTCGGCACCGCCGAGCAGCACCAGGTCGCAGCGCAGCCACCGGGCGCCGGCGGCCTGCTGCTCCGGGGTCGGGATGAACCAGCCGATGGCGTACGCCGTCAGCCTGACGCCCAGCCTGCTGGCGCCGGCCGCCTGCCGCTGTGCGTCCGAGCACGTCCCGACGGCCAGCTCGGTGAGGTCGGCGCTGTCGTAGGCGAGCCCGTCCGGCAGCGTGAGGACCGAGGTGACCAGCGCGGTGTGGGTGCCGGCGCAGTCCACGGCCGGCTCGCCGTAGGACGGGAGGTCGAGCTCGGCGCGGCTCATGTCGGAGCACTGGCCCACCACGGGGGCACCCAGGAGCGGGTCGGCCGCGCCGGCGGCCGGGGCGGTGCTGGTGAATGCTGCCGCGAGCAGCCCCATGATGGCGGCACTCGTCCCGAGTCGTCGTGTCATGGCCGTCAACCTAGGTGGCCGCGAGCAGGCGCGCCATCCACCTTCGGTACGACACCCGAGCCCGCCGGCCGGGTCCTGCCGCTCACCGCTGGGGCGCCAGCACCACCTCGAGCGCGGCGAGACCCCGGCTGCTGTGGCTCTTGACCGTGCCCTCGCTGATCCGCAGCTCGGCGGCCGTCTCCCGGACCGAGAGCCCGAGCCAGTGGCGCAGCACGACCACCTTGCGCTGCTGCTCGGGCAGGGCCTGGAGCGCGTCGAAGAGCGCGGAGCGCTCCTCGACCTGCGTGCCGTCCTCGGCCGGGACGTCCGGCAGCACCTCGCTCGGGCGCTCGCGCCGCCACGGCCGGCGCGACTCGTCGATGTTGGCCCGCACCATGATCTGGCGGACGTAGGCCTCCTCGCTGCCGTCGTGCCGGATCCGGGGCCAGGCGACGTACAGCTTGGTGAGCGCGGTCTGGAGGAGGTCCTCCGCGCGGTGCCAGTCTCCGCACAGGGCGTACGCGATACGCCGCAGGTGGCCCTGCCGAGCGGCGACGAACTCCGAGAACGCTGCGTCGTGCCTCATCGCAGGCCACCCTCGTCGGCCTGGTCGGCCACGAACGCGACGAACTCGTCGAGCGTCTCGGCGCCCCCGGCCTTCGACGCGGCGACGGTCGTCACCGCGACGTCGCGGGGGAGCTGCACCGCCAGGACGAACCAGCGCTCGCCCTGCCAGTCCAGGAGCGCGACGGCCGACGCGCTCGCCGTGTCGGTGCCGTAGGCGGGGAGGTCGGGGTCGGCCTGCTGCTCCAGCACCTCGACGCTCGGGGCCACGGGACTGACGGTGCCGTCGGCCGCGAGCCGCACCAGGCGCACGCCCGGGCTGCCGGTCTGCACCGCCACCTGGTCGGCCAGCCACTGGTCGAACGTGAGCCACCCGGAGTCGGTCTCGAGCTCCCACGCCGACGCGTTGCCGCCCTGGGTGAACAGCGCCCACGTCGTTCGACCCTCCGACCGGAGCACCAGCCCGAGCGAGTCGTCCCCGGGGACGGGGTCCTCGACCTGCTTCACCACCGAGACCCCGGGGGCCGGCTCGAGCACGCCGCCGCGCCAGGTGGCCAGCCCACCGGCCATGCCCGGGACGTCGTCGGCCGGCACGGAGGTCATCCCGCCGGTGGCCACCTCGGCGCGGACGAAGGCGTCGAAGGACTCGGCGAAGCCGTCCTCGGGACGCGAGGACGACATGCTGCTCCCGCCCTTCTTCCACTCCAGCACCAGCCACCAGCGCTCGCCCCGGAAGGAGATGTCGAGGGCCGCCGACTCGGTGTCCTTGCCGGGGTACAGGTCGTCGCGCCGCTCGTGGACGACGGCGCCCGGCCGGATCTCCAGGCGCCCGGGAAGGGCCCGCGCCGGCGGCTCCCCCTTGCGCCACGGGAAGGAGGACGCCGGCTCGGGGTCGGCGGCCGAGGACGGGCTCGCCGTCGCCGACGCCGTCGCCGTCGGCTCGGTGGCGACGGGCGCGCGGTCGCTGCGCGGTGCGTCGCCCGGCCCCAGCACCCACGTGGTGCCCACCACGACGGCCGCGGCGACCCCGGCCGCGGCGGCCGCGGCACGACGACGGCGTACGGCGGTGTGCCCGGCAGCGACGTAGTGCCCGACAGGTAGGTCGTCACCGCTGCCGAACGAGGCGTCGAGCTCGCGCCGCCAGTCGATCTGCGTGGTCATGTCGTGGTCCTTCCCCCGGGTGAGCCTTCCACCCTGACACGGAGCCGCGACCGGGTCGGTTGTCACGAGGTGAGACGACGGCACGCGAGGGCCCGGACTCGCGGGTAGCCACTAGGGTTGTCAGCGCCTGCCTGACCGCTTCAGAGGAGATTCCCGATGCCCATCGCCACCCCCGAGGTCTACGCGCAGATGCTGGACGCCGCGAAGTCGAAGTCCTTCGCCTACCCGGCCATCAACGTGTCGTCCTCCCAGACCCTCAACGCCGCGCTGAAGGGCTTCGCCGACGCCGGCTCCGACGGCATCATCCAGGTCTCGACCGGTGGCGCGGAGTACCTCTCCGGCCCGTCCGTCAAGGACATGGTGACCGGCTCGGTCGCCTTCGCGGCGTACGCCGCCGAGGTCGCGAAGAACTACCCGGTCAACATCGCGCTGCACACCGACCACTGCCCCAAGGACAAGCTCGACGGGTTCGTCCGTCCGCTGCTCGACATCTCCGCCGAGCGGGTCGCGCGCGGCGAGGCGCCCCTGTTCCAGTCGCACATGTGGGACGGCTCGGCCGTGCCGCTGGAGGAGAACCTCCAGATCGCCGAGGAGCTGCTCGCGAAGTGCGCCGCGGCCAACATCATCCTCGAGATCGAGGTCGGCGTCGTCGGCGGCGAGGAGGACGGCGTCGCCAACGAGATCAACGACCAGCTCTACACCACCCCCGAGGACGCCATCGCCACGATCAAGGCGCTGGGTGCCGGCGACCGCGGCCGCTACATGACCGCGCTGACCTTCGGCAACGTGCACGGCGTCTACAAGCCGGGCAACGTCAAGCTCCGCCCGGAGATCCTGAAGTCCGCGCAGGAGGCGGCCGCCTCCGAGCTCGGCCTCGGCGCCGACGCCCGCCCGTTCGACCTGGTGTTCCACGGGGGCTCGGGCTCGACCGCGCAGGAGATCAGCGACGCCGTCGACTTCGGCGTGGTGAAGATGAACGTCGACACCGACACCCAGTACGCCTTCACCCGCCCGGTCGCAGCGCACATGTTCGCCAACTACGACGGCGTGCTGAAGGTCGACGGCGAGGTCGGCAACAAGAAGACCTACGACCCCCGCGCCTGGGGCAAGGCAGCCGAGGCGGGCATGGCCGCGCGCGTGGTCGAGGCGTGCGAGAACCTCCGCTCCGCAGGGACGTCACTGGCCGGCTGAGCCCGGGGTGCGTCGCCCGGCGGGTCACCGCCGGGCGACGCGGCGGACGTCGGCAGCCAGCGGCGCCGCGGCCGCCACGAGCAGCACCAGCGCCAGCGGGATGAGCGCGGCGAACCCGAGCTCGAGGTAGCCCAGCGCGCCCAGCACCCCGCCGGCGAAGAAGAGCCCGACGAGCAGGGCGAGCACGCCCAGCTTGGGGAGGTCGGCCACGACCGGCTCCAGGTCGGCGGTGCGGTGGACGTAGAGCAGCTTGCCGACCTCGATGCCGATGTCGGTGATCATCCCGGTCACGTGGGTCGTGCGGATCTGCGCGCCCGAGATCTTGGTGATGATCGCGTTCTGCATGCCCATCGTGAAGCAGAGGACGCCGACGAAGACCCAGGCACGGTGCTGCCAGGCCAGCTCCTCGGCGAGCAGCCCGAAGAGCAGCATCAGCAGGGCCTCGAGCACCAGCACGTTGGCGTAGCGGGCGCGCAGCCCTCGCCGGCGCCCCCAGTTGAAGACCACCGCGCAGCTCGCCGCGCCGGCGATGAAGGTCGCGAGCCCGATCAGCCCGGTCAGCACGACCGTGGCCCCGCCGAGCACGAGGTGGTCGGCCACGGCCGCGGTCAGCCCGGTCATGTGCGAGGTGTAGACCGAGACGGCGACGAACCCGACCGAGTTCAGCACGCCGGCGTTCAGGGCGAGCAGCGCGGCGAGCTGCACGTTGTGCCGGGGCGTGCGCGTGGGGCCGGCGACGGCGAGCAGGTACTCCCGGAGGAGGCGCCTGCGTGGGATCACCCGACCATTCTCCTCGACGCCTCGGACGCCACGGCGCCGGTCCGGCACGTGACGAGGGCGGTGCGCGCGGGGAGCCCCACGCGCCCCC
>NZ_JAUZVE010000050.1:0-51249 GCF_031844425.1 Microbacterium sp. ARD31
GCTGGTCACCGCCCGAGGCCAGCTGACCGACGCCGCTGGAGAGAGCATCGCCGCCGTCGGCGAGCTGACCCATCCCACCGACCAGCTGATCTCCACCCGATGCGAGCTGGCCCACGCCGGCGGCGAGCTCGGTGCCACCGACGGCAAGCTGTGTGGCTCCGTCCGCGAGCTGATCGCCTCCGATGGCGAGTTGGTCGACTCCCGCGACGAGCTGATCTCCGCCCGACGCCAACGCGTCGATGCCAGAGAACACGGCGGTCACGCCTCCTGATGTCTGCGCAAGGCCGGGGGCCAGCGCATCGAGACCCTGACTGAGGCCGACGAACGCGGCGTTCACGCCCGTGACGGCCGGGAGCAGATCGTTGTCGACCGTGCCGAGCGCCAGCCCTGCGGAGGCCTCGGCGTCGGCAAGAGACGAGGCGGACGTGTTCGCGCTCGCCGACACTTCTGCGACCTGCGCCATGAGGGCATCCTTCTGCTCCTGCGAGAGCGCCTCACCGACGGCCAGTGCCGCGATCAGGTTCGAGAGCTCGTCTGCATCGGTGACGGCGACGTCCGCCGCGCCGCGAGCCGTGGCGAGTGACCCCGCCGCCTGGGACTGAGCAGCGGATGCTCCAGCTGCCAGATCCACCGCCGCCTGCGAGGCCGGCAGTGTGGCACTCATGGACTGTGCGAGCGAAGTGACACCCCCGCTGATCTGGTCCAGCCCCGCCGGGAGCGCGGCAGCGCCGTCGGCGAGCGAGTGGATCCCCGCGACGAACTGCCCGACCCCGTCCGCCGTCGAGTGCACGCCGTCGACATACTGGTCCACGCCGGTCGACACCTGCGCGACGCCCGCCGTGTACTGACCCACACCATCGCTGGTCTGGTGCACACCGTCGATGTATTGACCCAGCCCACGGTCGAGCTGATGCACTCCGTCCACGTACTGGTCGACCCCGTTCGACGTCTGATGCACACCGTCGATGTACAGCCCGAGGCCGTCGTCGAGCTGGTGGACGCCGCCGATGTACTGACCGACTCCACTGCTCGTCTGACGTACTCCGTCGGCGAACTGCGCGGTGCCATCCGATGTGGCGTGCGCGCCGTCAGCCAGTTGTCCGACCCCGTCGGAGAGCTGGCTCGTGCCGTCCGAGAGTTGGACCGCGCCGTCAGTCAGCTGACCGGAGCCGTCGCTCAGCGCCTTCGCGCCCGACGCATAGGCACCGAAAAGGCCGAAGAACGCCACCAGGGTGACGGCGAGGAGCACGCTCAGCGCGATGATCGCCGCACGGGTCGCGGCACGGGGAAGAGGCGGAACCTTCTGTGTCATGGGTGATCTTCCTTGATCTTTCACGCGCGTCTTCGCACGTGGGCTCACAACCGAGATGTCAGTCACAGGCATTCTGACGGATTTCTACCCAGTGGGGAAGAATAGAATGTAACGATTCATCACGATCGGGTTCGTTCACATGCGGCAAGCTGGGGAGTGGACAGAGGGGGTGCGATGAGCGGCAGTGCGCGCGAGGCTCGACGTGGGCGCCCGCCCGCCATCGGGGTGGCGGACATCGTCGCGGCGGCTCGACTGCTCCCCCCTGATGACATGACCATCACCCGCGTCGCCGAATCACTCGGAGTCGACCGCAAGACCGTCGCGAATCATGTGGGCGACCGTCCGACCCTGCGCCGCCTCGTGGCATCAGAGGCTGTCGCGGCCGAGCTTGCCCATCGTGCGGAGCCGACGAGCCTCGACTGGCGCGAGGCACTCGTCCGTCAAGCCGACGCCATGGTTCAGGCTGTGATCGAGGTCGGCGTGGCCGATATCGAGTTCGGAGGCTCGGAGTGGGAATTGACACTGCTGGGCGTAGCCGAGAACTCGCTCGGCCGACTCCTCGCAGCGGGCTTCGACGCAGACACCGCTGTAGCAGCGGTCTCGGTGATCACGGACGTCGCAACCAACGCTGCTCGTCGCATCCTGCGCGCCCGGCAGCGGGGCCAACCCGAGCTGACCACCTTGCCTCGAATGCTCGCCGACTCCGATCCTGCGGAGTTTTCCGCGGTGCGTCAGGTCATTGCACTGGCGGGTGCACGCAGCGAAGAGGCGCGCTATCGACAGGCGATCGACCTCTGCATCCGAGGCCTCGACGCCGCGAAATCGCGACTGAACAGCACGCCGACCGAGCCCGCTTGACGGCCCGAAGCGGTGGGCGGCGTATCAGCCGCCTTCGCTGAGCACGGTTGCTCGCGCGCGACTTAGATTTCGCCGATCGCCAACCCGAGGCGCAGGTACATCTCGGTCACCGCTTGGTCATTGACTCGATAGCGCACACGTTGCCCTCTCGTCCCCACCTCGCGGGGCGGATCGGCTATGAGGAGCCCGAAGTCCAGCAGCTCGTCGATGCCGGTGATCACCGTCTGCGGAGGGACATCCTTCTCGCCGGTGAAGCCCCACCCACCGTCATGTCTCTCGTGTTGATTCCACGGGATGTACACGTCGATGGCGGTAAATCCAAGCCGCTGCACGGCGACGAGCCGTTCGCGCCGCTGCCCCCGGCGGATCCCCTTGCGGGCATTGCGCGCATGCGGGACCTGGGCGGGCTGCCGTTGGCCGTGGGTTCTGGCCGCTGTGGAGGGGCCGGCGAGGGCGGGCGAGCGGTCGAATCGAGCGGGGTTGTTTGCGCTCGGGGGTCAGGTTCTCTGGGAGGACGGTGGTGCTTGTTCCGCTGGCGTCTTGATGGTGGCGGCCCAGGTGGCGAGGAGTGTGAGGGCGTCTTCGGATGGTGAGCCGGGTTCGGCGGTGAAGGTCGAGAGTTGCAGGCCGGGGTCGGCGGGCAGCTCGAACGCTTCATAGGTGAGTTCGAGGTCGCCTACGAGGGGGTGGTGGATGCGTTTGACGCCGGTGCGGTGGTAGCGGACGTCGTGTGCGGCCCAGAGGGTCCGGAACGTTTCGGAGCGGGTGGCGAGTTCGCCGACGAGGTCGGTGAGGCGTTTATCGAACGGGTTGCGGCCGGCGTCGCCGCGCATGGCGGCGACGAATTCCTGCACGACTTTGTCCCAGTCGGGGTAGAAGTCGTGCGCGGCAGGGTTGAAGAAGGCGAACCGGGCGCTGTTGGGAGCGGGTTCGGCGAACACGGGTGAATAGAGGGCGCGGCCGAGGCGGTTCGCTGCGACGTAGTCGTAGTAGTTGTTGCGGATGATCGCGGGTGCTTCGGTGATGGCGTCGAGAAGACGCTGGATGCTGGGTCGAAGCGTTGTGGTGCTCTTGCGCGGTTTCCGCGCGACGGGGGAGGTGTTCGCGGCGTGGGCGAGGTCGTGCAGGTGCGCGGTCTCGGCGTCGTCGAGGTGGAGGGCGCGGGCGAGGGAGTCGAGGACGCCGGGGGAGACGCCGGAAAGGTCGCCGCGTTCGAGGCGGGTGTAGTAGTCGACGCTCATTCCGGATAGCAGGGCGACTTCTTCGCGGCGCAGCCCGGGGACGCGCCGGTTGCCCCCGAAGGCGGGGAGCCCCGCGACGTCGGGGGTGATGCGTGCGCGGCGGGTGGTGAGGAATTCCTTCACCTCGCTGCGATTGTCCATGCCATGACCGTACGCCGGTCGCCGTGGCCGAGGGAGGGGCTGGCAGTACCGGTTACGGCCGCCACTCCCACATGACGCACGGACGCGGTTGTCTGGAACCACACCGACGAAAGGCGGACCGGAATGCACACCAGGACACTGGGCCAGGGGCTTGAGGTCTCGGCGATCGGGTTGGGGGCGATGGGCATGTCGATGTCGTACGGCCCGAATCCGGGCGACCGGGACGACATGATCGGCGTGCTCCGGTACGCGGTCGAGCAGGGCGTCACCTTCATCGACACCGCCGAGGTGTACGGCCCGTACGTGAACGAAGAGCTCGTGGGTGATGCGATCGCCCCGGTCCGGGACGAGGTCGTGGTTGCGACCAAGTTCGGGTGGCGCATTGTCGACGGGACGATGCAGGGCACGGATTCGCGGCCGGAGCAGATCCGCCGCGTCGCCGATGCTTCCCTGAAACGCCTGGGCGTTGAGGCGATCGACCTGTTCTACCAGCACCGTGTCGACCCGGACGTCCCGATCGAGGACGTCGCCGGGACGGTCGGGGAGCTGGTCGCGGCGGGGAAGGTGAAGCACTTCGGGTTGTCCGAGGCCGGCGCGGACACGATTCGCCGCGCGCACGCGGTGTTTCCGGTGACGGCGCTCCAGAGCGAGTACTCGCTGTGGACCCGGGACCCAGAGGCCGCGGTGCTGCCGGTGTGCGACGAGCTGGGCATCGGGTTCGTGCCGTTCAGCCCGCTCGGCAAGGGCTTCTTCACCGGGACGGTCACACCCGACGCCACTTTCGCGCCGGGCGAGATCAGAGCCCGGGTGCCCCGGTTCGAAGCGGAGAACCTCGCCGCGAACCAGACTCTCATCGACCACGTCACGGCGCTCGCCGCCACGCGCGCCGCATCCCCCGCGCAGGTCGCGCTGGCATGGCTCCTCGCCCAGCGACCGTACATCCTCCCGATCCCGGGGACCCGTCGGCGGGATCGGATCGATGAGAACGCCGCAGCCACCACCGTCGGGCTGTCCGCAGATGACATCGCCGACCTGAACAGCCTGGTCGATCGGCTCGGGGTCGCCGGAAACCGATACGACGACGCCGGCATGGGAATGGTCGGCCGGTAGCCGGCGACCACAGGATCATCTACTGCTGGGAAGGCGAAGAAATGGAACTCACGCTCAACAACGACATCATGATGCCCGCACTCGGGTTCGGAGTATTCCAGACCCCGCCCGACGAGACCGTCGCGGCGGTGCAGGCCGCCCTGGAGACCGGATACCGGCTCATCGACACCGCCGCTGCGTACGGCAACGAACGTGAGGTCGGCGAAGGAATCCGCCGCTCGGGTCTGGCACGGGACGATGTGTTCATCGAAACGAAGGTATGGATCAGCGACTACGGGTACGACCAGACGCTCCACGCCTTCGACAAGAGCGCCGGCAAGCTCGGCGTCGAACGGATCGACCTGCTCCTGCTGCACCAGGCACTGCCGTCCCGGTTCGACCTCACCCGCGGTGCGTACAACGCCCTCGAGACCCTTTTCGCCGAGGGGCGGGTGCGGGCGATCGGGATCAGCAACTTCATGCCCGACCACCTCGCCGCCCTCCTGGACCAGACCAGCATCGTGCCCGCGGTGAACCAGGTCGAGGTGCACCCGTACTTCGCGCAGCGCGCGGTGCAGGACGCGGATGCTGCCGCCGGCGTGCTCACCCAAGCCTGGTCCCCGATCGGCGGGATCACCGCCTACCGAGGCGGCGACGCGAACGCCCTCCAGGACCCGACGATCACCGCGATCGGAGCCGCGCACGGTAAGTCCCCCGCGCAGGTGATGCTTCGCTGGCACCTGCAGCAGGGCCGTTCCGCGATCCCGAAGTCGGTGCGCCCGGACCGGATCCGCGAGAACTTCGACGTGTTCGACTTCGAACTCACCGCAGACGAACTCGACGCCATCGACGCACTGGACACCGGGATCCGCCGCGGCCCCGAACCCGCGGACATCACGCTCGAGACCTTCGGTCGCGACATCCCCGAAGCCTGAACCACGGAGACGGTCATGACCGCATGGACTCCCACCGAGCTGGCCGGGCTCGCCCGCGCGTCCGAGGTACGGGTCGCCGGGCGCCGCGCGGACGGCTCATCGCGCACCCTCACGATCGTGTGGCACGTCGTCGTCGACGGGAACCTGTACCTGCGATCCGTGAAAGGGCCCGAGGGGCAGTGGTACCGGGGCGTCGCCCGCCACTTCGAAGGCTTCCTCCACAGCGCCGGCACCACCCGCCCGGTGGTCTTCACCCTCGACCACACCCACGACAACGCGATCGATGACGCCTACTTCGCCAAGTACGGCCGAGGCGCGCCCTCCCGCTCGATCACCAGCGCGCTCGCACGGCAGACCACACTGCGTGTCGCCCCCCGATAACCCTCCCCGGAACGACGATCCTCATGCGGGCGATGTCCGACTTCGGGGGGCGTCGCGTGCGGTGTGTCGGGTGAGCGTGGAAGGCTCGTCGCTGTGACAATCGACGGAGCCCATCCCTCAGACTCGCGAGCCCAACGAGAAGCCGAGGTGACGATCATCGCCGCGCTCAGCGCGCAACTCGGTCAGCCGCTCGCAAAGACCTCGGTTCCGACGGGCAATGGTGGCCTAGTCGAACTCGATGGCGCCACCGACGATCTGACCATCCTCGTCGAGGCCTATGCGCACCAAGGAGCACTCCGTGGTGGCCAGCCAAAGAAGCTCGCGACCGACGCACTCAAGCTGACCTGGATCGGTAGGCAGCTCGAGGCCAAGAGGCTGATCCTCGCGGTGGCCGACGAAGCGGTGGAGTCCTACCTGCAGCGGCCGAAGGCATGGTTGACGCAGGCGCTGACCGACCTGGGGGTCGAGGTGATCCGCGTGGATCTCGATGACGCGACGGTGGATACCCTCCGCAGCGCGCAGACTGTGCAGTTCCGATGATCGAACCGATGCCTGAAATCTCAGGTCGCGGGTCGGCGGATCCCCGGGTCATCGCCCGCGCTGAGGCGCTGCGCCGCCTGCCCTCGACACGCAGTGACCTGGCGGACGAACTCGATCGCGGACTTGGCTTGGCGCGCGAGGGTGACCCCGCAGCGGCAAGGGTGCTCGCCGCCGCAGTCGACGCAGTCGCCAACTTCAGGCACATCATTCCCGATGACGGTGGCTTCGCCCTGAGCCTCTATGCGCGGGGGTTGCTCGACAGCGCGTACTGGGCACTCGAGTCGCCCTCCACACCGCCAAGCGTCGCCGCGCGCATCCGTGATGCTCAGCACCTCATCGAACAGGGCGACGAACATGGCATCGCGGCGCTGCAAGCTGCGCTATCACCCGAGCAGTAGCCGACGGAATCGACGCCCTCCGTCGCAGCAAAGCGATCCCTAACCGCGCCTTGCTCTGGTGAGGGGCCAGTGCGGACGGCGAACCGCGGCTACCCGGGATGCCGATGCGACGAGAAGTACGTCTCATCTCCGGATGACCGGTTCGTCTTTCTCGGGGCGAACTCGAGCCGCACGCCTTGACCGCCCGAACGCCGTCGCGGCATGATGGACGGGCCGCCCGGACCGCGGCGGAGCCGCATAACGCGGCCCGACGGGACTCGGGGTCAGCACTCAGGCTGGCAGCACTCAAGATTGGAGTGTGCCATGAGCCACGAGAACGTTCCTACAGGGTCGCACGTCATCAAGCCACTTACGCCCGAGACATTCCCGGCGTGGCTCGCGCTGGCCGAGAAGCACAACGGTGTGTGGGGCGGGTGCTATTGCTCCTACTTCCACAGCGACACCGAGCACACTGTCAAGGACGACTACGACCGCGCGACGTTCAAGAGACGGCTCGTCGACGAGGGCGTCGCGCACGCCGCGCTTGTCTTCGACGGAGACGACGCCATCGCGTGGTGCGAGTACGGAAACCCTGACGAACTGCCCGGCATCTACCACCGCAAACAGTACGACACGGGCGAGGCCAACCCCGCGCCATGGCGGATCACCTGCTTCTTCGTCGATCGAGACCACCGGCGTTCCGGGGTCGCACGCGAGGCCCTCGACGGCGCTCTTGAGCTGATCGCCCAGGCCGGCGGGGGTGAGGTGGTTTCCTTTCCCAACGAGTTGCAGCCCGGCAAGAGGACCTCGTCATCCTTCCTCCACAACGGCACACGGGCCATGTTCGAGAAGGCCGGCTTCACCTTCGAGCGTCACATCGGCAAGAGCAAGACCGTCATGAGAATCGTGGTCCCACCGAAGCATTCGTGATCGCAGCCGCGGGATCCTGAAGCGTGCGTCTCGCGCGTCGGGCGTCAGCTACCGGCTCACGGGTTCGAACCCGGGTACGGTCGTGAGCGCGCAGATGCTGCGGGAGAGTTAGGGTCTGGCGCGCTACAGGGCGTCGGCGTACAACCCGATGACATTCCCTTCGGAATCCTTCACGTATGCGTAGCGGGCGGTCTCGCCCATCGCTTCGATTTCGCCGACGTGCTCGCCACCGCCTTCGAGGACGGCCGCGATGGTCGCCTCGAGATCATCGACCGAGATCACGACAGTGGGGTGCGACACGGGACCGCGTTGGTGGATGTCGCCGTTGATACCGGCGGCGCTCCCAGTGCGCAGCATGATGTTGCCGTCGCCCCAGTCCTCGAACGTGAAACCGAAGACCTTTCCGTAGAAGGCCTGCGCGCGGTCGACGTCGTCAGCGGGGATCTCGAAGTGCTCCACGGATGCCATAGCTCCGAGCCTGTCTACATTGGTCCGTTGCCGTCAACCCGAGGTTGCTAGATGGGATCGGATCAGCGCGTATTGCTGCGGTCCGCAGTGGTAGCCGTGCCGGGACGTCGAGCGGAGAGCGATAGCCGGTCCCCCCGCGTGCACCTGTGGGTGTGATGCTGGCCACTGCACCACCACAGGCACTGGGTGTGCCCGGATAGCCGACACGTTTCAGGGCCCGATGACGGCGCGCCTAACGAACGCAGACCGGAAGACTGCCAGATCCCCCGAAGAACAACACTCCTGCGGGGTGGCGCACTCCCCCGAAGCCGTTCGCCGCGGAAACACGCGGAACCCATAGCTACCGAGGGGTGCACCACCTCTGGGCAGAACGGTAAGGGTGGTGTTCCAGGTGACCCCCAAGTGACCCCACGGGGACACCCAGGGGTCACCTGAGAGCAGGAATCGATCACGAGGCGACCTCGCGCCCAAAAGCGAAAATCCCCGGCTGACCAGGGATTTTTTCGCGGAGACGGAGGGATTTGAACCCTCGGTCCCCTTGCGAGGACTCCACCTTAGCAGGGTGGTGCACTAGGCCTGACTATGCGACGTCTCCACGCATCCGGCAGCCTCGGCCGCGCGAACGCACCCGCACATCATAACCCGATGGCGCATCCGGCCACGAACTGACGAAGGCTCGTTCAGCCGGCGCCGACGGCGAGCCCGGCGACCGCGATCTGGTTGCCCCCACGGCCCTTCGCGAGATACATGGCCTGGTCCGCGTCGCGGATCAGGCGGTCGATGCCCAGCACCCCGTTGTTGACGTCTGCGATGGCCACTCCGATGCTCGCTCCGACGCACAGCCCCGCAGGCAGGAACGAGTACTCCTCCGACAGTGCTTCGCGCAAGCGCGCGGCGATCTCGGTGGCGACCTCGGCGTCGGCGTCGCAGACGACGACGAACTCGTCGCCGCCGTAGCGGGCGATGACGTCGACGTCACGGATGTGCTGGCGAAGGCGCGCAGCCACCTCGCGAAGAACCTCATCACCCACGTCGTGGCCGAGCTGATCGTTGACGTCTTTGAAGCCGTCGAGGTCGATGAAGATGACCGCCGCACGCGCGTGGTCCACCTGGCGGGCGATCTCGTCGAGGCGGCGGCGGTTGGGCAGGTCGGTCGTCTCGTCGTGGGTCGCCGCGTGCTCGAGCTGCCGCTGAAGACGTACCGTCGCGAGGGTCTGCGCGGCCTGGCCTGCGAGCGCCTCGGCCAGCGGGCCGGCCTCGGCGTCGAAGACCCGCGGGTGCCGGAAGAAGCAGGCGAACACACCCAGCGTCATCCCCTCGACCTCCAAGGGCGCCGCGATGAGCGCCCGTACGCCGGCGCCCTGCATCGCCTCACCGAGCTCGGGGGCGAAGCCGTCCGCCTCGGCCCGGCTCGTGATGGTGACGACAGAGTGCAGCTGTCGTGCCGCGTCGGTGATGGCAGCCGCGGACATCTCGAGATCGAGCGGGTTCTCCCCCGCCACACGGTGCGCGTGCGCGTGCTCGTCGAAGAGGAAGACCGCTGATTCGTCGGCGCCGTAGGCCTTGGCCGCCGCCGCCGCGAGGATCTCGCTCAGTCGCTCTTCGCTGGTGGCGTCCGCGAACGCGATCGACGCGTCGATGATGAGCTGCAGACGATGGCGGGTGCGGTCGGCAAGAGCGAACGAGTCACGAAGTCGCTGTCCGGATACGTACCGGTCGGACGCGTCCATGACGGTCAGCACCGCACCGTCGCCGTCCGCGGCGCGCACCGCGAGAACGGCGCGCTCCGGATCGCGGACCGCCGCCATCATCACCGAGTACTGCCCGGTCCCGTCGAGGAAATCCTTCACCGGCACCAGCGTGTCCCTGAGGGGGCGCCCGATGACGTCCTCTCCGGCCCACCGCCGGAACCAGGCGTTGGCCGCCACGACGCGGTCCTCACGATCGAGGCGAATGACGCCGACCGGAAGCGAATCGACATCGCACACGTCCATCGTGCTCCCTTCCGCGCTCAGATTATCCCTCCGGAACGGTGCAGGTCACCTGCGCCGCGGTCGTGCCTGCGATGTCGCTGGGCAATGCGACACGCTCCTCGCTTTCGTCGACCGCCGGGGGCGACGGCGAGCTCGTGGGTGAAGGCGCTGCCGTATCAGCGGGAGACGGGGATGCCGTGGCTTCAGCGTCGGGCGCGGCATCCGGCTCGGGCTTGTCGGCCTCGCCCGTGACCTCGACCCCGTAGCCCTGACTGGCCTCACCCGTCAGCGTGAGGGGTTCGTTGTCGCGAAGCGCCTGGAAGAGCACGTCGGCGGTCTCGGTGACCGGCTGCACGTGGACCCCGTCGACGGAGTACACGGTCGGGTACTGCACGAACACGATGTCCTCGTAGGCGACGTCCTTCGCGGCCATGGCGATCTGCACCATGAGCGTGGGGTTGGTGAGTCCCGAGCTGAGCACCAGCTGCCCCTGCGACACCTGATCGACGGCCGTGGTGGCGAGGGTGAACAGGGCCGACGGGTTCGCGAGAACGGCATCCGACTGCAGCTTGCGCACCATCGACGACATGAACTGCTGCTGATTCGAGATGCGCCCGAGGTCGGAGCCGTCGCCGATCCCGTGCCGCATGCGCAGGAACTGGAGTGCTTCGGCGCCGACGAGCGTGTGGTTCCCCGCCGTCAGCTCGAGACCGGTGTGGCGGTCGCTGACGTCGCCCGACACGCACACGTCGACCCCGCCGATGGCGTCGGACATGTTGATGACGCCGGTCCAGCGGATCGCGGCGGCGAAGTGGATCCGCTCGCCGGTGAGCTCCTCGATGGTGCGCGCGGTGCAGGCGAGCCCACCCTCGAGGTACGACGCGTTGAGCATCTGCGCCGTCATTGCGGGATACTCCCCGCCCTGCCCGTCCGAACACGCCGGGATCGGCACGATCATGTCACGCGGGAACGACACCACCGTGACCCGGCGAGGGTTGTCGCTGATGTGCACGAGCATCGTGACGTCGTTGCGCTCGCCCCCGTCGTCCTCGGCGCAGCGCGGGAACAGCTCCAGGTCCTGACCCTCGCACGAGTCCGTGCCGACCATGAGGATGTTCACGCCGCCCTCGATGGCTCCGAGCGACGGAGGCAGCTCCCGCTCCTCGTCGAGCACGACCGCGTTCGAGCCGAGCGCGGTTGCGGCATCCCACACCGTGAAGGCGCCCACCCCGACGACGCTCGTCGCGACGACGGAGACGAGGACGGCCGCGAGCGAGAGCATGCGCAGAAGCGGATGCCGGTGCGTGCGGCGCGCGTGGCGCGCGACCGGTCGGCGCCCCGGCTCCGGGGGCGTGGGCGTCGCGGCCATCAGCCTTGTGCCGCCAGGTTGCCGGCCGAGCACGTGACCTCGGCCGCGGTGGTGCCGGGGATGGAATCGGGCAGCTCGACGACCTCGTCGGTCGGAGCCGGCGTCGCACCGGGCGTCGCGCTCGGGGCAGGCGACTCGACCGGGTCGGGCTCGGGCTCGGCGGTCTCGGTCGGGGTGGGCTCGGGAGTCGCCGACGGCTTCGTCACGCCACCGGTGTCTTCGGCCTCGTCCGCGATCGAGATGGCCTGGTTGGCCTCGAGCGCGGCCCACAGCTCGGCCGCTGCCTCGTAGTCGGGGGCGACGCGGTTGGAGTCGTAGGGGTCTTCCTGCACCGGGTACTGCACGAAGACCATCTCGTCGAACGGCACATCTTTGACCGCGAGCGCGATCTGCACGAGCGTGAAGGGGTTCGTGAGGCTCTGGCTCGGGGTGACGTTCTCGACCGCGGTGGTCGCCAGCCGCAGCAGCGTCGCGGGGTCCGAGAGGACTTCTTCGCTCACGAGCTTGCGGGCGAGGCTCGACATGTACTGCTGCTGGTTCGAGATGCGGGCGAGGTCGCTGCCGTTGGAGAGCCCGTAGCGGGTGCGCAGGAACTGCAGTGCCTCGAGTCCCTGGACCGTGCGTTCGCCGGCGGGCCAGTCGATGCCGGTGTAGCGGTCGCGGATGCCGCCGTTGCCGATGCAGACGTCGACGCCGCCGATGGCGTCGGTGACGTTGATGACGTTGCCGAAGCTGACCTTGGCGGCGAACGGGATGTTCTCGCCGCTGAGCTGCGAGACGGTCTTGACGACGCAGTTCATGCCGCCGTGCTCCCACGCGAGGTTGATCTGAGCGCGCTCGATCGCGGCGTTCACGGTGTCGTCCTCGGCGGTGCACTCAGGGAGCGGCACCATGAGGTCGCGGGGGAACGAGATGACGGTGACGCGGCGCGGGTTGTCGCTGATGTGAAGCAGCAGGTTGACGTCGTTGAGCTGGCCCTCGGCGTCCTCGCCGGTGCAGCGGTCGCCGAAGTACTTGGCGTACTCGGGTTCGCACTCGTCCGTGCCGATGACCATCATGTTGACGCCGCCCTCGATGGCGCCGATGTCGGGGGCGACCGATTCCTGCCCTTCGAGCGCGACCGCGTCGTCGGCGAAGTTGGACGACAGGTCGTATGCGGCGTAGACGGCGACGCCGGCGCCCGAGACCAACACGACCGCCAGCACGATGCCGAGGACCTTCATGACCATGCCGAACGGGCTCGGCGACGACAGCGCGGCGTGGCGCGCGACAGTGCGTCGGCGGCGCCGCGGCGGCGTGTTCGGCGTGCTCACTCGGGTCCTCTCGGATGACGGGCGGGGCTCGCACACCCGACGCAACCCTGAGCGGAGGGTGTGGGATTCGAACCCACGGGACATTGCTGCCCACTGGTTTTCAAGACCAGGTCCATCGGCCGCTCGGACAACCCTCCCGGCGGATGCCGCAGCATCCGTCGAACGGCGAGTCTATCCGACCGGCACGAACACCCCATTCTCGCCACCACGCCTGTGGACGCGCTGAACGGCGCGCCCGCCCTTCCGGACGCCGAGCAAGCCCGCCCCTCCCGGTCGCACAGCGAGCACAGCCCCTCCTGGACGCCGAGCGAGCGCGCCACTCCGGACGCCGAGCGAGCGCGGCCACTCCGGACGCTGAGCGAGCGCAGCGAGACGAAGCGGCGTCCCCACCACACGCTTCGTCTCGTCGCTCCGCTCCTCGCTCAGCGACCGCGGGATAAGGCGCTCCGCTCCTCGCTCAGCGACCGGACCCAACGGACGCTGAGCGAGCGCGCCACTCCGGACGCTGAGCGAGCGCAGCGAGACGAAGCGGCGTCCCCACCACACGCTTCGTCTCGTCGCTCCGCTCCTCGCTCAGCGACCGGGCCCAACGGACGCTGAGCGAGCGCGTCACTCCGGACGCTGAGCGAGCGCAGCGAGACGAAGCGCACTTCAGCCGTCCCGCTCACGACAGGCCCGCTGCCGGGCGCTCCAGCCTGCCAGCTCGGCGTACCGACCCTCGATGAGCAGCCGCTTCTTGGCTCGGCTCCATCCCTGAATCCGCTTCTCCCAACCGAACGCCTCATCGATCCGGTCGAACTCGGCGTGCCACACGAGCGCCACCGGGCGCCGGTCTCGCGTGTACACCGCCCCCTGTCCGAACTGGTGCTCGGAGAGCCGCCGCTCGAGGTCGATCGTGCTGCCGGTGTAGTACGACCCGTCGGCGCACTGGAGCATGTAGACGAAGGGCATCTCAGGACGGTACGGGATGCCGCAGAGCAGACCGCAGGCCTGTCCACAGGCGCGCTTCGTCTCGTCGCTCCGCTCCTCGCTCAGCGACCGGACCCACGGTCGCACAGCGAGCGCGGCCCCTCCCGGACGCTGAGCGAGCGCAGCGAGACGAAGCGGCGTCAACGGGCGCGCTTCGTCTCGTCGCTCCGCTCCTCGCTCGGCGACCGGACCCACGGTCGCACAGCGAGCGCAGCCCCCTCCCGGGCGCTGAGCGAGCGCAGCGAGACGAAGCGGCGTCAACGGGCGCGCTTCGTCTCGTCGCTCCGCTCCTCGCTCAGCGACCGGCCCCACGGTCGCACAGCGAGCGCAGCCCCCTCCCGGGCGCTGAGCGAGCGCAGCGAGACGAAGCGGCGTCCACAGGCGCGCTCCGCTCCTCGCTCAGCGACCGGGCCGCGAGCGGAGCGAGCAGAAGCGAACGCCCGGGGTCAGAGCTGGCGGAGGACCTCGGCGACGCCGCCGGCCTGCACCGACAGGGTGATCTCGCCCGCCGCGTCGTGCACCTCGGGCGGCCCCTGCTGCATCGCCACGGCGCGCCCGCCGTTCTCGACCGCCCAGCGCATCATGCCCACGTCGTTGCGGCCGTCGCCGATGACGAGCACGTGCGCGGGGTCGATCCCGAGCTCCGTGCGCACACGTTCCAGTCCGGTGCTCTTGTCCACACCCAGGGGCGCGATGTCGAGCCAGGCGGTCCAGCCGACCGCGTACGACACGTGGTTCAGGCCGATGCGGTCGACGAGCTCGACGAAGTCCTGCTCGGCCTGGTCGGGCGCGACGACGACGACGCGGCACACCCGCTGCTTCCCGAGCTCGTCGAAGGCGACGCGGCGCGCGGCGACGAGGTTCCAGTCGTCGAGGTATTCGGTGTAGAGGCGGTCGCCGTTGGGGAGCTCGACGAGGTAGCGCGCGTCGGGCAGGTGCTGGCGCAGATCGGCGAGCACCTCCGACGCGTCGAAGGTCTCGATGTGCCAGCGCTCGTAATCCAGGTCGTCGGCATTGCGGCGCTTCAGCACGACGGCGCCGTTGGAGCACACGACGTACTCGGGAGCGATACCCAGAACGCGAAGGATGCCGCGCGTGCCCTCCCACGATCGTCCGGTCGCGATCATGACCTCGTGGCCGGCGCGATGCGCGTGCTCGACGGCTCCGACCACACCGGGGCTCAGCGTCTCGTCCTCGAGCAGGACGGTGCCGTCGATGTCGAGCACGATGAGAAGGCGCTCGACCTTCTTCTCGGGGTCCTCGGTGTCGCGCGCGACGCGCTCGACCAGCTTCGCGGCCTTCTTGGGCTTGACGACCTTGATGCTGCCGGTCTTCGGCAGGTGCGCCTCGGTCATGCGATCGGCTCCATGACCTCGAGTCCGCCGAGGTACGGGCGCAGCACCTCGGGCACCGTCACCGACCCGTCTGCCCTCTGGTGGGTCTCGAGCAGCGCCACGATCCAGCGCGTCGTGGCGAGCGTGCCGTTGAGCGTCGCCACCGGCTGCGTCTTCGCACCGCCCGTCGCGGCACCCGCCTCGACCGGCGGCCGGTGCCGGATGTCGAGCCTGCGCGCCTGATACGTCGTGCAGTTCGAGGTGGAGGTCAACTCGCGGTACGCGCCCTGGGTGGGCACCCACGCCTCCACGTCGTACTTGCGGGCCGCGCTCGAGCCGAGGTCGCCCGCGGCGACGTCGATCACGCGGTACGACAGCCCGAGGTCCTGGAGCATCGACTCCTGCAGCTGGACCAGGCGCAGGTGCTCGGCCTCGGCATCCTCGATGGACGTGTAGACGAACATCTCGAGCTTGTTGAACTGATGCACCCGGATGATGCCGCGGGTGTCCTTGCCATGCGACCCCGCCTCGCGGCGGTAGCAGGTCGACCACCCGGCGTAGCGCTTGGCGCCGCGCGAGAGGTCGAGGATCTCGCCCATGTGGTAGCCGGCCAGCGGCACTTCACTGGTGCCGACCAGGTACAGGTCGTCCTCTTCGAGCCGGTACACCTCGGCGGCGTGCTGCCCGAGGAAGCCGGTGCCGCGCATCACCTCGGGGCGCACGACCGTCGGCGGGATCATCGGGGTGAACCCGGCCTGCAGCGCC
Source organism: Microbacterium sp. ARD31 (assembly GCF_031844425.1). NCBI lineage: Bacteria > Bacillati > Actinomycetota > Actinomycetes > Micrococcales > Microbacteriaceae > Microbacterium > Microbacterium sp. ARD31. Next base: position 15,996 of record NZ_JAUZVE010000050.1, read on the forward strand.
CGGTCGAGCGCAAGCGACATGAGGGCGAGCTCGAGTCGCGCCCCGATGCCGGTGAGGAAATAGAAGCGGCTCCCCGAGACCTTCGCGCCGCGCTCCATGTCGATGGCGCCGAGCAGTTCGCCGAGGGCGAGGTGGTCGCGCGCCTCGAAGTCGAACTCCACGGGCTCCCCGTGGGTGCGCAGCGTGATGAAGTCGTCCTCGCCTCCGGCGGGCACGCCGTCGATGACGATGTTCTCGATACGGGCGAGGGCCTCGTCCGAGGCCTCTTCGGCGGCGGTGACGGCGTGCTGGGCCTGCTTGACGCGCTCGCTGAGCTGCTTCGCCTCGGCCACGAGCGCGGCCTTCTCCTCCTTCGGCGCCTGCGCGACCCGCTTGCCGTGGGCGTTCTGCGCCGCTCGCAGCTCTTCGAACGCGGTGATGGCGGCCCGCCGTTCGCGGTCCGCGGCCAGCGCGGCGTCGACGGTGTCGGGCGACTCCCCCCGCGCCTCCTGCGAGCGCTTGACCAGCTCAGGACTGTCGCGAAGGAGGGCGGGATCGATCATCCGCTCAGTTTAGTCTCGGCCCGAGAAGGGATGCCGCGAGGGCGGTCGCCGCATCCGCGGACCGCTCGGCCGTAGCCTGTACCCATGGCGACCGCATCCGACCCCTCGAACGGGCCGGAACCCCGACGCCACGCGGCGCTCGTCTACAACCCCATCAAGGTCGAACAGCGGAGCCTGCGCGCGATGGTGGAGCGGGCGTCGGCGGATGCCGGATGGGATGCTCCGGCCTTCTTCGAGACCACCCCCGAAGACCTCGGCGACGGCGTCGCACGGCAGGCGGTCGACGGCGGCGCGGACGCGGTGCTCGTCGCCGGCGGGGATGGCACGGTCAGGGCGGTGTCGGAGGCGATGGCGGGCACCGGCGTGCCGCTGACGATCGTGCCGAGCGGCACCGGCAATCTTCTCGCCCGCAATCTGCGGCTGCCGATGGAGGATCGCGAGCGCGTCATCCGCGGCACCTTCGAGGGCGACCGCGCCGCCATCGACGTCGGCTACGCCGGCATGCGGCGCGCAGACGGCTCGTATGAAGAACGCGCATTCGTGGTGATGGGCGGTATGGGACTCGATGCCGCGATGATCGCCAACACGAGCCCGCAGCTGAAGAAGACGGTCGGCTGGGTGGCGTACGTCGACGGCGCCGCCCGCTCACTGGTCAACGCCCGGCCGTTCCGCGTCGTCTACCAGATCGTCGGGCACCGCCTGCACTCGACCCGGGTGCAGAGCATCCTGTTCGCCAATTGCGGTTCGCTGCCGGCCGGGCTCGAGCTGATCCCCGAGGCCTCGATCGCCGACGGTCAGCTCGACATCGTGATCTTCCAGCCCAAGGGTCCGCTCGGCTGGATCTTCGTGTGGCGGCGGGTGGCGTGGGACAACAGCGTGCTCCGTCGCTTCCGCGGGGGGCGCCGCATCCTGGCCCTGCGCACCAAGGACAGCTCGGTGCTCTACTCCCGGGGCACGGCCGTCGAGGTCGGCGCGGCCGAGGGCGCGCATCCGGTCCAGCTCGATGGCGACGAGTTCGGCGAGGCCGTCCACATCACGGTGCGCGTCGACCCCGGGGCCCTGACCATCGCCCTCCCGAAAGGTCACCGCCTGCCCCGCTGAATCAGGCGGCGGGGGCGCGCAGGAGCTCGGCGAACGCCGACTCGGCGGCGCCGATGAGCAGGCGGTCCTCCGCCAGGCTGGCGACGCGGATGCTGAGGTCCTCCATGTTGGCCGGCATCGCCTGCACGGCCACGAGCGCGGTGAGCCCCGAAAGGTCGTCGTCGGCGAGCGTGGCGAGGAATCCGCCGAGCACGACGACCGAGGGGTTCAGCACGTTGACGGCGTTGGCCAGCGCGGTGGCGAGGATGCGTCGCTGCCGGTCGATCTCGTCGCGCGCGGCGGGGCCGGCCGCACCCAGGGCTGCGGCGAGAGCGGGCTCGTCGGCGGTCGTGAGACCGGCCACCGCGAGAAGGCGCGCGCGGCTGACCTCGTCCTCGAGCGTGCCGTCGTCGGCCCGTCGGTCGGCGGCGGCGGCGATGCCGGGACGGTTCTGGCCGAACTCGCCGGAGTATCCGCCGGCGCCACCCACCGGCATCCCCTGCACGATGAGGCCTCCGCCGATACCGCTCGCACCGCCGTTGAGGTAGACGACGTCGTCGATGCCGCGCGCGGCGCCGAAGAGGTGCTCGGCGAGGGTGCCGAGGCTGGCGTCGTTGCCGACCGTGGTCGCAAGGCCCGTCGCCGCCGACACCAGGTCGCGGACGGGGACGTCGTTCCATCCCAGGTGCGGGGCGTTGCGGACCAGCCCGTCCACCGCACGGACGAGCCCCGGCACGGCGAGCCCGACCCCGGCGATGCGGGCCTGCGCAAGCGGCCCCCCACGCCATTGCACGATGCGGTCGGCGATCAGCCGGGCGGTCTCGTCCGGGGTGAGGAGGTGGTCGACCTCGATGCGCTCCCGCACCCGGATCTCACGGTCGAGCCCGACCGCGCCGAGCGTGAGGGCGTCGACCTCGGGGTTGGCGGCGACGGCGACGACCCGTGGGTCGGCGGCGACCACGGGCGACGGCCGACCGACGCGACGCGACGGGTCGGGCGCCCGTTCGATCACGAGCCCCGCGCCCTCGAGTTCTGCCACCAGATCCGCGATCGTCGACCGGTTCAGACCGGTCGCGCCCGTCAGCGCCGCGCGCGAGAGGGGCCCGTCCAGATGCACGATGCGCAGCAGACGCGACAGGTTCCGCTGCCGCACGCCTTCGACCTCCGCCACGCGCCCACTCTAGAGCGGGTGGGGCATATGTTGCGGCATCCGACGAATCACGCCGACACACAGTCCGGCGAGCGCCGCGCCCGATCCGGACGAACCGTCCATGACCGGATGCCGGGGCCGCGGGTATCGTCGGGAGCGACGCCCCTGGGAGGCAGCATGTCGACGATCACCGAACGAGCAGCCCGCACCGAGGCCGAACTGCAGCAGATGGCCAAGGACCACCTGTGGATGCATTTCGCCCGGCAGTCCGTGATGACCGACGGCCCCGGCGTGCCCATCATCGTCAAGGGCGAGGGCCACCACATCTGGGACTCGAAGGGCAAGCGCTACATCGACGGCCTGGCGGGCCTGTTCGTCGTCGCCGCGGGGCACGGCCGCAAGCGCATCGCCGAGGTCGCCGCCAAGCAGGCCGAGCAGCTGGCGTTCTTCCCGATCTGGTCGTACGCCCACCCCGCCGCGATCGAGCTCGCCGACCGCATCGCCGACTACGCCCCGGGCGACCTCAACAAGGTCTTCTTCTCGACCGGCGGCGGCGAAGCCGTCGAGACCGCGTTCAAGCTGGCCAAGTACTACTGGAAGCTGCAGGGCAAGCCCACCAAGCACAAGGTGATCTCGCGCTCGGTGGCTTATCACGGCACGCCGCAGGGTGCGCTTGCGATCACCGGCATCCCCGCGATGAAGGAGATGTTCGAGCCCCTCACTCCCGGGGGCTTCCGCGTCCCGAACACCAACTTCTACCGGGCCGCCGACATGGGCGCGCCCACCTCGCGCCTCGAGGAGTTCGGCGTATGGGCCGCCGACCGCATCGAGGAGATGATCCAGTTCGAGGGCCCCGACACCGTCGCGGCGGTCTTCCTCGAGCCGGTGCAGAACTCCGGCGGCTGCTTCCCTCCCCCGCCCGGGTACTTCCAGCGCGTGCGCGAGATCTGCGACAAGTACGACGTCCTGCTGGTGTCGGACGAAGTGATCTGCGCCTTCGGCCGCATCGGCCACATGTTCGCGTGCGACGCATACGGGTACCAGCCCGACATGATCACGTTCGCCAAGGCGGTCACGAGCGGGTACTCCCCGCTCGGCGGCACCGTCGTCAGCGACCGCATCTACGAGCCCTTCGCCCACGGCGACCGGGCGTTCTACCACGGCTACACCTTCGGCGGACACCCGGTCTCGGCGGCGGTGGCGATGGAGAACCTCGATATCTTCGAAGAGGAAGGACTGCCCGAGCGCGTACGCGAGTACTCGCCGCTGTTCCGCCAGACCCTCGAGAAGCTCACCGACCTGCCCATCGTCGGCGACGTCCGCGGCGACGGCTACTTCTTCGGCATCGAGCTCGTGAAGGACAAGGCGACGAAGGAGACCTTCGACGACGACGAGTCCGAGCGCCTCCTGCGCGGCTTCCTCTCGAAGGCGCTCTTCGACGCAGGGCTCTACTGCCGCGCCGACGACCGCGGCGACCCGGTCATCCAGCTCGCACCGCCGCTCACGATCGGCCCGAGCGAGTTCACCGAGATCGAGCAGATCCTCCGCAGCGTCCTCACCGAGGCGTGGGCGCGCCTCTGACCCCCGGGGCGCCGTCGGTCACGACGAGCGGATGCCGCGCCCGCCGATCCGCGGCAGCACGGCCGTGAGCACACCGACCGTTGATCCGACGATCGTGTCGACGATGCGCTCGCCGGCGACGGCCGCCGAGCCGATGTCGCCGGTGGCGGCGCCGGTGATGAGCAGCACCAGCGGGGTGATGAACAGCAGCGCCAGCGCGTAGTGACGCACGACGACCAGCTCGATGAGGAACTGCAGGCCGCCGAGCAGGAGGGCGAGCCACACCCCTCCCCACGGAACGAGGATGAGCAGCGGATAGATCGCCGCACCCGCGACGGTTCCGACCATGCGGTGCAGTCCCCGGGTCACCGTCACCCGCCGCTCCACGGCTATTCCGACGACCGCAACGCCTGTGCTGACGATCCAGTACGCCCGTTCCGGATCGACCACGACCCCGAGCGCCGCCCCCACGACAGCAACTGTGGACGCGCGGACGAGGAGGGTGAGCGCCTTCTCGTCCCACACCGGCCCCGGCATGATCTCGCGCAGCGCGCGCGCCGGCTCGCGCCTGACGTGTGAGCGCAGGAGCGGCGTAAGCGCGACGAGGTACGAGAAGCAGCATCCGGCCGCCACGGCGATGAGGAACACGACCGGATCGACATCGGGAACCGTCGCGGTGATGTGCGCGGCGAGCCCGAACACCAGCACGAAGAACAGCGGACCGGGAGCACCGAGCGCGAAGCCGTAGACGAAGACGCTCGCGGCGATCGTCGTCACCACGAGTCCGATGAGGGTCCACAGCATCGACCCGCCGGCGGCGATCCCGACGGCGGTCGCCGCGACGAGGACGAGCGCGACGAACGGCAGCACCTTCGCGCGCTCCCGCGGGCGCAGGCTCGACACATGGAGGGCCGTGAAGGCACCGGCCGCGGCCTGGAAGCCGAGTTGCGGCATCCCGACGAGTGACATCACCGCGATCGGGACCGTGATCGAGATCGCGGCCTGCGTCGCCACCGGCCAGCGGGGGCCGCGCGAGGGCGCGAGCCGGAAGAGACTGGCGACCGCGTCGACGGCCACGGCGGGTCCTCGCCGATGCGGGCTCGCTCCGCCGATCGCGCTGTTCACGTGCCCCCCTCCTCCAGCACGGTAGCCGAGCAGGGGGCGGTGTCCGGAATCAGACGTCATACCGCGCCATGCGCTCGACGAGAAGCGGGCTATTGTGAACGTCGTGGGAACCATCTACTACGGCGGGTCGGACACTCCGATCAACATCGAGGATCGCGCGCTGGCGCACCTGAAGGTCGTCATCGCGACCAAGCTGCGTCGCAACGAGACGTTCACCCTGTCGTGGACACACCCCGACGACCAGCCGCGCGGTCGCAGCACGATCTGGCTGCACCCGTCGATTCCGCTGAGGTTCGTCTTCGACACCCCCGAACCCACCGAGCTGAGCCGTCAGTGGATCGAGGAGCTCGCCAACTCGGCCACCTCGTCGGGCGGGATCATGCTGGTCGCCGAGCACTTCGACACCGGTCCGGTCGCCGTCGACGATCAGACCGCGGCCACCAACGCGTCCATCGAGGGGTCGGACGTGAGTCTGGGCAACGTGCAGATCGACAACCTCGAGGTCGACCAGCTCACGGTTAACGAGGCAGACGTCTCGAGCGCACTGCCGAGCCCCCGCAAGCCCCGAAGCGCCTGATCAGCCCGTAGGGGCAGCCTCTTCGGAGGCTGCGCCGTTCGCCGGCTTCTCCCTTTCTTCCGTGGGCTCGGGCACGATCGTGAGCCCGTGCGGACCGCTCGCGGCGATCATCATCTCGTCCACCCATGCGCGATTGATGCGCGGCGGACGGCTGCCGTAGAAGTGGAACTGCATGGGGACAGATGCGTGCATCCAGAAGCTGCGCCGCCCCGTGCCATCGCCGACCTCGACGTCGAACATGAAGGACTCTCCACGCCGGAGCTTGTTCATCATCACGATGCGAAGGTGCGCGAGGGTCCGATCTTCGATGTCGATGGCGTTGCCGATGGTGTCGTAGATGAACCTGCCCATGTCTGGAGCATAGCCCGAGCGTCCCCCCGGGCCGATCAGACGGTGGCGACGAAGAGGCGTCCCGATCCGCGGATGCCGAGGGTGGCGGCATCCGAGACGAAGACAGCTCGGCCGCGCTCGAGCTCGATCGTCTCGCCGTCGACCTCGATGGTGAACGCACCGTCGACCAGCAGCCCGATCGCGGGCCCGGTCGTGGCGACGGTGTCATCGGCGGTGACCTCGATCAGCTCGAACGGCACGTCGGAGCCCGTGGCCAGCGAGCGGGGCCGATAGGTCACCGCGTGCTGGGTGAGCGAGATCGGCGGCAGGTACGGCGCGGGTCCGGGTGTGAAGTCGAGCACGCGCGTGAGCTCGGGGATGTCGATGTGCTTGGGGGTGAGACCGCCGCGCAGGACGTTGTCGCTCGGGCCCATGAGCTCGACGCCCGTCCCGCACAGGTAGGCGTGGATGTTGCCCGCCGGAAGCCACAGCGCTTCGCCGCGGCGGAGCGTGACGTGGTTGAGCATGAGCGCGATCGCGATGCCCGGATCGCCGGGGTACTCCGTCGCGATGCGACCGGCGGGTTCGAATCGTCCGGGCAGGCGTCCGGCGATGTCGGCGATCTGCGCCACGAGCGCCTGCACGCCGGGCCTGCCGGCGAGCAGATCCTCGAAGGCCGCACGGATCCCCTCTGCCGCGGCGAGGCGGTCGCGCCAGACGGCGAACGGTTCGGGGTCGGTCGCCTCGGCGGCGAGGGCGTCGATGACCGCGAGCGTCTCGGCGACCGGCCGGAATCCGCAGAGCGCCTCGAAGCCGTCCTCGAGCGCGACGATCAGCTCGGGCTTGGCGTGAGGGTCCTTGTAGTTGCGCTCCCGGGCGTCCCGCGCAATCTCCGCAGCCTCCTCCCGTGCGAACCCCTCGGCCGCCTGCTCGGGGGTGGGGTGCGCCTGCAGCGAGAGCGGGGATGCCGCCGACAGCAGCTTCAGCAGGAACGGCACGCGGGTGCCCTCGCTCCGCTCCCAGTCCGCCAGATCGGCCCATCTCGCCGACTCGTGGAAGCGACTCGGCGCCGACGGGTGAGAGCCCAGCCACAGCTCGGCCTCGGGCGCGTCGGACGCCGGCATCCCGAGGGCGCGGGAGATCCCGCCCGGTGTGCCCCAGGCGTAGTCGCGGACGACACCGCGGATCTCGGCGAGGTGAGCGGTCATGGACGTCCTTCCGTCACGGTCGATGCCGGTTCGTTGATATCACTCCGATGTGACGGATGTGTGCATGACGACTTCGCGGGCGCCGGGCACGTCGACGACCTCGAACCGGACATGTGCGTGGCCGAGTTCTGCGAGGCTGTGCGCGTGCGTGCCTCCGCAGGGGATCATGGCGTCGCCGCCCGGCAGCGCGCACACCCATGCCCGGCGCGCGGTGAGGGAATCGCCCTCGACGTCGACGCGGACCTCGGCACCGGTGGCGATCCAGGACGCGAGCTGCTCTTCGACCCGCGCGGCGAGTGCCGCCGGGTCGTCGAACGCGGCGGCGTCGAACCCCTTGCGGCGCAGCGACTTGCCGACGCGGTAGGTGTCGACCGAGCCGTTCTCGAGGATGCGGGACGACGTGCATGCCAGGGCGTCGAATCCGGGGGCGCCGAGCGCATCGGGGGGAACGTCCTTGCTCCACGCGTCGGCGAGCGCCCGGTCGAGGGCGAGCGAGGCGAGGTGGCACGCGGTGTGCCCGAGCGACAGGCGACGGCGGTGGTCGGCGTCGGCGACCACCGTGACGGCGTCTCCCGTCGCGACAGGGGCGTCACCGGCGACGACATGCGCGACGACGAAGACCCACCCCGCCGTCCCGGTCCGCACCGGCACGTCCGCGCCGAGCAGCAGCTCTGCGCCGTCGGAACCCGCGACGACCGCGTCCTCGATGCGGATGGCGGTCCCGTCTGCCAGGCGCAGGTGTCCGCGGTCGGCGAGCTGATCGGGCCAGTGCGCGTCGACCGGATGGAACGCGGTGCGGTCGAGCACGACCGCTTGTCTGCCGTCGGGCAGCGACTGCACCGCGATCACCATGCCGTCGGACTCGGTGGCGCCGCCCGGGTAGGTGACGAGGGTCTCGGAGAGCTGCATGCCTTAAACGGTACCCGCGAGCGTGGGCGCCGGCCCCGGTGGATGGATCAGCGCACGCTCTCGGGGAGCTCGCCGGGCCGCGACGGATCGGCGAGATGTCGTTTCGCGCGGCGGTCTCGCAGCGCCTCGATGGCACACCACACGATCGTCGCGACCGCGACCCCCTCGAAGAAACCGGCGAAGACATCGCTCAGCCAGTGCGCGCTCAGGTAGGTCCGGCTCCACATCATCCAGATGACCCAGACGGCCCCCGCCAGCCACAGCCACCACTTCCGCAGCAGCAGGGCGAGGGTGATGGTGAAGGTGGTCGCCACGGCGGTATGCCCCGAGGGGAATGACGTGTCGACGCTCTCGGCGAGCGAGCCCTCAGGACGCTCGCGGGCGATGACGGCGGCCATGGGGGCGCCGATCGCCACGACCAGGATGATCGCGGATGCCATGTTCACGGCATCCCATTTCCGCTTCCGCCACAGGAAGAGCAGCACGCTGACGATGAGGATGACGATCATGGCGACGGTGCCGCCGCCGATCGCGGGGATCCAGGCGAGAACCAACCACACATCGCTGCGGAGCGACACCATGAGGTCCTGCCACCACATGTCCATCGGCAGCGGCTCATGTCCGTTGAGGGCGACCACGACACGCCAGATCACGAAAGCCACGGTCGCCGCGACCCCGGTGGTGAGGGCGACGTTGCGGCGCGCGTCGGGATCGGTCAGCGGCGCCTCGGAGGGCGCCTCTGGTACTTCTTCGTCAGCCGGGCTCACGGTGCCAGCGTAGACGGCACCGCGTCTCGCGGCGTCGATCGGCGCGAAGGAATGCGCCCGGCCGAGGCGCGCCCGGCCTGGATCACCACGGCTGGCGGTGAGGGATGTGCGTCGGGCGACGCGGACCGGCGCTCACCGGCTCGGACAGACGCTCGACCGCGTGGGCGAGCACCTCTTCCAGCGACAGCGCCGTCCGCGGCGTGCGGGGACCGACGAGCCAGACGACGGACAGGCCGTCGGGCACCTTTTCCACATACGCGACCACGCTTGACGGGTGGTCGGCGGCGAGCGTGCGATCGCACAGGCGCCAGGAACAGTCGTCGAGCGGCTGGAACTCCAGCTGATGAAGTGAACCCTCGGCCCGATCCCCGGCGCTCTCGTCCCGATCTCCGGTGAACCGGTCGTCTTCGACCTCAATGAGCGACATTTTCGAACCTCCGCCACCGATACTGCCTCGTGCACCCGCCTGTCACCCCGGGGGTTGACAGGTCGGCGGAGGCGTGATCTAGCGGAGCTCCGAGCGCCGTCAGCTGGCTTCGTGGATGTCGCGCGCCTTCAGGCTGCGGTAGGTCGTCACCGGATGCGTGGCGAGGACGACCTTGCCGCGGGAGTGCAGCTTCTTCAAGTCGGCATACGCCTCCGCGATGTCGCCGAGGGGGTAGAAACCCGAGATCAGCACCGTGAATGCCCGGCGCTCCGCCAAGTGCGTCAGGCGTTCCAGCTGCGCGGTCTGCCGCGCGAGCTCCTCGGGGTCGTCCCGCAGCAGGCGGAGTTCGACGTCGCGGCGATCCGCGCTCGAACGGTAGCGCTCCTCCGGCACGCCGAGCTCGTCGGCGAGGTCTCGACCGTCCTGGCCGAAGTTGTCGATGAACGCCGTGACCGGCGCCCCGGCCGCCTTGCGGATGCGGTCGGCCATGCCGTCCCCGTAGCGCACGGGCTTGATGCCGAGCTGCCGCAGGTAGTCGAAGTTGCGGTCGCCGCAGGTGCCGATGACGACCGCCCCGAGGTGCTTGGCGATCTGCGCCTCGATGCTGCCGACCCCGCCGGCGGCCGCCGAGATCACGACGACGTCACCCTTCTTGATGCGCAGGTCGTCGAGGGTGTCGAGGGCGGTGACGCCGGCTAGGTAGAGGCTGCCGGCGGTCTCCCACGAGACGGTCTTCGGCTTGGCCACCAGCGCCGCCGCGGGCACCGTGAGGAAGGTCGCGTGCGCGCCCGACCGGACGTGCCCGATCACCTCGCTGCCCACCCGGAAACGCGTGACACCCTGCCCGACGGCCGAAACGATGCCGGCGAAGTCGCTGCCCGACCGCCGGGGCCATGCTTCCTCCCACTCGGTCTCGGTGCCGCTGCGGATGAATCCGTCGATGTGGTTGATCCCCGACGTGATGACCTCGACCACCACCTCGCCGTCCCCCGGAGGCGCGAGCGGATGCTGACGCACCTCGAGGACGTCGGTGTCTCCCACGCGGTCGTACTCGACGACCGAGGTCTGTTCGTGCTTCTTCGCCACGATGCACCTCACTAGTTCGGCTAGTGAAAAGGGTAGCGAGGTATCAGCGGGCGGGGCTCGATACGGATGATCTGCCTCGGAGGCAGAACCGCACTTGACCCGCGACCCTGCGCCGTGCACTCTGATCACACCGCCCGAAGCAAAACCCCCCGCGTTTCCGTGACCCGTTTTTCTTCAGGAGTGACCCATGACCGCCGGCATCCGGCACCTGCGGCTCGTCGCCGCCGTGCTTCTCACCTGCATGCTGGCGATCGCCGGCGCCCTGGCCTCTGCCGGACCGGCGGCGGCCGCCCCGCCCTCGACGTCCAGCACTGCCGAGATCACCCTCTCCCCCAGCTCGGGACCTGCGGGAACGACCGTGACCGTGACCGGACTTCGGTTTCCGAAGAAGTCCTCCGGAACCGTCACGGCGGGCACCACGACGGTCGGCGTCACGACGACGGGATCGGGTTACTTCACCGCCACGGTGACGATCCCCTCGGGAACGGCGTCCACCCTCCCCGTCACCGCCACGGTCGGTCGGACGTCGGCCGCCGCGACCTTCACCGTGACCGGTCAGCCCGACACCCCGCCGACCGAGACGGCAGCCCTGCGGTTCGGGGTCACCACGCCCGGTGGCGCCACGGCGAACGCCGAACTGGACGCCGTCGCGGCCGTCGCGGGCGAGAATCCGTCGATCGTGATGTCGTATCACGACTTCGGCCAGCCGGCACCGACCACGGGCCTCGACAGTGTCGCAGCCCGCGGCGCCGACAGCATGCTGACGTGGGAGCCCTGGCGGTGGGGCGGCGGCGTGACCCAGTCCGCCTACTCCAACGCGCGCGTCGCCGCCGGCGACCATGACGCGTACCTGCGGGAGTGGGGTACGGCGCTGGCCGCGTGGGGCGGCACCGTGTACGTTCGCTACGCCCACGAGATGAACGGCAACTGGTACCCGTGGGCGGAGGGTGTGAACGGCAACGCGCCCGGATCGTACGCCGCGGCGTGGCGCCACGTGCACGACGTGGTGACCTCACAGGGCGCCACGAACGTGAGGTGGGTGTGGAGCCCGAATGTCCCGTACACGGGATCCGTGCCTCTGACCGGCCTCTACCCCGGTGACGCCTACGTCGATGTCGTGGCACTGGACGGGTACAACTGGGGCACGTCGGCCACCTGGAGTTCGTGGACGGCCCCCGAGGCCCTCTTCGCAGGCGGCTTGAGCGAGCTGCGGACCATCGCACCCGGCAAGCCGATCATGATCGCCGAGACCGCCTCGGCCGAGGCGGGCGGGTCGAAGGCGGACTGGAACACCACGCTGGTGTCGTACCTCGCCGCTCAGCCCGACATCGTCGGGTTCGTGTGGTTCCACCACGACAAAGAGACCGACTGGCGCATCGACAGCTCCGCGGCGTCGGCGACGGCGTTCACAGCCGCCCTGGCGCAGCGCCGCCAGTAGCGGTCAGGCGTCACCGGCGTCGCGGCGCAGCACCAGCACCGTGACGTCGTCGTCGGGGTCGCTGTCGCGGGCGAGCGCGCGGATCCGACCGACGACGGCATCCGCATTGCGCTCGGCGGCGACGAGGTCGGCGATCCGGCCGAGTGCCCCGACATCACCCTCGAACAACTCGAGGACGCCGTCGCTGCAGACGACGAGGGCTTCGGATGCTGCGAGCTCGAGTTCCTCCACGACCCACGGTTCGTCGACGGGGATGCCCACCGGGAGGTTCCGGGACGGCAGACGCGTCCACGTGCCGTCGGCGCGTACGACGATGCTCAGCCCGTGCCCGGCATCGACGTAGCGGACCACCCCGGTCAGCGGATCAACGCGCGCGTGGAACAGGGTGGCGAACGCGCCGGCGTCGCCGAGATCGGCGGCGAGCGCCTCTGAGGCGCGCTCGACGGCGACCGAGAGGTCGCGCTCGCCTCGGGCGCTGCGGACGACCGCGCGCACGGTGGCGGCGATGATCCCCGCGCCGACGCCTTTTCCCATCACATCGCCGACCGTGAACGCGGTGCCTCCACCCGTGTGGTACCAGTCGAAGAAGTCGCCGCCGATCGCCCGAGAAGGAACGCACACCGCGGCGAGACCGAAGTCGGCCACGTGCGTACCGGCCTTGGGCAGCAGCGCGCGCTGCACCGTGGACGCGTGCTCCAGCTCGAGCAGGGTCGACCGCTCGCGCGAGGCGATGTCGGCCACGTGCTGCCTGGCGACGCGGGCGAGGTCGTTGACGATGGCCGCCGCGAGACCGAACGCGACGGCAGAGAAGACGGTGCGGGCCAGTTCGTTCGGGTTCTCCTCGAGGCTCGAGCCGAGAAGGAACGGCACGAGCTGGCCGAGCGCCACCCCCAGGAACGCCCAGACGACGAATCGGCGTCCGGGCATGGCGGCGATCCAGACCGCGGGAAGGATCGCCAGCGACGAGAAGATCGACGCGCTCTCTCCAGTGGCGAACCTCAGCACCCCCACGACGGCGAAATCGATCGCCGGGACGAGCAGCACCGCCCGGTCCGACACGTCGATGCGGTGGAAGACCGCCGCGAGCACGGTCGCGGCCAGCATCATCGCGATCGCCGCCGCGAACGCGACCGGACTCGAGATCGAGATCGTCGGCACCGCCATGCTCAGCACGGCCGCGACGGTGAACAGCGCGAGCACGGGAAGCTGTTTGATGAGGACCGACCGCTCGCCGAGCGCGATGGCTGCCATCGCGAGCGAGTCCACTCCCGGCACGGCAACCGTCCGCGTCGGCGGAGGGGCAGAGGTCATGACGGCGTTGAACGCGTCTTGACGATCGTCCAGACGTTGCTGCCGCCGTCGCGCTCCAGCCGGAACTCGTCGACCATGGCCGAGATCAGCGCCAGGCCGCGTCCGGACTCGGCGAGCTCGTCCGGCATGGTCGCGTCCTCGATGTCGATGCGCGGCGGCTCGGCGGTGTCGACGAGCACTGCCCGGAGCGCGTCGTCGTCGGCGTCGAGGTCGAGGCGGCACACGATCGTGGTGTCGGAGCTGCCGTGCTGGACGATGTTGCTGGTCAGCTCGATGAGGGCGGTCTCGAACATCATTCGGTCGGTGTCGCTCACCCCGGGGAACTCGCTCCACAGCGCGGCGAGCCGGTCGTGCACGACGTCGACTCCGTCCGGCGGAGTGCGGAACACCAGCGTGCGTTCAGTCACGGTAGGCGTCCTCGGCGGTGTCGAAGCTCGCCAGGACCCGGTCGAGGTTCGACAGCTGCAGCACCATGGTGACCTGGGCGCTGGGCGCTGCGATGCGCAGATCTCCGCCCGCCTGCCGAGCGGTCTTCAGCGAGCCCACGAGGGCACCGAGCCCGGAGGAGTCCATGAAGTCGATCTTGCTGAGGTCGACGACGATGCGGGTGAACTGGTCTTCCACGGCGCTGTGCACCGCTGCGCGCAGGTCCGGCGCGCTGACCATGTTGAGCTTGCCGGCTCCACGGATGATGGCGACTCCTCGGCGGGCCTTCTCGATCTCGAACTTCACGGCGTCCTCTCGTCGGTGGGGGCGTCTTCGGGAGTGAAGCCGCGGTACGTGGCAGCGCTGAACAGCACGCTCAGAACCACCAGGTCGAAGATCGCCCACGCGATGTTGACCGCGGTCCCGAGCACCTCGGCGTCGTTCAGGAAGAGATTGACACATCCGATGATGATCGCCAACACCAGCAGCACCATCACCACCAGCTGCACCCGGATGAGGTGCCACTGCGGTCCCGTGCTCTGCGGACGCGTCTTGGGGGTGACGGCGAACCCCAGCGGGATGCGCAGCACCACGTTCTCGAACGCGGTGCTGCAGGCCTTTATCCACACCGGGAACAGGGCCAGGCTGTACTGCTGACCTCGCCAGGTCGGGGTTCCTCGCGCGGCGACGAGGAACAGCAGCTGGTTGACGACCATGAACGGGATGAACCGGATGAAGAAGTCGAACGAGAGCGTGTCGACGGGGAGGATGCCGAGAACGAGGAACACGATCGGCGCGGCGAAGTAGACCACGGCGGCGAAGCCGCTGAGATAGCTCCACATCGTCGCGAAGTACATCAGCCGCTGCGGGATCGTCAGCGCGCGCTGGACCAGCGGGTTCTCGCGCAGGAAGACCTGCATGGTGCCCTGCGCCCAGCGCAGCCGCTGCGTCAGCATCGTGCCGAGGTCCTCGGGGGCGAGGCCGTCGGCCAGCAGCTCGTGGTGGTAGACGCTCTTCCAGCCCAGCCCGTGCAGGCGCATGCACGTGGCCATGTCCTCGGTGACCGAGATCGTCGCCAGGGGCATGATCGGCTGCGCCTCGCCAGGGCGGTCGATCGTGATGTCCTGCAGGATCGCCTGCACCGATTCGAGGGCGTTGAGGGGCGACAGGTCCTGCTCGACCAGGGCGGCCATGATCCGCTCGACGTCGACATCGGCGTCCGGGTCGTCCGACGTGCTCGCCAGCGCCAGCGCGCGGATCTCGGCCAGGTCGCGCTCGACCTCGGCGACGTCCGAGGCCACGAGCGACAGGCTCGCGGCATCCACCCGACGACCGAGGGCGTACGTGACCGAGGCCACCGGCTCACCGGCGTCGAGCGCGCGACGCGCGTCGCCGATCGCGGCGGCGACGTCGTCGAGTGCAGCGCGCACCGTCGGGTCCTTCGCCGCGGGGTGGGACGACGCCTTCGTGACCGCCCGCGCGGCTGCGGGCAGGGCGCGCGCGATGCGCTTGTCGAGTTCGCGCACATAGCCCACGATGCCCAGCTGCATGAGCGCGTCGCGTCGGAGCACGGCGTTCGAGCCGCAGAAGAACGCGGCGTTCCAGCCGTCCTTGCCCTGCTGGATCGGCCCGTAGAAGAGCGGCGCCTGGCTGCCGAGCGGGTCACCGGTGGCGACGTTCGAGAAGACCTGCGGAGTCTGCACGAGCGCGACCTTGTCGTCGCGGAAGTAGCCGAGCGTGCGGTCGAGTATGTCAGGGCGAGGAATCTGGTCGGCGTCGAGGATCAGGATGTACTCGCCCGTGGTCACCTCAAGGGCGTTGTTGAGGTTGCCCGCCTTCGCGTGCCGGGGCCGGTCGTCCCACGCCGATGAACGCGTGATGTAGCCGAGGTCGGCCGCCTCGGCTGCCTCGCGCATCTCGGGCCGGCTGCCGTCGTCGAGGATCCACGTCCGGTGCGGGAAGGAGATCTTCCGGGCTGCCAGGGCCGTGGTCATGACGAGTTCGATCGGCTCGTTGTACGTGGTGATGAAGACGTCCACCGTCGCCGTCGGGTCGGGCGGGGGCGGTGCGGGTCGGCCCTTCGCTCTCCACATCGTCAGGCCGAACAGGCACACGTCGATGAAGCTGTAGGTCTCGGCGACCACGAGCGGCACGGCGATCCACCACGCGTCCCAGTTGAGCGATGCGGTCCACCGCCACAGCAGGTAGTTGCCGCCGAGGACGATGGTGAGCAGGATCACGATGCGCAGCGCAAGCATCCGTCCGGGGGATGCGAGCGTGCTTCGCGTGTCGCGGCGCGTGGTGGGCGGGGCGGAGGTCATCGCGGCACGATCCCGAACAGGAAGCGCGTCTTGACCATCGCCCACAGCGCGCCGAGCACGGCGACGTAGGCCAGGGTGTTGATGAGCACGTTCCCTTCGCGGAGGACCGGCACGTTGGCGACGATCAGGACGAACAGCATCTGCATGATGAAGACGTAGAGGGTGGCCTGCCCGAGGGGGATGAGGAACCACCCGAGCGCGCGCTCGAACGGCTTCCAGCACACGCTGAGCACGGCGTACGCCGTGACGGTGAAGAGGAGCACGTTGAGCAGCCGACCGATGTCGAGTGTCGTGCGCTCGAACCAGGTGGCGTACAGCTGGGTGAACTCGTTGGCCGGCACGAGGCCCAGTCTCACGTCCCACGGGCTCGAGAGGTAGGGGTTGCTCCACGACAGGAGCATCAGGCTGACCGAACCGACGATGCACAGCGCCAGCACCACACGCCCAGGCGGGGTGAGGAACCACGCGATGATCTCTCGGCGGTAGAACCCCGCGACCATCCCTGTGACGAAGAGCACCTGCCAGGTGAGGAGCGGGAACGAATCCTCGAACTGCGAGGGCAGGATCCGCAGCGCCAGGAACGCCTGAGCGATGTACAACGTCCAGCTGACGGCCAAGACGATCAGCCAGCGGCCGCGTCCGAGACCCCACAGGATGAGCGGCGATACCGCCAGCAGGATCACGTACAGCCCGAGGACGTTGACCTGCCAGGGTCCGATCTGCAGCAGCGCCAGGTCGACGATCACCGAGGGGTCGACGGGGTACGTCGTCAGACGGTCGAACCCCGCGTACAGGTCGTAGACGCGTCCGGCACCGGCGCTCCCGGCGGCGCCCGTGCCCTCGTCGACGAACGTGGTCGCCGCGCGGGTGTCGAGGAAGGGGAGCAGGCTGAGAGCGCCCACGATGAGCGAGACGGCCAGTGCCGTCACATACAGCTTCCACGCGCGGCGCCCGGTGCGCACGGTCACCTCGCCGATGCCGCCGGCCAGAACCTTCGGCCGGTAGACCATGCCCAGGACCACGCCCGACAGGAGTACGAAGAGCTCGGCGCCCGACACGATGCCGATCGCCTCCTGCGTCGCGTTCTGCAGGAGCGAGGTGAGCGCGAGGTGGTTGACGATGACGAAGACGATGGCGACGCCGCGCAGGAGGTCGATGCGCAGATCGCGGCTGCCGGGCCCCTCGTAGGCGAGCGGTCCGGGCCTGCGACGCAGGAGAAGCCACAGCGTGAGCGCGATCGTCAGCACGAGGACGCCGATCGCGACGGCCCAGACCCACGCGCCTTCGATCGTGAGCCCGACCCCGCCGGGCGCGAGCGCAGACGGTTCGTAGACGGGACCGAACACCAGATCGGATTCGTCGGCGTCGCGCCGGAATGCCGTCGCCATCGCGGGCGATTCGGTGAGGCTCCAGTCGATGACGACCTCGCCGACCACCGCGCGCCGCGTGGTCGCATCCCGCCACATCGCGACGTCGATGAGCGGGTACGCGTCCGGGCCCACCACATCCATGACCTGCCGCCACCAGCTCTGCTTGATAGGGAGCTCGGCGCTGCCGCCCGCACCCGGGGCGTACATCGCGCCCGTGTCGAGCATCATCGGCTTCTCGGATGCCGCGGCGAAACGCGTGTAGAAGGCGAGTGCACCCTCGCCGTCGATCTTCGCGGCGAGGTCACCGTCGCCGGGGAGCCGGTTGACCGGCGAGCCTCCCCCGCTCGGGTCGTGGTAGGCGGTCAGGCCGACCCAGTCGACGTATTCCGCCCCGGGGTCGTACGGGCCGTACGGGTCGTCCCCGGATGTCAGTTCGCCGTCGCCGTCGGTGTCGACCGCGGGGTCGCTCGACGCCGGAGCTCCGGCGAAGGGATACCCCGCGCCGTCGAAGGGCGACCACACCAGGGCCGCGTCGGGAAGCCCCTCGCGGAGGGCCTCCGCGAAGACCCGGAAGGCACCCACATAGGCCTCGGGGTCCTGCCCCCACGGCACCCACGGAGCGTTCATGTCGGGCGCGAACCGCACGTACACCGGCGAGGTCTGCTCGTCGCGCGCGTCGATGAGGTGGGCGACGGCCTCGCGTGCGTCGGCGTCATCGAAGTCGGCGAGCCCGGTGTCCGGGTGCAGGCTCACGACCGGCAGGGCGCCCTGCGCCGCCGCCTGGCGGAGGAACTGCTCGAGGTACTCGGCCTCGGCGTCGGTGACGGGAAGCGGCGTGACGTGCTCGAAGACCGCCGGAGCCGCGCCGAGTCGCTCCGCCTGCGCCGCGGCGCTGTCGGTGCCCCAGTCGAGCGTCACGCCGAAGTAGGCGCCGGACTCCGGGGCCAGTGGGGCTTCATCCGGCTCGAGCAGCGCGGCCGATGCCGGCGAGGCGACGACCAGCGCCCCGAGGACGAGCCCGGCCGACACTCCCCGGGCGATGCGCGACCATGCGCGGCGCACCGAGGTTCGCACCGAGTGGGCCCGCGAGAAGGGAGTCTGAGGAACGCGCGACACGTCACCCCCTTCTCGATGTGCTGCTTCTTCACACCGCGCTCAGGACGACGTCGTCACGGTCACTTTCCCGCCGATCCTACTGAGGCCGGGGGCCGAGAACGCAACATCGCCGGTCACGACGCGCTGAGATCGATGCGACGCAACGCGGCTTGGATCGCCACCGCCGCCGCGCCTCGCGCCCAGCCGGTGAAGCCGCTGTCGTCCACGAACAGCTCGACGGGATCGGCCCGCGGGTCGCGGTCGCCGGCGATCGCCGCCCTCACCCGCTCCTCGGCGATCGCGAACAGCTGCATGCCGTCACCTGCCAGAACGATCGCCGGCTGCTGCGTGAGATTGGCGGCGAGCGCGATGAATCGGCCGAGGGCGTCTGCGGCGGCATCCACCACCGCGCGCGCGACGGGGTCGCCGTCGACGGCGAGCGCGAGGACGCCGTCGTAGTCCACCGGGCGTCCGAGTTCCGCCGCCACCTGAGCGGCGATCGACCCCGAGGTGAGCAGGGCCTGCGAGCACCCGCGGTGCCCTTCTGCACAGCGGGGTCCGCCGTGCGCGAGGGGCAGGTGGCCCGCGAGCCCGACACCCGCCTCGCGCGAGCGGACCACATCATCGTGGATCACGAGGGCGTGGCCGACCCCCGCGCCGATCGTGATGACCGAGAATCCGGGCAGACCACGGCCCGCGCCGAACCAGTGCTCGGCCTCGGCGAGGGCCAGCAGGTCGTTGTCGAGGGTCACCGGCACACCGAGGGACTCGCTGAGAGGGCCCGCGAGATCGACGCCGGCCCAGCCGAGGAACGGAGCGAACTCCACGAGGTCGTCACGCACCGATCCACCCACCGATACACCGACGCCGCGAAGGTCGTCGAGAGCGAACCGGCCGACCACGCTGATGATCTGCGCCAAGACGGACGCGGGATCCTGCCCGGCCAGCGGCTGATCGTACGTGGCGAACGCGGTTGCGCGTATATCGGTGGCCACCGCGTAGAGCACGTCACCGGTCAGCTTGATGCCGACGAACGATCCGAGACCCGGCGCCATGTCCAGGGGACGCGCCGGCCGACCGACCCTGCCGTCCGCATCCTCATCACGCTCGACGAACAGACCGTGGTCGAGGAACGGCTTCGCCAGTCGCGTGAGGCTGGCGGGCGACAGGTTCAGGCGGGAGGTGAGCGCGCTGCGAGACACAGGCCCGTGGATCAGCACGGCGCGCGCGAGGGCCGCCTCACTCGCGGTGAGCACACTGTCCTCCGGCCGTGGGGTGCATCGTCTTCATCCTGACACTCGCTATTGCTTCCATGGTAGAACTAACTCATGCCGTCCCCCTCTCCCGATCTCAACATCGAGACCTCCCGCGAAGACGCCACACCCCGCATCCTCCACCTCCGCCGCGGCGGAACGAGTGTGGTCGTCGACCTGGACGCCTCGCCGACCCCCGCCATCGTCCACTGGGGCGAGGAGCTCGACGAGGCGACGCCGCGGACGCTCGAGGGCCTGGCCCGCGCGGCGCAGCCTCAGCGGGTGTCCGGCGGCCTCGACGCCACCGCACGCCTCACCGTTCTCGCCACCCCCGCCGGCAGCTGGCTCGGCACCCCAGCGCTCGAGGGCCACCGCGCCGGCGCCGGCTTCAGCGCGAGGCTGGCCCTCGCCGGCGTGCAGTCCGACGGCCACCGGGCCACCCTCGCCCTCGTCGACGCCGAGGCGCGTCTCGCGGCCCAGATCGAGCTGCGCGTCGGACCGAGCGGTCTGTTCCACCAGCGCGTTCTGCTGCGCAACACCGGCGACACCCCGTACACCGTGCAGGCGCTGCAGCTGGCCTTTCCGGTGCCGTGGGATGCCACCGAGATCCTCGACACCACCGGCCGCCACCTGCGCGAGCGGTCGCCCCAGCGGCGCGACTTCACCTTCGGCACG
The DNA here is from genome assembly GCF_031844425.1 of Microbacterium sp. ARD31. Lineage (NCBI taxonomy): Bacteria > Bacillati > Actinomycetota > Actinomycetes > Micrococcales > Microbacteriaceae > Microbacterium > Microbacterium sp. ARD31. The sequence continues at coordinate 36,646 of NZ_JAUZVE010000050.1, forward strand.
CACCTGCGCGAAAGCCGTCGCGGCCGACCGGGCGCAGACGCGACGCTGCTGCTGGCCGCGGGCCGCCCCGGCTTCGGATTCGAGACCGGCCGTGTCCACGGCATCCACGTCGCATGGAGCGGCAACCATCGCACCCTGGCAGAACGCAGCGTCACCGGCGAGGCCTTCCTCGCGGGTGGTGAGCTCTACGGACCCGGAGAGCTGATCCTCGCCTCCGGCGAACAGGTCGCCTCGCCCTGGGTGATCGGCTCGTGGGGCGACGGCCTCAGCGAGCTCTCGCACCGCTTCCACGACGAATGGCGCGCGCGCCCGCAGCACCCCCGGCGCCCGCGACCCGTCACGCTCAACACCTGGGAGGCGGTGTACTTCGACCACGACCTCGCCCGGCTCACCGCGCTCGCCGACGCCGGCGCCGAGGTCGGCGCCGAACGCTTCGTGCTCGACGACGGCTGGTTCCACGGCCGCCGCGACGACACGGCCGGCCTCGGCGACTGGACCGTCGATGAGGACGTGTGGCCGCAGGGGCTGCACCCCATCGTGAACCACGTCCGCTCTCTAGGCATGGAGTTCGGCCTGTGGGTCGAGCCCGAGATGGTGAACCCCGACAGCGACCTCGCCCGCGCGCATCCGGATTGGATCCTGCGCGGACGCCCGGAACTGCCCCCGTCGGCACGTCAGCAGCAGGTCCTCGACCTCGCGCACCCCGAGGCCTACGCGTACATCGCCGGGCGACTGCACGCCCTGCTGGACGAATACGACATCGCCTACCTCAAGTGGGACCACAACCGCGATCTCGTCGACGCCGGCACGGGGCCCGAAGGCGAAGCCCGGGTCCACGCGCACACCCTCGCGGTCTACCGACTGCTCGACGAGCTGCGCGCAGCGCACCCCGGGCTCGAGATCGAGAGCTGCGCCTCGGGCGGTGCGCGTGTCGATCTCGGCATCCTCGACCGCACCGACCGCATCTGGACCAGCGACAGCCTCGACCCGCTCGAGCGCCTGTCCAACCAGCGGCACACCGCGCTCGTGGTCGCGCCCGAGCTGATGGGCATGCACCTCACCAGCCCGGTCGTGCACTCGTCGGGCCGCACGGTCGACCTCGCGCTGAGCGCGAGCGTCGCCCTCTTCGGCCACTTCGGGATCGAGTGGGACCTCACCAAGACGGACGAATCCACCCGCGCGCGCATCGCCGAGTGGGTGGCCCTCGCCAAGCGCCTGCGCCCGCTCGTCGCGCAGGGCCGCACGATCGACGTCGACGGCACCGAGCCCGGCATCGACGTGCGCGGCATGGTCGCCGCCGACTCCGCGTCCGCCGTCTTCACGATCGTGCAGACGCAGACCTCGATCGCCTACCCGGCGGGCCGGGTGCGGATGCCGGGGCTCGACCCCTCCCGCAGCTATCGGCTCCGCGTGCTCGACCTCACCCCGCCGCACGGCGCGGGTCAGTCGAACCTCACATGGGCCGAGCACGACACCGTGCTCTCGGGACGCCAGCTCGCCGCGATCGGCGTGCGCCCGCCCGTGCTCCACCCCCAGACCGCCGTCGTCGTCGAACTGATCGCGACGGACTGAGCGGGGCGCACGCTCAGGAGGGGGCGGCGAGCGTCTTGCGCAGGAACACCTGCTGGACGCCGTCGTCCCCGTCGACGCGCTCACGCTCCCGATACCCGCACCGTTCGTATAGCCGGAGGTTCGCCTCGCTCAGCGATCCGGTGAACAGCTCCGCCTCGCGGCATCCCGCCGACCGGCCGCGCGCCTCCACCGCGTCCAGCAGCGCGCTTCCGAGACCGGCGCCCTGCTGGTCCGGCGCGATCGAGATGCGGCCGATCAGCAGCAGGTCGCCGTCCCGCCGGGCGCGGGCGGCTCCGACGATCCGGCCGCCGGTCACCGCGACGCAGCCGAGGTTGGCCTCCAGCTCTGCGCGCACCTGCTCGAGCGTCTGCGTCAGCGGCGGCATCTGCACCGAGTCGTAGATGAGCGCCTCCTGCACGAACGCGGCCCGCTGAAGGGTCAGCACCTCTCCGGCGTCGTCCTCCTCGATCGGGCGGATCCGGACACCGGAGACCCCGGCATCCACCTCCTGCTCCGGTGCGCCGTCCGCCTGGGCACGAGAATCGGATGCCGCCCCCTCGACGAGCTCGGCCAGCAGCGCCATGGCCGCCTCGACCGTCTGCTCGAGTACCTCCTCGGGGCCGCCCTCGAAGCGGCAGAGCCGGTGAGCGGTGCCTCCCGCGTCGGCCCACCCGAGGTAGACGGTGCCCGGTTCGTGCTCGCCCTCGGCGTCCGGACCGCCGACGCCGGTCGTCGAGACCGCGATGTCGGCCCCCAGGAGCGAGCGGACGCCCCCGGCGAGCTGCTCGGCGCACTCCCCCGACACGACATCGATCCCCTCGGCCACGCCGAGCACGTCGTTCTTGGTGCGGGTCTGATACGCGACCACTCCCCCGGCGAACCAGTCCTGGGCGGACTCGCCCATGCCGATGGTGCTCGCAAGCATTCCGCACGTGAGCGACTCGGCGACGGCGACCCTCGCCCGCGCGCTCTGCGCCGCCTCTGCCAGTCGTCCGATCAGGTTCTCCATCGACTCCCCTCCGCTCGTCGTCCCGTCAGCGTAGACCGCCCGATCACGTCCTCCTGGGCTAGCAGGAGCCCATCGGACCGTCAAGGGAGTCGCGCCCGCAGAAGGCGAGGGTGACAGTGTGGGCGTGATGGCCTCGAGGAGAGCTGTGGGATGCGTCGCCGCGGCGTTGCTGGTCGCGGCGACCGCGTCGGGGTGCTCACTGACGATCCCGACCGACCCCGACGGCACGCTCGAGGCCGCGCGCGGCGATGTCCTGCGCGTCGGTGCGTCGCCCGCTGGGGGTCTGGTATCCGTCGCCGGAGAGGAGGTCACCGGTCCGCTCGCGAACGCGATCGAGGGGTTCGCATCATCCATCGACGCGCGGGTGCAGTGGTCGGTGGACGGCGAGGAGGATCTCGTCGACGACCTGGTCGGCGGGCAGCTGGACCTGGCCATCGGCGGCATGACCGACCAGACGCCGTGGGCGACCGAGGTGTCGGTCACTCGCGGCTATCCCGACTTCCCCGGCGCGGACGGGGCGGCCGTCGTCGTTCTCCTCCCCATGGGCGAGAACGCGTTGCAGAGCGCCCTCGAGTCCTACCTCGACGAGGAGTACGGCTCATGAAGTCGATGGGGCGCACCGACCTCCCCCGTGAGCAGCAGGAAGCGCTGCACAAGGCGATCCGGTGGGAGTGGTTCACGATCGGCTACACGGTCGTGACGATCGGACTGATCGCCCTCGTCGTGGGCGGATCGCAGGCCATGCGCACGGCGTGGATCGAAGACATGCTCTCCCTGGTCCCCCAGATCTCGTTCCTCGTCGCGCTGCTGTTCATCCGGCATCCGCCCTCGCGCGCGTTCCCCTTCGGACTGCACCGCGTCATGGGGGTCGGCCACCTCGTCGCGGGCGTCACCCTGCTCGCGATCGGCGGCAGCCTCGCCGTCGAGTCGATCCTCGGCCTCGTGCGCGCGGAGCATCCCGCGATCGGCACCGTGCGGCTGCTCGGCCAGACGATCTGGCTCGGCTGGCTGATGGTCGCCGTCATGAGCGTCATCGTCATCGGGCCCTTCATCTACGGCCGAGCGAAGGCGAAGCTCGCCCCGGTCCTGCACAACAAGGTGCTCTACGCCGACGCCGACATGGCGAAGGCCGATTGGACCACCTCCGTCGCGTCCATCGTCGGCGTCCTCGGGATCGGCATCGGCTGGTGGTGGCTCGACGGCACCGCAGCGCTCTTCATCTCGGCGGGCATCGTGTGGGACGGGTGGCGCAACGCCCGCGCCGCCGTGCTCGATCTGATCGACCAGCGCGCCCGCACCGAGGACGACGCACGGACGCACCCGCTGCTCTATCGGATTCGCGACCGCGTCGAAGCCGAGCGCTGGGTGCGCGCGTGCGCGGTGCGGATGCGCGACATGGGCCAGGTGTTCCACGTCGAGGTGTTCGTCGTCCCGCGACGTTCGTGGGTGCGATTGGGTCGGGTGGAACGACTGCGAGAAGCGATCACCCGCCTGGACTGGAAAGTGCAGGACGTCGTCGTCATCACCCGCTCCGAACTGCCCGATGAGGCGGAGCGCTGAGCCTCAGATCCCGAGATACGCCTCGAGCGGCTGGAGCAACGGCTGGGAGCGCTCGTCCGCAACGGCCGCTGCGCCGACGTTGCACGCGAGCTGCAGAGCTGCCGCATCGTCGATGCCTCGCAGCATGGCGACCGTGAGAGCGGCGGCGAATGCGTCACCGGCGCCGACCGTGTTCACAACCGTCGAAGCGTCCGCACGCGCCCTGGCTATGACGACGCCATCGCGTCGGAGGAGTGCTCCGTCGCCCCCAAGGGTGACGGCGACCAGCGGCGCAGTGGCGAGGTACGGCACCTTCGCATACTCCCCCTCATTCACGATGAACAGGTCGACGCGCTGCCGAAGTCCGTCGTCCAACGGCATGACAGGTGACAGGTTGAGTGCGACGAGGCCGGACGTGCGCTGCGCGAGATCGGCGACCAGTCGCAGATCGACCTCCAGCTGCGCGAGGAGAGCGTCGGGGCGCTCCTCCTGCAGACGGCGCGGGTCGATCCGCCCATTCGCTCCGGGACACACGACGATCGAGTTCTCGCCCTCATCGTCGACGACGATGAGGGCCGTCCCCGTGGGCTCGTCTACACGTTGCAAGGCGCTCGTGTCGACGCCCGCCGCATCGAGGTTGGAGACCATGGACGCACCTTCGCCGTCTGCGCCGACCGCGCCTACCAGCCTCACGCGTGCACCGAGCCGGGCGGCGGCGACAGCCTGATTGGCACCTTTGCCCCCCGGTTCACGGCTGAGAGAACCGCCGCCGACCGTCTCCCCGGCCGCCGGCAGCGCAGTTACACGCGCTGTCAGATCGAGGTTCACCGCACCCAGCACCGTCAGTACCGCGGCTTCCGCCGGCGTCATCGCGTCACCCCCGCCCGACGTGCTGTCCACGGGCGACCACAACGTTGACCGAACTATCGCGCATCGCCCGCAGCGTATCCCGGTCGATACCGGTGTCGACGATGACGGCGTCGAAGTCGGACAGCGGCAACAGCGCATGCAGCGCCCGCCGCTCGAACTTCGTGTGATCCGCCAGCAGGAGACGCCTGCTGGCTGAATCGAACATGGCGTGCTTCACGTCCACCGTCTCCAGTGTCTGATGGAAGACCTGGCCGTCGGTGATCGCAGGCGTCGACATGATGGCGAGATCGGCCCGCATGCCTGCGATGGTGGTGGTCGTGATCCGGCCCATGAACGCACTGCACCAGTTGTAGTACTGGCCGCCCACTCCGAGAAGGGTGATCCCTCGCACCCCCTGCAGCTGATTCATGATCGTCAGGGTGTTCGTGATGATCGTCAACGGCGTCTTCGCTGCCAGCAGCGGCACGAGGTGGAGGGTGGTGGTCGAGTCGTCCAGGAAGATCGCCTGGCCAGGCTCGATGAATTCCAGTGCGGCGTGCGCGATGGCGTCCTTCTCGACGAGCTGACGGCTCGCGCGGTAGACGTCGCTCGACTCGACGAGAGACGTCGACAGCGCCGAGGCCACTCCGCGGCTCTTTCGCAGCAGACCCCGCGCCTCGAGTTCATCCAGATCGCGGTGCACGGTCATGACGCTTATGCCGAAACGACTCGCCATGTCCTCGATCCGCACCGTGCCCTCCGCCATGACGGCTTCCGTGATGGCGCGTTGACGCTCGGCCTGCCGGCTCTGGCGCGCATCGGCGAGCTTGTCCGTCGCGGATGATGCGGGGTGCGTCACCCTGTTCACGGTAGCGCCGCCTCGTCGATGATCTGCGCAAGCGCATCGGGGTCGTGAGCGAAACGACCGAGGAAGAGCCCATCGACCTGACCGGCGAGCGCCCGGAGCGTCCCGAGCTGGGCGCTTCCGCCGTAGATGACCGATGACGATGCCGCTGCCCCGAGCGAGATCACGTGTCGACGCAGTGCCGCGGCGACGACAGCGACATGCTCGGCCGATGCAGGCTCGGTCGACCCGATCGCCCATTCCGGTTCGTAGGCCACGATGAGCTCGCCGGGGTCGTCGATGCCTTCCAGCACGGTGGCGAGCTGAGCACAGCACTGCACGGCAGCATCAGCGGCGTCGGTGCGCACACGCTCTCCCACGCACAGCACGGGAGTGAGCCCGTTGCGTACGGCCGCTGCCATTTTGAGGCGGAACGTGCCTTCACTTTCCCCGAAGACGCTCCGGCGCTCGGCATGCCCTACCTCCACCAGGGCGCATCCCACTTCTCTCAGATCTGCACCGCTCACGGCGCCGGTGAATGCGCCACGATCGGCCCAGTGGAGGTCCTGCGCCCCGACTTTCACCGGCGTGCCCCCGAATGCGGCTTGCACTCCAGTCAGGGCGGGCAACGACGGCAGCACGAAAAGGGTCACCCTGCCGTCCTGCACTGCAGGGTGACGCGCGGCCATCCGGGCCACGTCCTCGGCCCATGACAGCGTCGTCGCCACGTCCATGTAGAGCTTGAGGCTCACGCCCAGCACGACGGAGCGCGCCTTGTCGGGGCCGGTCGTCCCGGGGTCAGCCACAGCTTCCGGTTTGCTCGTACCCGTCGATGACCGCGACCTTCTCCGCGGAGGCCGAGGACTCGTCGAACTCGTACCCCAGCCACTCTTTCGCGAGCCTGCGAGCAAGTTCGCGTCCTATCACGCGCTGACCCATCGTCAGGACCTGCGCGTTGTTGCTCAGCACGCTGCGCTCGACGCTGTAGCTGTCGTGCGCGGTCACCGCACGTATCCCCGGGACCTTGTTCGCCGCGATGGCGACGCCCAGACCGGTTCCGCACACCAGGAGGGCCCGGTCGGCGCGGCCGTCCTTCACCAGTTCCGCCGCGTTGATGGCGATCGACGGGTACGCGGTGTGCCCGTCAGCGTCGACGCCGACGTCGATGACCTCGCCGACCCGGGGATCGCTCTCGAGATCCGCTTTCAGCATCTCCTTGTACTCGAATCCCGCATCATCGCTGCCGACGACCACGCGCCACGTTCGATTCATCGTTTCTCCTCCGTCGTTCCGTCGTTCCATGCTGAAGCCCCCGCGGCCATCGCCAGAGCGAGGGACATCGCCCCGGGGTCCGGTGTCCCGAGACTCTTCTCCATGTGGGGCCGGGCACGGCCCATCCTCGGGAGAAGGTCCGCCGTCGCTCGCGCCGCTTTCATCGACTCGGCGGCGGCTGCCTCCCACGCCGTGGCCAGGTCGTCGCCGCCGGCGATCCGCTCGGCGAGGGTCTCGGCGAACGGTACGAGCGCATCCACCATCGTCTTGTCGCCGATCTGCGCTTTGCCGGATGTCTGCACGGCATCCCTCGCCGCGGCGACCGCCTCGGAGGCGGTCCTCCCGTCAGGGGCGGCCGCATCACCGAGCACCTTCGCCGCGGCGCGAAGACCCAGTCCCCACAGGGCCCCCGAGGTGCCACCCGCCTTGTCCGCCCATGCGTCGCCGGCCCGCGCGAGCACGGTGCCCGGTCCCGCGTCGGAACCGGCTGCCGCCTGCGCAGCGGCGTCTGCAGCCCGCACTCCGCGCTGCATCCCGATGCCGTGGTCGCCGTCGCCCGCGATGGCGTCCAGCCGTCCCAGCTCGTCTACTTCGCGATCGATCATCGCCCGGATCGCGCTCAGAGCCCGGGCGACGTCCTTTCCTGCGCGCTGCGCATCGGCTGTCGCCGCCGGATGGATCACGTCATCCTCTGCCGTCTCGCCCTCGGCGGCGTTCTCGTCCGCGATTCGGTCGGCGAGGTCTACGACGCCTTTGCGGTATGCAGGCGCGTACGCCGGGGACGACCACGCCTGCTCCAGGACGTCATCCAGCCATATCAGAGTGAGTGAAACTCCGGCCATCTCGAAACTCGTCGCGTACTCACCGACCTCCGGGTCCACGATCTCGAGGCCCGCCTGCGTGATCAGCCCTGCGACGGAGTGGTAGAGCAGGAAGAGCTCTTCGGACTTCACCGATCCCAGGCCGTTGACGATGACCCCGACTCGAGCGGAGGCGCCGTCGCCGAGATCATGGGGACGCTCTTCCAGAAGACGGGTGACGAGAAGATCCGCGATCTCGCCCGCAGAAGGCAGTGGGACGACATCGATGCCCGGCTCGCCGTGGATCCCCATCCCTACGGCCATCATCCCGTCGGGAACCGTGAAGAGGGGCGCGGTGGCGCCCGGGAGCGTGCAGCCCGAGAAGGCCACCCCGACCGAGCGGGTGCGTTCATTCGCGCGGGCAGCGAGCGCCTCGACCTCGGCGAGTCCCATGCCCTGCGCCGACGCCCACGCCGCGGCGCGGAAAACGGCAAGGTCACCGGCGATGCCGCGGCGCTTCGCGCGGTCGGCGAGGGGAGCACTGTAGATGTCGTCTGTGACCCGCACCGTCGCGGTGGGGATGCCCTCGGCGCGGAGACGTTCCTGCGCCTGGTCGAAATTCAGGGCGTCGCCCGCGTAGTTGCCGTAGCTGAAGAGCACGCCGGCCTCCGTCGCAACCGACCGGGCGACGGAGTAGATCTGCTGCGCGCTCGGAGACGCGAAGACGTTGCCCATCGCGGCCGCGTGCGCGAGCCCCGGGCCGACGAGTCCGGCGAACGCCGGGTAGTGACCCGACCCCCCGCCGATGACGACGGCGACCTCGCCCGCCGGAGTGGCGGAAGCGCGGGCGACTCCGCCGTTCACACGGCGGACGAGGCCACGGTGCGCGGCGATGAAGCCGAGAGTCGACTCGGCGGCGAAGTCGTCGGGGTCGTTGACGATGTAGCTCATGGCTGCTCTCTCGATGGTGGTGCGGGGGCGGACGCCGGGCGTCCGCCCCCGCGGACCGCGCGGGAGCGCACGGTCGATCTGGCCGGACTCAGCCGGAGTAGGTGAACGGCTCCGTCATCTTGTCGACGTTCTCCGGAGTGATGAGGATGCAGTCGAATGCCTGCTTCTCGGTCTCCGGAGCCTCGCCGGTGCGGATGAACTCGTCCGCCATCTCGACGGCGGTCTTCGAGAAGACGGCGACCGGCTGCAGGACGGTGTATGCCATCTCGCCCGCCTTCACGGCTTCGACGGCGTCCGGCGAGCCGTCGAAGCCTCCGACGAGCACGCCCTCCAGCTTGTTGGCCTCCTTGAGCGCGGCGATCGCGCCCAGAGCCATCTCGTCGTTACCGGAGATGACGCCGTCGATGTCGGGGTTCGCCTGAAGCAGCGACTGCATCTTGTCGTGGCCCTTCGTGCGGTCCCAGTCGGCCACCTCCATGCCCTTCTGGACGAGCTCGGGGTACTGGCTGATCACCGTGGTGTAGCCGTTGGAGCGGGTCTGGGCGTTGTTGTCCGAAGGTGCGCCGAAGAGCTCGACGTAGTCGCCCTTCTCTTCCATCAGACGCACCCATTCCTGAGCGCCGATCGCCGCGCCCTGCGCGTTGTTGGAAACCAGCTGAGCCTTGGCGATGCCCGACTCGTTGATCTCGGCGTTGACGAGGAACACCGGGATGCCGGCGTCCGTCGCCTTCTTGACCGCCGCCGCCGAGCCGTCCGCGTTCGCGGGGTCCAGGATGATGGCGACGGACTGGTTCGAGATCGCGGTGTCGATCAGGGTGTTCTCGGTGTTGGTGTCGCCCTTGTGGGCGCCGACGGTCGCCTCGTAGCCCAGTTCCTCGGCGGTGGCCGCGGCGACGTCGCCCTCGGTCTTCCAGTAGGGGTTGGCCGGGTCGTTGACGATGATGGTGATCAGGCCGCCCGCGTCGCCGCCGGCTGCCCCGGCGTCACCGCCGTCGGTCGCACCTCCGCCGGTGGTCGAGTCGCCGGCGCAGCCGGCGAGTCCGATGACGAGCGCGCCCGCTGCTGCGAGGGCGGCAAGTGCCTTCATGCGCTTCATGTGGATTGTCCTTTCTTGATGATTCGGCGGCGGTGATCGCCGCCGAGATCGACGGTCAGTTCGAGCGTTCGGTGGAGACCGGTCGCTGCTGTTCCGACGAGGTGGGGGCCGGCGTCGCGCTCGCCGAGGGCGGCACCGAGGGGGTGGTGGGGGATGCGGGCGCCGGCCGGCGTCGACGTCCGTACTGCAGCGTGTTCAGCAGCACCGCGACGACGATCACCGCACCCATGAACACCATCTGCCAGTACGCCGAGACTCCGACGATGACCAGTCCGTCGGCGAGGAAGCCGATCACGAATGCCCCGAGCAGAGTGCCGCGGACGTTTCCACGACCACCGCTGAGCGCAGCACCACCGATGACCACCGCGGCGATCGCGGTGAGCTCGTACGTGTTGCCCGCCGTCGGGCTGGCGCTGGTCAGCGTCGAGGCCAGGATGAGCCCGGCGATCGCCGCGCACAGTCCTGAGATCACATACACCGAGATCTTGACCTTGCGAACGGGCACCCCGGAGAGTTCAGCCGCCCGCTCGTTTCCGCCCGCTGCGTACAGCCAACGGCCGAAGCGGGTGCGCCCCAGGACGAACCCGAGGATGAGCGCGACCACACCCATGATCAGCACGCCGATCGGGATGTTGAAGATGCGGTTGAATCCGAGCCAGTTGAAGCCCGTGTTGCCCAGCTCGGCGTCGCCCGCCAGATCGTTGATCGTCAGGCCGTTGGTCATGAGGAGCGCGAGCCCGCGGACGACGTAGAGCATGCCGAGGGTGGCCACGAAGGGGGCGACATTGAACTTCGCAACGAGCACGCCGTTGACGAGGCCGACGAGCGCGCCCACCCCGCACGACAGGAGCACGACCACGGGCACGCTGGGGAAGAGGGTGATGCCGAAGATGTTGATCGGCACGCCCTGGAGGAGGAACCCGGCGATGATGGCCGAGAAGCCGAGTGTGGAGCCTACGGACAGATCTATGCCGCCGTTGAGGATGACCATCAGCATCCCGAGGCCCAGGATGGCGTAGATCGCCACATGGGAGGCCATGATGAGCAGGTTGCCGACCGTGAGGTAGTTCGGCGAGAGCATCGAGAAGACCACGATGATGAGGACGAGCGCGAGGAACGCGCGCCCTTCGAGGAGCAGCTTCGCCACCGAGAACCTCTTCTTGTTCTCGATGATGACGTTCGTTGTCGTCATTGTTCAGGTCCGTTCTGAAGGTCAGGCGGCCACGGCCTCGCCAGAGGCGGCCATGATCATTTCTTTGGTGGCGTCGGGCCCGAACTCCGCAGAGATGCGGCCTCGGCGCAGCACGATGATCCGATGGGCGATGCTCAGGCATTCGCCGACTTCGGATGTGGAGTAGACGATCGCCAAGCCTTGCCGCGCCCGATCGGACAGCAGCCGGAAGACCTCCGCCTTCGCCCCGACGTCGATGCCGCGACTGGGCTCGTCGAGAAGCATGACCCGAGGGTGGGTGCCGACGATCTTGCCGATGACGACCTTCTGCTGGTTGCCACCCGACAGGGCGCCGATGGGCAGATCCGGACCGGGCGTCTTCACGGTGACGTCCGCGATGAGCGCCGTGGCCCTGTCGTTCTCGGTACGGCGCGAGATGATGCCGCGAACGAGGCTGCGCCCCAGGCTGGCGAGGGTGAGATTCGTGCCGACATCGAAGGTCTGCACCAGCCCGTCCCGCTGGCGGTCCTCGGGCACGAGCCCCACACCGGCGTCGATCCTCTCGGCGATGGAGTCCTTGAGGATCGACCGGCCTTCGAGCAGCACGTCGCCCGAGGCGATGGGCTCCCGTCCTGCGATCGCCTCCAGCAGCTCGGTGCGGCCGGCACCCATGAGCCCGTACAGGCAGACGATCTCACCCGCGCGGACTTCGAGATCCAGGCCGTTCACAACGGCGCGCTCGGGGTTCTCGCGATCGAGCACCGTCAGACCGGTGACCGCGAGTGCGGGCGGCCCGAAGTCGTACCCGGTCGGCGGTGACCCCAGGTCGAAGTTGTCGCCGACCATGTTCCTGACGATCCACTCCAGGTCGATGTCCTTGCGCTCGGCTTTCGCCGTCATGGTTCCGTCGCGTAGGACGACCGCGTGATCGGTTACTTCGAGCGCCTCTTCGAGGTGGTGGGAGATGTAGACGATCGCCACTCCGCGAGCCAGCAGATCGCGGATGATCCCGAAGAGGACCTCGACCTCGGCTGCAGCGAGGGCGGACGTCGGCTCGTCCATGATGAGGATGCGCGAATTCACCGACAGGGCGCGTGCGATCTCGACGATCTGCTGCTGCCCCACCCGCAGGTCGTGGACCAGGGTGTCGGGACCGATGGCGAGCTGCATCTCCTCGAGCAGAGCGCGCGTCTGCCGCGCCTCCTCGGCGTAGTCCACGCCGAACGGTCCGACGATCTCACGACCCATGAAGATGTTGTCGCGGACCGAGAGATTCGGCGCGAGACTCAGCTCCTGATGGATGATCGAGATCCCGCGGTCTCGGGCGTCGTTGGTCGACGCGAACTCCACCGGCTCCCCGTCGAGGATGATCTGACCGGAGGTCGGACGCTCCACGCCCGAGAGGATCTTCATCAGCGTCGACTTGCCCGCGCCGTTCTCTCCGAACAGGGTCGTCACGGTCCCCTTGCGGATCTCGAAGTTCACCCCTTTGAGCGCGCGCGTACCGCCGTAGTTCTTGACGATGTTGCGCGCCTCGAGGACGACCTCATCGAACTCGCCGCCGCTCACTGGACGCTCAGCTCGACGGGCGTGACGAGCCACGCGGCAGGATTCACCAGAGTGAAGGCGCCTGTGACCTGGACGGTCTGCCCCTCCAGCGCCGCGGTGTCCACATCGGCGAGCACCTGCGTCTTCACCTCTTCGTTCAGGGCGGCGGCGGCGTTCTGGAATTCGATCTGGTTGCGGAACTGCCCGAACTGGATGTCTCCGGTCGCATCGCGCAGATCGGTGCCGTTGATCGCCGGTCCGGTCTGCACCCGCACGAGCAGATCCTCGGGAAGGCCCTCGACGGAGATCGGATAGATGCCGGACTGGCCCTCTCCGGCGACGCCGGTGAAGGTCACGCTGTAGACGGGGCCGCCCGAACTCGGCATCGAATACTCCTCGGCCGCGGCCTCCGAGTCCTCTGCGATCGCCTGGGCGAGAGTCGCAGCATCCACGGCCCGGTCGATGACCCCGTCCCGGACCGCGGGGAAGGTCTCGGCGCCGAAGGTGGCCGGGTCGAAGGCGACGTCGCTCTGCGCGCGAGGATCGTCGTTGGGGACGACCTTGGTGCCCAGCACCACGAGGAGAAGCGCGATGACGGCGACGCCGATCCAGATCGCCCGCTTCACGACTGCCGGCTGCAGCCGGTTCCGCGTCGGCGCGGAGCCCGTCGTCGTCATCACAGGAGCACCCGCGATTCAGCGTCGTTGGGGCGGATCTGCAACTTGCGGCCCTCGCCTCGGCGGAACATCTCGAGCGCGTCGGAGTAGTCGTCGAGGGTGAAGGAGTGACTGATCATCGCCGTGGCGTTGATCGCACCCGCCTCGAACAGCTCGACGGCTCTGCCGAAGGAGTTGAGGACGGCCATGGTCCCGACGATGGAGATCTCGTCGCGGTAGACGCGGAAGGGGGAGAACTGAGCGGTCTTGTCAGCCGGCGCGACACCGAAGTCCTGGAAGTAGCCGGCGGGCTTCACCCGCGTGAGCGCATCCTCGATCGCCCGGATGTTGCCGGTGCAGTCGATGACCACGTCCCACTTCTCGCGGTCGGCGTCGTCCGCCGAGGTGAACCGCAGCTCGATACCGCATTCCTCCGCGGTCTTCAGTCGCGCCTCGTTCAGATCCACGATCGAGACCGTGGCGGCGCCGGCGCGCTTGGCCAGCTGAGCCATCATCAGGCCCATGGTTCCGGCACCGTAGACGAGCACGTGATCGCCCAGACGACGGGGCAGCACATCCCAGCCGCGGATGGCGCACGCGAGGGGCTCGATGAGAGCGGCCTCGAAGATGTCGGTGTCGGGCTTGAGCTTGTACACGTTGCCCGCAGGGGCGGTGAAGTACTGCTGGGCAGCACCGTCCGAGGCGACGACGCCCAGGCCGTTCCAGAAGCGGCAGAGGTTCTGGTGTCCGTTGAGACAGAATTCGCACTCGCCGCAGGTGGTGCTCGGGTTGACCGCGACGTGGTCACCGACCTTGAAGTCGAAGACGCCGTTGTTGACCCCCTCGCCCAAGGCGACGATGGTTCCCGTCGCCTCGTGTCCGGGCACGAGGGGGAACACGGTCCCCTCGAACTCGCCGTCGAGAACGTGGGTGTCTGTTCCGCAGATCCCCACCGCGGCGGTCTCGATCAGGATCTCCTTGTAACCCGGTTCAGGCGTCGATCGCTCTTCGAGGGCCAGCTGCCCCTCCGAACTGAAAACCACTGCGCGCATCTTTGCTCCCGTTTTCGGTCTGCCGCCTCCGGCGTTGAAGGCGACGATCCTTGCGTGGCCATCCCTGCAGCGCTGCGCCGGGAGACCTCGCCGACCCGAAGGTCTCATGTTATCTTTATGTGATCTTCAACAAGACTCACGTTAGATAAACCATAATCACAAAGCGGTGGATGTCAAGAGGGACTTCCGCCAGACCTCGAAGGAGAGCGGCCCGGTGTCGGATCTGCGTTGGGATGAAATCGATG
>NZ_JAUZVE010000051.1:0-48495 GCF_031844425.1 Microbacterium sp. ARD31
CCCACCCCGGACCCGACACCGGACCCCACCCCGGACCCGACGCCTGATCCCGACCCGGACCCGACACCCGCGGATGCGACCCTGACGGGGTCGGTCACCGGCAGCGAGCCGCTGTACGGCGTGACCCTCCGCCCCGCTGGGCTGGCCACGGGCGACACCGCGACCCTGCAGGTCGAGCTGTCCCGGGTGGTCGTGGCCATCGCGCTCGACGACCGCTGCGAGCGACGGGAGGGCGGCATCACCTGCCGGATCTCCGCGTCCGACACCTCGCCGGTCACCATGATCCTGGTCGCGCCTGCGGGCGGCACGGTCACCGCCACCCTCGTGCCCGGCGCGGACGACCCCGAGCCCGGCAACAACACCTGGCAGACCGTGCTGCGCTGACCGGTGCCACGCGCACCCTTGGGGACGGGGCGCGCGCTCGGCGCGATCGTGTAGACAGGAGTCATGACGATCACCCGGTTGCTCGCCCGTCCGATGCTGGCCTCGATCTTCGTCGTCGGCGGCATCAACGCCCTGCGCAACGCCGAAGCCCACGCCGCCAAGGCGAAGCCGGTCACCGACCGGGTCGTCCCGCTGGCGCAGAAGGCCGTGCCCCAGGCGCCGATCCCGACCGACCCCCAGACGCTCGTGCGCGTCAACGCCGGCGCGCAGCTGCTCGCCGCGGCCGCGCTCGCCACCGGCCGGGCGCCCCGCCTCAGCGCCACCGTCCTCGCGGCCTCGCTGGTCCCCACCACCTTCGCCGGCCACCGCTTCTGGGAGGAGACGGACCCGCAGGCCAAGAACCTGCAGCGCCTGCAGTTCGCCAAGAACGCCTCCGTGCTCGGCGGCCTCCTGCTCGCTGCCGTCGACACCGAGGGCAAGCCGGGTGTGGCCTGGCGGGCCCGCCGCGCGGCCGCCGACGTGCGCCGCGAGGCCAAGCAGGTCGCCAAGGACGCCCGCCGCGAGGCGAAGCTCGCGCGCGCACAGCTCACCTGACCTCGCCTCCCGACCTCGATAGGGTGCGCGGGTGAGTGAGCCCGCGACGCCCGACGAGCCGACCGACCTGTGGCCGGCGCCGCGCCCGCGTGACGCGGTCGACCGGGTCGTATCGCTGCCCGGCAGCAAGTCGCTGACCAACCGCGCCCTCCTGCTCGCCGCCCTCGCCGACGGCCCCAGCGTCGTACGACGTCCGCTGCGCTCGCGCGACACCCTGCTCATGGCCGCCGCTCTCGGCGCCCTCGGCACGGGGCTCGAGGACCAGGACGGCGACTGGGCCGTCACCCCCGCGCCGTGGGAGTCCGACGCCGCCGTCGACTGCGGGCTGGCCGGGACGGTCATGCGGTTCGTGCCGCCGGTGGCGGGCCTCGCCCGGGGCACGGTGGCGTTCGACGGCGACCCGCACATGCGGCTGCGACCGGTCGGTCCGATGCTGTCCGCGCTCGCGGCGCTCGGGGTCCGGATCGACGACGGCGGCCGCGGGGCGCTGCCCTTCGCCGTGCACGGCGCCGGTGAGGTGCCCGGCGGCACCGTGACCATCGACGCGAGCGCGTCCTCGCAGTTCGTGTCCGCGCTGCTGCTCGCCGGCGCCCGCTACGAGCACGGCGTCGACGTCCGGCACGTCGGCAAGCCGGTGCCCTCGCTCCCCCACATCGAGATGACCGTCCAGATGCTGCGGCAGCACGGTGTCGAGGTCGACGACCACGACGCCAACCGGTGGGCGGTCGCCCCCGGGCCGGTCCGCGCGGTCGACCACGACATCGAGCCCGACCTCTCCAACGCGGCGCCGTTCCTCGCGCTCGGCGCCGCGACGGGTGGTCGCGTCACGGTGACCGACTGGCCCGCGGAGACGACCCAGCCCGGCGACGAGCTGCGCGAGATCCTCACCCGGATGGGCTGTGAGGTGACCCTCGCTGACGGCGACCTCACCGTGGTCGGCCCCGAGCGACTCAGCGGGGTGGACCTCGACCTCCACGACGTCGGCGAGCTCACCCCGGCCGTCGCCGCGCTGTGCGCGCTCGCCGACTCCCCCTCGCACCTGCGCGGGATCGCCCACATCCGCGGCCACGAGACCGACCGGCTCGCGGCGCTGGCCACCGAGCTCGGCCGCCTCGGGGCCGACGTCACGGAGCGCGAGGACGGCCTCTCCATCCGGCCGGCCGCACTGCACGGAGGCACCTTCCACACCTACGCCGACCACCGGATGGCCCACGCAGGAGTGATCCTCGGGCTCGCCGTCGACGACGTGCTCGTGGAGGACGTCGCCACCACGTCGAAGACCTTCCCCGACTTCGCGTCCGCCTGGACCCGCGCCGTCCACGGGACCGCCACGTGACGGGCCGCTACTCCGAGCACGACCACGAGCACTACGAGCGCCCGCGGCGCCGCACCCGGCCGCGGACCAAGGACCGGCCGAGCTACGACGACGCCGTCGACGCACGCGTGGTGACGGTCGACCGCGGTCGCTTCACCCTGCTCCTCGACGGACGCCGGGTGATGGCGATGAAGTCCCGCCCGCTGGGCCGCAAGGGCGTCGTCGTCGGCGACCACGTCCGGGTCGTCGGCGACACCAGCGGGACCGACGGCTCGCTGGCCCGGATCGTGGAGGTCGTCGAGCGCACCACGACGCTGCGCCGCACCGCCGACGACGACGACCCCGTGGAGCGCGTGATCGTCTCCAACGCCGACCAGCTCGTGGTGGTGACCGCGCTCGCCGATCCCGAGCCGCGCCCGCGCCTGATCGACCGCGCCCTCGTGGCGGCGTACGACGCCGGGATGGCGCCGCTGCTCTGCCTCACCAAGGCCGACCTCGCCGACCCGGAGACGCTGCTGTCGACCTACCGCTCCCTGGGTGTGCCGTGGGTCGTCACGCAGCTCAAGGGCGAGGGCGCCGGCGACCTGACCGAGCTGCGCGAGCGGCTGCGCGGGCGCACCAGCGTGCTCGTCGGGCACAGCGGCGTCGGCAAGTCGACGCTCGTCAACGCGCTCGTCCCCGACGCGGGTCGCGAGGTGGGCATCGTCAACGCCGTGACCGGTCGCGGCCGCCACACCTCCACCAGCGCCTACCTGCTGGAGCTGCCCAGCGAGGACGGGAGGGGCGACGGCTGGATCATCGACACCCCCGGCATCCGCTCCTTCGGCCTCGCGCACGTCCAGCCCGAGAACCTCATCGAGGCCTTCCCCGACCTCGACGAGATGACCGAGACGTGCCCGCGCGGGTGCACCCACGGCACGGACGAGCCGGAGTGCGGGCTCGACGAGGCGGTCGCCGCCGGCGAGGCCGATCCCGACCGGGTCGAGTCCTTCCGCCGGCTGCTCGCCGCCCGCGAGGGCGCGAGCGACTGGTAGCGCCGACCGCTACGGACTCACCCCCAGACGGCCCTGGCGCCGGAGTCCCCGGCCAGGTAGACCGTCACGAGCAGCGCGACCGCCCCGACGGCCAGCAGCAGCGCGACCGGGACGCCGAACCGCGTCTCGCGCGCACCGCGCCCGGACGCCAGCGCCGAGACGCCACCGAGGGCCCAGGCCGCGAGGGCAGAAAGCCCCGCGTAGCCCAGCGCGACGTTGCGCATCAGCTCGCCGTCCTCCTCGTGGTCCGCCACGATGGGTGCCAGCTCCGGTCGCGACTCGAGCAGTGCCTCGCCCGCCTGGACGGCGAGCACCGACGCGGCAGCAGCCACCACCGCGAGCACCACGAGCGGCCAGCGCAGCAGCCAGCGCCAGCGCGGGACGGCGGCGTACGCCAGTCCGGTGAGGGCGGCGAGCGGTCCGAGGACGACGACGGCGTGGACGACGAGCGGGTGCAGCGGCACACCGTTGAGTTCCATGCGTGCAGGCTAGGGGCGGATGCTGGGAATAGCCTGTGAACATGCCCATCACCGGCGGCACCGCCGACCACACCGACGACCTGCGCCTGGCCCACGTCCTGGCCGACGACGCGGACTCGCTCACCCAGGCCCGGTTCAAGGCCCTTGACCTCCACGTCATGAGCAAGCCCGACCTCACGCCCGTCACCGACGCCGACAAGGCCGTCGAGGAGGGCATCCGCCGCACGCTGTCGCGCGTCCGGTCGCGCGACGCGGTGGTCGGCGAGGAGCAGGGCACCACCGGGCACAGCCAGCGCCGGTGGATCGTCGACCCGATCGACGGCACCAAGAACTACGTCCGCGGCGTGCCGGTCTGGGCGACACTCATCGCGCTGGCGGTCGACGACGAGGTGGTCCTCGGCGTCGTCTCCGCCCCCCAGCTCCAGCGCCGGTGGTGGGCCTCGGCGGGCAACGGCGCCTGGACGGGCCGCTCGCTGCTGAAGGCGACCCGGTGCGAGGTCTCCGACGTACGCCGCCTCGAGGACGCGTCACTGAGCTACTCGTCCCTGTCGGGCTGGGACGAGCGCGACCGCCTCGACGACTTCGTGTCGCTGTCCCGGCGGTGCTGGCGCACCCGCGCCTACGGCGACTTCTGGTCCTACATGCTGCTCGCCGAGGGTGCGGTCGACCTGGCCGCCGAGCCCGAGCTCGAGCTCTACGACATGGCCGCGCTCGACGTCATCGTCCGCGAGGCCGGCGGACGCTTCACCGCCCTCGACGGCACCGACGGACCCTGGGGCGGGAACGCGCTCGCCAGCAACGGCCACCTCCACGACGCCGCGCTGTCCTTCCTCGGCGCGCTCCCCGACGACGACCTCGACCCCGACGTCCCGCGGCGCGGCCCCGGCTCGGTGAGCAACCTGCGCGACCGCCAGAGCCCGCCCGTCCTGGACTGAACGTCCGCACGGGCGCGGGGCCTGTCCCTCACGCCGCGGCTTGGCTACGGTGACTCATCCGTAGTGCCGCCGGACGAGAGGTCGAGACCATGAGGATCAAGGACGTCATCCAGCACAAGGCCAGCCAGGACGTGGTGACCATCGGCCCCGACGCCACGGTCCGCGAGCTGATCGCGCTGCTGGCCGAGCACAACGTGGGCGCCCTCGTCGTGAGCGACGACGGCGAGCGCGTGTCCGGCATCGTGAGCGAGCGCGACGTCGTACGCCGCCTGCACGCCGACGAGGCCGTGCTCGACAGCGCCGTGAGCACGATCATGACCGCCGAGGTGCGCACCTGCACGGGCGAGGACGGCCTCACCGACCTCATGCAGACGATGACCGAGCACCGCATCCGGCACGTCCCGGTGGTGGCCGACGGGAGGCTGACCGGCATCATCAGCATCGGTGACGTGGTGAAGAACCGCATCGGCGAGCTCGAGTTCGAGCGCGACCAGCTCGACAGCTACGTCCACCAGACCTGACCCAGACCTGAAGGAGCAATTGTGAGCGAGAAGCCCGACGTCGACCCGCACATGGGCGAGGTGCCCGCCGACCTCGAGGTCACCGACCTCGTCGAGGGCGAGGGCGCCGAGGCCACGTCCGGCTCGACGGTCTCGGTCCACTACGTGGGCGTCGCCCACTCCACGGGCGAGGAGTTCGACGCGTCCTACAACCGCGGCACGCCGCTGCAGTTCCGCCTCGGCATCGGCCAGGTCATCTCCGGCTGGGACACCGGCGTGCAGGGCATGAAGGTCGGCGGTCGCCGCCGGCTCGTGATCCCCCCGCACCTCGGCTACGGCGACCGCGGAGCGGGCGGCGTGATCAAGCCGGGCGAGACGCTGATCTTCGTGGTGGACCTGCTCGAGGTCCGCTGACCCCCAGCAACCACCCGCACCACCCCGCACGACCCCGACGCCGGGCGGCCCTTCACCGTCCTCAGGCCTGGGCGTCGTGGACCAGGATCGCGACCTGCACCCGGTTCTCGACACTCAGCTTGGTGAAGAGCCGCCCGACGTGCGTCTTCACCGTCGGCACGCCCATGAAGAGGTCCGCGGCGATCTCGGCGTTGCTCTGGCCGCGCGCCACGCCCTCGGCCACGTCGCGCTCGCGCTCGGTCAGCCCGGCCAGTGCCGCGCGGGCGGCGCGGGCGCGCTCGCCCGCCCCGGGCTCCGCGTCGTCGCGCGTGACGGCGGCGATCAGCTGCGCGGTCACGCTGGGCGAGAGCATCGGCTGGCCCGACGCGACGGTCCGGACGGCCTCGACGAGCCGTGCGGGCGGGGTGTCCTTGAGCAGGAAGCCGGCCGCGCCCGCGCGCAGCGCGCGGAGCACCATGTCGTCGGTGTCGAAGGTCGTCAGCACGATGATCCGCAGACCGGGGTGCTGGGCCAGGAGCGTCTCGGTCGCGCTGAGCCCGTCGCGCACCGGCATCCGGATGTCCATCAGCACCACGTCGGCGCCCGACCGCGGCACGACGGTCAGGGCCTCCTCGCCGTCGCCGGCCTCGGCGACCACGCTGATCCCGGACGCCCCGCCCAGCATCATCCCCAGCGCCGCGCGGACCATCGGGTCGTCGTCGACGACCGCGAGCGAGATCTGCGGGGGCGCGGTCGCGATGCCCTCCCCAGCGCTCGTCCCCCCGGTCACGAGTCCCACGGTATCCATGCCCGCACGGCGTACCCGCCACTGGCATCGACGCCGTGGTTGATCCGCCCGCCGGCGAGCGCGGCGCGCTCCGCGAGGCCGATCAGGCCGAGCCCCGAGGCCGGAAGCGACGGACGGCCCGGGCCGGAGCCGACCGGAGCCGCGTTGCGCACGGCGACCACCAGCCCGTCGTCGGGTGAGCCCGCCAGGTCGACGGTGACGGCGGTGCCCCGGGCGTGCTTGCGCGCGTTGGTGAGCGCCTCCTGCACGATGCGGTACGCCGTCCGGCCGGTGCTCGCGGGCAGCTCTCCCCCGACCCGGTCCGAGAGCCGTACCCGCATCCCGCCCGCGCGCTCCTCGGCCACCAGCGCGGCGACGTCGTCGAGCCCGGGCTGCGGCCGCTCGGGGGCGGTCCCGGTGGGCCGGGTCGGGTCGCGGAGCACGCCGAGCACGGCCCGGAGGTCGGAGAGTGCCCGGTGGGCGTTCTCCTCGATCGACTTCGCGGCGCTCGCCTGCTCCTGCGCGCTCAGGTCGGTCCGGTAGCCCAGCGCACCGGCGTTCATCGCGACCAGGGAGATCCGGTGGGCCAGCACGTCGTGCATCTCGCGGGCGATCCGCGTCCGCTCGGCGGCCTGCGCCTGGGCGACGCGCGCCCGCTGCTCGCGCTCGGCCGTCTCAGCACGGTCCCGGTAGGAGTCGACGAGCTGGCGCTGCGAGCCCATGGCGTAGCCGGTGGCGATGAGGATGCCCACGACAAGGACCCCGAAGGCGATCGACACCCACAGCGGCAGCGCGTCCTCGGAGAGCCCGATGCGTTCCTGCACCACGCCGCCCAGGACGCTGAGGGGCGCGACAACGGCCAGCAGCCGCCACCGGCGGCGCGAGGCGATCGAGCCGACGATCCACGACGCCGGACCGGCGCTTGAGACGGAGACGAACGAGAAGGCCGTCAGCAGCAGGGCGACCGCTGCGGGGCGACGGTGCCGCCAGCGGATGAGCACGAAGGAGAGCAGGCCCAGGAGGGGGTCGCCGACGAGGAACCACATCACCCTCGGGTCGCCGGCCGGCCGCTCGGCCGCGGTCACCACCATGACGCCCCAGGTCCCCAGGCTGATCACGAGGGCGAGGGCGTAGCGCCACGTCGACGCCCAGCGGGTCGGACGCTCCCCGGTGACCACTGAGTCGTCCTCGGGCACTGGCATGGGCCAGAGGCTAGAGGACCCCGGACGTCCCGGGCGTCCGACCAAGGTGTCGGCCAGGAGGCCCGGTTCGATACCTGGGTCGGATGCCGTGGACCCCTGCGTCCGATGCCGGGCGCCTGCTGTGACCGCGAGGCTGGAGCCATGATCACAGTGGAGAACCTCACCAAGCGCTACGGCGGCTTCACCGCCGTGGACGACATCTCGTTCGAGGTGCGTCCCGGCAGCGTGGTCGGCTTCCTCGGCCCGAACGGCGCCGGGAAGTCGACCGCGATGAGGATGATGACCGGGCTGACCCCGGCCACCTCGGGCCGGGCGACCATCCTCGGCCAGACCTACCGCGAGCTGCACAACCCCGCCCGCCAGGTCGG
The DNA here is from genome assembly GCF_031844425.1 of Microbacterium sp. ARD31. Classification (NCBI taxonomy): domain Bacteria; kingdom Bacillati; phylum Actinomycetota; class Actinomycetes; order Micrococcales; family Microbacteriaceae; genus Microbacterium; species Microbacterium sp. ARD31. Next base: position 7,992 of record NZ_JAUZVE010000051.1, read on the forward strand.
CGTGATGCTCGACGCCTCGGCCCAGCACCCCGGCCGCACCGGCCGCGAGGTGCTCCTCGTCGCCGCGATCTCCATCGGCGTCCCCCGCACCCGCGTCGAGGAGGTCCTCGCGCTCGTCGGCCTGACCGAGGACGAGGCCGGGCGCCGGGTCCGCAACTACTCCCTCGGCATGCGCCAGCGCCTAGGACTGGCCGCAGCCTTGCTCGGCGAGCCGCAGGTCCTGGTCCTCGACGAGCCGGCCAACGGCCTCGACCCGCAGGGCATCCACTGGATGCGCGGGCTGCTGCGGCGCTTCGCCGACGGCGGCGGCACCGTGCTGCTCTCCAGCCACCTGCTCCACGAGGTGCAGATCGTCGCCGACGACCTGGTCATGATCGGCCGCGGCCGCATCGTGGCCATGGGCTCCAAGGAGGAGCTGCTCGCCCGCGGCGGCACCACCGTCCACTCGACCGACGACGCCCGCCTCTCCGGCCTGCTGGAGGCGGCCGGCGTGCCGGTGACGCGGACCGGCTCCGGGCTCGTCGTCGACGCCGAGCCCGGCGTGGTCGGCCGGATCGCCGCCGACGAGCGCGTCGTGCTCCTCGAGCTGCGCTCCGGCGGCTCCGAGGGCCTCGAAGAGATGTTCCTCGGCCTCACCGCCGCCACCTCGCGCGAAGGAGACGCAGCATGAGCCGCCTCGACACCGACCCGACGACCCCCGCCGTCGGCGGCCACACGGACGGCGTGCGCATCCCGGAGCCGCTGCCCGGCCGACCGGGCGTGCCCTTCGGGCGGACCCTGCACGCCGAGCTGCGCAAGATGGTCGACACCCGCGCCGGTCGCTGGATGGTCATCGTGATGGCGGCGGTCGCCGCGATCATCCTGGCGGCGTTCCTCATCTGGGGTCCTGCGGAGGACGCCTCGTTCCGCGGCCTGCTGGAGCTCTCCACGCTGCCCCTGGCGATGCTCCTGCCGGTCCTCGGCATCATGGCCGCGACCGCCGAGTGGTCGCAGCGCACCGGCCTGGTCACCTTCACCCTCGAGCCCCGCCGCGGCCGGGTGGTGCTGGCCAAGGTGCTGGCCGCCCTGCTGCTCGCGCTGGTCGTGCTCGCGGTCGCGGTCGTCGCGTCGGCGCTGGCCAACGTCGTGGGCGGCACCGGCGAGTGGGACCTGTCCGGAGCGGCCGCCTCCGGCCTCGTGCTCGCCCTGATGATCTACGTCCTGCAAGGCGTCGCGTTCGGGCTGCTGTTCCTCAACACGCCCGTCGCGATCGTCTCGGTGCTGGTGCTGCCGACCGTCTGGTCGATCGCCACCATGGCCATCTCGGCCCTCGCGGACGCCGGCCGGTGGCTCAACCTCGACGCGGTGACCCAGCCGCTCTTCGCCGGCGAGATGGCCGGCCGTGACTGGGCCCAGCTCGGGACCGCCACCGCGGTGTGGGTGCTGCTCCCCCTGGCGGTCGGGACCTACCGGGTGCTGCACCGCGAGGTGAAGTAGACCGCTCCCCCGTCACCAGGGGACGTCGATCTCGGCCTCTCCCGTCGCGACCCGGGCCGCCAGCCCGCCCAGCGTGACCACGTCACCGGGGACGAGCTGGCGGCCCCGCCGCGTCTCCACCTCGCCGTTGACCAGGACGGCGCCGTCGGCGATCACCGGCTTGGCCTCGGCGCCGCTCTCCACGAGGTTCGCCAGCTTGAGGAACTGCCCCAGCCGGATCGACTCGTCACGGATCGGCACGTCCATCGGCTCGGGCTCGCGGGTCATGGGGCCAGTCAACACCGTCCGCGCACGCGGCGGGACGTCCCCGTGCGAGGGTGGGGCCGACCACCGACAGCCACGCCGTACCCCGGGGAGATCCATGCGCCGTCCGCTCCTGCTCATCGTGCTGCTCGTCCTCGTGGCGGTCGGCCTGCCCGCAGCGGCGTACGACACCGCGCCGGCGGCGCGCGCGGGGAAGTCCGGCTGCCAGGCGTCCGGTGGCATCGAGGTGTGCTTCTCCTCCCCGCCCACGCGGCCGGGCGACCCGACGGTGCTGGCGCGGCCGAGCGCGCTCTTCGACGCCGCGGGCCCCGGCGACAGCATCCGCGTCGCGATGTTCCGCTGGGACATCGAGCCACCGACGAAGGCGCTGATCGCGGCCCAGCGGCGCGGCGCGGAGGTCTACCTCGTCGGTGACGACGACCTGCGGCTCAACTCGCGGGGACGGCGACTCATCGAGAAGCTGGAGGCCCAGGACCCCGCCCGGAAGAACGTCACGATCTGCCGCGGCGCGTGCCTGCCGTGGCGGGCACCCGGGCCGTTCCCCGACAGCCAGAACGTGCAGCACCTGAAGTTCTACGTCACCGACATCGGCGGGGTGCAGTCGTTCATCACCAGCTCGGCCAACCTCGAGGACCGGCAGTACCGCCAGTACAACTCCTTGCTCAAGATCGACGACCCCGCGCTGTACCGCTTCGGCACGGAGTACTTCGCGCGGCTGTTCGACCAGAGCCTCACGGTCGGCGGACGCACCTGGGACGACCGGCGCAAGACCTTCGACTCCGGGACGGTCAGCGCCACGGTCTACCCGACGCGCCGCGACCTGTTGCTCGCGACCCTGCGCGACGTCTCGTGCCGGCCCGGGGCGCGCGACGTGAACGCCATGTTCGCGGTGATCCAGCGTGCCGACGTGCGCGCCGAGCTGGCCCGCCTGTCCAGCCGGGGCTGCCGGGTGCGGGTCATCACCACGCGCGACACCGTCGAGAACTGGATGGAGGCCAGGCTGCCCCAGGGGCGCCTGCCGCGCTCCGCCGTCCGGACGACGCTGACCCACGACAAGATGCTGACGGTCCACGCACGGTTCCGGGGCCGCCCGACCTTCCTCACCGTCACGGGCACCTCGAACACCACCTGCGGCGGCCTGCTCTACAACGACGAGGTGATGGTGCGCATCCTCGACAACCGCTGGCTGCACGACCAGTACGCCGCTCACTTCGACGACGCGTGGCGCCACTCCCACCAGAGCCGGTCGCCGGTCATGCCCGTGATGAAGCCCTGCCGGCGCTGACGGGCCCGGCGCCCGTCAGGGCACCAACAAGCTGACCGCGTGGATCAGCACGCCGACGAGCCCGCCGACGATCGTGCCGTTGATCCGGATGAACTGCAGGTCGCGTCCGACGTGGAGCTCGATGCGGCGGGCCGCCTCCTTGCCGTCCCAGCGCTCGATGGTGTGGGTGATCACCGTCGTCACCTCGGCGCCGTAGCGCTCCACCATGAACACGGTCAGGTCGGCAGCCATCCGGTCCAGGCGCTCGCGCAGGGCAGCGTCGTCGCGCAGCCGCTCCGCGAACAGGTTCAGCTCGGCGAGCAGCCGCTGGCGCACCGCACCGTCGCGGTCCTGGATCGACCCCAGCAGGGCCGAGCGCATCGCCTTCCACAGCGAGATGGCCGTGGTGACCACCTGGGGGTGCTCCAGCAGCCGGTTCTTGAACGCCTCGGCCCGCTCCTGGGTCTCCACGTCGTTGAGCAGGTCGTGGGCCAGCTGGCCCAGCATCGAGTCGAGCGCCTCGCGGGCCCGGTGGTGCGGGTCGTCGCGGATGTCCTCCAGCCAGGCCAGCGCCTGCACGTGCAGGCGCGAGGTGACCGCGTCGTTGAGCCGCGGCGGGGCCCACCACGGCGCCCGCTCCTCCAGCACGCGCGAGAACGTCTCGGGGTTGTCGACGAGCCAGCGGTGCATCTCGTCGACCGCAAGGTCCACGACCCCGTGGTGCAGGTCGTCGCGCAGCACCTCCATGAGGGTCGACCCCAGGAGCGGCGAGATCGGCTCCTCGCGGAACCGCGGCACGAGCGCCTGGGTGACGAGGTCGGCGACGTGGTCGTCGCGCACCTTGCCCAGCGCGATCGCCGCCACGTCGGACGCCTCGTCGACCACCCGGCGGGCGTTGGCGGGTTCGGCCAGCCACTCACCGACCCGGGCCGAGATCGTCGCGGCGGCCACCCGGTCACGGATGATGTCCTCCTGGAGGAAGTTCTCACCGACGAACTCCTCGAGCCCCTTGCCGAGCTCGTCCTTGCGCTTCGGCACCAGCGCGGTGTGCGGGATCGGCAGGCCGAGCGGGTGCTTGAAGAGGGCGGTGACCGCGAACCAGTCGGCGATCGCACCGACCATCGACGCCTCGGCGCCCGCGTTGACGAAGCCCCAGAACCCGTCGCGGCCGAGCGTGGCGACGTACACGCAGGCGGCGAGGAGCAGCAGCCCCACGGCGACCGTACGCATCCGCCTCAGGCCGCGGCGGCGCGCCTCGTCGGCCCCGGGATCGGGCGTGATGAGGGAGATCGTCGGGGCGACCGTCGGGGGCGTGGCGGGCATGCCAGCCATCGTGCCCGACCGTGCCAGAATGCGGCGCATGCCTCGCACCGTGATCACCTTCGGAACGTTCGACGTGTTCCACGTCGGGCACCTGCGCGTGCTCGAGCGCGCGGCGGCGCTGGGCGACCGGCTCGTGGTCGGCGTGTCCGCCGACGCGCTCAACGAGCGCAAGAAGGGCCGCGTGCCGGTGTTCACCCAGCGCGAGCGGCTGGCCATCGTCGGCGCGCTCAAGGTGGTCGACGAGGTCTTCGTCGAGGAGAGCCTGGAGCAGAAGCGCGACTACATCCTCGAGCACGGCGCCGACGTGCTCGTGATGGGCGACGACTGGGCCGGGAAGTTCGACGAGCTCTCCGACGTGTGCGAGGTGGTCTACCTCGAGCGGACCCCGGCCATCTCCACCACCGCGATCATCGAGCACATCGCCGATCTCTGAGGCCGTCCGGCGTCCCGTCGGCGGCCCGGCGCTGGGTTAGGGTCACACCCGAGATGACAACCACGAGGGGAAACATGCGCAGAATCGTCACCACCGCTGTTGCTCTGGCACTGATGGGTGGCGCGGCGCTGTCCGCCCCGGCCGTCGCTGCCGACCAGGGCGGCGCCGACCACCGCCCGTCGGGCCCCGGCCGCACCCACGTGCCGTCGCCGGCCGAGGCCCTCGAGCTCGCCCCCGAGCCGGCCCTGCCGGAGTTCGGCGAGGCCACCCCGTCCGAGATGCTCGACACGGCGCGCCGGGTGATGACGGGCAAGGCGCTCCCGCGCGACCCCTCCGCCACGCTCGCGCTGCGCGACCTCTGGCTCAACAAGACCAAGCTCCGCGGCACCGAGCGTCGCCTCGCCGACCGCCTCCTCGCCCGCCCGACCGACGGCGTCGGCGACCCGCAGGGCTTCGGCTACACCGTCCCCGAGGCCGCCCCGGTCTGCAACACGCGGCTGTGCATCCACTACGTCCCGACCGGCTCCGACGCCCCGCCGTCGCCGGACTGGCCGGCCACCAACCTGGCCGTCATGGACGCCGTGTGGAGCCAGGAGGTCGACGGCCTCGGCTACCGCGCGCCGCTGACCGACGGCGCCAAGGGCGGCAACGCGCTCTTCGACGTCTACCTCAAGGACCTCGGTGGCGACATCTACGGCTTCTGCGCCGGCGAGGACGTCGTCAAGAAGCGCACCGGCTCGGGCTACTGCGTGCTCGACAACGACTTCGCGGCCGCGCAGTTCCCCAACGGCACCCCGACCGACAACCTGACGGTCACCGCGGCCCACGAGTTCTTCCACGCCATCCAGTACGCCTACGACTTCAACGAGGACCCCTGGATGATGGAGTCCACGGCGACGTGGATGGAGGAGCGGATCGCGACCGCGGTCAACGACAACCGCCAGTACTTCCCGTGGAGCCAGATCTACGCCCCGTACCTCCCGCTCGACCTGTTCAGCCGCAACGAGGGCTACCAGTACGGCAACTGGGTGTTCTGGGAGTACCTCTCCACCAAGTACGGCGTCGGCGTCGTCAAGAAGGTGTGGGACCAGGCCGGCTCCCTGAAGAGCGACGGTGGCAAGAACAGCATCGCCGCGCTCCAGAAGGTGCTGAAGAAGAAGGGCGGCTTCGGCAAGGTCTACGCCCAGTTCGCCGCCGGCAACCTCACCCCGGCCGCCAACTACCCCGAGGGCGCCGAGTACCCGTTCCCCAAGGTCCGCGGCGGCAAGAAGCTCAGCAAGGGCAAGCGCGCCAAGCGCTTCGCGGTGAAGGTCAACCACCTCGCCTCGGCGTCCTACGTCTACGTCCCCGGCAAGGGGCTCGGCAGCAAGAAGTGGAAGCTGTCGGTCGCGGTCAACGGCCCGGTGAAGGCCACCTCCCCCTACGCCGTGGTCGTCGTGCACCTCACCAACGGCAAGCGCCAGACCAAGCTGGTGAAGCTGAACCGGCGCGGTGACGGTCACAAGAAGGTCGCCTTCAGCAACAAGCGCGTCGCCGCCGTCTCCGTGACGCTGGTCAACGCCTCGACCCGCTACAAGTGCGGCCGGGACACCGTCCTGGCGTGCGAGGGCGTGCCGCTGGACGACAAGGCCCGCTTCTCGGTGAAGGGCAAGGTCGTCAAGCGCTGACGAACCGGCCGGTCCTCACGAGCTGAGGGCCAGCAGGGCGTGGAGCGCGGCGACGCACTCCGCGACCAGACCAGACAACGGGACCGGGCGCTCGCCGGTCGGCACAGCCGACCAGCTGAGCGCCCGGTCCTCCGTGTAGGCCCACCAGGCGCGTACGACGTCGTGCTGGCGCGCCGGCACCCCGAGCGCCGCGACCACCCGGTCGGTGCTGCCCTGGCGCACCGAGTCCATGACCTCGCTGACCCGCGGGTCGGCGACGCCGTGCCCGTGGACGAGCGCGAGGTAGAAGTCGCGCCGTCGTTCGATCTGCTCCACCATCAGCCGGGTCGTCATCTCGACCTGCTGCTCCCCCGGCAGGTCCTCGTCCGGCGCGGTGGTGCGCAGCATCCGGCGACCCGCCGCGGCGATGCAGGCGAGGTAGAAGTCGGTCTTGGTCGGGAAGTAGTGGAAGAGCAGGCCGCGCGAGATGCCCGCCTCGGTGGCGATGTCGTCCATGGACAGGTCCTGGATGGGCGTCTCGACGATCTTGGCGAGCCCGATGGCCACCAGCTGCCGGCGGCGCTCGTCGGCGCTCAGCCGTCGGCGTACGGGGGCGGCGGCCTCGCTGTGGTCGGACACACTGTTGAGCATTGCTCAACAGTGTGCGAAGGTCAACGCCATGGACTTCTCCCTCTCCCCGCGTGCCGCCGACCTGCGCGATCGGGTGCGCGCGTTCGTCTCCGACGAGATCGAGCCGATCGAGGCCGAGGCGCACCAGCGGATCACCCGGCTGCGCGAGTCGGGCGGGGACAGCTGGACCCCGGACCCGGTCATCGCCGAGCTGCAGGCCAAGGCGCGCGCCCAGGGGCTCTGGAACCTCTTCCTCCCGGCCGCGCACGCGGGCCGGTACGCCGCCGACTTCGGCACCGACGGCGGCGAGGGGCTCTCCAACGTCGACTACGCGCCGGTGGCCGAGGCGATGGGCCGGTCCTTCCTCGCGCCCCTGGTCTTCAACTCCAACGCCCCCGACACCGGCAACATGGAGGTGCTGCTGAAGTACGGCACCGAGGAGCAGAAGCAGCAGTGGCTCGAGCCCCTGCTGCGCGGCGAGATCCGCAGCGCCTTCTGCATGACCGAGCCCGAGGTCGCCTCCTCCGACGCCACCAACATGGCGGCCACCGCCCGCGTCGAGGGCGACGAGGTCGTCATCAACGGTCGCAAGTGGTGGTCGACCGGCATCGGCAACCCCGACTGCAAGGTCCTGGTCTTCATGGGCCTCTCCGACCCCGACGCCGACCGGCACTCCCGGCACACGATGGTGCTGGTCCCCCGCGACGCCCCCGGCGTCGAGGTCCAGCGGATGCTCACCACGATGGGCTACTACGACGAGCCGCTCGGTCACGGCGAGGTGTCCTTCGACGACGTCCGGGTGCCGCTCTCGAACGTGCTCCTCGGTCCCGGCCGCGCCTTCGAGATCGCCCAGGGCCGGCTCGGCCCGGGCCGCGTGCACCACTGCATGCGCGCGATCGGCCTCGCCGAGCGCGCCCTCGAGCTCGCGTGCGCCCGCGCCAACTCGCGCACCGCGTTCGGCAAGCCCCTCGCCAACCTCGGCGGCAACCGGGAGCGGATCGCGGACGCCCGCATCGCGATCAACCGCTCGCGGCTGCTCGTGCTGCACGCCGCGTGGCTGCTCGACCAGGGCATGAGCCGGGAGGCGTACTCCGCCGTCAGCGAGATCAAGGTCGAGGTCCCGAACATGGCCCTCGACGTGATCGACATGGCGATCCAGCTCCACGGCGGCGCCGGCGTCTCCGACGACTTCCCGCTCGCCGCGGCCTGGGTCGGCGCCCGCACCCTGCGGCTGGCCGACGGTCCGGACGAGGTGCACCGCAACGTCGTCGCCAAGATCGAGCTCGGGAAGCACGCCTCGTGAACCGCGTGCTGGTCACCGGCGCCGCGTCCGGCCTCGGTGCCGCGCTGGTCGCTGCCTTCCGGGCCCGTGGCGACGAGGTGCTGGCCACCGACCGCGTCCGGGCGGACGGCGTCGACCTGGCCCTCGACATCACCTCCGACGACGACTGGGCGCGCGCGGTCGACGCGGTGCGCGAGCGCTGGGGCGGCCTCGACGTGCTCGTCAACAACGCCGGCGTCGCCGGTGGTGGGCGCGTCGACCGCTGCACGCTCGAGGAGTGGCAGTGGATCACCGACATCAACCTCTTCGGCGCGGTCCGCGGCACGCGGGCATTCGTGCCGATGCTCAAGCAGCAGCGCTCCGGGCACCTGGTCAACGTCGCCTCGCTCGCCGGCCTCGTCCACCCGGGCGGGATGGGCTCCTACAACGCCGTGAAGGCCGCCGTGGTGGCGTTCACCGAGACCTGCGGCCACGAGCTGGCGTCGTACGGCATCCGGGCGAGCGTGGTGTGCCCGTCCTACTTCCGCACCAACCTGATGGACTCCATGCAGGGCAGTGACGAGGTCGTCGGCACTGTCGTCGCCGGGCTGGTCGAGCGCTCGCAGGTCACCGCCGACGACATTGCCGCAGCCGTCCTCGCCGGCATGGACGCGGGCGAGGACGTGATCGTGCCCGACGAGGCCGCGCGCCAGGCGTACTTCCTGAAGTGGGCCGACCGGCCGGCCTACGACGCGGTCATGCGCGACCAGGCCGCCAAGCTCGACGCGCTGGACGCGTCGTGACCGCCGTGCCGGGCGCCCGCGAGGTGCGCGAGGAGGACGCCTTCGACGTGGCCCGTGTGGCGGCCTGGATCCGCGCGCACGCCGCGACCCCCGAGGGCCTCGACGGCAAGCCCGAGGTCCGGCAGTTCACCGGCGGCGCCTCGAACCTCACCTATCTGCTGCGCTACCCCTCCGGCCGCGACCTCATCGTGCGGCGCGCACCGAAGGGCACCAAGGCCCGGGGCGCGCACGACATGCGCCGCGAGTACGTCATCCAGTCGGCACTGGCGCCGGTCTTCGACTACGTCGCGCCGATGGTCGCCTTCTGCGACGACCCGGACGTCGTCGGTGGCGACTTCTACGCCATGGACCGCATCGCCGGCGTCATCCCCCGCAGCGAGTGGCCGGCGGACGTGCCGCTGTCCCCCGAGCAGGCCCGCGCGCTGTGCCTCGACGCCGTGGACGTGCTGGCCGAGCTGCACGGCATCGACCCGTCAGCGGCGGGCCTGGACGACCTCGGCAAGGGCGCCGGCTACGTCCGCCGCCAGGTCGAGGGCTGGTCCACTCGCTACCGCAACGCCCGCACCGAGGACGTGCCCGACCTCGAGTCGGTGATGGCGTGGCTCGACGAGCGCCAGCCCGACGACGTGGCCACCTGTGTCATCCACAACGACTTCAAGCTCGACAACCTGGTGCTGTCGGCCGACGACGTGACGAAGGTCGTCGGGGTCCTGGACTGGGAGATGGCGACGCTCGGCGACCCCCTGATGGACCTCGCCGGCTCGATGGCGTACTGGGTCCAGGCCGACGACACCGAGGAGTTCCAGATGATGCGTCGGGTGCCCACACACCTGCCCGGCATGCTGACCCGCGAGGAGTTCGTGACGGCGTACGGCGAGCGCACCGGTCGCACGGTCACCCCCGCGCAGTGGCGGTTCTACGAGGTGTTCGGCCTGTTCCGGATGGCGGTGATCGCGCAGCAGATCTACTACCGCTGGTTCCACGGCCAGACGACCAACGAGATGTACGCCCTCTTCGGGCCGGCCGTGCAGATCATCGGCCGCCGGCTCGACGGGCTGATCGCCGAGTGAGCAGCATCCTGCTGGTGCGGCACGGCCAGGCGTCGTTCGGCGCCGCCGACTACGACAACCTCTCCGACGTCGGCCACGAGCAGTCGCGCGTGCTCGGGGCCGCCCTCGCCGCCCGCGGCGTCGCCCCCGACGTCGTGGTGGCGGGCGAGATGAGGCGGCACGCGCAGACCGCGGCGGGCGTGCTGGAGGGTGCCGGCTGGACCGCCGACGTCGCCGTCGACCCCGGCTGGAACGAGTTCGACCACCTCCAGGTCCTCGCCGTCCACGACCAGCCCACCACCGTCGAGGGCGAGTCGGAGAAGGCGGCGTTCCAGCGGTGGTTCGAGGAGGCGACCCTGCGCTGGACGTCGGGCGCCCACGACGAGGCGTATGACGAGTCCTTCGCTGCCTTCACCTCGCGCGTCGAGGCCGCGCTGGGCCGCCTCGTCGCGGCCCTTCCGCGGAAGGGGACCGCCGTCGTCCTCACCAGCGGCGGGCCGGTCGCGTGGGCGTGCGCCACGCTGCTCGCCGACGCCGCGGACGCGCGGACCGACCTGTGGCTGCGGCTGAACCCGGTCTCGGTCAACACCGGCGCCTCCACCGTCGTGTGCGGTGCGCGCGGCACGACCCTGGTCAGCTTCAACGCCCACGACCACCTCTCCCCCGACCTGCTCACCTACCGCTAGGAGCCGACCGTGACCACCATCCTCATCACCGGGGCGAGCAGCGGGCTCGGCGCCGAGATGGCCCGGCAGTTCGCCGCGCTCGGCCACGACCTCGCCCTCTGCGCCCGGCGGACCGAGCGCCTCGACGCCCTCTCGGCCGAGGTCGCCGCCGCCCACCCCGGCGTCCGGGTCTCGGTCAAGGCGCTCGACGTCAACGACCACGACGCCGTCTTCCGGGTCTTCGAGGAGTTCGCCGAGGAGCTCGGCGGGCTCGACCGGGTCGTGGTCAACGCCGGGCTCGGCAAGGGCCAGCCGCTCGGCACCGGCCGCTTCGACGCCAACAAGCAGACCGCGGAGACGAACTTCATCGGCGCGCTCGCCCAGACCGAGGCCGCGGCCGCGATCTTCCGCCGGCAGGGGCGCGGGCACCTGGTGATGGTCTCGTCGTTCTCCGCCCTGCGTGGGATGCCGAAGAACATCACGACGTACGCCGCCACCAAGGCCGCGGTCGCGCACCTCGCCGAGGGCTTCCGCGCCGACGTGCACGGCACGGCCATCAAGGTCACCGTGCTCTATCCCGGCTACATCGTCTCCGAGATGTCCGGCACGTCCGCCAGGACGCCGCTGATGACCTCCACCGAGAAGGGCGTGCGCGCCATGGTCGACGCGATCGAGAAGGAGAAGAAGTCAGCCCGCGTCCCCGCCTGGCCATGGGCGCCGCTCGGCGTCGTGGTCAAGCGCGCGCCCGCCGGCCTGCTGCGCCGGATGAGCTGACGTGCTCGACGTCCGCAGCATCACCCGTTCGCGGTGGGGCGGACGTGCGTCGCGCGCGATGGCGCGCCTCAACGCGCGGCACCCGTGGAGCCACAACGACCACTTCCACGGCTGGATCCTGTCCCGCCTGCCGGACCGGCGGCGGCGCGCGCTCGACGTCGGCTGCGGCCAGGGCGCGCTCCTCGCCGCGCTGGGCTCGTCCCTCGACGAGGCCGTCGGCATCGACACCGACGCCGGGATGCGTGCGGCCGCGGCGGCGCGCTGCTCTCGTCTGCCCTCCGTCCGCGTCTCCGACACCCCGCTCGCCGCAGTCGAGGGTCCCTTCGACGTCGTCACCATGGTCGCGGTCCTGCACCACCTCGACGTCGGGGCCGCCCTCCACGACGTACGCCGCCTCCTCGCCCCAGGCGGCCGCTTCCTCTGCGTCGGCCTCGCCCCGCCTGACTCCCCACTCGACCTCGCGTGGGACCTCGCGTCGATCGTCACCAACCCGCTGATCGGCTTCGTGAAGCACCCCCGACCGTCCCTCGCGCCTGCGGCTCCCCCGCCCTACCCGGTCGCGGACCCGGTGCTCTCCTTCTCCGAGATCCAGGCTCTCGCCGAGGCAGTCCTGCCGGGAGCGCGGATGCGACACCGCCTCGGCTTCCGCCACACGCTCGAGTGGACGGCGCCGGGGCGCTGATGCGCGGTGGGGTTGACGGGGGCGTCGATGGCGGCGGAATGCCGCTCCTCGACAAACAAGTGGTGCTTGGCGGGCGACCGCTGGCGATATCGGACATCTCTCGATCCCCAGGCCGAGCTGTGGTCGCCATGGCTGACAGACAAGCGGCCCATCCATACGCTGGTGAGGTGGACGTCGGAAGTCTGCTGTCCAATCTGGGTGAGCTCAGCCCCTCGGCGTGGGCGGCGTGGATCGCGGCCGCGGGCCTCCTCGTAACAGCACCGACTTCAATCGTTTCGTTGCGGCACGCGCGGGGGTCGAGGAAGGCAGCGGAAGGGTCGGCGACGGCGGCTGCGGAAGCGACCAGATTGGCTGGATTGGCGGAGGAACGCGCCGGCCGCGCGGAGGCGCTAGCCATGGAGTCGATGGACGTTGAGTGGCAGCAGGGTTGGCGCAGAGAAAGGGACGCGATCGTCTTTCGCAACGTAGGCACGGACATCGCCCGCCAAGTTCAGCTCGCAGTAACCGGACCTGACGGGGCGCGCGCGGAAAGCGGGCCGGCAGATGTTGGCCCTCATGACAACCTTGAACTCTCGTTGGCCTCGATGGTGCAGCCGCTTGTCGACGCCACGTCGGCACCTGGAGGACCAATCACGCCGGAACTCCTCACGGTGACGGCAGCCCTAAATTGGAAGTCCGATCTCGGAAAGCCATTTGCGCGGCATTGGACGGATATCCACCTGGAGGTGAGGTACCACTAAGCAGTTTGGCTGCGCCGCCGCCACCACCCTCGCGTGCCTAGGTCAGGTCGTCTCAACGATCTCACCCCAACGGTCGTCATAGAAGATCGACTGCATTCGCGCCGCCGGAGACAGCGGCGCCTGCCCGATTCTGACGACGGTGTCGTCAGGCCGTGTCTCCAAAGATGTGTGTCAACTCGCCATCGCCTTCAGGGGCGGCTCGAATCGGGGCTGGTACGCGGCCCAAGGACCAGCCAGTTAAGTAGAAAGCAGACTCTTGGGCTGTGAGCGCGCGGCTTCAGGACTCGCAGCGTGTCACTTCTTCGCTCTCGCAGCGATCTGAGCCGCCTCGACCGTCGACGACATCAGCGCCTCGGCCTCCGATGAGCACATCGTCTCCCGCGCCGCCGCGCATTACGTCGTCGCCCCGTCTCCCGCGGACGGTCATGGAGCCGACTGGCTTGCTCGCTCTCGAGGCAATCGTGTTTGGGCCGTCGGTCCCCAGAAGGGTGACGTCGGTGTCCGTCCACCATCTCACATCTTCGAAGTTGAGGACGGAAGTCGCGGTCGGGCGCCCGCCGGCACGGGTGTATCTCAGGTGTCCGGTGGCCAGGTCGAGAAAGGCGTCCTTCGGCCGGGCCGAGGAGGTCGCGTTCAAGCCCCTTGCGAAGGAGAACCGGTCGGTGCCCAGTCCGCCGTCAAAGTGGCTTCGCCGCCCGCCACGGAGGTACACGAAGACGTCGTCACCGCCCCGCATCTCAAGAATCATCGTCCAGAGCCTGTTCCTGGCACTCAAGAGCTCCTCGGGGGGCAAGCCGGACGCGGTGACAGTCTCGGCTACGTCGGAGCCGATGAACCGGAACGGTCCCTTGACGTGCCCGTCGAAGTAGGAGAAGCCGGTCATCTGGGCGACGGCGGCCCCGTCGCGCATCAGTTGACCGTTCTGGTTGTCCATCCGCCATCGATGAACCTCATTCGGATGCCTGAAGGGTGTCCACAGGCTGAATTGAAGAGTGTTCGACCCAGTTCCTCCGCTCCAGGTGCCGCCAAGAGAACCACCTTCGTTGGCGATCGCCAGGGTGTCGTCGCCGCCAGCCAGGTCCACGACATCTTGAACCCCCGCTTCGACCTCGTCAGGGCCGGTTCCGGTGCGAATGACGTCGGTGTCGGCACCCGCCTCATTGCCGCGACTTGTCCTCTCACGTGCATGGACCATGACTCCGAACTCGTGGTCGATTCGCTGCGCGAGGACCTCGTCCTTGCCCGGTCCCGGAATGACTTGAAGGGAGCACGGAACATGCCCACCGGTGGCATCGATCCGGTCATCGCCGGCGCCCGCGTCCAGTCGTGGACAGCCCATCTGACCTACGTCCGCCGCACTCGTGACGCCCGTGACGCACACGAGGTCGTCCCCGCCGAGCGCCGCGACAGCGATGCTGCCGTTGCTGAGTACGACGTCCGGGCCTTCAGTGCCCACAACTTCTGCACCGGGCGTACCGACGATGGTGGGGGGACGGCCGAGGCACGCCTCCGCCGCGGACCCTCCCCGGGCGGATGGCGTCTGGTCGACCAACTGTCCGACGGCACCCGGGGACAAGGCGAACACCGCCGCTATCAGCGCAGCCGTGACGCCGACGAAGCTGCTCATCTCGTCAGTTTCGGCGCTTGAGGATCGCTACGACACTCCGTCTAGACCAGCTCCAGGCTCATCGTCGACCAGAGGTATGTGAGCGGATCGTCCGCGACTGAGGTCAGACGCTCGCCAGCCGCATCACCGGGCCCCGCTCGCGGCGGTTCGCCGCCCTCACGTCCGCCGGACGTAGCTCACCTTGTTGTCGGCGTGGACGGTCATCGCGTAGCGGGAGTCGTGGGCGAGGCGGTGGTGGCGGGGGCACAGGAGCCGGCCGTTGGCGAGGTCGGTGCGGCCGCCGCGGGACCAGGGGTCGTCGTGGTGAGCGTGGCAGCCCGACGCGGTGGTCTCGCAGCCGCGGGCGGTGCAGCCGCCGTCGCGCAGGCCGAGGGCGATGCGCTGGGCCTTGGTGAACAGCCGCCGGGTCCGGCCCATGTCCAGCACTCGGCCCTCACCATCAAGGACGACGGGGATGATCCCGGCCTCGCACGCCAGCCGCCGCGCCTGGCCGGCCGACATCCGCGAGCCGTCGTCGAGCAGCGCAGTGGCGTGCTCGCCCAGCAGCTGCTCCAGCGTCATCGTCACCACCACCGTGGCGCTCACCCCTGCGGTCTGCGGGGTGGAGTCGGACGGGTAGCGCTCGACGTACTCCACGAGTGCCTCGCCGAGGCGTCGCCGCAACGGCTTCCACTCCCCCGACTCGTCACGGAGCTCGGCCTCGGTGTGACGGGCCGGGTTGGCGAGGGCGAGGAGGTGGCGCTTGAGCATCGCGCCGACGTGGGACGGGATCGTGAAACGACCGTGGCAACGCCCCTCACCGTCGTCGACCATGGTGAGGTCCACGCTCGCGGCCGCGCGGGACTCCTCCGCCTCCAGCACCTCCCCCTCGTGGCACTCCCCCACCTCGGGAGCCACGACGTCGAGGATGCGCTTGCCGATCCGCCTCAGGTCGCGGGCGTGGTGCTGCGTGGCGAGGTCGAGCAGCGTCGCCTCCGCCCGGGCGCGGATCGTGGGGTCCACCTGCGTCGGGAGCGCGTCGACCGCATCGACGATCGCCCGCGCCTGCTCGACGCGCAGCACGCCGTCGGCCAGCTGCCGAGAAACGGGCGCGTGGATCTCGCGCTCGAGCGCGAGCCCGAGCCGGGACACCCGGCCGGCGTCGGCGTGGGTCTGGCCGCTCCGCCCCGCCCACCACTGGTGGGTGTGCCGCGCCCCGACCTCGTCGCCCAGACGCCTCGGGTCCGCCTCCGCCACGACGCGACCCTGCTGCGCCGCCATTCGGCTTGACGCGACCGTCGCGCCGTCCAGCAGCCGCACCACGTCGGCGTCGCTCAGCGCACCGAGCGCCACCTCGCCGAGCTCGTCCAGCACGCGGTCGAGCCGCCGCAGCAGCGCCTCGACCAGTGGCGACGCCGAGGCGTCGACACCGGGGGCACGCCACGAGGCGTCGTGCTCGGACGGGATGGCACTCACCGGACCGGACCCTTCCACGCCGCAGCGGCGCGTCGACAACAGGAGGGGCCAGTGACAGGAGGTGGGTTCAGCCGGACGTGCGGCCATCAGAGGGGCCCGAGCTCGCTCGCTCGAATCTGGTCAGAGTCTAGGGACGACCACCGACAACGCCCCGCGCCCGAGGCCGTCGCCTCCCCACGGGTGGTTCGTGAGGGCGACGAGTCCGCAACGGTAGGGGCTTCCCACCAACGAAGGAGCAGAGATGTCTGATGACGCCAAGACCGCCAAGGAGCTGGTCGAGACGCTGAAGGACGGCGAGCGGGGTTACGCCGACGCCGCCGAGAAGCTCCGGGACGGCGAGCACCCCGAGTGGGCCACGGTCCTGCAGCGCTTCTCCGAGCAGCGCGCCGGCTTCTGGCGCGAGATCGTCGACATGGGCCACGACTACGGCGACGACGTCGACGAGAGCGGCACCGTCGCCGCGGCGGTCCACCGCGGCTGGATCGCGCTGAAGGACGCCCTCACCGGCGACGACCCCGAGGCCGTGCTCAAGGCAGCCCTGACGGGCGAGGACCACGCGGTCTCCGAGTACGAGGACGCCCTGAAGATGGACCTGAGCGCAGGCTTCCGGCAGGTCGTCGTACGCCAGCAGGCTGCCGTGGTCGCTGCCCGCGACGAGGTGAAGGCACTCCAGCAGGCCAGCTGATCGCCCGCGCTCGGCGTCGCCGCTCCCGGCGACGCCGAGCGGTCAGGCGGCGGGCCGAGGACCGGACAGGTCGGAGCGCAGCCGCGTGAGGATGCGCGTGAGGACCCGCGAGACCTGCGCCTGCGTCAGCCCGACCAGGTCGGCGATCTCCTGCTGGGTCCGCTCGTCGACGAAGCGCCAGTGGAGGATCCGCCGGTCGCGCTCGGGGAGCCGGCTCACGACGGTCTCGAGCACGATCCGGGCCTCCAGCGACTCCAGGCCACGGTCGGTCCATCCCAGCACGTCGGCGAGCGTGCTGTCGCCGTCGGTGACGCTGGTGTCGATCGACGTCGGCCGGAAGCAGCCGTCGACGGCGAGCGCCTCGACGACGTCGTCGACGTCGACCTCGAGGCGCAGCGCGATCTCCGACGGTCGAGGAGATCGCCCGAGCTCGGCCTGCAGCTCGTCCTGCGCGGCGCCGATGCGCGCCTGCAGCTCCTGCACGCGGCGGGGCACCCGGATCATCCAACCCGCGTCACGGAAGTGCCTCCGCAGCTCGCCGCGGATCGTCGGGACGGCGTAGGCGAGGAAGTCGTTGCCCGAGCCTGCGTCGAAGCGTTGGGCGGCCTTGGTGAGGCCCACCAGCGCGACCTGCTCGAGGTCGTCGAGGTCGATCCCCCGGTTCTTGTAGCGCGCCGCCATCGACCTGGCCATCGCGACGTTGGCCTCGATGAGCTCGTCCACGAGGTGCTGTCGCTCACCCTGCTCCAGCGTCTCGCGCAGGCCGCGGACGACGGCCTGCGTGCGCTCGCTGCGCTCGGCGCGCGCCGCGGAGCGGTCGTAGCGGTCGGATGAGGCGGATCGCGAGGTGTCGAGCGTCAGGGTGGTCACGAGGATCTCCTTGGTGCGCGGCGCCCGGCGGGGCGCGGTCGGTGCGTCAGCACCACCCTGTCCAGCCTTTGTCCACGACAACAGCCGGAATGCGAAAAAGAGTGGACAAACCTTGGACAAAAACGCGGTTCGGGCTGGCCGTGACATGTCTCGGTCCCTACGATCCAGTCCTGTGGGTCGTGGCCTTGGGAGAGGACGAGCGTGAGCAGCAGCACCAACCAGCGCATGGGGGAGTTCAGCCGACTGGCACAGGACCTCGCCGCCACCGAGGACGAGACGGCGCGGTTGCAGCTCGCCGTGGACTCCGCCGTCCGCCTCGTGGAGCGGTGCGACCACGCGGGCTTCACCGTCAACGAGAAGGGCGGGGTCGTCACCCGGGTGGGCAGCGACGCGCTCGTGCGTCGGGCCAACGAGCTCCAGTACGAGGTCGGCGAGGGGCCGTGCCTCGACGTCCGCCGTGAGCAGGTCACGCTCGTCTGCGTCGACCTGCCGTCCGAGCACCGCTACCCCACCTGGGCCGACCGCGTGGTGTCCGAGCTGGGCGTCGGGTCGATGATGTCGCTGCTCGTCTACACCGACGAGACGTCGTACGGCTGCCTGAGCCTGTACGCCGACCGCGGCCAGCGCTTCGATGCCGACGACGTGGCGGTGGGCGAGACGATCGCCGCCCACCTCGCGGTCACCCTGGCGACCGGCAGGCGCATCCACGGCCTCGGCCTGGCCCTGCACGGCAGGCTCGCGATCGGGCGCGCCGAGGGCATCCTCATGGAGCGGCTCGACATCGACGAGCACCAGGCCTTCGACTACCTGCGACGTGTCTCGTCGCACACCAACCGCAAGCTGGTCGCGGTGTGCGAGGAGATCGCGCGGACCCGCACCCTGCCCGAGCTCTGACGCTCAGGACGGCCCGGGCGGCCGCTTCTGGACCGCCCGGGCCTCGTCAGCATCAGGTCCATGGCCCCCATGCAGACGTGCCGTGGGGGTACCCCTCGAGCCGCCGTCGATCCCCCCAACCACCCCTTTGGTTTCAGTAGTCCTCGCCGGCGTCGGGGTCGGGACCGCGCGTGATGTGCATCGCCGCCTCCTCCGCCGAGGCCCCGGCGCCGTCGATGCCGACGTCGAGGGCGACCTCCTGCTTGTCGCGGTCCTCGCCGAGGCCCTGGTCGGGCTGCACCAGGCGCCCGGTGCGCGGGTCGGGCTCGTCGAGCCCCAGCTCCTCGTCGAGGGCGTTCTCGTCCTCGTGGTCGTCGTCCCCGTCGTCGTCGGCGTAGGGGTCGACGTCGGGCACCTCCTCCGACAGCCGCTCGTCGAGCGACTCACCGCGCCGCATCTCGGCCTCGGTCGGGTAGTCGTCGTAGCCCCGCGGCGGCCGGTCGGGCGGTGAGTAGCCGCGGTCCAGCACGTCGTCGAGGTCCCCGTCGTCGAGGGTGTCCTCGGGCTGGAGCTGGTCCTCGTCGTCCACGGACATGTCGAGGTAGTTCTCGCGGTCCTCACTCATGCCCCTTTCGTACCGACCGGGGCGCGTGAGGACAAGGGCCGGAGGGCCCGGCGTGTCAGCCGAGCTCGCGCTCCAGCGCGTCGGTGAGCAGCGCGACCAGCGCCTCGGTCTGGATGTTGGCCGAGGACGAGACCTCCTCGTCGGACCCGTCGAGCGCCCGCGCGGCGAGCCCGGCCTTGGAGTCGATGAGCTCCGCGATCCGGGTGTCGATGGTCTGCGCGGCGATGATGCGCCACGCCGTCACCGGGTCGCTCTGGCCGATGCGGTGGACCCGGTCGATCGCCTGCGTCTGCTCGGCGTCGGTCCACGACAGCTCCGAGAGCACCACGTTGGAGGCGACCTGGAGGTTCACGCCCACGCCGGCCGCGGCCAGCGAGCAGACGATGACCTGCACGTCGGGGTCGTTGACGAAGCCCTGGATGGCCTTCTCGCGCGCCTTCGGCGTCTGGTCGCCGCGGATCGAGGTGTGCTTGAGCCCGCGGCGGGTGAAGGTCTCCTCCGCGATGTCCATGACGTCGACGTGGCGGGCGAAGAAGACCACCTTGCCGACGTTGCGCGCGAGCTGGGCGGCGTAGTCGGCGGCGAGCCCGGCCTTGGCCTGGCCGATGCGGCGGAACATCGAGAAGACGTTCTCGCCCGACGTGCCGGAGTCCATCTCCTCGCGCTCCCACGTCGCCACGCGGCGTACGAGCTCGTGGTCGATGCCGTCGACGACCGAGCCGGTACGACGGGTCTCGAGGGCGGCCTTGTAGCGCTGGACCAGCCGGCGGGCGAGGTCCTGCTCGGCGGCGCGGATGGACCGGGTGTCCTCGTCGTCGAGCTCGACAGGGATGTCGGCGATCCGGCGGGCCGGGATGTCCTCGGCGACGTCGACCTTGCGGCGGCGCACGATGCCCATGTCGATGACCGCCTTGCGGGCGGCGGGGTAGAACGCGTGGTCGGCGGGGGTGAGCTCGGTCTCCTCGAGCTTCTCCATCAGGCGCGCCAACGGCTTCGTGTCGTCGATCCAGCCGAGGAACTGCCAGATCGCGCGGAAGTCCTCGATGTCGTTGATGAGCGGGGTGCCGGTCAGCGCCATGAGCAGGGGCCGCGCCGTGCGCGTGCGCAACCGCTCCGAGAGCTCGAGCACGTGGCGCGAGCGCTGCGAGGTCTTGTTCTTGATGAAGTGCGCCTCGTCCACGACCATGCCGCGGAAACCGAAGTCCCCGAGCCAGCCGACGTGGCGGTCGAGGATCTCGTAGTTGACGACGATGACGTCGGCGAAGGCGTCGACCTGGTCGCCGTCGCCGTGGATCACGGTCGCACGGCGGCGCGGGGTCCAGCGCTCGGTCTCGCGGGCCCAGTTGGTCTTGACCACGTTGGGGCACACCACGAGCAGCGGGAACGCGTTGGCGGCCTGCGCGGCGAGCAGCGCCTGCGCGGTCTTGCCGAGACCGGGCTCGTCGGCGAGCAGGAAGGTGCGGTGCCCCTCCGCGGCTGCGGCGATCAGGCGGGCCTGGTGGGGCATCAGCTCGAGCGAGCCGGGCGCGTCGAGCGTGGTCGCCTCGGGCAGGTCCATGCAGGAGGACGAGCCGCCCAGCTCGAAGGAGCGGAACAGCGGTCCGAGCAGCTCCCAGGTCGTGAGCCGGCCGTAGACCGCGCGGCGCTCGCGGCCGATCTCGAAGTCGGGCACGAGGAAGGGGTTCGCGAGCTGGTGCTGGACGACCGACTGCGGGATGACGCGGCGCTCGAGCAGGCCCGGGCCGGCCTCGTCGTCGGGCTTGGGCTCCTCGACCGGAGCCTCGATGCCGGCCTTGCGGAGCATCTCCAGGCGCAGCTCGCGGGCGCTGTCGGTGACGACCGCCTCCTCGGACAGCAGCCCGAAGAGGGAGGGGTCGCGGGTGGCGGTCTTGGCCAGGATCGTCGCGATGCCGTCGAGGCGCTTGAGCTCGTCGGCCTTCTGGGCGTCGGTGAGCTCGGCCGAGGCGCGTACGTCGGTGCGGTGCTCGCGCGCCAGCAGCGCGACGACCTGGAAGCGCACCCGCTGACCGGGGGCGAGCGGCCCGCGCTGGACGGCCGACTCGAGCTCGCGCACCGCGCGGGCGAGGACCGGCACGATGCCCTCGTTGTCCTTGTGACGGGCGTGCGCGGGGGTGCGGCGACTGCCGCGCTGGCGCTGGCGCTGGGCCAAGATGTCCTCCCGGACTGGGGTACGCGTCGCCAAGTGGGTCATGCGCAGGCGAGCCTGGGTCGGCGCTGACCTGCACACCACGGCGTGGAGGTTGGAGCGAGGCGTCGCGCTGCGGGGCCCTGGGGATCGGTGGTGATCAGTCGGGCACGGCGCGGGACGCTGGAGCCATCCTAGCCCCCGCCTGCCCCGAGCCGGTAACTGTTCCCCACATCGGCGTGGCCGGCGTGAGACGGTGTCCCCATGGCGGGCACGCGGGCAAGCGCCGGGACGGGCACCGGGACCGGCCCGCGGCGCGGCCGTCCCGGCCACGACCAGCGAGCGGTGCTGCGGGTGGCGGTCGACCTCTTCAACCGCCAGGGGTACGACGCCACGAGCGTCGGCGACGTCGCGCGTGAGCTCGGGCTCACCAAGTCGGCGATCTACCACCACGTCCCGAGCAAGGAGCACCTGCTCCGCAGCGCCATCGACGAGGCGCTCGACGCCCTGACCGCGGCGCTCGACGAGGTCGCGTCGGCCGACGACCTCGACGCGGGCGAGCGGCTGCGCGCCGCCGTACGCAGCAGCGTCACGGTGCTCGTCGCCCACCTGCCGGCGGTGACGCTGCTGCTGCGCGTGCACGGCAACACGCCCGTCGAGCAGGCCGCGCTGTCGCGCCGCCGCGCGATCGACCAGCGGCTGGCCGACATGGTCCGGCTCGCGGTCGACGAGGGCGTGGTGCGAGACGACCTCGACCCCCTCCTGATCAGCCGGCTGCTCTTCGGCATGGTGAACTCGCTGACCGAGTGGGTCCGCGCCGACCTCGACGCCGAGGCGCTCGCCGACGACGTCACCGCGCTGGCCTTCGGCGGGCTCGCGCGCCAGAGCCGCTAGGCTCCGGGCCAGCCGTCCCGGGGGGTTCGGGGCGACGACCCAGGGGGAACCGATGACGCGCTGCGCGCACGCGCTCGTGAGGCTCGTGGCCGGCATGGCGCTGGCCGCCGCTGCGGTGGTGACGACGGGGGCCCCGTCCTCCGCGGCGGGGACGTTCACCGCGTCGGTCGACGGCGTGCTCTCCCCCGCGCCCGGCCAGCTGCGGTTCTACGGCTGGATGTTCGACGACGACGCACCCTCGGTGTCGATCAGCTACCACGTGTACGTCGGCGGCAGCGGCCCCGGCGACTCCTCGTCCTGGGGGTACGACATGGGCCCGGCCGCCGCGTACCGGCCGGACGTCGACGCGGTCTACGGCTCGGGTCCCTACCACGGCTTCGACGCCACCATCTCGGTCCCGGTGCACGGCACCCAGCCCGTCTACGTCTTCGCCATCAACGCGGGTGGCACTCCCGGCGGCAACGCCCTCGTGTGGAGCGGCAGCGTCGTGATCGACAACCCGCCGCCGGAGACGACCATCACGTCGCACCCGCCCGCGTCCGGCACCAACCGGAGCGTGTCCTTCGGCTTCGCGGCGGACGAGGCGAGCACCTTCACGTGCCGCTGGGACCAGGGTGCGTGGCAGCCGTGCAGCAGCCCGGCAGGTGCCACCGTCGCGGTCGGCGCACACTCCTTCGCCGTGCGGGCGACCGACACCGCGGGCGCCACCGACCCGACCCCGGCGACGTACTCGTTCAGCGTCACGGCTCCCCCGACGCCCACCCCTCCCCCGACACCCACGCCGACGACCCCGGTCCCGCCACCTCCGCCGCAGACGCTGCCGACGCCACCGACGCCGCAGGCCGCGCCGCAGATCGCGCTGCGGCTGACCGCGGTCCGGAAGGGGTCGAGGTTGCGCGTCGACATCGACCCCGACCTGAACCCGTCCAACTACCGCTTCACGGTCCAGAAGCGTCGGGGCGGGGCGTGGCGCACGGTCCGCCGGACGCAGACCCTCGGGCCGCAGGACCTCATGGTCATCGACCTCCCGCGCGGCAGGTACCGCGTGGTCGTGCCGCGCCAGCACGACCTCTCCGGCACGGAGGCGACCGTCCGGCTGCGCCGCTAGGCGTGCTCAGGGCTCGAGGCAGGCCGGCGTGGAGTCGCCCGTCCCGTCGGGGTCCAGGGTGCCTCCGGCCGCGTCGCGCAGGACCACCCGGTCGACCGTCGCGAGCTGCTTGAGGGTCGGCAGCACCTCGCCGGCGACGGTCACGGTGGAGCCCCCACTGCGGCATCGCCCGGTGAGGCGGAGGTCGGCGGTGCCGCCCGACACCGTCAGGTCGTCGTAGCCGGTGGCCCCCGAGCGCAGCAGGCGCAGGCCGCGGGCGCGCTCCCGGGGCAGGGGCCCGGCGAAGAGGCGGTCCAGGAGGCCGCTCGCGGGCGTGCCGGGGCGCACCAGCCGTCGCACCGGGACGAAGAACGGCTCCTGGTTGTCGACGAAGCGGTCGCGGTCGAGGAACCACACCTTCCGGCTCACGGTCGCGAATCCCGCCCCGACCTCGACGACCACGCGGGGCGGCGACTGCAGGGTCGTCACCCGCACGGGGGTGCGCTTCGCCAGCCCGATGCCGTACGTCGTCACCGCCTCGAAGTCGCCCGCGCGCACCGCGGTCAGCACGTTGGGCAGGGGGAAGGCCACGCGGCGGGGCGCGTCGGTCGGCCTCCCGTCGTCGGTGTGGGCCTGGGCGCGCTCGAACCGCACCTGCAGGAGGGCCTGCCCGGCGACGTGCACCCGGCGGCCCGACCCGTCGGCGAACAGGCGGTCGACGTAGTCGACCTCGCGGTCGGCCGGCAGGCCGCCGCGGAACTCGAAGACGACGCGGTCGACGTCGCCGCGGTGGGCCGCCCGGACGGCGACGAGGACGGGCGTGGCCGGCGCGGCCCGCTCGGGCGCGGAGGCGGCGCGGCCGGCTCCCGTGCCGACCAGCGCCGGCGTCAGTGCGAGCGCCAGCAGCGAGCAGAGCGTGCGGCGGATCCCCGTGCGAGTCCCCATGGCGTACCTCCCGGTCCGGTCCCTGGTCCGACGCTAGGCAGTCGGAGGCCACGCGGGAAGACCCGAGGCTGCCCGGTTCAGTCCGGCTGGATGGCGCGGCCCAGCGACCGGCTGCGGCCCCGGAAGACGGCGACCACCTCGCCGGCCTCGGGGTCGTCGGCGCGCACGGTGACGTCGTAGACGCCCGACCGGCCGCGCAGCGACACCTCGCGGGCGTCGGCGTACAGCGTCTGGCCGAGTCGCGCCGGGGCGACGAAGTCGATGGTGAACCCGGCGGCGACCGTGACCGTGCCGTGGGAGTTGCACGCCAGCGCGAAGGCCGAGTCGGCGAGGCTCGCGATCAGGCCGCCGTGGCACAGGTCGTGGCCGTTGACCATGCCGGAGTGCACGAGCATCGAGACCCGCGCGGTTCCGGGCCCGGTCGCGACGACCTGCATGCCGAGCATCGCGCTCGCGCGGTCGGTGGCCCACATGACCAGCGCGGGGTCAGGCATCGAAGTCGACCGTGACCGCGTCGCTCACCGGGAAGCTCTGGCAGGTGAGCACGAACTGCTGCGCCACCTCGTCGGGCTCGAGCGCGTAGTTGCGGACCATGTCGACCTCGCCGTCGGTCACCTTGGCGCGGCAGGTGCCGCAGACGCCGCCCTTGCAGGCGAACGGCAGGTCGCTGCGCACCGCCTGGGCGGAGTCGAGGAGCGTGGTGTCCCGCGGCATCGGCGTGGTCGTCGTACGCCCGTCGAGGACCACGGTGACGTCGCTGGTGACCCCCTCGACCACCCGGTCGGCGTGGCGCAGCGCCGGCGGCGGCTCGTCGACGAAGAACAGCTCGAAGTGGACCTTCTCCTTCGGCACGCCGAGCTCCTCGAGGACGGTGCGGGCGTCCTGGATGAGGCCGAGCGGGCCGCAGAGCCACACGTGGTCCACGGCCGCGAGCGGGACCTTGAGCGGCAGCAGCCGGCGCAGCCGGTCTGCGTCGAGGCGCCCGGAGAACAGCTCGACGTCGCGTGGCTCCCGCGAGAGGACGTGGACGAGGTCGAAGCGCGGCCCGTGGAGGTTCTTCAGGTCGCTGAGCTCCTCGGCGAACATGACCGACGTGGTCTCGCGGTTGCCGTAGAGCATCGTCACCGAGCTCGCCGGGTTGGCCAGCACGGACGCGGCGATCGACAGCATCGGGGTGATGCCGGAGCCGGCCGCGATGCACAGGTGCCGTCCGGGGCTGGCCGGGTCGGCGCGGAAGCTGCCGGACGGCTCCGCCACCTCGACCGTCTCGCCGGGACCGGCCTCGTGGATCAGCCACGACGAGAACAGCCCGCCCGGGATCTCGCGCACGCCGATGCGCGGCGCCGCGCCCGCCGGGGCGCAGATCGAGTAGGTGCGCCGGTGCTCGACGCCGTCGACGACGCGGCGCAGGGTCAGCGACTCCCCCGGCTCGAAGGCGAACAGCTCGCGGAGGTCGTCGGGCACGTCGAAGGTGACCGCCGCGGAGTCTTCGGTCAGCGGCTCGACGTCGCGGATCGTCAGCTGGTGGAAGGTCGTCGCCACGGCCCTAGATCTCCTTGAGGTGGTCGAAGGGCTCGAGGCAGGAGGTGCAGCGGTACTGCGCCTTGCAGGCCGTGGAGCCGAACTCGGACACCAGCTCGGTCGCGGGCGAGTCGCACTGCGGGCAGAGGACCTGGCGCGCGGTCGGCAGCAGGGTGAGCGGGATCGGCCCGTCGTGGCGGGGCGCCGGCCCCGGCGGCGAGATGCCCGCGGCGGCGAGCGCGGCCCGTCCGCGCGGCGAGATCCAGTCGGTGGTCCACGCCGGGTCGAGGCTGACGCGCACCTCGACGCGGTCGAAGCCGGCTCCGCCGAGCTCGCGCACGAGGTCGTCGCGCATGGCGGCCATGGCCGGGCACCCGGAGTAGGTCGGGGTGATGTCGACGACGACGTGGGAGTCACCGACGACGTCGACGTCGCGCAGCACGCCGAGGTCGGCGAGGGTGAGCATCGGCAGCTCGGGGTCGGTGACCCGCTCGGCGACGGCCCTGGCCCGCTCGGTCACCCGGCGACCCGGTGATCGAGTAGCCCGTGAGGAACGAGCGGGCATATCGAGATTCACCACTGACCCCTCGGGTGGGCCCGGGCGACCGACTGCATCTCGGCCAGCATCCGGCTCAGCGGCTCGCCGTGCATGCCGTCGCGACCGGTCCGGCCCAGCACCCCGGCGCGGCGCTTCGCGCCCGAGCGGGGCACGTCGGCGGCGGTGAGCACCTGGTCGAGCGTCGCCTCCGCCGCCTCGCGGACCGACGCCGGGTCGACACCGACGCCGGCCTCGGCGGCGGCCGCCTCCACGGGATGGGTGTCGAACAGCTCGGGCCACAGCGGCCACAGCGCGTCGAGGGCCGCGACGAGCCTGGCGCGCGACACCTCCGTGCCCTGGGCGAGGGTGACGAACCACCGGGCGGCGTAGTCGCGGTGGTAGGCCAGCTCCTTGACGCCCTTGACGGCGACGGCCGCGAGCACGTGGTCGCGGCTCGAGCGCAGCCGCTCGAACGTCGCGAGCCGCCAGGTCGAGAACAGCAGCACCCGCACGGTCGCCTCGGCGAAGTCGCCGTTGACGAGCTCGGCGAGCCGCACGTTGCGGAAGTCGTGGGCCTCGCGGAAGAACGCCAGCGCGTCCTCCGGCGGGGCCGGCGACCCCTCGGGCAGCGCGGGCACGACCGACTCGTCGGCCTTCGCGGCCCGCGCGAGCAGCAGCCGCGCCTGGCCGAGCAGGTCGAGCGCGATGTTGGACAGCGCGATGTCGTCCTCGAGGTCGGGCGCGTTGCTGGTCCACTCCGAGAGCCGGTGAGACATCACCAGCGCGTCGTCGCCGAGCATGAGGGCGTACGTCGCCAGCGTGGGCGCGTCGACGCCGTCGGGGATGGTCGTGTCGACGCCGGCGAGGGGGTCCTCGAAGTCGGTGCCGAAGGCCCAGTGGGCGTCGTTGACGAGGAGGCCGGAGTAGGCGCTCTCGTGCTCGTCCTCGTCGTGGGTGTGGATGTGGTCAGTCATCACATGTGGGGGACGTTGTCGGGGATGTCGTAGAAGGTGGGGTGGCGGTAGACCTTGTCGCCGCTCGGGGCGAACATCGGGTCCTTCTCGTCCGGGCTGGACGCGGTGATGGCGTCGGCACGGACCACCCAGATGCTCACGCCCTCGTTGCGGCGGGTGTAGACGTCGCGGGCGTGCAGCAGCGCCATCCGGTCGTCGGCGGCGTGCAGCGAGCCGACGTGGACGTGGTTGAGCCCGCGCTTGCCACGGACGAAGACCTCCCACAACGGCCATTCGGGCTCGGGCGGGGTGACCCCCTCCCCCGTGGGCACGCCCTGGAGCGGGACGGCGCCGTGGCCGCCCTCGGCGGACAGGTCGCTCATGCGGTCGCCGCCTTCTGCTTCGCGGCGTACGCCGTCGCGGCCTCGCGCACCCAGGCGCCGTCCTCGTGGGCGCGGCGACGGTGGGCCATGCGTTGCGCGTTGCACGGGCCGTTGCCCTTCACGCCCTCCATGAACTCCTCCCAGTCGGGCTGGCCGAAGTCGTAGTGGCCACGCTCCTCGTTCCACCGGAGCTCGGGGTCGGGGAAGGTCACGCCGAGCGCCTCGGCCTGCGGGACCGACATGTCGACGAACTTCTGGCGCAGCTCGTCGTTGGTGTGGCGCTTGATGCCCCACGCCATCGACTGGGCGGTGTTCGGGGAGTCGGCGTCGGGCGGGCCGAACATCATCAGCGCCGGCCACCAGAAGCGGTCGACCGACTCCTGCACCATCGCGCGCTGCTCGTCAGTGCCGCGCATCATCGTGGCGAGCAGCTCGTAGCCCTGGCGCTGGTGGAAGGACTCCTCCTTGCAGACCCGGATCATGGCGCGGCCGTAGGGGCCGTAGGAGGTGCGGCACAGCGGCACCTGGTTGCAGATCGCCGCCCCGTCGACCAGCCAGCCGATCGTGCCGACGTCGGCGTAGGACAGGGTCGGGTAGTTGAAGATCGAGGAGTACTTCTGCCGCCCCGCCAGCAGCAGCTCGGTGAGCTCGAGGCGGGAGACGCCGAGGGTCTCGGCGGCGGAGTAGAGGTACAGGCCGTGGCCCGCCTCGTCCTGCACCTTGGCCAGCAGGATCGCCTTGCGGCGCAGGCTCGGGGCGCGGGTGATCCAGTTGCCCTCGGGCTGCATCCCGATGATCTCGCTGTGCGCGTGCTGGGCGATCTGGCGCACGAGGGTCTTGCGGTAGCCCTCCGGCATCCAGTCGCGGGGCTCGATCCGGTCGTTGCGCGCGATGGTCGCCTCGAAGTGGGCCTGGAGCGACTCCTCCGACGGCGAGTCGAGCGCGGTCTCCGTGAGCGTCATGGGCAGCCCTCCACCAGATTTACTGACCGATCGGTCTGGTATTAGTGTGTCACCAGTCACTCTGGCACGCAAACAGCGTCCTGCCCACACAGAGGGAGACCCCCGTGACCCGTCTGCTCGAGAGCTACGCCGCCGGCCGCTGGTACGCCGCCTCTGCCGAGGGCGACCCGCTCCTCGACGCGGCCACCGGGGAGGAGGTCGCGCGGATCTCCAGCGCGGGGCTCGACATCGGGGCGATGACCCACCACGCCCGCACGGTGGGCGGCCCCGCCATCCGAGAGCTGACCTTCCACGAGCGCGCGCTGCTGCTCAAGGAGCTGGCGACCCACCTGACCTCGCTCAAGGACGAGCTCTACGACGTCTCGCTGCGCACCGGCGCGACGCGCCGCGACTCGATGATCGACATCGACGGCGGCTTCGGCACCGTCTTCAGCTACTCCTCCAAGGGCCGGCGCGAGCTGCCCAACGCCCACGTCGTGTGCGACGGCGACCTCGAGCAGCTCGGCCGCACCGGCGTCTTCCTCGGCCAGCACGTGTACACCTCGCGCCCGGGCGTCGCGGTCCAGATCAACGCCTTCAACTTCCCCGTGTGGGGCATGCTCGAGAAGCTCGCGCCGGCCTTCATCGCGGGCCTGCCCACGATCGTCAAGCCCGCCAGCCAGACGGCGTACCTCACCGAGCTCGTGGTGCGGCGCATCGTCGAGTCGAGGATCCTGCCCGAGGGGTCGCTCCAGCTGCTCGCCGGATCGGCCGGCGACCTGCTCGACCACCTCGGCGTCCAGGACTCCGTGGCCTTCACCGGCTCGGCGCACACGGCCGGGATCCTCCGCCAGCACCCGTCCGTGCTGCACGGCGGCGTCGCGCTCCAGGTCGAGGCCGACTCGCTCAACTGCTCCGTGCTGGGTCCCGACGTGACCTCGAGCGACCCCGAGTGGGACCTGTTCGTCAAGGGTGTCGTCACCGAGATGACCGCGAAGGCCGGCCAGAAGTGCACCGCGATCCGCCGCGTGATCGTCCCGGCCGCGGTGGCCGCGGAGATGACCGACGCGATCGCCGCGAAGCTGGCGACCATCACGGTCGGTGACCCGGGTGACGACGCCGTCCGGATGGGTCCGCTGGCGTCGCTGGGCCAGCGCGAGGAGGTGCGCAAGGCCGTCGAGGCGCTGCGCTCCTCCGCCGACGTCGTCCTCGGCGACCCCGCCGCCACCACGGGCTTCGCCGGCGACGGCGAGCGCGGTGCCTTCATGCAGCCGGTACTGCTCCGGGCCCGCGCCGGAGCCGTGGAGCCGCACGACGTGGAGCCGTTCGGCCCCGTCTCGACGGTGATGTCCTACGACTCCCTCGACGAGGCGGTGGCCCTGGCCGCTCGTGGCAAGGGCTCGCTGGCCGGCTCCGTCGTCACCCACGACCCCGAGGTGGCGCGCACCCTGGTGCTCGGCCTCGCGCCGTGGCACGGCCGCATCCTCGTGCTCGACCGCGACGACGCCCCGGAGAGCACCGGGCACGGCTCGCCCCTGCCGATGCTCGTGCACGGCGGGCCCGGTCGCGCCGGCGGCGGCGAGGAGCTCGGCGGCGTGCGCGGCGTGCTTCACCACATGCAGCGCTCGGCGATCCAGGCCTCCCCCGACATGCTCACCGCGATCACCGGACGGTGGACCCGCGGCTCGCAGCGCACCGTGACCCCCGAGCACCCGTTCCGCCACTCGCTCGCGACGCTCAGGGTCGGAGACACCATCGCCTCGGAGCCGCGGGTGATCTCCCGCGAGGACATCGACCACTTCTCCGACTTCACCGGCGACACCTTCTACGCCCACACCGACCCGGAGGCGGCCGCGCAGAACCCGCTGTTCGGCGGCATCGTCGCCCACGGCTACCTCATCGTCTCGATGGCCGCCGGGCTGTTCGTGGACCCCGCTCCCGGACCGGTGCTGGCCAACTTCGGGGTCGACAACCTGCGCTTCCTCACCCCGGTCAAGGCCGGCGACTCGATCCGCGTGACGCTGACCGTCAAGCAGATCACCCCGCGCTCCTCGGCCGACTACGGCGAGGTCCGCTGGGACGCGCTGGTCACCAACGGCGACGACGAGCCGGTGGCGACGTACGACGTGCTGACGCTGGTGGCCAAGGAGGCCTGACCACTACCTTCTCGCCATGAGCCCAGCAGCACAGCGCGTCGTCGGCATCGTCGTCCTCCTCGTCCTGGGAGTGCTGACGCTGCCGATCGTGGCCTTCTTCGTCGACAGCGACGGCTCGGAGAACTGGATCATCGTGGTCGCTATCGTCGCCATGGCCGCGATCGGTGCGGCGCTCGCGATCGCGCTGCCGGGGATGGCGCGGGAGGATGCGAGCACGGGGCGGCGTGCCCTCGCCGGAGTGTGGTGGGGACTGCTCGGCCTGACCGTCGGGCTGGTCGTCTTCTGGTTCCTCCTCAACGGCCTCGGCGGCGCCTGAGTCACCCGATACGGTGCCGCCATGGCGCAGCAGAAGAAGACCTGGTCGGACCTCACCCCCACCCAGCGCAAGGTCGTCGTCGCGGCCGGCATCGTCGAGGTGGCCGTCACCACGTGGTGCCTGCGTGACCTGAAGCGGCGACCGGCCTCGCTGGTCCGCGGGCCGAAGGCGCTCTGGACACCGGCCCTGTCGATCCAGCCCGTCGGCCCGATCGCCTACCTGGTGTGGGGTCGAAAGCGCTGACGCCCGGGACCGTGGACCCGCGAGGGCGGGACCACCGCCCCTGACGCCCGGCCGCCTCCCGGCGCAGGCTGGTGGGGAGGAGGCGAGCGACATGGGACGGACGGCGGTGTTGGCGGTGGCCGCGGCCGCCGTGCTGGGCGTGGGCACGGGCGCGGCGGTGACGGCGTACGACGGTGTCGACGCGCACCGTCACCTGGCGGCGGCGTCGTCCGGCGGGCACCACGGGCACGGCGACGGCTGGTCCGGCGGCCCCGGCATGGGCATGGGCCTGATGCAGCACGCCGTCACGAGCGAGCAGGAGTTCCTGGCCGAGATGGTGGCCCACCACCGGGAGGCGATCCGCGCCGCCCGCGAGCTGGCGCGCTCGGACCGGGCGACGATGCGCGACTTCGGCGAGCGGATCGTCGAGGTGCAGTCGGCCCAGGTCGCGCAGATGGAGGGCTGGCTGGCGACGTGGTACGCCGACGAGCCGGTGGACGCGGACTACGAGCCGATGATGCGCGACCTGTCCGGGCTGCGCGGTGACCGGCTCGACCGGACCTTCCTCGCGGACATGGTGTGGCACCACATGGCCGCGGTGATGATGGCGCAGCGCCTACTCGTCTCCGGACTGGTCGAGCACGACGAGGTGGGTGCGCTCGCGCGCGACGTGCGCGACGAGCAGCGGGCCGAGATCGTGCAGATGCGGCGCTGGCTGGCCGACTGGTTCGCCTGACCTCTGGTCTGGAGCACGAGGCGCACGGGGGCCGGGCGACCGTACGCTGCCCCATGACCCCCGCGCGCCTCACCCGGACGGCGACCCTGTCGCTCGGCCTGCTCTACGTCGCGGCGGGGATCGCGGGCCCGGCCCGGGAGACGTCGTCCGCCGACGGTGGACGTGCGCTCTGGGCGGGAACGCTGGTCGGCGGCGGGGTGCTGGTGCTCCTCGGTCTCGCGCTGACCACCCGCCGGCCCCACGTCGCCCGCGGCCTAGTCTGCGTCGGCAGCCTGCTCGGCATCCTGGTCACGACGTGGACCGTCGTGGTGCCGGTGCTCGCCGTGGCGGTGGTCTTCCTGACGCTCCGGGAGACGACCTCGGCCTGACCCGTCGACGGGGTCAGCCGGTGTAGGGCACCTCGCTGCGCCACGCGGACTCCTCGGTCGTGACCGCGTCCCAGATGGCGTCGGCTACCCGGTCGGGGGTGAAGGCGCCCTCGCGGGACAGCGTGCCCCGCACCGTCACCGACACCGCGCGGATGCCGTCGCCGGCGAGCGCCTTGTCGATGCTGTGGACGAGGTTGCGCACCCCGGCCTTCTGCACGCCGAGCGACGCCGCCTTCTCCCACGGCTGGTCCGCGGCCATGCTGCCGGTGACGCTGACCCGCCCGCCGGCCGACATGTAGGGCCGCGCGGCCTGCAGGACCGTGAGCAGCGCCCCGACGCCGAGCGCGACGTCCTCGAGCAGCTCGGCCACGGTCAACGACAGCGGGTCCTTCTCGCGGAAGGCGCTGGGGTTGAAGTGGAGCACGTCGATGCGACCGGTGTGCTCGCCCATCCGGCGTACGGCGTCGCGCGCGGCGGCCTCGTCGGTGACGTCCACGACCGTGTGGCCGACGGTGGCGCCGCGACCCTCCAGGTCGCCGACCAGCTCGTCGAGCACCGCCTGGTCCTGGCCCAGCAGGCCGACGTCGTACCCCTCGTCGGCGAACCGGCGCGCCACCGACCCGCTGACGCCGGGACCGGCGCCCACCACCACGATCACTGGTCTGGTCATGGGTCCGTTCTACCGGAGCACGGACCTGCGACGCAGGGTCTCAGCGGCCCCACTTGTTGTCGTCCTGCGGCGGGTCGTGCACGGGGGCGGCGTTCGGCCCCTGGTTGCCTTCCTGCGTCTCGCCGGACTCGCCGTCGGGCTGGGCCGCGACGGAGTCGCCGGGGCTGATGGGCGTCGGCTCGTCGCCGTCGGGGGCGAGCTCGGAGACCTGGCCCTCGTTGCCGTCCTGGTCGGCCGGGGTCCGGTCGCGGTCCTCGGTGTCCTTGTCGTCATGGGTGTCGTCGTGCGTCATGGGCACCTCCTCTCCGGGGCAGTGCCCGCGCAGGCACCCGGGCATGCGCGCGCCCCCACCTGACCTCCCATCTGACTCACCTCACTGGGTGGAGGCGGACGGTCGTGTGCTGGCTAACGTCGCAGGATGACGCGATTCGGATACACCCTGATGACCGAGCAGAGCGGACCGCGGGAGCTGGTGGACTACGCCGTCGCCGCCGAGCGGACCGGCTTCGACTTCGAGGTGATGAGCGACCACTTCTCGCCGTGGCTCACCGAGCAGGGCCACGCGCCCTACGCGTGGACGACGCTCGGCGCGGTCGCGCACGCGACCGAGCGGGTCGGGCTGATGACCTACGTGACCTGCCCGACGCTGCGCTACCACCCGGCCGTCGTGGCCCAGAAGGCCGCCACCCTGCAGATCCTCGCCGAGGGCAGGTTCGTCCTCGGGCTGGGCAGCGGCGAGAACCTCAACGAGCACGTGGTCGGCGAGGGCTGGCCCGCGATCGCGGAGCGCCAGGAGCTGCTCGCCGAGGCGATCGAGGTGATCCGGGCGCTGCACACCGGCGAGCTCGTCGACCACCGCGGCGACTTCTTCCAGGTCGACTCCGCGCGCATCTGGGACCTGCCCGAGCAGGGCGTCGAGATCGGGGTCGCGGTGGCCGGCGACCGGGCGATCGAGCAGTTCGCACCGCTGGCCGACCACTGCATCGCCGTCGAGCCCAAGGCGGACATCATCGAGTCGTGGAACGACGTCGACGGGGCGCCCCGCATCGGCTCCGCCGCGCGCGCGATCGGCCAGATCCCGATCTGCTGGGACCCCGACGAGGACGCCGCGGTCGCCCGGGCGCACGAGCAGTTCCGCTGGTTCGGTGGGGGCTGGTCGGTGAACGCCGACCTGCCCACCCCGGCGGGCTTCGCGGGCGCGACGACCTACGTCCGGCCCGAGGACGTCGCGGAGTCGATCCCGTGCGGCCCCGACCTCGACAAGATCGTGGAGGCGGTGTCGGCCTACTGGGACGCCGGCTTCACCGACGTGGCGCTCGTCCAGATCGGCGACGAGGGCCAGCAGCGCTTCCTCGACGAGGCGGCCGGACCGCTGCTCGAGAAGCTGCGGTCGGCCGCCCCGTCCTGAGCCGGGTCAGCGCCAGCCGAGGTCGGGTGCGACCTGGGTGAGGACCGACTCGAGGACGTGCGCGTTGTAGTCGACGCCGAGCTGGTTGGGCACCGTGAGCAGCAGGGTGTCCGCGGCGGCGATCGCCTCGTCGTCGGCGAGCTCCTTGACCAGCACGTCCGGCTCGGCGGCGTACGTCCGGCCGAAGACCGCCCGCAGGTTGGCCTCGATCTGGCCGAACTGGTCGGTGCTGGCACCCTCGTGGCCGAAGTACATCCGGTCCAGGTCGGTGGTGATGGGCATGATCGAACGGCTCACCGACACGCGCGGCTCGCCCTCGTGACCGGCCGCGCGCCAGGCCTCGCGGAAGACCTCGATCTGCTTGCGCTGCTGGACGTGGAACGGCTCGCCCGTCTCGTCGGCCTTGAGCGTCGAGCTCATCAGGTGCATGCCCTTCTCGGCGGCCCAGCGGGCCGTCGCGTCGGACGCCGCGCCCCACCAGATCCGCTCGCGCAGCCCCTCCGAGTGCGGCTCGATGCGCAGCAGGCCGGGCGGGTTGGGGAACATCGGCCGCGGGCTGGGCTGCGCGAAGCCCTCGCCCTCGAGCACCTGCAGGAAGACCTCGGTGTGGCGGCGGGCCATGTCGGCCTGGTCCTCGCCGTCGGCGGGCTGGTAGCCGAAGTAGCGCCAGCCGTCGACGACCTGCTCCGGTGATCCCCGGCTGATGCCGAGCTGGAGCCGGCCGCCCGAGATCAGGTCGGCCGAGCCGGCGTCCTCCGCCATGTAGAGCGGGTTCTCGTAGCGCATGTCGATCACGCCGGTGCCGATCTCGATGCGACTCGTGCGCGCCCCCACTGCGGCGAGCAGCGGGAACGGCGAGGCGAGCTGCCGGGCGAAGTGGTGCACGCGGAAGTACGCGCCGTCGGCGCCGAGCTCCTCGGCCGCGACGGCGAGGTCGATCGACTGCAGCAGCGTGTCGGAGGCGGTCCGCACCGCCGACTGCGGCGAGTCGGTCCAGTGGCCGAAGTTCAGGAACCCGATCTTCTTCATACCTGGTTCAACGCTCAACCACCTGGGTTGTTCCCGCCAGCGCGAAGTCGACGGCGGCGCGGGCATGGAGCGCGGTGGTGGCGAACACGGGTACGTCGACGTCGCCGGGGCCGAGCAGCAGCTCGATCTCGGTGCAGCCGAGCACCACTCCCCCGGCGCCCCGGTCGACCAGGCGCCGCACCACGTCGACGTACGCCTCGCGGGACTCGTCGCGGACCACGCCGAGCACCAGCTCGTCGTAGATCACGTCGTGGACGAGGGTGAGGTCGTCGCCAGCGGGGACCAGGACCTCCAGGCCGTGGGACCGCAGCCGGTCGGCGTAGAAGGGCTGCTCCATCGTGAAGCGGGTGCCGAGCAGGGCGACCGTGCCGACACCGGCGTCCCGGACCGCGGCCGCGGTGACGTCGGCCAGGTGGATCAGCGGGATGCCCACGGCCGCCTCGATCGCATCGGCCACCCTGTGCATGGTGTTGGTGCAGAGCACCACGCAGTCGGCACCGGCGGCCTCCAGCGCGCGGGCCTCGTCGGCGAGGAGGGCGCCGGCCGCCTCCCAGTCGCCGGCGACCTGCATCGCCTCGACCTCGGCGAAGTCCACCGACGACATCACCAGCCGGGCGGAGTGGAAGCCCCCTAGCCGCTCGCGGACGTCCTCGTTGAGGAGCCGGTAGTACAGCGCGGTGCTCTCCCAGCTCATGCCGCCCAGCAGACCGATCCTGCGCATCGCCTCCATGGCGCCATTCAACGGCGCCCGCCCAACCCGCGGTGTCCGAGGGCCCCTCTAGCGTGGTGCCCATGGCCAGCCCTCCGCTCGTCACGCAGGCCCCCTTTCGCGTCTTCCCGGCGACCCACGCGCGCTTCGGCGACGTGCGCACGATGGTCGGCCCGAAGAACCCCGACGCGAGCGTGTGCTGGTGCCTGAGCCACCGCCTGCCCGCCAAGGACAACCGAGCGCTCGTCGGGCCCGAGCGCGGC
Source organism: Microbacterium sp. ARD31 (assembly GCF_031844425.1). Classification (NCBI taxonomy): domain Bacteria; kingdom Bacillati; phylum Actinomycetota; class Actinomycetes; order Micrococcales; family Microbacteriaceae; genus Microbacterium; species Microbacterium sp. ARD31. The sequence continues at coordinate 44,422 of NZ_JAUZVE010000051.1, forward strand.
GCCCACGTCGAGGCGCTGACCCGCCGGCGCACCAAGCCGGGCGTGCTCGCCTACGACGGCGACGAGGTGGTCGGCTGGGCAGCGGTGGCCCCGCGTGCCGACCTGCCCTTCGCGCGGTCGACGAAGATCCCGCCCGTCGACGACCAGCCCGCCTGGTCCGTGTGGTGCATCCGGGTCCGGCCGGGCCACCGGGGCCGGGGCATCTCCCACGTCCTCCTCGCCGGGGCCGTGGCCTACGCCGCCCAGCAGGGCGCGCCGGTCGTCGAGGGCTACCCCGTCGACAACGACGGGGCGAAGGTCGACCTCACCATGGCCTACGTCGGCACCCGGAAGCTCTTCGAGGACGCCGGATTCGAGCTCGCAGCTCGCACCGACGCGACGTCGGCGGGCTTCCCGCGGGTGGTCATGCGCCTGCGCACCTGACACGCCGGCACCCGGCTCGTGCTCCGGGCACGGTCCTTGCTACCTTTAGTCGAGTAACTCACTTGACTATTGGGTCCGTACCGAGGGGAGCCGCGCGATGGGGACGAACGAAGGTGACTGCCGGGTCGTGGTGGTCGGAGCAGGCGCCGGCGGGACCCTCGTCGCGACGCACCTGGTCACCGCGCTCTCCTCGCGCTTCCGCGTCGAGCTCGTCGACCCCGACCCCGCCACGGGTCGCGGACCGGCGTACTCCACCACCGACGAGCGGCACCTCCTCAACGTCCCCGCCTCCGGGATGAGCGCGTTCCCCCGCGACCCCGAGCACTTCCTGCGCTGGCTGCGCCGCCACCACGACCCCGGCTTCCAGCCGCACGACTTCGCACCCCGCGCCGTGTTCGGCCGCTACGTCGAGAGCCTGCTCACCACCGCAGCCGAGTTCCCCGGCAACGCCCGGCTCGTACGACGCCACGCCGAGGTCGTCGACATCGCCGGGTCCGGCACCGGCTTCGTCGTCGAGCTCGCCGACGGCGAGCGGGTCGAGGCGCGCGCCGTGGTGCTGGCCACCGGCAGCCGGCCGGGCACCCACTGGGCGCCCGAGGAGCTCGCCACAGACCCCCGGCTCGTGGCCGACCCGTGGACGCAGGGCATCCCCGAGGACGGCGACGTCCTCATGCTCGGCTCCGGGCTCACCATGGTCGACCTGGCGATCAGCGCCGACCGTCCCGGCCGCACCGTCCACGTCGTCTCGCGCACCGACGCCGTCCCGCAGCGCCACGTGCTGCCCACGACGCCGCCGGTCCCGCCCCCGCCGGGCGTCACCCGGGTCCAGGGTGTCGACCGGCTGCGCTCCACGCTGCTCCGCCACGTCGAGGAGACGGTGGCCTCGACCGGCGACTGGCGAGCCGCGATCGACGGCCTGCGCCCGGTCACCGCCCAGCTGTGGCGTGGCCTGCCCGAGGCCGACAAGCGCCGCTTCCTCGCCGAGGACGCCCGCACCTGGGACGTCCACCGCCACCGGATGGCGCCCGCCACCCACGCCCGCTTCGAGGCCGTCGCCTCCTCCGGCCGGCTCCAGCGCCACCGCGGCACGATCGCGGCCGTCCGCGCGTCCGAGGAGTCGCTCCACGTCACGCTGGACGACGGCACCGAGCTGGCCGTGGCCGCCGTGGTCAACTGCACCGGCCCCGTCGGCTCGATCGCCGCCGACCCGCTGCTCACCCGGCTGGCGCGCGCAGGCCTGGTGCGCCCCGGGCCGGCGGGGCTCGGGATCGACACTTCCGACGACGGCCGCGTCCTCGGCACCCTGCCCGAGACCCGTCCGTTCCTCGCCATCGGGTCCCTGCGCCGCGGCAACCTGTGGGAGTCCACGGCGATGCCGGAGATCCGCGAGCAGGCCTACGACGTGGCCCGGGTGGTGACCCGCTCGCTGCACGGCGAGTCGCGCCGTCGTCCGGTCGATCCCTACGGCCTCACCCTCTCCACCCACCGCCGCGCCGCCCGGCGCTACAACGCCGCGCTCGGCCGGCTGCTCCGGCTGCAGGACGGGGTCGAGGAGGGGCTCACCGAGGCCGTCGCCGCCGACCCGGGCTTCGTCCAGGCCCACGCCGCGCTGGCCCTCCTCGGCCACGAGTGGGGCGCCACCACGCACTGGCGGGCTTCGCTGCGCGCGGCCCACCGGGCGGCCTCCGAGCGGCACCTCGACGACCGCGAGTCCAGCTTCCTCGACGCCGTCACCACCCGGCTGCGCTCCGACGAGCCGACCGGCGCCGCGGCCCTGCTCCGGCACGTGCGGCTGTTCCCGCGCGACGCGCTCGCGGTCAGCGTGGCGGTGCCGACCGTCGCCTTCGGCGGGCTCACGAGCGGCAGCCAGACCGCCGAGCTCGTCGAGTCGCTCGGCCGCTCCTACGGCGACGACTGGTGGTACGCCGGCCAGCTGGCGTTCGTCCGCCAGGACCAGGAGCGGTGGGGCGAGGCCGAGGAGCTGTCCTCCTACGCCCTCTCGGTCGAGCCCTCCTCCGGCCACGCCGTCCACGCACGCGCCCACGTCTTCTACGAGACGGGCGAGCACGCCGCCGGCCTCTCCTGGCTCGACGAGTGGATCCGCACCCGCGGCCCCGAGGCCAACCACCGCTCGCACTTCTCCTGGCACGCCGCCCTGCACGAGCTGATGCAGGACGACGTCGAGGCGGTGCGCCGCCGCTACCACCGCGAGCTCGCGCCGTCGGTGGTCGGCGGCAGCCGGGTCGTCGTCGACAGCGGGGCGCTGCTCTGGCGAGGGCGGGTCACCGGCACCTGGACCGACGACCTGCCCGTCGGTGAGGTCCGCGCTGCGGCGCCGCGGGAGTGGCTCGCGGCCCCGCCGACCCCGTTCGCGGCGATGCACGGTGCGGTCCTGCTGGCCGCCGACGGCGACGCCGCCGCCCTCGCCGGGCTGGCCCGCCACGCCTCGCGCAGCGAGGACCCGGTCTTCCGTGACGTCGTCGCGCCGCTCTGCGCCGGCCTGGTGTCAGTCGTGGAGGAGCGGTGGGACGTCGCCGCGGCGACCCTCGCCCGCGTGGTCGCCACGATGGACCCGCTCGGCGGCAGCAAGGCGCAGCGCGAGGTCGTGGAGGACACGCTCGTCCACGCCCTCGCGATGGCTGGTCGCGGGGCCGAGGCGGCCACGGTGCTCGACGCCCGGCTCTCGCGCCGCTCCTCGGCCCTCGACGCGCGCCGGCGCGCGGTCGTGGTCGGCGCCTCGGCCGGCACGTCGACCGGGCGCGTGTCCCGGTGACCACCCCCGCCGCCTTCGGCTCCACGGCGCTGACGTCCCTGGTCGCCTTGTCGCTCACCGAGCTGTACGTCGAGCTGCTCGCCGGCGCCGCCGCCTGGGCGGTGGGCTGGTGGCTGCTGCGCGAGCCCGCTCCGGACGCCTGACCCGTCAGGGCAGGGGCGCAGCCGGTGTCCTGGCCACGACGGCGGCCGCGGCGACGAGGTCCCAGCCCGGGGTGAACGTGTTGCGCCGCAGGAGCCGCTCGCGGTGCTCCTCGTAGAGGTCGAGGAAACGGAGGACCGACGCGAGGACCGGCGCGTCGGGGTCGTCGCCCGCGACGTCGCAGGCGTGCCGGGCCACCGTGAGCGGCACCTCGGGGTCGAGGCCGCGCTGCATCGCCTCCAGCGCGGCGAGCAGGTTGGTGGACGCCGCCTCGAGGAACGGCCCCACCTCCCGTGCCTGCTCCGCGGGCGGCGGGCCGAGGTCGAGCGGCTCCTCCCCGTCGAGGATCCGGGCCGCCTGGCCGCCGAGCACCGAGGCGACGTGGTCCGGCGGCAGCCCTGCCTGCCAGGCGCACCGGCCCGTCGCCATCAGTGCCGACACCGGCGTGCTGAAGGGCAGGTCGCTCGCTGCCAGGACCCGCCCCGGCGGGACGAGTCGGAACAGGGCCATGAGGTGTGCGGGCGTCCACCACGACGTGTCGAAGAAGAGGTTGGGGACCTCGGTGACCTGGCGGTGGAGGTGCCCGAGGTCGGCGAGCGCGCAGTGGGCGAGCACCATGCGGAGGCCGTTCCACCTCCTGCAGGCATCGAGCACGGGCGTGCGGACCGAGCTGACCTCCGGGCCGGCGTGCACGACCACCGGGAGCCGTCGTTCGTCGGCGATCGCGAAGACCGGCT
>NZ_JAUZVE010000052.1:0-46199 GCF_031844425.1 Microbacterium sp. ARD31
TCCGCGAGGTGCTGCGGGTGCACGACTCCCACTGGTACGCCGTCCTGCCGGGCGCGCCGCTGGCCACCTACCGCGGTGTGCCCTTCGTCCTGGCCGACCACCCGTTCACGGCCCAGGCCGTCTTCGACGGGCGGGTGACCCATCCCAGCCGCGACGCGCTCCGCGCCACCGTGGCCGCGGAGCCCGCGGCGGTCGAGGTGACGGAGCGGGCCCTCGCCACGGCCTCCCCGCTGGCCGCCGGAGCGCTCCTCGCGCTGGCACGCCGCCACGTCGAGGGCGGCTCGCGGTTCTCCGTCGAGGAGCTGGCCTGCGTCGCGCTGACCGTCACGTCGGGCGAGCGCCGCGACGAGGCGTGGGCCTGGCTCGCTCGCCCGCAGGCCCGCGCGGCGGTGGACCTGTGGTCCGACGCCGTGCGCCGACTGCCCGTCCCCCACGTCGCGGGGCCCGCCGCGGTGCTGGCGTTCGCGGCCTGGCTCGCCGGTGACGGCGCCCTCGCCTGGTGCGCGGTCGACCGGTGCCGGGAGTCGAGCCCGAGCCACTCCCTCGCCACGCTGGTGTCCGGGATGCTGGAGACGGCGACCCCACCGGACTCGTGGGAGGCCCTGCGCCCCGACCTCGACGTCACGGCGGATCCCGCTGCCTGAGCTCCCCCCTCGCGGGCGGTTCCCGGCGCTCGCCGCCGTGGCTAGTGTGCCGACATGGGAGAAGAGGTCGACCAGCAGGAGTTCAGCCGCGCCGACCGGACGCGCCACCGGGAGAAGGTGCGTCGCAACCTCGACGTGTTCGCCCGGATGCTGCGCGAGGCGCGCTTCGACACCGACGACCCGATGACGGGCCTGGAGATGGAGCTCAACCTCATCGACGACGCGGGGGACCCGGCGCTCAAGAACGCCGAGGTCCTCGAGGCGCTCGCCGACCCTGACTTCCAGACCGAGCTCGGGCAGTTCAACATCGAGATCAACGTCGCACCGGCCAAGCTCAGGGAGGGCGGCCTCTCCACCTTCGAGGCCAGCCTGCGGCGCTCGCTCAACGACGCCGAGGAGAAGTCGGCCGAGGTCGGCGCCCACCAGGTGATGATCGGCATCCTCCCGACCCTGGCCGAGGGCCACATGAGCCTGTCCTCGCTGAGCTCCAACCCGCGCTACAAGCTGCTCTCCGAGCAGATCCTGGCGGCGCGGGGCGAGGACATCACGATCAGCATCTCCGGCCGCGAGCGGCTCACCACGACGGCGGACTCCATCGTCCCCGAAGCCGCCTGCACGAGCACCCAGTTCCACGTCCAGACCTCGCCCGACCAGTTCGCCGCCTACTGGAACGCGGCCCAGGCCATCGCCGGCATCCAGGTCGCGGTCTCGGCCAACTCGCCGTACCTGCTCGGCAAGGAGCTCTGGCGCGAGACGCGCATCCCGCTGTTCGAGCAGGCCACCGACACCCGCAGCGAAGAGCTGAAGGCGCAAGGCGTTCGCCCGCGCGTGTGGTTCGGCGAGCGGTGGATCACCTCGGTCTTCGACCTCTTCGAGGAGAACGTGCGCTACTTCCCGGCGCTGCTCCCCATCACCGACGAGGAGGACCCGCTCCAGGTGCTCGAGGACGGCGGCACCCCGTCGCTCCACGAGCTCAAGCTGCACAACGGCACGATCTACCGCTGGAACCGCCCCGTCTACGACATCGCCGACGACATGCCGCACCTGCGGGTGGAGAACCGGCTCCTCGCCGCCGGGCCGACGGTCGCCGACACGATCGCGAACGCCGCGCTGTGGTTCGGCCTGGTGCGCCATCTCGCGGAGAGCGAGCGCCCGCTGTGGTCGCAGATGTCGTTCTCCGCGGCGGAGGAGAACTTCCACGTCGCCGCCCAGCTGGGCGTCGACGCCCAGGTCTACTGGCCGGGCATCGGGCAGGTGCGGGCCACCGAGCTGGTCCTGCGGCGGCTGCTCCCGATGGCCCGCGCCGGGCTCGACTCCTGGGGCGTGCCGGCCGAGGAGAGCGACCGCTACCTCGGCATCATCGAGCAGCGCTGCCTCAAGGAGACCAGCGGTGCCGCCTGGTTCGTCGACCGGATCCACGAGCGCGGGGGACAGGACCGGTACGACGCCCTGCGCGCGACGCTCCTCGAGTACCGCGAGCGCATGCACAGCAACGCACCCGTGCACGAGTGGGACTGACCGGATCGCCCGGCGGGTCAGGCGGCTGAGCGCCGCCGCAACCGCCTCCACTCGCGCCGTACGTCCGACACGGGGTCGAACCAGCCGCGGCGCGTGACCACCACCAGGCCGACGGGCAGGCCGAGCGACGACGCGGCCCAGTGCGCCGGGCCCAGCCAGCGCAGGTCGTCGTCGTGCGCGCTGAGCTCGCCCGGGCGCGTCAACCACAGCAGCGGCCGCTCGCCCGTCGCCGAGCCGCGCAGGAGCATCGACAGCACGACGTCGGCCCGCAGGCCGGCGTCCTGGAGCGGCGGGTCCTCGACGTGGCGCACGCTGCGACCCGGGAGACCCGCGTGCAGCACGGTGGGGAAGCGGCGGCGTGGCTCGCCCTCCACCAGCTCGAGGACGGCGGCTCGCAGCACCCGGTGGGTCCGGCGGTCGATCGGGGCCTGCAGCGTCACCCGGACAGCGTGCCGCACCCGCGGCGCGCCGACGCGCGTCTCCACAGGCTGCCCAACCCCCGCCGTTTCCGTTACGGTGCCAGCAGGCTCACCGCACGGACGCTGTGGCCGCGAGAGGAGACCCCATGGGCACCGTCGTCGTCGGATACGTCCCCAAGCCGGAGGGCGATGCCGCCCTCAGCGCCGGCATCAACGAGGCCAGGCTGCGCGGCAGCAGGCTCGTGGTGGTGAACTCCCACCGCGGCGGCCAGGAGTTCGACGGCACGAAGGCCCGCGCCGCCGAGGACGACCTGGAGAAGATCCGGGCGACGCTCGAGGAGTCCGGCGTCGAGCACGACATCCGCCAGCTGGTGCGTGGGTTCGAGCCGGCCGAGGACCTCATCAGCATCGCCGAGGCCAACAACGCCGAGCTGCTGGTCATCGGGCTGCGGCGACGCTCGCCGGTCGGCAAGCTGATCCTCGGCAGCAACGCCCAGCGCGTGCTGCTCGACGCCCCCTGCCCGGTCCTCGCCGTCAAGGCCCAGTAGCCACCCGATCGGGCGGCTGCCCGGCGGAGCTCTGGGGCACAATGCCCCCATGGGCATCCAGATCACCGGCGACCCGGCCGCCGACAAGGTCCTCGACGACTCCTCGTTCGCGCTGCTGATCGGGATGATGCTCGACCAGCAGTACCCGATGGAGCACGCGTTCCGAGGGCCGGCGAAGGTGCTCGACCGGTTCGGCACGTTCGAGCCGCACGCGATCGCGGCCGCCGACCCCGAGGAGTTCGCGGCGATGGCCTCGACGCCGCCGGCGATCCACCGGTTCCCGGGCTCCATGGCGGCGCGGCTGCAGGAGGTGGCCCGCATCGTGGAGGACACCTACGGCGGCGACGCCTCGCGGCTGTGGACCGAGGCGAGCGACGCCAAGGACCTGCTCAAGCGGATCATGGCCCTGCCCGGGTTCGGCAAGCAGAAGGCCCAGATCTTCGTGGCGCTGCTCGCCAAGCAGCTCGGCGTACGCCCGGAGGGCTGGGAAGCGGTCGTCGGGGACTACGCGCTCGAGGGGCACCGGTCGGTCGCCGACGTCGTCGACGCCGAGTCGCTGCAGAAGGTCCGTGACTTCAAGAAGGCCACGAAGGCGGCGGCGCGCGCGTCGGACTGAGGGCGGATACGCGGTCGCGTGGGAGGCCGTGGCAGAATGACGACGCGGCTCTTGACGTCACCGGGCCTCGCCGCGCCCCGAAGCTGTTTGACGAGAGGTGTTCGTGTCCTCACACGCACGCAAGTTGCTCCCCGCCGAGGTGCTGTCGCACCCCTCCATCACCGCCCTGGTCGCCGGGGGCACCCCCACCGGCACCGTCTCCCCCGAGGACGTACGTCGCGCGAGTGACGAGGCCGGCGTGGAGCCCAAGCACCTGAAGGCACTCCTCGTGCACCTCAGCGGCCTGGGCATCTCGGTCCAGGTCGACGCCACGAGCCTGCGCGCGGTCGCCGCGACCAGCAAGCGCTCGAGCACGTCCGCGGCCGCGAAGAAGGCGCCGGCCAAGAAGGCCGCCGCGGCGACCGAGGCCCCGGCCAAGAAGGCGGCTGCCAAGAAGGCTGCGCCCGCCAAGAAGGCCGCGGCCAAGAAGACCGCCGCCGAGCCTGCCGGTGGCGAGGTCGTCGACCTCGGCGCCGCGGACGCGGTCGTCGGCCCCGACGGCAAGAAGGTCCTGCCCGACATCCCGGACGACCAGTTCGAGAAGGACGTCGCCGCCGACCCGACGATCAAGGAGGACGAGAAGCAGGCCTTCACCGTCTCCGCGGCCGACGAGACCGACGAGCCCGAGCAGCAGGTCATGGTGGCCGGCGCCACCGCCGACCCGGTGAAGGACTACCTCAAGCAGATCGGCAAGGTCCCGCTCCTCAACGCCGAGATGGAGGTCGAGCTCGCCAAGCGGATCGAGGCCGGCCTGTTCTCCGAGGAGAAGCTCGCCAAGGGCGGGCGCATCAGCGCGAAGATGCTCGAGGAGTACGAGTGGATCGCCGAGGACGGCCGGCGCGCCAAGAACCACCTCCTCGAGGCCAACCTCCGCCTCGTCGTCTCCCTCGCCAAGCGCTACACCGGGCGCGGCATGCTCTTCCTCGACCTGATCCAGGAGGGCAACCTCGGCCTGATCCGCGCGGTCGAGAAGTTCGACTACACCAAGGGCTACAAGTTCTCGACGTACGCCACGTGGTGGATCCGCCAGGCGATCACCCGTGCGATGGCCGACCAGGCCCGCACCATCCGCATCCCGGTGCACATGGTCGAGGTCATCAACAAGCTGGCCCGCGTGCAGCGCCAGATGCTCCAGGACCTGGGCCGCGAGCCCACTCCGGAGGAGCTGGCCAAGGAGCTCGACATGACCCCCGAGAAGGTCATCGAGGTCCAGAAGTACGGCCGCGAGCCCATCTCGCTGCACACCCCGCTCGGCGAGGACGGCGACTCCGAGTTCGGTGACCTGATCGAGGACTCCGAGGCCATCGTCCCGGCTGACGCGGTGTCGTTCACGCTCCTGCAGGAGCAGCTCCACGCCGTGCTCGACACGCTCTCCGAGCGCGAGGCGGGCGTGGTGTCGATGCGGTTCGGCCTCACCGACGGCCAGCCGAAGACGCTCGACGAGATCGGCAAGGTCTACGGCGTGACCCGCGAGCGGATCCGCCAGATCGAGTCCAAGACCATGTCGAAGCTGCGTCACCCCAGCCGGTCGCAGGTCCTGCGCGACTACCTGGACTGAGCCCGGCCTCCGGCATCGCACGAGCAGCGCCGTCCCCGCTGGGGGACGGCGCTGCTCTGCGTCTGGCCCTTGACGGGAGCGACCGCCGGGCGGACCATGCAACAACGCGAAGATCGATTCGCGTCCATGGATCTCGGGAGGGCCCATGCTCGGACGCAGTGCTCGTCATCGGTCGGCAGCCGCCGGCACGCTCCTCGTCGCGGCGGGTGCGCTCACCGCGCTCGCGCCGCCCGCGCAGGCCGACCCGCTGCCACCGACGGCGGTGGCCATGGGCGACAGCTTCGTCAGCGGCGAGGGCGCGGGCGCCTACCAGGCCGTCACCGACCAGTCGGGCACGGCGCAGGGGTTCCCGGGCTGGTCGGCGCCCAACAGCAACGCCTACTTCTGCCACCGCTCCGCCAACGCCTCGATCCAGGTGGCCGACCTGCCGGGGATCGTCCGCCGGGTCAACCTCGCCTGCTCGGGCGCGCAGCCGGCGGACATGACGTCCGCGTCGAGCGCACGCCCCGCGGGGCGCACCGTCGCCTCCCAGGTCGCGCAGCTGCGCGCGGTGGCGCAGACCGGCGACATCGACCTCGTCCTGCTCGGCCTCGGCTCCAACAACAGCCAGTTCACCTTCGGGGGCGTGGCCGCCGAGTGCGCGGGTCGCTTCGTCGCCGACGGCTACACCGGGTGGTGGGAGGTGTGGATCCATTTCGCCAACTGGGTGACCGGCGCCGAGCTCAACGAGCGGGCCTGCAGCGACGCGGACTTCGCGACCGCCACCCAGCTCGCGGCGGCCCGCGCGGAGACCACCGCGGCGGTGCGCCAGGTGCTCGACGTGCTGGACGAGGTCGACGCGGACGGCGACCACCGCGTCGTCCTGCAGGACTACACCAACCCGCTCCCGCCGGCGTACGCCGAGCAGTACCGCACCGAGGACGGGCGCAGCGACACCCGCGACAAGTACCGCGCGCTCGTCGACGAGAGGTACGCCGCCGGGTGCCCCGCCGACATCGACTCGCTCGCCCCGGGCCAGCGGTTCAGCCAGAACCTCGGCGGCCTCGTCGCAGGTGTCGCGACGACCCTGCAGGCGGAGCGTCCCGGCGCGAAGATCACCTACCTGGACGTGCAGCGCGCCTTCGACGGCGCCCGCCTGTGCGAGCAGCCCGGCAGCCCCGCGGGCTCGCTCGCCACACCGCTGCGGGTCATGGACGGGCCCAGCGGCGTGCACGTGCAGAGCTTCACGCCCTACGACAAGTTCGACATCAAGCGCGTCACCGACACCTGCCAGACCTACTACCAGACCTGCCAGGAGTCGTGGCACCCGAACGCAGCGGGACACCGGACGCTCGGCACCTGCCTGCGTGGCGCCTGGCTGGCCGGCGCCCGGAGCGTCACGTGCGCCCGCAGCGCGTCGGGGGCCATCATGGTCCGGTGAGCGGCACTCGGCGCAGCCCCCAGCAGGACCGGTCGCGGGAGACCGTCGACCGGATCCTCGTCGCCGCCGAGCAGGAGATCGGCGAGCGGGGTGTGGCGGGGGCGAGCACCACGCGCATCGCCTCCCGGGCCGGGCTCTCGGTCGGGGCGCTCTACCGCTTCTTCGAGGACAAGGCCGCGATCGTCGACGCGCTCGCGAACCGCTACCTCGAAGCGGTGGCGCCTGCCTACACCGAGGTCGTGTCCCACATCGCCTCGGTGGGCGACCTCGACGCCGTCCTCGGCGAGCTCCTCCGCCGTGCCGCCGCCCTGCAGGAGCAGCACCCCGGCTACTACCGGCTCACCGAGGAGCTGTCGCCCGACCGCCGCGACTCACCAGCGCACGCGGTCCGCGAGCACCTGGTCGACCTCTTCGCCGAGGCGTTGCGCGGGACGGGCATCGAGCGGACCCCCGTCGAGCTGCGCCGGGTCGTCGAGCTGTGCATCGAGACCGTGCGCCACACCCTCGCGCACCGTCCACCCGGGCACGAGGACCGCGAGGCGTCGCTGGCCGAGGTCGAGGTGATGCTGCGGGCCTACCTCGACGCCCGTCTCCGATGACCACCTCGATCGCCACCCCGATCACCACCCCGATCACCACCGCCCCGCGGCGGCGACGCCTCGCCGTCGCCGCCACGGCCGCGCTCCTGGCCACCGCCTGCTCGAGCGACCCGGCCGAGCCCGTTGGGCCGCCCCAGGACCCCACTGGGCGGCCCGGCGCGACGTCGTCGCCGCCGGCCGAGACCGAGCAGCAGCCTGATGCACCGGAGGCGGCGCCGCGGCCGGTCTTGCCCGACGACCTCGACGTGTCCACTGCGGTGGGCGCGGTGCGCCACATCGCCGGTGTCGTCGGTCCGCGCGAGGCGACCGGTCCGGCGTACGCCCGGGCGGCGGACTGGGTGGCCCGCGCTCTCACCCGCCAGGGGTACGACGTCGCGCGCCAGCGCATCGACGTACCTGCGGGGGAGTCGTGGGGCGTCCCGGTGGGGGCGGGCCGCTCCGTCAACGTGGTCGCCACCCCACCCGGCTTCGACCCCGCCGAGCCCCACCTGGTGGTGGGGGCGCACCTCGACACCGTCCCGCAGTCGCCGGGCGCGGAGGACAACGCCTCCGGCGTCGGTGTCGTGCTTGCGGTCGCGGCGGCCGCGTCGGGCAGGCGGACGAGGCTGCCGGTGGTGTTCGTGGCCTTCGGCGCCGAGGAGCCGCGGGGACCGACCGACGACGACCACCACTACGGCTCGCGGCGCTACGTCGACCTGCTGCGCCCGGCCGAGCGCAGGGCCGTGCGGGGGATGGTCTCCCTCGACCGGGTGGGCGTCGGCTCGACGGTGCCCGTGGGCTCGGCAGGCGACGGCGACCCCGTGCAGCGCAGCCTCCTGGCCGCGGCCCGGCGTGCCGGCGTGCCGGCCGCGCCCGACCCGGGCCAGCGCAGCAGCGACCACTGGTCCTTCGTCCGCAGCGGCTTGCCGGGCGCGCGCCTCGGCTCGACGCCGTACGCCGGCTACCACTCCGCCGGGGACGTCCCCGCGGTGGTCGAGCGCGCCCAGCTGCGCCGGGTGGGCCGGCTGCTCCTCGCGTGGCTCGCGCCGCGCTGAGTCCTCACCGGGCCAGGCCCGCACACGCCCGCAGGGCCTCGCGGTCGGCCCGGAAGTCGGTCGCGTCCGCGGCGGTGGTCGTCGCCGGCAACCCGTCGGCTCCGATGCGCTGCGGCGCCCACGCGGCGCGCACGACGCGTGGCGGCCGTGCCCCGGCCGTGCGGGGACGGACGGTGAGGTACAGGACGCCCGTGCGTGACGTCGCGGCGTCGCCGGGGGAGTACCAGACGTGGTTGCCGAGGCCGTAGGCGACGTAGCCGCCACCGAGCCGGCCGTCCCCCTGGAGCTGGTGGGCGTGGCTGCCGGCCACCACGTCGGCCCCTGCGGCGACCAGACGCGCGGCCAGCCGACGCTGGTCCGCACTCGGGCAGCGTGCGCCCTGGACGCCCCAGTGGAGATAGACGACCACCACGTCAGCGACCCCCCGGGCGCGACGTACGCCGGTCAGCAGGCGGGCCGGGTCGAGCGCGTCGGCGATCCCGGGCCGGTCCTCGGTGGCGGCCCAGTGGCCCGTGCGGTCGGCTGTCGGGTCCTGGTCGGCGACCGAGGCGGCGAGCGTGGCGACGCGTGTGCCGCGCACGTCGGAGACGACGGGGGCGAACGCCTCCTGAGCGTCCCGGCCGATGCCGACGACGGCGAGGGGGTCCTCGGCGGCCGCGGCGGCGCGGATCGCCCGGAAGGTGCTCGGCAGCCGGCCGCGGCCGAAGTCGAGGGCGTGGTTGTTGGCCATGCTCGCCACGTCGACGCCGGCAGCCGCGAGCGCGGTGAGGGCACCGGGCCCTGCGGAGAAGGTGAACCTCTTGCCCGGCTCCGGCACGCCCCCGCTGCCGATCGAGGTCTCGAGGTTGACGATGGTGAGGTCGGCCGCGGAGAGCGCGCCGGCGACCGGGGCGAGCGCCCTGCGCGGGTCCTGCAAGCGCTGGCGCAGCACGCCCTCGAAGTGCACGTCCCCGGCGAGGGCGATCGTCAGGCGGCGCGGCTCGTCGGGGGCGTGCGCCGGTGGCGTGCCGGACGGGCCGGGGGAGGAGGTGGCGGATGCCGCGGGGGTCGTCGATGCGGCGTCCGGCGGGTCGGGAGCCGCGCCCGGCGACGTGCAGGCCGCCAGCAGCAGGGCCAGCCCCGCCCCGGCCGCGCCCGTGGTCGCCCTTGCCCCCATCACCGGATTCTGGCACGCCGTGCACCCCGAAGTAGGTGGACGGCGCGGGGGTGGGTGGTGCCACACTCGAGGCATGAGAACTCGGATCTCGCTCGCCGCCCTGTCCGCGCTCACGCTGGTCGCCCTGGCCTCACCGCCGGCCCACGCGGAGTTCTTCGAGATCGACGACCCGGCTGACGCCAAGGGTTCGTTGACCGACATCACCGGCCTCACGGCCCGGCACGGCAACGAGAACCTCCTCGTGAAGGTGCGCTTCACCGAGCTGATGCGCTCGAGCGCGGCAGGGGTGTCGGTGTTCCTCGACACGGACCGGGAGGTGCCCGGTCCCGAGCTGGTGCTGAGCAGCGGGCTCGGCGACGGCACCGACTACGTCCTCACCGAGGCCGACGGGTGGCGGGGCAGCGACGACCGCGTCAGGTGCGACTACGCCGCGCAGCCCAAATGGGGCCGCGACGTCTTCCGTGCCGTCATCGGCCGGGAGTGCTTCGACCGCCTCCCGAGCGTGCGGGTGTCGGTGAAGATGGTCGACCAGGCCGACGGCTCGCACCCGATCGTCGACTGGGTGCCCCAACGGCGCCGGTGGACCCTCCCCGTGGGTTCCGGACTCAGCGCCTGAGCCGTCAGGCGGCCGCCACCAGGCCGACGGCCACCCCGCACAGCAGCAGGCCGACCCCCTGCGAGCCGTGGATGCGCTCTCGCAGCACCAGCGCGGCCAACGCGATCGTCACCGCGGGGTAGAGCGAGGTCACGACCGAGGCGATCGTGAGCAGCCCGCTCTGGGTGGCGAGCAGGAACGCGAGCGCCGCGGCCGTGGCCAGCAGGCCCGCGAGCGCGCCCCACGCCTGCGAGGCGTCGTACGGCACCCAGCGCCCGCCGAGCACGGCTGCGGTGAGGGCGACGCCGACCACGGCCACGCCCTGCGCGACCGCCAGTGGCGTGAAGCCGGCCTCCTCGGGGACCTGCCCCATCGCCGCGAAGAGCAGGCCGAACCCGACGCCGGCGAGGACGCCGTCGAGGATCCCGGCGGCGACGTCGCCCGTGCCGCCTGGCTCCCGGCTGACCAGCCAGATGCCGGGGACCGCCGCCAGGATGCCGAACCAGACGAGGAACTCGGGACGCTCCCCGGTCGCGACCCCCACGGCCACCGGCAGCAGCGCGGCGCCCACCGCCGAGATCGGCGCCACGACGCCCATCCGCCCGGCCGCGAGCCCGCGGTAGAGGAAGGCGCCGCCGGTGCCGCTGCCGACGCCGGCGAGCGCACCCCACAGGAGGTCGTCACGGGTGGGGGAGCCGTCGGTGGTCAGCGCCAGCAGGACCGCGCCGGCGAACGCGGCGACGGCACCGACGAAGGCGACGGGCCACGCCGACGTACGACGTGAGGCCAGGCCTCCGACGAAGTCCGAGAGCCCGTAGGCGAAGGCGGCCGCCAGGGCGAGCACGACCGCCATCAGGTCACCACCACGCCGACCACCCAGGTCGCCGCGGCCAGTGCGGCGGCGACCAGCTCGATGAGGATCGAGACGCCGACGGCCTTGAGCGCCGCGGTCGTCGAGGGCCACGCCCGTGCGGCACCCACCCGGGCACACTCGGCGAGGTAGATCCCGAGCACGAAGCCCAGGAACAGGCCCACGACCGGGACGACGAAGAAGCCGACGAACGCGAGCACCCCACCGACGAGGAGCGTGCGGTTGGGGACGCCGGACGCCTTGAGCCGACGGCCCGGGACGAGGTACTTCACGACCGTGCCGGCGGCGAGCAGGGTGGTGGCGACGGCGAAGACGACCCAGGCGGTCGAGGTGCCGATCTCGAGCGCCCAGACGAGGATCGCCCCGAGCACCAGCACGGTGCCGGGCAGCACGGGGACGATGATGCCGGCGATGCCGACGGCGATCAGCACGGCGATGAGGATCTCGGTGGGGCTCACGGGGCAAGCCTCCCAGAGGAGGTCGTGGCACGCAGAACGGCCCCGGAGAGCGTGTCCGGGGCCGTTCTGGAAGTCGGTGGGTGGGGTCTTGCTCAGGCCTCGCTGCCTGCGGCGGGAGTGCCCAGCTTGTGGGTCTCGTCGTGGACGTTGGCCGCGATCTCGCGGAGCTTCTCGCCGTGCTCGCGTGCGTGGTGGGCGCAGAAGAGCAGCTCGCCGCCGGTCTGGAGCTCCACGCGGAGGTAGGCCTGGGCGCCGCAGCGGTCGCAGCGGTCACCGGCCGTCAGGACGGCCTGGGAGGGTGCGGTGGCAGTGGTCACGTCAGCCTCATTTCTGTTCATCGGTGTCTGGCCCAACGTAGCCAGTGGGGCAAAGATTCCCACTGGCCCTAGCTCGAGAACGTGTGCAGTCAATCACGCGATCTCCTTCCCCGCTGGCGTTGTCCCCAACCGTGGACGAGCCGTTGCAGAAGTGAGACCGACTGTGCCAAGTGGTGCTGGGTGGTGCTGGGTGTGGTGCGCCCCACGCTAGTCCGCGCCGGGTGGCCACGGGGGCAGCGTGCCTCCGTCGCCCTGCGGCGTGTCGCAGGTAGTGTCGAGTCGTTCCACATCTGTGGTTCGTAGTACCCCGTTCCCCTGGATTTCACGTACGACAGGACCTTCGTGGCGGCACCGGCAGACAACACCTACAACGCAGCACACCTCCTCGTCCTCGAGGGCCTCGACGCGGTGCGCAAGCGGCCGGGCATGTACATCGGCTCGACGGACACGCGCGGTCTGATGCACTGCCTGTGGGAGATCATCGACAACGGCGTGGACGAGGCGCTGGCCGGCGTCGCGCACCGCGTCGAGGTGACGCTGCACGACGACGGGTCGGTCGAGGTCTACGACGACGGCCGCGGCATCCCGACCGACAAGGAGCCCAAGACCGGGCTGCCCGGCGTCGAGGTCGTGGCGACCAAGCTGCACGCGGGCGGCAAGTTCGGCGGCGGCTCCTACGTCGCCACCGGAGGCCTGCACGGCGTCGGCCTGTCGGTCGTCAACGCGCTGTCCTCGCGCATGGACATCGACGTCGACCGCTCGCCCAGCCAGCAGGGGATGTCCTTCCAGCGCGGCGTCCCGGGCGTCTTCGACGGCGACGGGCCGAGCGCGTCGTTCACGCCGACCTCCGGGCTCACCCGCAAGGGCAAGCGCGTCGCCAAGGGACGGACCGGCACCCGCATCCGGTTCTGGCCGGACCGCCAGATCTTCACCAAGGACGCCCGGTTCGAGATGGAGGGCCTGCTCGGGCGCGCCCGCCAGACGTCGTACATCGTGCCGGGCCTGGAGCTGGTGATCCGCGACCAGCGCGGTGACACCCCCGTGGAGGAGAAGTTCCGTCACGACGGCGGCATCGCGGAGTTCGTGGAGTTCCTGTCCCACGGGGAGCCGGTGACCGACATCCTGCGCCTGCAGGGCACCGACACCTTCACCGAGACGGTGCCGCTGCTCGACGACAAGGGCCACATGACGCCGCAGGAGGTCGAGCGCGAGCTCGCCGTGGACGTCGCGGTGCGGTGGGACACGGCGTACGACACCGAGGTGCGCTCGTTCGTCAACGTGATCGCGACGCCCAAGGGCGGCACCCACGTCAGTGGCTTCGAGGCGGCGCTGACCAAGACCTTCAACGACGCGATGCGCAACGCCAAGGTGCTCAAGGCCGCCGACACCGACGTGATCAAGGACGACGTCCTCGAGGGCCTCACCGCGGTGGTGACCGTCCGCCTGGCCGAGCCGCAGTTCGAGGGCCAGACGAAGGAGATCCTCGGCACGCCCGCCGCACGCAGCGTGGTGCGCAAGGTCGTGGCCGGCGAGCTGAAGGCCTTCCTGACCTCGACCAAGCGGGCCGAGAAGGCGCAGGCGAAGCTGCTGATGGAGAAGGTGGCCGGCGCGTCGAAGACCCGCCTCGCCGCGCGCCAGCACAAGGAGAACCAGCGCCGCAAGAACGCCCTGGAGTCCTCAGCGCTGCCGGCGAAGCTGTTCGACTGCCGCAGCACCGACACCGAGCGCACCGAGCTCTTCATCGTCGAGGGCGACTCGGCGATGGGCACCGCGAAGGCCGCGCGCAGCAGCGAGTTCCAGGCGCTGCTGCCGATTCGCGGCAAGATCCTCAACGTCCAGAAGGCGTCCGTCGGCGACATGCTGAAGAACGCCGAGTGCGCCTCGATCATCCAGGTCGTCGGCGCCGGGTCGGGGCGTACCTTCGACCTCGAGGCCGCCCGCTACGGCCGCATCATCCTGATGGCCGACGCCGACTCCGACGGCGCCCACATCCGCTGCCTGCTCGCGACGCTGTTCTTCAAGTACATGCCCGAGCTGGTGCGCGACGGCCGGCTCTACTCCGCCGTCCCGCCGCTGCACCGCATCGAGCTGTCCAACCCGAAGAAGGGGATGGACAAGTACATCTACACCTACTCCGACGACGAGCTGCAGCGGAAGCTGGCGGAGCTGAAGAAGAAGAACCTGCGCTGGAAGGATCCGGTCCAGCGCTACAAGGGCCTCGGCGAGATGGACGCCGACCAGCTGGCCGAGACCACGATGGACCCGCGCCACCGGACCCTGCGCAAGCTGACCATCGACGACGTCGACGAGGCCAGCCAGGTCTTCGAGCTGCTGATGGGCTCCGACGTCGCCCCGCGCAAGGAGTTCATCGTGCAGGGCGCCTACGAGGTCGACGTGGAGACCCTGGACGCGTAGCGCTCAGCGTCCGCCGCACTGACGCCTCACCACGGTATGCCGGGAAACGCGACACTTCCCACGGTCAACTGACGCCGGGAAGCGGGGGTTCGGCGACATCCCATGGTGAACAGGCAGGCGGCTCAGGCGTGCTGGGTGAGCAGGCCGGTGTCGACGTCGTACAGGAAGCCCCCGACGGCGGCGCGGTCGGCGATGAGCGGGTGCGTGCGCACCTTGGCGACGTCCTGGCGCAGCTGGTCGAGCTGGTCGGTGACGACGCCGAAGGACTGCCAGCTGGCGTCGGTGCCGGCGGACTCACCGACCTTGACGCGCAGCTCCTGCTCGGAGGCCGAGGCCATGGCGCAGCGGGTGTGCGGCACGACGAGGATCCGCGAGACGTTGAGCAGGTGCACGCCGAGCACCAGCGCCTCGAGAGCCTGCGGCGTCACCCGGCCACCCGGGTTGCGGAAGATCTTGGCGTCGCCGTGCTTGAGCCCGAGCATGCGCAAGGGGTCGATGCGCGAGTCCATGCACGTGACCAGCGCGATCCCGGCATGGGCCTTGCCGTCGAAGCCGCCGAGGTCGAAGGAGTCCGCGAACTCGCGGTTGGCCTGCATCAGGTCGGAGAAGTCGTCCACGAGACCGCAGGCTAGCGAACCTCAGGCGTGGCCCGAGAAGACGTCTCGTGCCGCCAGCCGGGTCGGGCGTACGTCGCGGAACACCACGAGCGCCAGCACGCCTGCCACGACCGCACATCCGGCCGCGCCCCAGAACACCGCGTGCTCCTGCGCGATGCCGGCGATCCGCAGCAGGTCGGAGAAGGCCTTGCACTTGCTCTTGCCGTCGCACACCTCCTGGACCGGGGGGATGGCGAGCTGCTCGGAGTAGTAGCGGCGCAAACCGATCGTGGTGAGCGCCGAGATCCCGATCAGCATGCCGACCATCCGCGCCACGACCACGAAGGCGCTCGCCACGCCGTGCACGTCGTCGTCGGTGAAGGCCAGCAGGGCGGCGTTGACCGGCGCGAGCGCGAGGCCGAAGCCGAGTCCACCGGTGATGAGGGCGAGGTTCGCGATCGGCTCCTCGATCGTAGTGAGGCCCCAGCGCGTCATCAGCACGAAGCCGGCCGCCGCCATCGCCATGCCGACCGCGGTGACCACGCCGGGGGACAGCGAGCGGATCAGGTAGCCGCCGACGACGGCGCCGACCGGCAGCGCCAGCAGGAAGCGCACCAGCACCAGGGCGGCGGGGAGCTGGTCGTCGGGGTAGACGGTGGTGCGGGCGAAGAGGGGGATGTCGATGAGCGCGGCGATCAGCGCGGCTCCGACGAAGAAGCTGACGAGCAGCGCCCCCCACGCCGGCGTACGACGCAGCGCGCCGCGCGGCACGAGCGGGTTGGCGGCCCGGCGGACGTGCCAGGCGAAGGCGGCCGCGGCCACGACGGCGCCGAGGAGGTACCAGCGGCCGCGCGGGGAGAAGACCTCGACCTTGGGGTCGGCGGTGGCGAAGGCGAGGATCACCCCGCCCAGCGCCAGGGCGAGGAGCAGGGCGCCGGCGAGGTCGGCCTCCAGCAGCACGCGCGTCCAGCCGCGGAGGTCGAGCAGCGGGCGGCGCGCGAACCAGCACCACGCGAGCAGCAGCACGAGCGCGCCGACCGTGATCGCGCCGATCGGCGTGAGCCAGCGGCCGTCGCCGGCGTAGGGGATGAACAGCCGGCCCCACGTCAGGTCGCGCATCAGCGCGGACGGCCGCAGGAACACCACCAGCCCGCTGGCGAGGGTGGCGAGCAGCAGGAGCAGGCCGACGACGTCTGGGAAGGGTTTCGAGGCTCGCTTCGCGGTTCCTGAGTGTCCGTGAGGGACGAGCGGATGTGTCGAAGGGCGCACCTCGACCACCGAAGTGGCGGCGGGCGAGAGGGCGCGCACGGCCGCCGCGAGCACCAGGCCGACGGCGAGGTTGATCGCGAAGATCGCCCGCCAGTCCGCGACCGCGAGCACCGCGGCTCCGAACAGCGGCCCCACGACCGAGCCGATCTCCTGCACGGCCGAGACCACGCCGAGGGGGATCCCGCGGCGCTCGACCGGGTAGAGGTCGGCGACGAGGGCGAGCGTGGCCGGGACCAGGCCGCCGCCGCCGACGCCCTGGAGGAAGCGGCCGGCCACGATGCTGGGCATGTCGTAGGCGAGGGTGGTCACGAGGGAGCCGACGGCGAACAGCACGAGCGCCATGACCAGCACGGGCACCCGCCCGCGCAGGTCGGCGATGCGGCCGATCAGGGGCAGCATCGCGACGTAGCCGAGCAGGAACCCGCTGACGATGGGTGCGGCCCGCTGGAGCTGGTCGATCGGGACGCCGACGCCGGTCATCATGTCCGGCAGCGCGAGCACGACGACGTACGTGTCGGCGGCCGCGAACGCGACGGCGACCGCCGCGATCGACAGGAGGAGTCGCGAGGTGCGCGAGACCTCCCCGGTCGCAGCCGGGTCGACGCTCACGGCGCGGTGATCTCCTTCTCGGCGCCGTAGCCGTCGAACTCGACGGTGTAGGTCATCGGGTCGGAGCGGGGGTAGAAGACACCGGTCAGCGTCGCCTTGCGCAGCTCGCCATCGTCGTTGACCTGCCACTCGACGTCGAAGGAGTCGCCGGCCGAGGACGGGATGATCGCGTCCATCGCGTCGCCCGGCACGGTGCCGGAGTAGGTCGTGAGCACCTCGGTGTTGTTGTCGCCGCCGCGGACGCTCTCGCCCTCCTCGGGGGACTCGGTCAGCCCGAGCAGGCCGGCGAAGCCGTCCTCGCCGACGAGCTGGGAGGGGTCGGGGGCGCCGTACTCCTTGGGGTTGACGGTGTCCCAGGCCCCCTGGGTGAACGGGAGCTGGGCGTAGACCTTGTCGTCGACGGCGATCACCGGGACCTCGGCGGTCTGGCCGGCGAACACGACGGTGATCGACCCCTCGAAGGCCGGCGCCTGGGTCACCGTCCCGGCAGCCTTGGCGATGCCGGACACGCCTTCGGGCAGCGTGCCGGTGGAGAGGTCGAGCTCGACGCCGCTGGTCTCGGTGAGCTTCGTGGCGGCCTCGGCCAGCACGTCCTCCGCGGACCTGCCGTCCTCGGCCGCCCCGCCGGAGTCGCCCGAACAGGCGGCGAGGGCGGGGAGTGACAGCAGGACCGAGGCGGTGGCGGCCAGACGGCGGTGCGTCCGGGCGCGGAGCGGCGCGCGAAGGGGCATGGCGTCAGCCTTCCACAGGGGCGGGCGCGGCACCGGCATCCGCGTCGGCAGCGGCGACCTGGGCGACGACGGGGGAGGCGACGGCGGCGATCGGCTGCGGGGCGGGTACGCCGGACCCGTCCCGCTTGCCGGTCGGCTCGGGCAGGTCGACGGGGGCGCCGCTGGCGGCCGCGGCCCGCGCGGGGCCCGGGCCGGCCCAGGCGGTGACGAGGGTGTCCTCGCCCTTGAGGAACCGGTGGCTCCGCACGCCGCCGGTCGCGCGGCCCTTGCCGGGGTACTCCGAGAACGGCGTGACCTTGACCGCTCCCGCCTCGGTGCCGGGCAGCGCGGTCGAGGAGCCGGACGCCGTCACCACGACGGCGTCGGCCGGGTCGAACGCGCCGAAGAACGCGACCTGCTGCCCGGCGCCGAGCTTGATGCCGGCCATGCCGCCGCCCGAGCGGCCCTGCGGCCTGACGCCGGACGCGGGGAAGTGGAGCAGCTGGGCGTCGGTGGAGATGAAGCAGAGCTCCTCCTCGCCGGTGCGGAGCTCGACGGCACCGATGACCTCGTCACCGTCCTTGAGGCCGATGACCTCCCACTCGTCGCGCCCGAGCACCTCGGGGTTGACGCGCTTGACGACGCCCTGACGCGTGCCGAGGGCGAGGCCCGGGCCGTCGGTGGGCAGCGAGGTCAGCGCGAGGGCGCGCTCGCCGTTGTCCAGCGAGAGCATCTCGCTGAGCGGGTAGCCGCCCTGGAGGTTGGGGTCGTTGGCCGAGTCGGGGAGCTCGGGCATGTCGAGGACGTTCACCTTGACCAGGCGCCCGCGGTTGGTCAGCACGCCGACCTCCCCCCGCGCGGTGGTGCGCACCGCGCTGGTCACCACGTCGTGGTTGGCCCGGCCCTCGCCGTGCCCGGGCGCGGACGCGGACGTCGTACGGGCGAGGAGGCCGCTGGAGGACAGCAGCGCGAAGCAGGGATCGTCGGCGACCTCGACGGGCGTGGTCGCGGTGACCGTCGTCCCGGCCGAGGCCAGCAGGACGGTGCGCCGCGGGGTGCCGTGCTCCTTGGCGACCTCGGTCAGCTCGTCGGAGACGACCTTCCGCAGCAGCTTCTCGTCGGCGAGGATCGCGTCGAGGTACTCGATCGTCCGCTCGAGCTCGCCCTTCTCCTTCTCCAGCTCCAGCTTGGAGAACCTGGTCAGCCGGCGCAGCGGCATGTCGAGGATGTAGTCGGCCTGGACCTCGGAGAGGTCGAAGACCGAGATGAGGCGCTCCTTGGCGGCCGCGGCGTTGTCGGAGGACCGGATGACCTGGATGACCTCGTCGATGTCGAGGATCGCGACGAGCAGGCCGTCGACGAGGTGGAGACGGTCGGCAGCCTTCTTGCGGCGGAACGCGGAGCGACGGCGTACGACGTCGAAGCGGTGGTCGAGGAAGACCTGGAGCATCTCGATGAGGCCGAGCGTGCGGGGCTGGCCGTCGACCAGCGCGACGGCGTTGATGCCGAAGGAGTCCTCGAGCGCCGTCTGGCGGTAGAGCTGCTCGAGGATCGCCTCGGGGACGAAGCCGTTCTTGACCTCGATGACCAGGCGCAGGCCGTGGTCGCGGTCGCTGAGGTCCTTGATGTCCGAGATCCCCTGGAGCTTCTTGGCGAGGACGAGCTTCTTGATCTGGTCCATCACCCGCTCGGTGCCGACGCCGTAGGGGAGCTCCGTGACGACGATGCCCTTGCGGCGCGCGGTCACCGACTCGATCCGGGCGGTGGCGCGCATCTTGAACGTGCCCCGCCCGGACTCGTAGGCGTCGCGGATGCCGTCGAGGCCCACGATCTTGCCGCCGCCGGGCAGGTCGGGGCCGGGGACGAACCGCATGACGTCGTCGAGGGCCGCCTTCGGGTGGGTGATCAGGTGCTTGAGCGCCTGGACGACCTCGACGAGGTTGTGCGGGGCGATGTTGGTCGCCATGCCGACCGCAATGCCGGCCGAGCCGTTGACGAGGAGGTGCGGGATGGCGGCCGGGAGCACGACCGGCTCCATCTCGCGCGAGTCGTAGTTGGGCTTGAAGTCGACGGTGTCCTCGTCGATCGAGGCGGTCATCGCCACGGCCGCCGGCGCCATCCGGCACTCGGTGTAGCGCATGGCGGCGGGGGAGTCGTCCGGCGAGCCGAAGTTGCCGTGCCCGTCGACGGTCCGCAGGCGCATGGACCACGGCTGCGCCATCCGCACCAGGGCGTCGTAGATCGCGCCGTCGCCGTGGGGGTGCAGCCGGCCCATCACCTCACCCACGACGCGGGCGCTCTTCACGTGGCCCCGGTCGGGGCGCAACGACATGTCGTCCATCGTGTAGAGGATCCGGCGCTGCACGGGCTTGAGGCCGTCGCGGGCGTCGGGCAGGGCGCGGGAGTAGATGACCGAGTAGGCGTACTCCAGGAACGACGACTGCATCTCGTCGCGGATGTCGGTGTCGAGGATGTGCTCCTCGAAGTCGTCCGGGAGGGGCTGCTTCGTCGTACGTCGTGCCATGCGGACCATTCTCCCCGCTCGCCCCCCGCCTCGGCCCGGGGGCACGCCGGACGGGGCCGGCCAAGGTGGTCGGCGCCGGGCTCGGGGCCGCACGGCTCGGGATAGATTGCAGCCGTGACCGAAGCGGATGAGCTGTCGACGGTGCCGCCGGCGCCGCGCCACTGGGAGGCGGACGTCCTCCTGCGCGACGGCCGGACCGCCCACATCCGGCCGATGCAGCCGGCCGACCGGGAGCTGCTGGTCGAGTTCTACAGCCGCGTCTCGGACCAGTCGAAGTACTACCGCTTCTTCTCCCCGATGCCGGAGCTGTCCGAGCGCGACCTCGACCGGTTCACCCACGTCGACCACCGCGACCGGGTGGCGCTCATCCTGCTCGTGGCCGGCCAGATGATCGCCGTGGGCCGCTACGACACCATCCGGCCCGGCTACGCCGAGGTCGCGTTCCTCGTCGAGGACAAGCACCAGGGCCGCGGGATCGGCCAGCTGCTGCTCGAGCACCTAGCCCAGGCGGGTCGCGAGCGGGGCGTGGAGGAGTTCGTCGCGGAGGTGCTCCCCGACAACCAGGCGATGATCCACACGTTCAGGGACGCCGGCTACCAGGTGAAGAGCGCCTTCGAGGACGGCGTGATGGAGCTGGTCTTCCGGATCGACCCCACCGACACCGCCATCGGCGTGATGGAGCAGCGCGAGCACCGCGCGGAGTACGCCTCGATCGAGCGCTTCCTGACCCCGAGGTCCGTGGCGGTGATCGGCGCGAGCCGCCGCCAGGACACGATCGGCCACCTGCTCGTGCGCAACCTGGTGCTGGGCGACTTCACCGGCCGGGTCCACGTGGTCAACCCGAGCGCCGACGCCGTGGGCGGCATGCCGGCGTGGAAGTCGGTCGCCGAGATTCCCGGCGACGTCGACGTGGCGATCGTCGCGGTGCCGGCCGAGTCCGTGCAGGACGTCGTGCTCGACTGCGCCGCCAAGGGCGTGCACGGGCTCGTGGTGATCTCCTCGGGCTTCGCCGAGACGGGGGAGGAGGGCCGGATGCGGCAGCGCCGCCTGGTCGGCCTGTCCCGCTCCTACGGCCTGCGCCTGATCGGCCCCAACGCCCTCGGCGTGATCAACACCGACCCCGACGTGTCGCTCAACGCCTCGCTCTCCTCGGTGATGCCGCCCCGCGGCCGTGCCGGGTTCTTCTGCCAGTCCGGCGCGCTCGGCTCGGCGATCCTGGAGAAGGTGCAGAACCGCGGACTGGGCCTCACCACCTTCGTCAGCGCCGGCAACCGCGCCGACGTCTCGGGCAACGACCTCCTCCAGTACTGGGAGGAGGACGACGCGACCGAGGTCGTGCTGCTCTACCTCGAGTCCATCGGCAACCCGCGCAAGTTCTCCCGGATCTGTCGCCGGGTGAGCCGCCGCAAGCCGATCGTCGCGGTGAGGTCGGGTCGGAGCTCGCAGGGCGTCCCGATGGGCCACGCGGTCCGCAAGATCGGCGCCCCACCAGAGGCGGTCGACGCGATGTTCCGCCAGGCCGGCATCATCCAGGTCGAGTCGCTGGAGGAGATGTTCGACGTCGCCCAGCTGCTGGCCCACCAGCCGCTGCCGCGCGGGCGCCGGGTCGCGATCGTCGGCAACTCCGACGCGCTCGGGCTCCTGGCCGCGGACGCCGCGAACTCCGTCGGCCTCGTCGTCAACAAGCAGGTCGCGCTCGGCGCCGAGGCCACGGCCGAGGACTTCGAGGACGCGCTCGACGGCGCCATCGACGACCCCGAGGTCGACGCTGTCGTGGCGATCTTCATCCCCCCGCTCAACGTCGACGGCGCCCGTGAGGACGTCGCCAACGTGCTCGCCGCGGTCGGCGAGCAGTCCGACAAGCCGATCGTCTCGACCTTCCTCGGCACCGAGGGCGTCCCGGAGCTGCTGCGGGTGCCCGACGTGGCCGGCTCCAGCGCCGGGCGCGGGTCCGTGCCGTCGTACCCCGCCGTCGAGGCCGCCGTGCGCGCGCTCGCGCGCGTCGTGGAGTACGCCGTGTGGCTGCGCTTCCCGCAGGCCGCCCCGCTCGAGCCGGCGTCGTCCGAGCGCGACAAGGCCCGCCACCTCGTCAACGAGCTGCTCATGCGTCACCCGGAGGGCCGCGACCTCGACTTCGAGGAGCAGCACCGGCTCCTCGGCGCCTACGGCATCGACCTGTGGGACACCTACGCGGTGGAGTCGCTCGACGAGGCCGTGACGGCCGGCGAGGCGCTGGGCTGGGACGTCGTCCTCAAGGCGACCGCCGACCACCTCCGCGACCGCCCCGACCTCGCCCACGTGTGGCGCAACATCGACAGCGCGGAGGAGATGAAGGACGCCTGGTCCTCGCTCAACCGGGTGATCACCGACCCCGACAAGGCCGGCTTCGTCGTGCAGCGCAACGCCCCGCCCGGCGTGCCGGTGACCATCAACACGATGGAGGACCCGCTCTTCGGGCCGGTGATCTCGTTCGGGGTCAGCGGTCCGCTGACCGAGCTGCTCGGCGACCGGTCCTACCGGATCCCGCCGCTCGCGGAGCACGACGCGCAGGACATGGTCCGCGAGATCAAGGCTTCGCCGCTGCTCTTCGGCTACCGCGGCAGCGAGATCGTCGACGTGGAGGAGGTGGAGCGGCTGGTGCGCCAGGTCGCGCAGCTCCAGCACGACCTCCCGCAGGTCCGGGCGCTGCAGCTGCCGCTGGTGCTCGCCGGCGCCGAGGGCGCGACGGTGCTGGGCGCGAGCGTGCGCGTGGAGCCGGTCAAGGACTCGCGGTCGGACTGGTTCGTGCGGCGGCTCAGCACCATGCCGGGCGACACGCTCCCCGACTGACCGCCGTGACAGACTTCACCCATGGCCCGCTCCACCCGTGACCTGGACGTCTCCGACGACCTCCGCCGCGAGATCCACCGCACCGGCTACTACCCCGAGGTCGTCGCCGACGGCGTCTTCTCCGCCGCGGGCGGCGAGGAGGTCGTGTCGTACTTCGTGCACCACGAGACGACGTTCGACCACGAGGAGGTACGCCGCCACCTGACGGCGCTGCTGCTCACCCCGACGCGCCTGGTGATCGCGCACACCGACGAGCACCCGGGCGACGACCTGCTCCCCGAGCCCTACACGTCGACCACCACCGAGGCGGTGACCCTGACCTCGATCCGGACGGTGGTCGTGACCCGGATGGTGGCCAACCCCACCGCGGGCGTCGCCCCGCCGGCGGAGGCCGTGCTGACGATCGGCTGGGGCGGCGTGGGTCGCCTCGACCTCGAGCCGGCGGTCTGCTCCGACCCGAGCTGCGACGCCGACCACGGCTACACCGGCACGCTGGCCGGCGACGACTACACCCTGCGCGTCTCCGCCGCCGCCGAGGGCGCCGGCTCAGTGGCCGGTCTGCTCTCCTTCGCCGACGCCCTGTCGGCGCGCACGCGGGGATGAACCCGGAGTTCACCGCTCCCGCCTACGGCGACCGCTCGCTCGCTGACGTGGTGCCCTCCGTGGCCCGCGCGCTGGGGACGGGCCTCGACGGGTACGACGGCGGGCTCGAGCTGCCGCCGGCTCCGGCGTACGTCGTGTTCCTGGTCGACGGCCTGGGGGCGGAGCTGCTCGCCCGCCACGGCCACTCCGCGCCGTACCTCTCCTCGTTGGTCGCCGACGGGTCGACGGGCACCGCCGGCGTCCCGTCGACGACCGCGACCTCGCTCACCTCGCTCGGCACCGGCCTGGTGCCGGGGGCGCACGGCCTGGTCGGGTTCACCGCGCGGATCCCCGGCACCGACCGGCTGCTCAACCACCTCTGGTGGGACAAGCACGTCGACCCGCTCGAGTGGCAGCCGCACCCGACCGCCTTCGGCCGGCTCGCCCACGCGGGCGTGCACGTCACGTCGGTCAACAAGAGGGACTTCGACGGGTCCGGGCTCACGGTCGCCTCGCAGCGCGGCGCGACCTACGTCGGCGCCGACCGCGTCGGCGAGCGCATCGCGGCCGCCGTCAGCGCCTCGGCGCACCAGCCGTCCCTGACCTACGTCTACGACTCCGACCTCGACTGGACGGGCCACAAGTTCGGCGTGGCCTCGACGCAGTGGCTGCAGCAGCTCTCCATGGTCGACCACCAGGCCGAGCAGCTGCGCGAGGCGCTGCCCGCCTCCACGCGGCTCCTGGTGGTGGCCGACCACGGGATGGTCGACAGCCCCCAGGAGGCGCGGGTGGACGTCGACGAGACCGACGGGCTGCGCGACGGCGTGGGCCTGGTGGGCGGCGAGGCCAGGTTCCGGCACCTCTACTGCGCGGCCCGGGCGGTGCCCGACGTGGTCGCGACCTGGCGCGAGGTGCTGGGCGAGCGCGCCACCGTGCTCACCCGGGAGGAGGCGATCGGCGAAGGTTGGTTTGGCGCCGTCGAGCCGGGAGTCCTACCCCGGCTGGGCGACGTCATGGTCGCCTGCCACGGCGACACCGCGGTGGTCTCGACACGCGACTTCCCCTACGAGAACACCCTCGTCGGGCTCCACGGGTCGCTCACGCCCTCGGAGATGCTCATCCCGATCCTCGTCGGCTGAGGCGCGGCGGCTCAGCCGAAGGGCAGCGGCTCGGGAGCCAGGCTGACGGCCTTGGCGCGGGCGGCGGTCAGCCGGCGCCGGTGGTGCTGGCGGCAGAGGACCTCGTACGCCACGTCGGCGGGCGGCTCGTCGACCTGGTCGACGTCGCCGACCACGATCACCTCACCCTCCACGACCATCGCGCCGTTCTCGGTGCGGGCGTTGTGGGTGGCGCGCTTGCCGCACCAGCACAGCGCCTCCACCTGCAGCACGTTCATCCGGTCGGCGAGCTCGACAAGCCGTGCGCTGCCGGGGAACAGCACCGTGCGGAAGTCGGTGAGGATGCCGAAGGCGAAGACGTCGATCTGGAGCTCGTCGACGACCTTGGCGAGCTGGTCGATCTGCTCGGGGGAGTAGAACTGGGCCTCGTCGCAGATGAGGTAGTCGATGCGGCCGCCGCGGGTCAGGGTGTCGACGACGTAGGTCCAGAAGTCGAAGTCGGCATCGACCTCGAGCGCGTCGTGGGTGAGCCCGAGACGGCTGGACAGCACGGCCTGGCCGGCGCGGTCGTGGGTGGTGAAGATGCGGCCGACGCGTCCGCGGGCGGCGTGGTTGTGGTTGGTCTGGAGCGCCAGCGTCGACTTGCCGGAGTCCATCGTGCCCGTGAAGAAGTGCAGTTCAGCCATGTCGCGGTGATCCTGTCACAGCCGGTCTACGTGGCAGCCGCAGCCGCGCCGCCGTCGCTGGCCTGGCGGTTCAGCTCGACGTGGGCGACCCACAGCACGAAGCACCCCAGGCGCGGGTCCAGCGGCTCCCGCACGGTGAGCCGCGGCCTGCTGGTGAGGAGCCCCGACCGGGTCACCTCGCCGATCGGCGCGCCGGCGCGCGACAGGGTCAGGCGCGTCGAGAAGAGGCCCCGTGGGCGCAGCTGCAGCTGCTCACCGGCGTCGATGGTCCACGTGGAGGCGAAGAAGCCCGAGCGGCGGGCCACGAAGCGGGTCACTCCGTCGAGGGAGGCCGTCAGCTCGCTGCCGAACCACCCGTGGGACCGGTAGTCCCACAGCTCGGAGCCGATCTGCACCTCCGCCCGCTCCCGGAACCACGAGCGGCTGGCCTGCCCGACCTCGACGCCGTCCGCGACGATCGCGTCGCCCTTCCCCCAGTCGAACTCCATGCGGGCAGCCTCCCACGGCGTGGCAGGGTGGCTCCATGACCGACGGGCCCCTCATCAGCACCGACCAGCTCGCGGCCTCGCTCGGGGACGTCACCGTGCTCGACGTGCGCTACCTGATGGGTGGGCCGCCCGGCCGGGAGCTGCACGAGGCCGGGCACGTCCCCGGGGCGGCGTACGTCGACCTCGACGAGGACCTCGCGGACCCGCCCGGCGCCGGGGGACGGCACCCGCTCCCCGACGAGCGCCGCTTCGAGCAGGCCATGCGGCGCGCCGGCGTGCGCGCCGACCGCCGGGTGGTGGTGTACGACGACTGGCAGGGACGCGCGGCCGCGCGGGCCTGGTGGCTGCTGAAGCACCACGGCCACCCGGACGTGCGCGTCCTGGACGGCGGGTGGACCGCCTGGGAGGAGGAGGGCCACCCCGTCGAGACCGGGGAGGCCAGCGTCGAGACCGGCGACTTCGCCGTCGGCACCGACAAGCGGATGCCGGTCGTCCATGCCGACGACGTCCTCGACGTGGACGTGCTGATCGACGCCCGGGCGCCCGAGCGGTTCCGGGGCGAGACCGAGCCGGTGGACGCGGTGGCGGGCCACGTCCCGGGTGCGGTCAACGTGCCCACGACCGACAACCTGGACGCGCACGGGCGGTTCCGCTCGCCCGACGAGCTCTACGCCACCTATGCCCGGGTGGGCGCCACCGCGACGGGGTCCGTGGCGGCCTACTGCGGGTCCGGTGTCACGGCCGCGCACGACGTCCTCGCCATGGCCGCGGCCGGCATCGAGGCGGCGCTCTACCCCGGCAGCTGGAGCGGCTGGATCACCGACTCGTCGCGACCGGTCGAGACGGGCTGAGATCAGCTCGCGACGACCTCGTCGCCCACGCTGATCCGGCCCTCGTCGAGCGGGAGCAGGTGGACGGCGAACATGGTCTTGCCGTCGACGAGCCGGTGCCGGGCCAGTGTCCGGGTGGGCTCCTTGGCCGTCGTCAGCGTCGCAGGGTCGAGCGTGGTCATGACGCACCGGCTGACCGGCTTCGCGACCCGGAACCGCACGTCACCGACCCGGAGCTCCCGCCAGCGGTCCTCGGCAAACGGCTCCTCGCCGTCGACGACGAGGTTGGCGCGGAACCGCTCGACGGGCAGCGGCTCGGGCTGCTCCTCGCCGGTCTGGAGGGCACGCTCCGTGATCCAGTCGTTGAGCTGGCGCAGCGAGGCCAGGGAGGCGACCGTCACCGGGAACGCGTCGGCGAAGGCCGTGTGGTCCTCCGGTGAGGAGAAGCCGGGCTGGAGGTTGCGGGCGGCGGGGTCGTGGCACCACACCAGCCGGAGGTCGTCGCGGCCGAGCGCGCGGCGTACCCAGGTCTGGGCGGCCGCTGCCGCCGGGACCGCCTTGAGGTCGAGGGAGAACAGGCGTACGGCGACGGGCTCGGCGTCGGGCCGCTGCACCATCAGGTCGTCCATGCCCGGCGCGCGCAGCCGCAGGCCGCCCGCCACGGTCGGGTCGGTCGCCGGGGTGTCGGCGACGACCCGGTAGGTCGCGTGCAGCTCACGCGCGGACACCAGCCGCCCCGCCGCGTCGACGAGCATCCACGAGCGGTCGTCGCGCAGCCCGCCGGGCAGGACGTCGGCCGCGTCGAGGGTGCGGATCGCCGCGGACTTGAGGGGGTGGACGTTGAGCTGGACGAGCCGCACCGCTCAGTCGCCCTTGCCGCCGCCGAACATGATCTCGTCCCAGCTCGGCACGGACGCGCGGCCGCGCTTCCGTGGCCGTGCCTTCGGCTCGGCGGTAGGCTCGTCGGCCGCCTGCGGGGAGGCCTCGGGCTCGGGCTCGGTTGCAGGCTCGGGCTCGGCGGGCCGCTCGTCGGTCGTGCCGTCGAGGTAGGCCTCGACCGACTGCTCCGCGCCGAGCGCGGACAGCTCCGCGGTGGTCTCGTTGGCGGGGTCGGCCTCGCCCGTGGGCTCCTCGCCCGTGACCATCTCGATCGCGTCCTCGCCCAGCGGCAGCTCCTCTCCGGAGACGGCGCTCAAGCGACGCTGGCGGGCCGCGGCCAGGTCGTCGGCGGCGGGCTCCGGCGACGTGGCGGTGGCCGCCTCGCCGATCAGCCACCGGGCGTCCTCGTCGTCGACGGTGACGAAGTTGCCGCGCGGGTCGTGGGAGAAGGTCGCGATGCCGGTGCGTCCGGCGACGTCGTACATCCCGGTGAGGGTCCAGCGGCCGTCCTCGCGCCGCCACGCTTCCCACTCCACCGAGCCCGGGTCGACGTTGTGCGAGCGCAGGTGTGCGGTGACGGCCTCACCGAGGGTCCGGGCCCCGGACTCGTTGGCCCGGCGGCGCACGGACGCCAGCTGGGCACGCTCGGCGACGTGGGCACGCTCGGCGAGCACGGGAGCGGCGAAGGCCATGATCTTCTCCACCGACGTGCCGGCGGCGTGCGCGACCGCCTCGGGCGTCTCACCGGCGCGGATGCGCGCCTGGATGTCGCGGGGGCGGAGGGTTGATTCCATCGGGATCTCCAACTGGCCGTTGCTTGCGGACACGCCCGACAGGGCGTTGCGGAGCTTGGCGTCGATCACCACCGAGTGCTGCTGGCCTGACTCGTCCACCAGGAGCAGGCGCTTGCCGTCACCGCTGCGTCCGGTGAACGTCAGCTTGGCCATGGGTGGCGGGCTCCTGACTGCTTCCTGGTCGGGTGGGGCTGGTGCGTCGGCGATGCGCTCGGCATGCGTTCCGGCGAGCCTACGCCAGCAGACGGCCCTCGCCGGTGAGGCGTGCGGCGCGCCTGAGCCCTAGCCTTCACGGTGTGCCAACCACGGAGTACGCCACGACGCTCGTCGTGCTCGACCTCGTCGGCATCTTCGTCTTCGCGGTCACCGGTGCCCTCGTCGCCGTGCGCAAGCGCCTCGACCTGTTCGCGGCGCTCGTCCTCGCCGGGGTGACCGGCCTGGGCGGCGGGTTCATCCGCGACGTGCTCATCGGCGCCGCCCCACCCGCCGCGCTCGCCGACTGGCGCTACCTCATCGTGCCCGTGGCGGCAGGCCTGGTGACGTTCGCCTTCCACCCGGTCGTGGGACGGCTCGAGCGGGTCGTCACGCTCTTCGACGCCTTCGGCCTGGCGCTGTTCTGCGTGACCGGCGCGCTGAAGGCGGTCGACTACGGCCTCGGCCCGGTGCCGGCGGCGTTGATGGGGATGGTCACCGGGATCGGAGGCGGCATGATCCGCGACGTGCTCGCGGGCCGGGTCCCGGTCGTGTTCGAGGGCGCGCTGTACGCCACCCCGGCGCTCGCCGGCGCCGCGGTGGCGGTGGTGCTGGACCGGGCCGGGCTGCCGCTGGAGCTCGTCGCGGCGGCCGGGTTCGGCACGTGCCTGGGCTGGCGGCTGATCGCTCTCGTGCGCGGCTGGCAGGCGCCGATGCCGAAGGGGCCGGCCAACGTCTGATCAGTCGCCGAGGACCTGGCGCAGGTAGCCGTTGGCGAAGACCCGGTCCGGGTCGAGCCGCTCCCGCAGGGCGAGGAAGTCGTCGAAGCGCGGGTAGACCGGGGCCAGGTCGGCGGCGCTGCGCGTGTGCACCTTGCCCCAGTGGGGGCGCCCGCCGGCCTCGCGCAGGATCGGCTCGAGCCCGCCGAAGTACGCCGTGTGGTCGGTGTCCATCGGCACGTGGAACGCCAGGTAGGAGCTCTCGCGCCCGTAGGCCGTCGACAGCGGCACGTCGTCGGCGCGGGCCGTGCGGATCTCGACCGGGAAGGCGATCCGCCAGTCGCTGGCGTTGATCACCCGGCGGCACTCGCGCAGCACCTCCAGGCCGACCTCCCGCGGGACGGCGTACTCCATCTCGCGGAAGCGGACGCGACGCGGGGTGACGAACACGCGGTGGGCCAGGTCGCTGTAGCGGCGCTCGGACAGCGCGCGGCCGGCGAGCCGGTTGATCCGGGGGATGAGCGTCGGAGCGCTCGAGCCGACGCGGCACAGTGCGCCGAAGACGGTGTTCGAGACCAGCTCGTCCTCCCACCAGGCGGCCAGCCGCGACGGCGGCTGCTGCTCGCCGGGCTCGAGGTCGGTGCGCACGTTCTGCTTGACCATCATCGCGTCGGTGTGGGGGAACCAGTACATGTCGACGTGGTGCGACGCCGCGGTCATCTCGTCGTAGGAGTCGAGCGCCTCGTCCCACGACATCGGCTGCTCGTGGGCCTCGATGACGAACAGCGGCTCGACGTGGAAGGTCACGCTGGTCAGCACCCCGAGGGCGCCGAGCCCGACGCGGGCGACCTCGAGGACGTCGGGGTTCTCCCGCGCGGAGGCGCGGACGACCTCACCGGTGCCGGTGACCAGCTCGAGGCCGGCCAGCTGGGCGGCCAAGCCGGCGGCGACGCCGCCGGTGCCGTGCGTGCCGGTCGACGTCGCCCCAGCGAGGGTCTGCTCGGCGATGTCGCCCATGTTGTGCAGCGAGAGCCCGAGACGCTCGAGCGCGAGGTTGAGGTCCTTGAGCTGCGTGCCCGCGCGGGCCGTGACGGTCATCGCGTCGCGGTCGACCTCGAGGATTCCCGCGAGCTGCTCGGGACGCAGCAGGGTGTGCTCGGGTGCCGCGATCGCGGTGAAGCTGTGACCGGTGCCG
Source organism: Microbacterium sp. ARD31 (assembly GCF_031844425.1). Lineage (NCBI taxonomy): Bacteria > Bacillati > Actinomycetota > Actinomycetes > Micrococcales > Microbacteriaceae > Microbacterium > Microbacterium sp. ARD31. The sequence continues at coordinate 30,228 of NZ_JAUZVE010000052.1, forward strand.
GTCATCTTGACGGTGGTGCCCTGCTCGCGCGCCCGGCGCACGACGTCCACCACGTCGGCCACGGAGGTCGGGGTCAGGACCTGCTGCGGGTGCGCCTCCACGAGACCGGACCAGTTGCGCCAGCGAGTGCCGTCGGTGGGCGTCGTCATGCCCCGGAGGCTAGCGGGGAGCGGCGGGGCGTGTGGGCGGTCTGCGCGACCAGCGCCCCGAGGAGGCCGCCGACGAGCGCGACGGAGTACGCCGCCGAGGCGCCGCTGTGGTCGACGACGAACCCTGCGATGCTCGCGCCCGGGGCGACGCCCGCCACGATCCCGGTGTGCAGGATCGCCATGCCCTCGGTGAGCCGGGAGGAGGGGACGCCCTGCTCGACCATCGTCATCGCGCCGATCATCGTGGGCGCGATCGCCAGCCCGCCGACGAGCAGCACGATCGCCATCAGCGGGACGGACTCGACGAACATGAGCGGCGCCATCGCCACTGCCATCGCCAGCGACCCCCAGCGCAGCCGCACCTCGGGGCCGCTCCGCCAGGCGATCGCGCCCGTGACCAGGCCGGCCACCAGGCTGCCGAACGACCACGCGGCGAGGAGCCAGCCGGCCACCCAGCGCATCCCGGCCTCCTCGGCGAAGGCGACGGTGGTGACCTCGGCGGCCCCGAACAGCGCGCCGAGGGTGAGGCACACGACGGCGAGGGTCAGCACCAGGCGCCACGGCATCGGCGGTCGGATCCCGGCGGGCTGCGACCGGCGGGCCGGGGGCTCGGTCCGGCGCTGCGCGGCGAAGGCGAAGGTGCCGAGGAGGCCGCTGACGAGGGCCGCCGTGAGCCCGGCGACCGGGTGCCAGTTGGTGGCCAGCAGGGTCACCAGCACGGGCCCGACGACGAAGACGACCTCGTCGAGCACCGCCTCCAGCGCGAACGCGGTCTGCTTCTCGCGGGGATCGTCGAGCAGGTGCGACCACCGGGTGCGCACGCTCGCCCCGACCTGTGGGAGCGCAGCGCCCGCGACCGCCGCGAAGACGTAGGTGAGGACACGCGGCCAGTCGCTCTCGACCGCGACCATCATCAGCGCGAGGCCGGCGCCGAACAGGGAGATCGCGGCCGGCAGCACCGTGGACTGCCCGTAGGAGTCGACCAGCCGGCCGTGCAGCACCGCGAAGGCGGCCTCGGCCAGGACGAACACCGCCGACACCGTGCCGGCGAGGCCGTAGGAGCCGGTGCTCTGCTCGACGAGCAGCACGATGCCCAGTCCGACCATGGAGATCGGCAGGCGGGCGACCAGTGCGGCGCTGCTGAAGGCAAGGGCGCCGGGGCGGGCGAGGACCCGGCGGTAGGAGTCGAGCATCGGGGAGATGGTAGGGCGCTCTACGCTGGCAGCATGAATCCCGCGGGTCACCCCGACGTGAAGCCGTACGACGCCCTCCTCGTCCTCTCCTTCGGGGGCCCGGAGAAGCCCGAGGACGTGGTGCCGTTCCTGGAGAACGTCACCCGCGGACGGGGCATCCCGCGCGAGCGCCTCGAGGAGGTCGGCCAGCACTACTTCCTCTTCGGGGGTCGGAGTCCGATCAACGACCAGAACCGCGCGCTGATCGCGGCGCTGGAGAAGGACTTCGCGGACCAGGGGATCGACCTGCCGGTCTACTTCGGCAACCGCAACTGGGACCCCTACCTCGCCGACACGCTGGCGCAGATGGTGACCGACGGCGTGGAGCGGGCCGCGGTCTTCACCACGTCGGCGTACTCGTCGTGGTCGTCGTGCCGGCAGTACCGCGAGAACCTCTTCGACGCCTCCGCCGCGACGCCCGGCGCGCCGCGGCTGGACCGGCTGCGGCAGTACTTCAACCACCCCGGCTTCATCGACCCGGTGGTGGACGCGTGCGTCGCGGCGCTGGGCGACCTGCCGGACCACGGCGACCGGGCGCGGCTCGTGTTCGTCACGCACTCCATCCCGACCGCCATGGCCGAGACCAGCGGCGGCCCCGAGAACGGCGGCGCGTACGTCCGCCAGCACCGCAGCGCGGTCGACGAGGTCGCCAGGCGGGTCCGCGAGGCGACCGGCCGGGCGCACCGCCACGACCTGGTCTACTGCTCGCGCTCCGGCGATCCGCGGACGCCGTGGCTCGAGCCGGACGTCAACGACCACCTCGAGGAGCTGGCCACCGACGGCGTCGCCCAGGTGGTGCTGGTGCCGATCGGCTTCGTGTCCGACCACATGGAGGTCATCTACGACCTCGACACCGAGGCGATGGCGACGGCCGAGCGGCTGGGCATGCACGCGGTCCGTGCCGCCACGTCCGGCACCGACCGGCGCTTCGTGACCATGGTCCGCGAGCTCGTGCTCGAGCGGGCCGCCGCCGAGCGGGGCGAGGAGCCGGAGCGGGTCGCGGTCGGCTCCCTGCCAGCGCGCCAGGACCTCTGCCCGGTCGGCTGCTGCCCCAACCCCCGGGGCCCGCGGCCGGCCCTGTGCGGGGTCGACTCGTGACGGAGGCCGCTGCGGTCGAGCTCCGCACGCTCGCAGTCGCCATCGCCCACGAGGGCGCCAACCTCGCCCGGGAGATGCAGCTCGGCGGCATCGACGTGGCCGACACCAAGACCAGCGCGGTCGACGTGGTCACCGAGGCCGACCGCGCCGTCGAGGCGCTGATCCGCTCCCGCATCACCGCGGCACGGCCCGACGACGCAATCCTGGGGGAGGAGGGCGACGACCGGCCCGGCACGAGCAGGGTCCGGTGGGTCGTCGACCCCATCGACGGCACCGTCAACTACCTCTACGGCCTGCCCGACTGCGCCGTCTCCGTCGCGGTGGAGCTCGACGGTGAGGTGGTGGCCGGAGCCGTGGTCGCGATCCCCACCGGGCTCGAGTACGCCGCCGCCCGCGGTGCCGGCGCCACCCGCGATGGCCAGCCCATCGGCGTACGCCCCTCGCCGCCGCTGGCGGAGCGGCTGGTCCTCACCGGGTTCGGCTACCAGCGCGAGGTCCGTGCCCACCAGGCCGCGTGCGTGGCGCGGCTGCTCCCGGAGGTCCGGGACATCCGCCGGATGGGGTCGTGCGCCCTCGACCTGTGCCACGTCGCGGAGGGCAGCGCGGACGCCTACGTCGAGGCGGGACCGCAGCCGTGGGACTACTCGGCGGCCGGCCTGGTGCTGCGCGAGGCGGGCGGGCGCTTCGACCTCCTGGACGGCAGCAGGACCTTCGACCCGTACCCGACGCGCAACGTCGTGGTGGGCGCTCCGGCCGAGGGTTGGGACACCTTCGTGACCGCCTTGGGAGCTGCTGGTTTCCTGTCCTGACACTCGTCAAGACTTCGGGAATAGCGAGGCGTGGCGCACTGTTCCTGCGACACGTTGCGGACCGGCTCACCACGGAGTCGGTTCATGGTGCACAATCTGGCGCCGACGACGAGCACAAAGGTTCAGCCCGCCGCGATCCGGCGCGCACGAGCCACAGCATGGGGAGAGGGATCCGATGGCCACCGACTACGACGCACCACGCAAGTCCGAGGAGGACCAGAGCGAGGAGAGCATCGAGGAGCTCAAGGCCCGACGCCACGACAAGAACTCCGGCAAGGTCGACGAGGACGAGACCGAGGCCGCTGAGTCCTTCGAGCTCCCCGGCGCCGACCTCTCGCACGAAGAGCTCGCCGTGGAGGTCATGCCGCGACAGGACGACGAGTTCACCTGCATGAGCTGCTTCCTGGTCCACCACCGGTCGCAGCTCGCAGACGAGAAGAAGCTCATCTGCCGCGACTGCATCTGAGCACGCACCACCTCGGTCAGGTCCAGCGCCCGTCCCTCGCACGAGGACGGGCGCTGTGTCATGTCCCGGTGCCGCTCGTCAGGTGCTGGGACGTGGGCGCAGCCTCGCCGCCCGCACCTCGTCGAGGTGCTCCGCCTCCGCAGCGAGCTGGTGGACCGCAGGATGGTCCTCCGGGACGCCGAAGACCGCGCGCTCGATGCGCTTGCGGTAGGGGCTGACCCGGTGGCGGATGGAGGGGTCGCGAGCCGCCCGCGACCGGTCCCGCGCGACCAGGCTCTCCACCGTCGTCATGTCCCGCAACGCCCGGGGCACCCACCAGCCGGTCGCCCGCAGGTCGGTGTGTGCGGGGAACCTGCTGCCGCCGTGCTTGCGCGCCCCGTCGGCCCGCATCGGACGGACCTCCACGCCGGTGCCCTCGTCCTCGAGCCTCACCCGGACCCGCGCCAGCTGCAGCATCCGCTCCATCACGTCGACGCGCGGACTGGTCCGCCCGGTCTCCCAGCGTGCGACGACCGACTGGGAGACACCGAGGATCGCGGCCAGGCCGCGCTGGGACACGTCGAGGATCCGCCGGATCCGGCGTACGAGCCCGGGCACCCCGCCGGCGAACGGCCCCATCCACCACCACTCCCGCTCCGCCTCGGTCCAGTTGGCCAAGCAGTCCCACGTCGCCTTCTCGCTCATCCGGTTCTTCCTCCGCGCCCGGTCGGTTGTCGTACGACCATTCGACGCGAGCCGGCCGACACTCGGCCGGCCGTCCTCCACAGGTGCTCGCGCACCGCCGTCGACGCCCCGCCTGTGGACGCCCGGTGGCCCACGAGTCCCGGTGAGCGGCCAGGGCGCGGGGGCGCGTGTGCCCAGCCGCAGGCCCCCGTCCCCTCGCCGGTGAGTCGCGGAGAGACTCAAGGCCGAGCGCGGGCCGCCGGGGCTGGTCGTCTCGACCGTGAGTCGCCCAGAGACTCAAGGCCGAGGGGCGAGAGGATGTACGTCGGCCGTGGGCGTTGAGTCGCTCGGAGACTCACCGGCCAGGACACGGGCCGACATCGAGAGAGCTGGTCTCAGGACTGCGCGGCGGGAGCCTTGTCGGCGTCCTGGTTGTCCTTCTGGAGCTGCGGGGGCAGGTGGCCGGTCGACTTGGCGTAGTAGTGGGCCGCGCGACGGGCGGCCAGCATCCGGGCCACGCCGATCAGGGTGCCGCTGACGGCGGCCCAGAGGACGGCCTCGGCGATGCTCACGTCCGGGTCGGCGGGGTTGGCGGGCGGGTTCTTGCCGGTGGCCGCTCGCCAGGAGGTGTTGAGCCCCTTCTTGGCCACGGCCGCCGCACCGAGGGCAGCGGCGAGCGAGAACGCCGAGTAGAACTTGCTGTTCGAGTCCGTGGAGGCCATGTCGGCCACCCTACCGAGCCGCTCAGCGGGCCCGGGACGCCTCTAGGGCTGAGACGAGCCGGTCGGGTCGCTTGCAGCTGATGAGCCAGTACGGCGTCGGGTCGGCCGGGTCGGTGATGTCGACCTTCACCCCGCGCTTGAGGTAGGGCCGCAGCAGGAGGTACGCCCGGGCGTCCGCGTCGACCCCGGCCTGGCGGCGCAGCCCCTCGGCGTCGAGGGGGGCCACCTCGCCGACGTGCTCGAGCGGGATGTGGGCACGCCCGGCACGCAGCTGGCCGCCCTCGACGCCGACCCGGGCGCGGCCGTAGCCCACGAACAGGGCGACCATGAGGGCCAGTGCCCCGAAGGTGACCGACCAGGCGATGACGCCGGGGGTGGCGGCCAGCACGGCCAGCCACAGCGACGCCACGAGCATCGTGCCCTGCGCCCACCAGCGCAGCGGGACGGTGAGGCGTTCGGCGTAGTCCACGGCGCAGAGCCTATAGATTCAGTCCTCGTGCCCGACCACGACCTCCACCCCCACGGCCACGCCGAGCGTGCCACCGGCCCGGCGACCAACCACGCGACCGACCAAGAGCCCGACCTCGACGTCGCCGTCGTCCGCCTCGACCCCGACCTGCCGCTGCCGTCGTACGCCCACCCGGGTGACGCGGGCGCCGACCTGCACACGACCGTCGACGTGACGCTCGGCCCGGGGGAGCGAGCGCTCGTGCCGACGGGCATCTCGATCGCCCTGCCGGACGGGTTCGTCGCGCTCGTGCACCCGCGGTCGGGCCTCGCGGCGCGCCACGGCCTGTCCATCGTCAACACGCCCGGCACGGTCGACGCCGGCTACCGCGGGGAGGTCAAGGTCCTCCTGATCAACCACGACCCGGTCGAGCCGGTGACCCTCAGCCGCGGCGACCGCATCGCCCAGCTCGTCATCCAGCGCTACGAGCGCGCCCGTTTCGTGGAGGTGGGGGTGCTGCCGGAGTCGTCCCGGGGCGACGGGGGCTACGGTTCTACAGGTACCGGTTCGCGTTCCTGAACCGGTCGTGACGAAGGAGTGTTGACGTGAGGTTCCGTCGCAAGTCGGACGAGGCCGCCCAGCCGGGCGACAAGACGGCCGGGGCCACCCCCGACGCCGCACCCGAGGCGACCGACGAGAGGACGGGCCCCTTCGACGTGTCGCAGGTCGAGGGTGACGGCATCGAGCGCGCCGACCTCGGTTCGGTCCTCGTGCCCGCCATCGCCGACCGCGAGTTGCGCCTCCAGGTCGACGAGAGCACCGGCCAGGTCCGGGCCGTGATGCTGGCCGGCTCCGACGGCGCGTGCGAGTTCCAGGCCTTCGCGGCCCCCCGCAACGGCGACCTCTGGTCCGACGTGCGGCCCCAGATCGCCGAGGACCTCACCCGCCGCGGCGGCCACGCCACCGAGCGCGAGGGCCGCTGGGGCACCGAGCTCGTGTGCCAGATGCCGGTCCAGCGCCCCGACGGGACGACGGCTACGCAGCCGTCCCGCATCGTCGGCATCAACGGCGACCGGTGGATGCTGCGCGCGTCCTTCCTCGGCCGTCCGGCGATCGACCCGGACGCCACCTCCGAGTGGGAGGACGCCCTGGCCCAGGTCGTCGTACGCCGTGGGGACGCTGCGATGCCCGTCGGTGAGCCGCTCCCGGTGCGGTTGCCGGACGACGCGCGCCGAGTGAGGTGAGCGGTGGGCGAGAAGAGCAAGCTGCGCCAGGTCATCTCCAAGTGGGCCGACAGCCAGGACCAGCACCAGCGTGACCTGCGGCAGTCCCACACCAGCACCGAGGCCGTCGCCATCGCCGACGCCCCTGAGCGCGAGCACGTCGTCGTCAACGGCGTCCTCCGCACGGTGACCCTGCGTCCCCGCGGCGGTGTCCCCGCCCTGGAGGCCGAGCTCGACGACGGCTCCGGCGTGATCACCGTCGTGTGGCTCGGCCGCCGGCGGATCACCGGGGTCGACCCGGGCCGATCGGTGACGGTCGAGGGCTGCATCGGCCGGCAGGGCGGCGTGCCGCTCATGTTCAACCCGCGCTACGAGCTCCGCCCGTGACCGAGCAGTCGCAGAAGGTGGAGACCGAGACGGTCGAGGCCGTGGTGCGCCAGCAGCTCGCCAAGGCGCTCGGCGGGCGTCGCGGCATGGCCGAGGCGGCCGTGCCGACCATCCTCTTCACCGCCACGTGGCTGTCCCTGCGCGACCTCAACACCGCCCTCGCCGTCAGCATCGGGGCGGCCCTGGTCCTGCTGGTGGTGCGGCTCGTGCAGCGCTCCACCGTGCAGTTCGTCGTCAACGCGCTCTTCGGCATCGGCATCGGCTGGTTCTTCGTGCACCGCTCCGCCGCCGCGGGAGGCTCGGAGCAGGACCAGGCGCTCGCCTACTTCCTGCCCGGGATCCTCTACAACGGCGGGTACGCCGTCGTGCTGGCGTTCACCTGCCTGATCGGCTGGCCGCTGGTCGGCTTCATGGTCGGCAGCATCACCGGCGACGCGACCGCGTGGCACTCCGACCGGCAGGTGGTGAAGCTGTGCAGCCGCCTGACGTGGCTGCTGGTCGCGCCCTGCATCGTCCGGGTCGCCGTACAGGCGCCGATCTGGCTGGCCGGCTCGTCGGGCTCGATGGACCCCGACGCAGCCGTCGCCGCGCTCGGCGTCCTCAAGATCGCGCTGGGCTGGCCGCTCCAGCTCGCCGCCCTTGCCTCGATGGTCTGGCTGCTCTCGCGCAACAAGACCCCGGTCGCCGGCGACCCCGCGACGGCCTGAGGCCCGCGGGCGCGGCGACTCAGCTGCGGTGCTGGCTGGGGGAGAGCAGCTGCTCGAGCTCGGCCTCGACCTCGGCCGGGACGACGAACAGCAGCTCGTCGCCCGACTCGAGCGGCTGCTCGGCCTCCGGCGTGTAGACCTGCCCGTCGCGCAGGATGGTGACCAGCGCGCAGTTCTCCGGGAACGGCACCAGCCCGGCCGGCGTACCGACATAGGGGGAGTCGGCCGACAGCGTCAGCTCGACCAGGTTGGCGTTGCCCTGGCGGAAGGTGAACAGGCGGACCAGGTCGCCGACGGAGACCGCCTCCTCGACCAGCGCGGACATGATCCGCGGGGTGGAGACGTTGACGTCCACGCCCCACGCCTCGGTGAACAGCCACTCGTTGTTGGGGTGGTTGACCCGTCCGACCGTCCGCGGCACGCCGAACTCCGTCTTCGCGAGCAGCGAGGTGACCAGGTTGGCCTTGTCGTCACCCGTCGCCGCGATCACCACGTCGCACTTGCCGAGCTGGGCCTCGGCCAGGGAGGACAGCTCGCAGGAGTCGGCGAGCAGCCACTCGGCGTTGGGGACCCGCTCGGGGCGGATGGAGGACGGGTTCTTGTCGATGAGCAGGACCTGGTGACCGTTCTCGATCAGCTCACGGGCGATCGAGCGTCCGACGGCTCCGGCTCCGGCGATGGCGACGCGCATGTCAGCTGTGCTCCTGGCTTCTCAGTCGTCTTCGGGGCCTGCGTCGAGCACGGCGTAGGCGTGGGCGGCGTTCTCCTCGCGGATCACGATGTGGAGCATGTCGCCCTCTTGGAGCACCGTCTCGCGGGTCGGCAGCATGCCCTCGCCGAGCCGGTCGATCCAGGCGATCCGGCTGCGCGACTGCATCTGGAACTCGACCGTCCGGTTGCCGACCCAGGCCTCGGGGACGGGGATGTGGTCTACGCGGATGGTGCCCGAGGGGTCGCGGAAGTCCGGCTCCGCGCCGGCCGGCAGCAGCCGCCGCAGGACCTGGTCGGCCGTCCACTTGACGGTGGCGACCGTCGTGATGCCGAGGCGCTGGTAGACCTCGGCACGACCCGGGTCGTAGATCCGGGCCACGACCTGCTGGAGGCCGAAGGTCTCCCGCGCCACGCGCGCCGCGATGATGTTGGAGTTGTCACCGCTGGAGACGGCGGCGAACGCGTCGGCGCGGCGGATGCCGGCCTTCTCGAGCACCTGCTGGTCGAAGCCGTAGCCGGTGATCTTGTCGCCGTTGAACTCCGGACCGAGCCGGCGGAACGAGTCGGGCTCGCTGTCGATGATCGACACGGTGTGGTTGCGGTCCTCGAGGCTGCGGGCGAGCGTCGACCCGACGCGGCCACAGCCCATGATCACGACGTGCACGCCAGAACCGTATCCCAGCAAGGAATACGGCGTCGCCGGGTCTAGGCTTGCCGCCCGTGAGTGTCGGCGACGTCTCCAAGCGGATCCTGTTGGGCCGCAAGCTGCGGAGCAGCCAGCTGGGGGAGACCCTGCTGCCCAAGCGCATCGCGCTTCCCGTGTTCGCCAGCGACGCGCTGTCCTCGGTGGCGTACGCGCCGGACGAGGTCTTCATCATGCTGGCGGTCGCCGGGGCCTCGACCTACGTGTGGTCCTGGAAGATCGGGCTCGCCGTCGCGGTCGTGATGCTGACGGTGATCGCGTCCTACCGGCAGACCGTCCACGCCTACCCGTCCGGTGGTGGTGACTACGAGGTCGCCACGGTCAACCTCGGCCGCAACGCCGGCGTGACCGTCGCGAGCGCGCTGCTCGTCGACTACGTCCTGACGGTGGCGGTCTCGATCTCCTCCGCCGCGCAGTACGCCGCCGGCGCGATCCCCGGGCTCATCGGGCACGAGGCGACGGCAGCGACCGTCGCCGTCGTCCTGCTGACCGCGATGAACCTGCGCGGCGTACGGGAGTCGGGCGCCTTCTTCGCCGTCCCCACCTACCTCTTCATGGTCGCCATCCTGGGCATGTGCGCCTACGGGCTCCTGCGGCTGCTCGCCGGCGACCTCCCCGAGGCGGAGAGCGCGCGGCTGGAGATCCTCCCGCAGGAGGGCTGGGACGGCCCGCTGTCGCAGGTGGCGCTGCTCTTCCTGCTCGCGCGTGCCTTCTCCTCGGGCTGTGCCGCCCTCACCGGCGTCGAGGCGATCAGCAACGGCGTGCCCGCCTTCCGCAAGCCCAAGAGCCGCAACGCGGCCACCACGCTGCTCCTGCTCGGCCTGATCGCGATCTCGATGATGATGAGCGTCATCGTGCTCGCGAAGCAGATGAGCATCCGCTACGTCGACCCGCACCACCTCGACCGGCTGCGCGCCTCCGGTGGTGGCGCGCTGCCGGACGGCTACCAGCAGCACCCCGTGATCTCCCAGATCGCCAACGGGGTCTTCGACCACTTCCCGCCGGGCTTCTACTTCGTGGTCACGGTGACCGGGATCATCCTCGTCCTGGCGGCCAACACCGCGTTCAACGGGTTCCCGGTGCTGGGGTCGATCCTCGCCCAGGACGGCCTCGCCCCCCGCTCGCTCGGCTCACGCGGCGACCGGCTCGCCTACAGCAACGGCATCGTGTTCCTCGCCGCGATGTCGATCCTGCTGATCGTCGTCTTCGACGCCGAGACGACGAAGCTGATCCAGCTCTACATCGTCGGCGTCTTCGTCTCGTTCAACCTCAGCCAGCTCGGGATGATCCGGCACTGGTCGCGGCACCTGCGGACCGAGAAGGACCCCGCCGCGCGCCGCCGGATGATGCGCTCGCGGGCGATCAACACGTTCGGCCTCGGCATGACCGCCGTCGTGCTGGTGATCGTGCTCATCACCAAGTTCCTCGCCGGCGCCTGGATCACGATCCTGGCGATGGGCTTCTTCTTCCTCGTGATGCAGGCGATCGGCCGCCACTACGAGCGCGTCGAGCTCGAGCTCGCCGCCGACGAGCAGGACAAGGTCATGCCGACCCGCGTCCACGCGATCGTGCTGGCCTCCAAGCTGCACAAGCCGACGCTGCGTGCCCTCGCCTTCGCGCGGGCCACCCGCCCCAACGTCCTCGAGGCGATCTACGTCAGCATCGACCCCAAGGCCACCAACCGGCTCCTGGAGGAGTGGGACGAACGGCACCTCGACATCCCGCTCAAGGTCCTCCACTCGCCCTACCGCGAGGTCGTCCGGCCGATCGTGGAGTACACCCAGGAGATCCGCCGGGCCAGCCCGCGCGGCGTGGTCGCCGTCTACATCCCCGAGTACGTCGTCGGCCGCTGGTGGGAGCAGCTCCTCCACAACCAGACGGCGCTCCGGCTCAAGGGCCGGCTGCTGTTCACGCCCGGCGTGATGGTCATCTCGGTGCCCTACCAGCTGCGCTCGTCCCAGATCGCCCGCGAGCGCGAGGCGCGCGACGAGGTCCGCGTCCATGCCGGCGACCTGCGGCGTGGGCGGGTGTCGTCACGAACCTCCCGACAGATCGACGACTGATGGCGCGCACCAACCGGCCCCGCAAGGCACGTGGTCGCTCGCGCGTGGGCGAGCGGTTCGAGGTGGAGGTCGGCCCGGTCGCCCACGGCGGGCACTGCGTCGCCCGCCTCCCCGAGCCGGACTCCCGCGTCGTCTTCGTGCGCCACGCGCTGCCCGGCGAGCGCGTCGTCGTCGAGGTCACCGAGGGCAGCGACGGGGACCGCTTCTGGCGCGGCGACGCCGTCTCGGTGGTGTCGCCGTCGCCCGACCGCGTGGACGCGCCGTGCCCGTACGCCGGCCCGGGGCTCTGCGGCGGCTGCGACCTCCAGCACGTCGCCGTACCCGCCCAGCGCGGGCTCAAGACCGCGGTGGTGCGCGAGCAGCTGGTCCGGCTGGGCCGGCTCGACCCCGACTCCGACCTGGTGCGCGGCCTGTCCGTCGAGGCGGTCCCGGTCGACGGACGTCCCGACGACGGGCTGCGGTGGCGCACCCGGCAGCGGTACGCCGCGCTCCCGGACGGCCGTCCGGCCATGCGGGCGCACCGGTCCCACGACCTGGTGCCGATCGACGACTGCCTGATCGCCGCCGACGGAGCCCGCCCCGCCGACGCCCAGGAGCACGCGCAGCACCACCTGGTGGTCGGGGAGGGCGCGCAGCACCACGTGACCGCGCACGGCCGCACCCACGAGTTCTCGGTCGCAGCCGACGGCTTCTGGCAGGTCCACCCCGAGGCCCCGCGCGTGCTGGTCGAGGCCGTCATGGACCTCCTCGCGCCGACGCCGGGGGAGCGGGCGCTCGACCTCTACGCCGGCGTCGGCCTGTTCGCACGGTTCGTCGGCGAGGCGACCGGGGCCCGGGTCGTCGCGGTGGAGGCCGACCGCGCCGCGTGCCGGCACGCCCGCGCCAACCTCGCCGCGCTGGAGCCGGCCGCCGTCGAGTGCGGGCCGACCGACCGGGTGCTGCGCGCCGGCCTCGACGAGCCGTTCGACCTCGTCGTCCTCGACCCTCCCCGCGAGGGCGCCAAGCGGGTCGTCGTGGAGCAGGTCGTGGACCGGCGTCCCCGCGCAGTGGCGTACGTCGCCTGCGACCCCGCCGCGCTGGGCCGTGACGTCGCGATCTTCGCCGAGCACGGCTACGACCTGACCGCGATCCGCGCCTTCGACCTCTTCCCGATGACCCACCACATCGAGTGCGTCGCGCTCTTGTCGCGCGTGCGCTGAGCCCGGCAGGGTGGCGCCATGGCCAGGTACGCCGTCAACCCCGATGCAGTCGCGCACGCCCGGCGGCTGATCGACGCCCGCCAGTACGTCCTCGACAGCGACTGGGGCGACGTCCAGCCGGGCGCGGACGCGCAGAACGCCTACCTCGAGAAGCACTCCTGGGCGGAGTACGCCGCGTGGCACCTCGGCCTCACCGAGGGCGCCAACGACGAGACCAAGGCGCGCTACGCGTTCGTCTACGGCGACCTGCGGCGCGTCCACCGGTCGGGGCTGATCGCCTGCGTCTACCGGGCCGCCGAGTGGCGCCACAAAGCGGTGGAGCTGGCCGCCCACGACCTGTTGCAGGCGCTCGACGAGAAGGCCGGCATCACGTAGCGGTCAGCGGTCGACGACCGAGGCCAGGGCGGTCAGCGCGGCCTCCCGGTCGGCGGTGTCCACGACCGTCCAGCCCCGTTCGGGGGCGAGGTCGAGCAGCTGCTGTCGTCCCTGGAGCACGAGCGCGTCGCCGCCACGCTCCTCGATGATCCGCGAGACCACGGCCGACACCGGAGTGACCTCGCGCGAGTGCAGCCGGTCGAGCAGGACCTCAGGTGCGACGTCGAGCACCACGCCGGCGTACGTCGCCCCCGCCTGCGTCGCGGCCGCGACGAACCGGTCGGTCTCGCTCGGCGTGACGATGAGCTGGGGGAGCACCACGTCCCGGCCGGTGGCGAGGTAGGCCGAGATCAGCGCGAGCGCCGAGGTGCGCACGGCGTTGCCGGTGCCGACGAAGTCGACGTCCCAGCCCGCCACCCACGACCGGAGCTCGTCGATGTCGCAGACAAGCGTGCCCGGTCGGGCCGCGGCGTACGCACGGGCCAAGGTCGACTTGCCGACGCCGGAGGGACCGTTGAGGTGCAGGAGCGTGGGCACGCGCCCACCCTAGGGGCGACGCGGTTGAAGCGATTGCTTGATCTCATGTATCTTGACATCGAGATAGACCGACGCCGACAACTTAGGGTCGCCTTCCTTCCCGTCCCTTCACCTGCGACGGCAAGATGGACGCGAACCCGCGAACTCCCGAGGAGATGTGGCTGATGGCCAGTCAGGACAGCTTCGGTGCCAAGGGCACCCTGGACGTGGACGGACAGTCCTACGAGATCTACCGCCTCGACGCGGTGAAGGGTGAGGGTCTCGACGTCGAGAGCCTGCCGTTCTCGCTGAAGGTGCTGCTGGAGAACCTGCTCCGCACCGAGGACGGCGCCGACATCACGGCCGACCACATCAAGGCAATCGCCGGCTGGGACGCGAGCGCGGCTCCCGACCAGGAGATCCAGTTCACGCCCGCCCGCGTGATCATGCAGGACTTCACCGGCGTCCCCTGCGTCGTCGACCTCGCCACCATGCGCGAGGCGATGGCCGAGCTCGGCGGCGACGCCACCAAGATCAACCCGCTCGCGCCGGCTGAGATGGTCATCGACCACTCCGTGATCGCCGACGTCTTCGGCTCCGCCGACGCCTTCGAGCGCAACGTCGAGATCGAGTACGAGCGCAACCGCGAGCGCTACCAGTTCCTGCGCTGGGGCCAGGGCGCCTTCGACGACTTCAAGGTCGTCCCCCCGGGCACCGGCATCGTCCACCAGGTCAACATCGAGCACCTGGCCCGCGTGGTCATGGTCCGCGACGGCGTGGCCTACCCGGACACCTGCGTCGGCACCGACTCCCACACGACCATGGTCAACGGCATCGGCGTCGTCGGCTGGGGCGTCGGCGGCATCGAGGCGGAGGCCGCGATGCTCGGCCAGCCGGTGTCGATGCTCATCCCGCGCGTCGTCGGCTTCAAGCTGTCGGGCGAGCTGCCCGAGGGCTCCACCGCGACCGACCTGGTGCTGACCATCACCGAGATGCTTCGCGAGCACGGGGTGGTCGGCAAGTTCGTCGAGTTCTACGGCGAGGGCGTCTCCGCGCTGCCGCTGGCCAACCGCGCCACCATCGGCAACATGAGCCCGGAGTTCGGCTCCACGATCGCGGTGTTCCCCATCGACGACCAGACCGTCGACTACCTCCGCATGACCGGTCGCTCCGAGGAGCAGCTCGCGCTGGTCGAGGCGTACGCCAAGGAGCAGGGCCTCTGGCACGACCCGAGCGCGGAGCCGCGCTTCAGCGAGCGCCTCGAGCTCGACGTGTCGACCGTCGTCCCGTCCCTGGCCGGGCCGAAGCGGCCGCAGGACCGCGTCGAGGTCTCCGCGGCCCGCGACTCCTTCCGCGCCGCGCTGTCCGACTACGTCGACGAGGGCGACAACGACCCCGACGACGCGGCCGAGGCCACCGGCTACGACGAGGCGGTGGAGGAGTCCTTCCCGGCCTCCGACTCGCCCAGCCACGAGGGCGGCAACGGCAAGCCCGTCCACCCCGAGGCCCCGAAGGGTGCGGGTCGCGCCAGCAAGCCGACGCCGGTCTCCCTCGACGGCCAGGAGTTCGAGATCGACCACGGTGCCGTCGTGATCGCCGCGATCACCTCGTGCACCAACACCTCCAACCCGTCGGTCATGATCGGCGCCGCCCTGCTGGCCAAGAACGCCGTCGACAAGGGCCTGTCGCGCAAGCCGTGGGTCAAGACGTCGCTCGCGCCCGGCTCCAAGGTGGTCTCCGACTACTACGAGCGCGCCGGCCTGACGCCGTACCTCGACAAGCTCGGCTTCAACCTCGTCGGCTACGGCTGCACGACCTGCATCGGCAACTCGGGCCCGCTGATCCCCGAGGTCTCCGCCGCCGTCAACGAGGCCGACCTCGCGGTCGTGTCCGTGCTCTCGGGCAACCGCAACTTCGAGGGCCGGATCAACCCCGACGTGAAGATGAACTACCTCGCGTCCCCGCCGCTGGTCGTGGCCTACGCCCTGGCCGGCTCGATGGACGTCGACCTGTTCAACGACCCGCTGGGCCAGGACACCGACGGCAACGACGTGTTCCTCAAGGACATCTGGCCGAGCCCGCAGGAGGTCGAGGAGACGATCGCCCAGGCGATCACGTCCGACATGTTCGGCTCCTCCTACGCCGACGTCTTCAAGGGCGACGAGCGCTGGCAGTCGCTGCCGACGCCGACCGGCAACACCTTCGAGTGGGACCCGGAGTCGACCTACGTCCGCAAGCCTCCCTACTTCGACGGCATGCCCGACGAGCCGGAGCCGGTCACCGACATCGTCGGCGCGCGCGTCCTGCTCAAGCTCGGTGACTCGGTCACGACCGACCACATC
Organism: Microbacterium sp. ARD31; assembly: GCF_031844425.1. Taxonomy (NCBI): domain Bacteria; kingdom Bacillati; phylum Actinomycetota; class Actinomycetes; order Micrococcales; family Microbacteriaceae; genus Microbacterium; species Microbacterium sp. ARD31. Next base: position 46,041 of record NZ_JAUZVE010000052.1, read on the forward strand.
AGCCCCGCCGGCGCCATCAAGAAGGACAGCCCGGCGGGCACGTACCTCGCCGAGCACGGTGTGGACCAGCGCGACTTCAACTCCTACGGCTCGCGCCGTGGCAACCACGAGGTGATGATCCGCGGCACCTTCGCCAACATCCGCCTGCGCAACCAGATC
>NZ_JAUZVE010000053.1:0-45850 GCF_031844425.1 Microbacterium sp. ARD31
GAACTGGAAGCTGTCCGAGGACTACCACAACGTCGAGGGCGGCCACATCCGGATCTACACGCAGGAGGAGCTGGTCGACAAGGTCACGAAGGCGGGGATGACCTTCACCGGCAAGGACTACGCCCACGGACTGCACGCGCCCTACTGGTGGATCAAGTGCGCGGTCGGCGTGACCAACGACGACCACCCGCTCGCCAGGGCGTACCACAAGCTGCTGGTGTGGGAGATCATGGAGAACCCCCGGGCCCTCCAGCTCGCCGGCAAGGTGCTCGACCCCCTGATCGGCAAGAGCATGGTGCTGTACTTCACCAAGCCCGTGACCGGGCCGGCCGCCGCGGACGCATGAGCGCCACCCCGGCGATCGAGGACATCCTCACGCGCGGCCAGGTCGAGCAGACCGCCGCCACGATCGCCGCCGTCCAGGAGCCGTCCGGCGCGATCCCGTGGTCGGTCGGCGAGCACACCGACGTCTGGAACCACGTCGAGTCGGCCATGGCCCTCGTCGTCGGCGGGCAGCGCGAGGGGGCCGAGCGCGCCTACGCGTGGGTCCGCGACACGCAGCGCGCCGACGGCTCCTGGCCGATGAAGATCGTGGGCGGTGTCGTCGAGGACCACTCCGGCGAGACCAACATGTCGGCGTACGTCGCGGTGGGGGTGTGGCACCACTGGCTGGTGCTCCGCGACGAGGCCTTCGTCCGCACGATGTGGCCGACCGTGCGCCGTGCGCTGGACTTCGTGGTGTCGATGCAGCTGCCCTTCGGCGGCGTCGCCTGGTCGCAGGAGTGGCACGAGGGTGCGCCCGCGAAGGTCAACGAGGAGGCGCTGCTCGCGGGCTCGTCGAGCATCCACCACGCCCTGCGGGCCGGCGTCGCGCTCGCCGACCTGGTGGGCGAGCCGCAGGTCGAGTGGGAGCTCGCCGGCGGGCGGCTCGGCCACGCGCTGCGCGCGCACCGCGACCTGTTCCTCGACAAGTCCACCTTCTCGATGGACTGGTACTACCCGGTCCTCGGCGGTGCCGTGCGCGGGGAGGCGGCCCACGCGCTGCTGGCCGAGCGCTGGGACACCTTCGTGGAGCCCGGTCTGGGCATCCGTTGCGTGTCCGCCAACCCGTGGGTGACCGGCGCGGAGACCTGCGAGCTGGTGCTGGCGCTGGAGGCGATCGGCGACCGGGAGCGGGCGCTGCGGCTGCTCGCCGACATGCAGCACCTGCGCACCGACGAGGGCTCCTACTGGACCGGCTACGTCTTCCCCGACGACGTGAACTGGCCCCACGAGCAGACCACCTACACGGCAGCGGCGGTCGTCCTCGCGGTCGACGCGCTGTCCGACGGCACGCCGGGTGCCGACATCATGCGTGGCACCACGCTCGCGCCGGACTTCGCCGAGATCGGGCTCGAGTGCGGGTGCGACTCAGAGCGGGTCGCCGGCGTCGCCGGACGTACGGCGTAGCACCCGCATCGAGCCCAGGGCCTCCACCTCGGTGAACGCGTCGCTGGCCAGCGCCGGCAGGTAGATGTCCTCGTAGGGCGGCCGGCCGCCGTCGGCGGGGTCGGGGAAGACGTCGTGGACCACCAGCACCCCGTCGGCCGCGACCCAGTGGGCCCAGCCGCGGAAGTCGGCGCGGGCGGGCTCCTGGCCGTGGCCGCCGTCGATGAACAGCAACGACAGGGGAGTGCGCCACCACCGGCTCACCGTGGCGGACCGGCCGACGACGGCGACCACCTCGTCCTCGAGACCCGCGTCGGCGATCGTGCGCCGGAAGGTGGGCAGGGTGTCCATCAGCCCGAGGTCGGGGTCGACGAGGGAGTCGTCGTGGTGCTCCCAGCCGGCCTGGTTCTCCTCGGACCCGCGGTGGTGGTCGACGGTGAAGACCGTGCCGCCCACCTCGCGCGCAGCGGCGCCGAGCCAGATCGCGGACTTGCCGCAGTAGGTGCCGACCTCGAGCGCCGGGCCGTACGGCAGCCGCTCCCGCGCCCAGCGGTGCAGGAGGGCGCCCTCGTCCTCGGGCATGAAGCCCTTCGCGGCGCGGGCGTGGTCGAGCAGGTCGGCTGGCATCACGGCGTCATCACGGGGACGACCCTAGTGCGGTCACACCGGCGCGTTGCCGACCGTCAGGTGGGTGGGGGCGGCCACCGCCCCGTCCCACTCGACACAGGAGCACGTCATGAGCAACCACACCATCGTCATCCCCACCCCCGACCTCGCCGCCGCCACGGCCTTCTACAAGGTCGCGTGGGGTGCCGAGCCGCACACCGAGACGCCCTACTACGTGGGCTTCAACCTCGACGGGCAGAAGATCGGCCTCAACCCGAACGGTGAGCGCGACCAGATGACCGGCCCGGTCGTCTACTGGAGCACCGACGACCTCGAGGCGAAGGTCGCCGAGGTCGAGGCGGCGGGCGGGACCGTCGTACGACCCGTCACCGCGGTCGGCGGCGGCACCTCGCTGGCGCTGATGACGGACCCGGCAGGGAACCAGGTCGGCTTCATCACCCAGGCCGGCTAGCCCACGCGGTCGTCGAGCTCGGAGATCTCCTCGGGCTCGACGCCGCTGTCCGCCTCGAGGCCGTGCCGCCAGGTGTTCCAGTGCCAGGTGAGGTAGCGGTCGACGGCGCGGACGGCGTGGGCGCTGCGGATCGAGTGGAACACGTCGAAGGCGTGCTGGGCGCCCGGCACCTCGGCGTACACCACGGAGCTCCGCGAGGCGCGTCGCAGGTCGGCGACGAACATCCGGGCCTGCTCGACCGACACCAGGCTGTCGAGCTCGCCGTGGATGACGAAGAAGTCCGGCGCCTCCGGGGTGATCCGCAGGATCGGCGAGGCCGCCTCGTAGACCTCGGGCGCGTCCGTCCACGTCGTCTGCATGACCCGGGGACCGAGGAACGAGTCGCGCATCCCGATGGCGTTGGCGAGTCCGGTCGAGCCGGCCAGGTCGTAGACGCCGTAGAACGGCACGGCCGCCCGGACGCTGGTGTCGGCGTCCTCGAACCCCGGCTGGAACGCCGGGTCGCCGGGCGTCAGCGCCGCCAGCGCGGCCAGGTGGCCCCCGGCAGAGCCGCCCGTGATGACGAGGTAGTCGGGGTCGCCGCCGTGCTCGGCGATGTTGTCCTTGACCCATGCGATCGCCCGCTTGACGTCGACGACGTGCGCCGGCCACGGGTCGCGGGGGGCGAGGCGGTAGTTGATCGCGACGCAGACCCAGCCCTTGGTTGCCATCCGGTTCATCAGGGGCCGGCCCTGGTGCTCCTTCTCGCCGAGCGTCCAGGCGCCACCGTGCACCTGGAGCAGCACGGGCGCGTCCTTGATCGCGTCCTGGCCGGCCGGCAGGTAGATGTCGAGGTGGCCGCGCCGGCCGGCCTCGCTGTAGGGCAGGTTCCGGATCACCTTCACGCCGTCGTCGGCGAAGCTGAACGGGCGGGCCAGGCGTCGCCACGGCGTCGCGAGGTCGGCAGGCGAGGGGACCTCGTCGAGCTGCTCGACGTAGTCGACGCCGAGGCCCTGGACGAGCGCGTCCTCGAACCCGTCCTTCGCCTGCCGGCTCTGCCGGACGATGCGGGACAGGCCGAGGGCGCTCGCCCCGGCGAGGGCGAGCCCGGCCTTGGCCCGCCACCCGGCCCGTCGGCCCTTGGTCAGGTGCGTCACGGCGTCCACCGCGGTCAGCGCGAGCATCTGCGGCGCCGTCTCGCCGAAGACCCACCCGACAGGGAAGGCGGCGAGCCCGGAGCGGCGCCCGCGCGGCGGGCGGAGTGCGTTGGCGGTCAGGGCGGCGACGATGGCCTGGCGGCGCAGGAAACTCACGCGACCAAACCTACTCGTCGGTACTAGGTTGCCGTCCGATGAGTGGGATGCACGCAGACGAGATCGCGATCGACGACCGGACCGTACGCCGCCTGGTGGACGCCCAGCTCCCCGAGTGGGCCGGCCTGCCGCTGCGACGGCTCCCACCGATCGGCACCGACAACCAGCTGTTCCGGCTCGGCGAGGACCTGCTGGTGCGGATGCCGCGCATCGCCGGGCCGGCGGAGGCCGTGCTCTTCGAGCACACCTGGCTGCCCCGGATCGCGCCGCACCTCTCGCTGCCGATCCCGTCGCCCGTCGCCCTGGGGCTGCCCGGCGAGGGCTACCCGTGGCACTGGACGGTGGTGCCGTGGATCGAGGGGGCCAACCCGACGCCGGAGACCTTCGACCCCGAGAAGTGGGCGGTGTCGCTGGGGTCGTTCGTGAAGGAGTGCCGGGCGGTGCCCGGGCTGGGCGGCCCGGTCACGACCGAGGGCCGCGGCGCGCCGCTGGTCGCCCTGGACCCGTGGGTGCAGGAGTGGACCGCGAGGGCCGACCCCACGGAGGTCTCGCGCCACGCGGTGCTCGCGGTCTGGGCGGACGCCCTCGCCGCGCCGGCGTACGACGGCGAGCCCTGCTGGTTCCACGGCGACCTCCACGAGGGCAACCTGCTCGTCGCCGACGGCCGGCTGGCCGCGGTGATCGACTGGGGCGCCGCCGGTCGCGGCGACCCCGCGATCGAGCTGAACGCGATGTGGGGCTATCTGCCCGAGTCCGCGGCCGACCTCTACCGGACCACCGTCGGCCTCGACGAGGCGGCGTATCGCCGCGCGCGCGGCTTCGCGCTGGCGCCCTCGATCAGCGCCTCGACGTACTACCGCGAGACCGCGCCGCACATCGCGCGCGGCGCGCTGGAGACCGTGCGCCGGCTGATCGCCTCGCTGGGGTGACGAGCGCGACGGGCATCATCGGGCCATTTGACCACCCGCTGCGGACTGTTCGTCGCCCCTTTGACGAGCTCGCCGACCCAGGAGTGGCCGTTGAGCTCGCCGCGTCGGCCGACGCGGCCGGCTGGGCCGGCTTCTTGGTCTGGGGCCACCTGCTCTCACGGCGACCGGGCCAGCGACATCGCCGACGTCTGCACGTGCTGTGCGGCCGTGGCGATGCGCACCGAGCGCCTGCTGCTCGGGCCGATGGTCACGCCGCTGGCGCGGCGACGGCCACAGGTGCTGGCCCGGCAGGCGCCAGCCTGGCCGCGCTCTCGGGCGGACGGTTCGTGCTCAGCCTCGGCCTCGGCGACGACTGGATGGGGGAGTTCAGCACCTTCGGTGACGAGGCGGACCCGCGGACGCGCGGACGGATGCTCGACGAAGGCTCGCGGTGCTCTCCGGGCTGCTGTCCGGCGAGCAGGTGGACCACGCTGGCGAGCACTACTCCGCGCAGGACGTGCGGTTCCGTCCTGCGCCGCGGGTGCCAGTCTGGCTCGCTGGCCGCTACGGGAACCGGGCGCCTCTCCGGCGCGTAGCGGGCCACGAGGGGTATTTCGTGATCGGGCTCGACGGCCCGGCCGACCTCGACCGGGTCACCGCTGAGGTCGCCCAGCACGCCCCGCGGCCCGGCTTCTACGTGGTCGTCGACCTGCGGCCCGACCAGGACCCGGCCCATTGGCTGAACCGGGGCGCCTCGTGGGTCCTGACGCGCATCGCCCCTACAACATCGACCTCGACCGCGTGCGGGCGCTCGTGGACGCAGGATCGTGAGGAGATACTCGTTCCGTGCGTAAGAGCAACTTCCTGGTCGATGGCGTGTCGGGGACGGGCAAACCTCGGTCTGCCGCGAGCTGCAGCGATGCGGTCATCAGGCGTCAAGCCGGAGGAGCGCGACCTGGTCGTACGGCTCCCCCGGACGGACTAGGACGTTCCGGCCGGACCCGCCCCTCGAGAGGACCGTGCCGTTGCGGTCGCGGAGGTAGCGGTGGCCGTGGGGGCTGGTCCACTCGAGCGTCCCGGGCGCGGCGGCCGCTCGGGCCCTTGGCGACCCGAGATGCACCTTCACCCTCCACTGCGCGCGGACTGCGCCTCGAACCACCCCCCAGTTACGTTGCCAATTCATGTGAAGCGCGGGCTCAGCCGCGGCGGGTCTCCACTAGGCGCTGGGCGTCGATCCGCTAGCAGGCGTTCGCATAATGTTCGCCAGCGCTAGCAGTCCCGTTAGCGACTCGTCCTTGACGTGAGCCCCGCTCCCCGCGGTTAGGTGCGCCTGAAGCACCAATTGGCCCATGGTCATCATGAAACGCTGTTTCTCGCTTGGGTCGTGGATCTGATTGCTGTACGAGATCATCGTCCCCATCGCTGTGGACAAGTCATTCGCGCGCTGGCGCGCTAGGTCCCTGGAACGCGCACGCGCCAACACGACGCCGGCCACCGTGGCAAGGGCCGCAGTCGACGCAACGTGTGCACCAATGAGGCCAGCCTGCGAGTACTCTGGTCCCACGCCGCAATAGTGCAGGATCAAGGGAAGCACCGCGATGGCCGCGGCAACTCCCAGCACAGTTAGACCCCACTTCCATGCGGTCTTCGACTCACCCTCGTTGCGGTCCGCATCCGCCTTAAACAGTGCGTTGGTCGCGTCCGAGACAGTAGCCGAGACGAGAAGTCCTGCTTGCTTGGCGCTTGTCTCAAGCTCGTCCTTACGCTGGTTGATCTCAACGATGCTGCTTGCCGCGGTTGTCTGTACCTGATCGTGCTGGTGCTGAGCGGACACGATCAACACGTCCAATTCCGCCATCTTGTTCCTGGCGGTCGTCAGAAATGATTCCCAACCTGCAGCGGAAGTCGGCAACTGCCATGTCAGGCCCATGAGTTTCAGACCTTCAGTGGGTCGGCCTTGGGACAATAGATTCCATCCTTGTCCCACTGGATCCATGCCGAAGGGCGCTGGTGCGCTGTTCTCGAACAGCTCCATAGCCAGATCAGCCAAGTGTGGCCCGCTTGCTACGTGGGCCATCAAGTTGTTTGCGAGATAGGTGGCGACCCATGGCATGCCAAGTTCTAACGCTGTTCTAGCGTGCGGGATTGCTTGTTCGACACTGGGGTAGCCCGACTGCACAGAGAGCCAGCAGATCAATCCGACAGCCCAAGGCCTTTTCTCTTCTGCGTATGGGCGTAGAGCGTCGACGGCGGCTGGCTGGTTTCCCGAGTTCCAAAGCTGAAGAACGTTTTGAACTGTAGCGATATCTTCGGGTGTTGGTTCGGCGCCGAGGTTGCTCATGGCCGCATAGTAGGTGCCTCCTCGGACGATCGCTTCGATCTTCGCTATATGCCCTACTCAGGGTTGTCGCGGCATCTCCGACTTTCACTACGAGGATGTACGAAGAACTAGCCAAGTTGCTGGTGATCGTCTGTCCGCGTTGCTCGCGGTCTCGGCCTCGTCGGCCTCGTCGGCCTCGTCGTCCTCGTCGTCCTCGTCGTCCTCGTCGTCCTCGTCGTCCTGGTCGTGGTCGGGCTGGTAGACGTCGGCCTCGCGGGCGCGGCGGGCTCACCACGGGAAGAGGCAGGTGGGGTCGCGCAGGACGATCTTTTCTCGAATCCGGAAGGCCACGGATACTGGGAACGGCTGTGGACGCTGGATGGCCCGCACGTTTCGTGGCCTTAACGCCCCGAGTCGATGCAGTGGACGTCTCGGCACTGGCCCTCGCCGTAGTTCTCGATGATCCCGGTCTCGGGATACCGGTCGGCGACCTCGTGGGGTCCGCCTCCAGACCAGGGTCCTTTCAGGGGTGCAGCCGCTCGCCGAAGAAGTCGAGCACCGCGTCGACGGCGCGCTGCGAGCGCTGCTCGGTGACCGTGGAGTGGCCCTTGCCCTCGAGCTCGACCTTGATGAAGGCGTCGCCGATGAGCGAGGTGAGGGTCTCGAACCGGGTGCCCGGGAGCGGGTCGGAGGCGTAGCGGATGCCGAGGACGGCGCAGCCCGCGGCCGCGCGACGTCGTACGACCTCCGCGTCGGCGGGCGAGAGATTGAGGTCGGCGGCGCGGCCCGGGAGGCCGATGAACGGGACGCTGGGCTGGCAGACGACCGGCGCCACGGTGGACTCGTCGACCATCATCGCCAGCGCGAACCCGCCGGTGAAGCACATCCCGAGGGCGCCCACGCCCGGCCCGCCGACCTCTGCGTGCAGCGCGCGGGCGAGGGAGCGCAGCCATCCTGCGACCGGCGTAGTCTCGCCGCGGGCGATCGTCGTGAGCTCACGGCTGATGCAGACCCGCGGGAAGACCCGCGCGACGTCGAGGTTGCTGAACTCCCGTCCGGCCGGCCCGAACAGGTGGGGGAGCAGCACCGTGTAGCCGGCGTCGACGAGCTCCTCGCCGAACCGGATCACGCCCGCGGTGAGGCCGGGCATCTCGTGGACGACGACGACCCCCGGGCCGCTGCCGCGCCGCCAGACCGGGTGCGTCGTCGGGGTGCCGGCGACGTCGGCGGTGTGCTCGGATCGGGTCCAGGAGTCGAGTGCGTCCACGGCGGAAGGGTCGCAGCCCCGCCCTGCGGAGGGAAGAGGCGAGGGAAGGGCGAAGGCCCTGTCCATTTCCTGACCGTCCGGTTAGGTTGCTGGCACCTACCTCCCAACAGACAGGTGATCTCGGAATGCACCACTCCCGTCTCCTCCGCTCCGTCGTGGTGACCGGCTCGATGGCGCTCGCCGCCACCACCCTCTCGGCCACCGCCGCCGTGCCGGCCACCGCCCTCGCTCCGTCCCCGCAGGCGGCTGCCTGCGCCGACGACCACAGCGAGTCGGCGTCGGCCCGGGTCCGCGAAGGGTCCAAGCAGCTCGAGCCCCAGCTGTTCGCGGGCCAGGGCGACCAGTACCTCAGCCTCGCCGACGCCAGCACCCTCGCCGCGGGGGCGGTCACCGTCCCGACGTACTTCCACGTCGTCCTCCCCGCCGCCGAGCAGGGCAACGGCTCGGCCGCCGAGGACCGGCTCACCTCGCTGGTCAACGCCCAGGTCGACGTGCTCAACGAGGCCTACGCCGGCCGCACCGGCACGCAGTCGTCGGCCGCCACGCCCTTCCGGTTCGCCCTCCAGCGCATCGACTTCTCCTACAACGACGCCTGGTACGGCGTGGTCCCTGGCAACGTCGAGAAGCAGATGAAGGCCGCCACCCGCGTCGGTGGCAAGGACACGCTCAACGTGTGGACCGCGAACATCGGCGACGACCTGCTCGGCTGGGCGACCTTCCCCACGAGGAAGCTCAGCAGCAACGACGGCGTCGTGATCCTCGACGAGTCGATGCCGGGAGGCACCGCCGGGAAGTACGCGCTCGGCGACACCCTGACCCACGAGGTCGGCCACTGGCTGGCGCTCTTCCACACCTTCGAGGGCGGCTGCAAGGGCAAGGGCGACCAGGTCGCCGACACGCCCGCGGAGGCGACCCCGCAGTTCGACTGCCCGACCGGCGCCGACACGTGCACCGCACCGGGCCTCGACCCGATCCACAACTACATGGACTACACGCAGGACTCCTGCATGTACCAGTTCACCTCCGGCCAGGTCGCCCGGATGAGCGACGCCTGGCAGCAGTACCGCGCGAGCTGACGCCCGGCCGGTCTCAGAACGTGTAGCCGAAGGCGTCGAGGTCCGCTGCGTAGACCTCGGCGACCTTCGCACGCGTCGCGTCGGTGTAGTAGTCGCGGTAGCTGCCGTGGGGGGACTTGTTCCGGTGCGGGACGCGGGTCGGCTCGCCGCCGAGCCGCCGCTCGACCTGCTGCAGGTCCTCGGCGAAGCTCTCGGTGCGTCCGACGAAGTCGACCTCGCGGCCGGGCGCGCGCAGGTAGTCCACCTGCGGGCGCCCGACCCGCGGGAGCTCCTCGGTGCCGCGCAGCACGAACTCCTCGAAGCCGGAGTACGCCGCCGCGGCGCGCCACATGTCGTTGCCGCGCATCCGCTCGGCCGCGGCGCCCTGCGGCTTGCCGCTCGCGGGGCCGTGGGCGAGGTCCCAGTCGTGGATCATCGACCACCACGACACCATGCGCGCCCACGGGTTGCGGACGAAGGCGAAGGACCAGTAGTCGGCGACCTGCGGCTCCGCGCGCAGGATCCGCTCGTACGGCGCGTGCCGGCCCAGCGGCGGCCTCACGCCCGGGGTCTTGCTGCGCGCGTCGGGGCAGCAGCGGGCGAACGCCACCCCGACCGACACCCCGCCCGTCTTGGGCACGTGCACGAACAGTGCCCGCTTGGAGTCGGAGATCAGCACGGGCGCGAGGCTAGCCCACGCACCCGTGGCAGGCCCCACCGACAGGGCGGTCGGGAGGAGCGGTCGATGGGGGATGATCGGGCGCGTGATGACGTTCCTCGGCCTCGGCGCCGGCCGCGACTTCGTGCTGCTCGCCCTGCCGAAGACCGCCAGCACGTCGCTGGAGCGCACGCTGTCGCCGTACGCCACCGAGGTCGTCGCGGCACCGCCCGGCCAGAAGCACCTGCCGGCGCGCGGCTTCGTCCACACCAAGGCGCACGACCTGGCCGCGCAGGGCCACCCGCGCGAGTCCTACGAGCTGGTCACGATGTTCCGCGAGCCGATCGCCTGGCTGGAGTCGTGGTGGCGCTACCGCGCCCGCGAGGACAGCCGGCAGTCGACCGCCGACCTCACCTTCGACGAGTTCGCCCGCCTCTACCTCGCCGGCGACGGCGACGCCCCCGTGCCCAAGGGGCGCCCGGCGAGGTTCATCCACGCCCAGGGCGCCGTCGCGGTGGACCGGGTCCTCAGCGTCGAGCGCCCCGACGTCTGGGCGGCGTGGTTCGGCGAGCGGCTCGGCGTGCCGCTGGAGTTCGAGCGCCGCAACGCCTCGACCGCCGAGCGGGGCGACCTGGGCGAGGAGACGCGCGCCGCGCTGGTCGCTCACTTCGCCCCGGAGTACGACGTGTGGCGCCGGCTCGAGGCGACCGGCCAGTGGTCGGGCGCCCGCGGGACGGTCCTGCCGGACCTGTCGGGGACGGCTCAGTAGGTGTAGCCGAAGAGGTCGATGTCCTCGGCGTAGACCTCGGCGACCCGCTTGCGGGTCTCGTCGGTGTAGTAGTCGTGGTAGGTCCCGTGCTTGGACTTGTTCTTGTGCACGGGCGTCGACGGCTCGAGGCCGAGGTGGACCTGCACCTGCTGCAGGTCGGCGACGAAGTTCTCCGTGCGACCGATGAAGTCGACCTCACGGTCGAGCTTGGGCGCCCGGAGGTAGCGGATCTGCGGCACGCCGACGCGCGGCAGCTCCTCGGTGCCACGCATCACGAACTCGTCGAAGCCGGAGTACGCCGCCGCGGCGCGCCACATGTCGTTGCCGTCGCGCATCGAGCCGTGCTTCACGTCCTGCGGCTTGCCGCTGCTCGGGCCGTGCCGCCGGTCCCAGGCGGAGATCATGGAGTACCACGACACCATCCGCGCCCACGGGTTCCGCACGAAGCCGAACGTCCAGTAGTCGACGACCTGCGGTTCGTGCTTGATGATCTTGCCGAGCGTCGCGTGACGGCCGATCGGGACGCGCGCCTTCCGTGCGTCGGGGCAGGCCTCCTTGACCGTCTCCTCGACCGAGACGCCGCCCGTCTTGGGGACGTGGACGAAGAGGACCTTCCGGGAGTCGCTGATCAGCACGCGCCGAGGCTATCCCACCCGGGGGAGGGGCCCGGCACCTCGTCGGCAGCCTCTAGCATCGCCGGATGTCCGACCCCACCGGTCCTGCCAGCGCCGTCCGCGGCTACCGCGGATCGCAGAAGCTGCTGCACTGGCTGACGGTCCTCGCGGTGGCCGCCCAGCTCGTCGTCGGCTACAACCTCGACCTCGACGACGGGTGCGACCCGCCGGGGGAGGAGCTCAGCGGTGGCGACACCAGCGACGCGTTCGAGGACCGGCTCGACCGGCTCGAGGACGCGTGCGAGGCACGCGCCGACTCCTACGACCTGGTCGGCGGCGGCTTCGACCTCGCGGAGCTGCACCTCGTGCTGGGCCTGACCGTGCTGGCGCTGGGCGTGGTGCGTCCGCTGTGGCGGCGGGTCGCCGGGCTCCCGCCGTGGTCGGAGCACCTCTCGGCGGCGCAGCGGCGGCTCGCCACGTGGACGGAGCGCGCCCTCATGTCGCTGCTGGTGCTGGTCCCGCTGTCCGGGCTGGTGCTGGTCGGCACCGGCGACGACGCCTGGCTCCCGCTGCACATCGGCGCCCACATCGCCTTCTTCGCCGCGCTCGCGGCGCACCTGTCCACGAACCTGCGCCCGGCGGTGCTGCGCCGGATGCTCTAGCGGCTCAGCGCTCGAGCGGCCAGCCGCGCTGGGCCCAGCCACCGGTGCCGCCGGCGACGTTGACGGCCGGCACGCCCTGGGCGCGCAGGTGGTCCACGACCTGGCGGCTGCGCCCGCCGGACTGGCAGACCACGAAGACGGGCTGGTCGGTGGGGAGCTCCGCCACGCGTCCGGGCACCTCGTTCATCGGGATGTGGACCGCTCCGGGCACGCGGCCGCCGGCCACTTCGTCGGCCTCGCGGACGTCGACGACGTACGCACCCTGGCTGTGGGCCGCGGCGAAGTCGTCGAGGCCGACCTCGTCCTGCGGGCCGTTGGCGGCGGCCTCCTGCGCGGCCTGCATCTCCTGGCGTACGGCATCCATGTCGAGCTCGCGGGCCTGCCGGATCACGTCGTCGAGCGCCTGGGGCGGCAGGGCGCCGGCCTGGTTGAAGAGCAGGAGGCCGTCGCGGAACAGCATGAGGGTCGGGATCGAGGTGATCGCCGCCATCTGGCTCAGCTGCTGCTCGGCCTCGGTGTCGACCTTGCCGAAGACCATGTCGGGGTTGGCCTCGGACGCTTTCTCGAACACCGGCGCGAACTGGCGGCACGGACCGCACCACGCGGCCCAGAAGTCCACGAGGACGATGCCCTCGCCGCTCACGGTCTGCTCGAAGTCGGCCAGGGTCAGCTCACGCGTGCTCATGCGCCCAGCCTGCCACGACGGGGGTCACCAGCCCCGCTCGCGCCATTCCGCCAGGTGGGGGCGCTCGTCGCCGAGCACCCCGTCGTCGCCGTGGCCGGGGTAGAACCACGTCTCGTCGGGGAGCCGGTCGAAGATCTTCGTCTCGACGTCGTCGATGAGCTGGGCGAAGGCCTCGGCGTCGCCGAAGGTGGCTCCCACGCCGCCGGGGAACAGGCAGTCGCCCGTGAACAGGTGGGGCGTGGGGGCGACCTGGGTGTCGTCGAGCAGCAGGCAGATCGAGCCGGGCGTGTGGCCGGCGACCGGGATCACGCGCAGGTCGCAGGTGCCGACGGCGACCTTGTCGCCCTCGCCGACCCGACGGTCGACCGTGACACCGGTCTGCTCCTCGATGGCGTCGGCGTCGGGGACCCCGGCGACGACGATGGCCCCGGGGTGCGCGGCCTTGACGGCCGCCAGCGCGCGGTGGTGGTCCCAGTGCTGGTGGGTCGTGACGATCGAGGTGAGGGTGCGGTCGCCGACCAGCTCGAGCAGGCGCGACGGCTCGGCCGCGGCGTCGACGAGCACGACCTCGTCGGTCTCGGCGCAGTGCAGCAGGTAGCAGTTGTTCGACATCTGCTCGTCGACCGCGACCTTGGTGAGCGTCAGGCAGCCCAGCGTGCGGACGTCGGGGTCCCCACCCGGGGAGACCGTGCCGGTGTAGGTGTCGTTCACCACGCCTCCATCTCCGGCAGCGTGCCGGTGTCGGACGTCAGGCCCTCTCCCGACCCGCGACCGGTGAGCCACCAGCCCAGCGCGGCCGCCGTACCGGTGACGACGGGGCCGCCGTCACCCTCTCCGTAGTCCCAGGTGCCGTCGAGGTCGGTCGGCCGCACGGTGAACGCCTCGCGCGTGGTGAACTTCGTCAGCGAGTCGAGCAGGACGCGCCGGAAGTCCGCCTCCCAGTCGTCGGGGCCGTAGCCGGCGTCGAGGTCGGCGTGGTGGATCTCCACCTCGCGCACCCGCATGAGCGGGACGTTGGCGAGCGCGATCGACCGGCCGCCGGGCGTGCGGTCGAACCGGCCCTCCCAGTCGGCCGGCGCCATGGCCTCGAGCGCCTCGGTGAAGCGTCCGGTCGCGGCGAGGAGGCGCTCGCGGAGCTCGGTCGGCGCCACGCCTGCGAGCTCCTCGATGTCGGCGTCGCGAGCCTCCTGGGAGGCGTACATCGTCGGCGGGTCGCCGAGGTGGGCACCGTGCAGGACGCCGGCGAGCGCCTCGGCGTTCAGCGTGACGTGGGCGACGACGTGGGCACGGGTCCAGCCGGGCAGGAGCGACGGCTCGGCGTACGCCGGGTCGGGCAGGCCGTCGACGGTGCGGATCAGCTCCCGGTCGGCCCGCGCCAGGAGATCGGGGGAGAGGCCAGTGAGGTCGGTCACGCGACCCATCGTGCCACCTCGTCGTGACCCACCCGGTCGGGTGACGGATGGGCCCGTTGTCGGTGCTGCGACATAGGGTGGTAGAGCGTGTCGGTTTGACCCCGACCCTCCATCGAGACGAACATGTGTTCGACTCTGCCATGCTCCCACGAACGAGGACCACTGTGGCCGACCAGCTCATCATCCGGGGCGCCCGCGAGCACAACCTGAAGGACGTGTCGCTCGACCTCCCGCGGGACTCCCTCATCGTCTTCACCGGCCTGTCCGGCTCGGGCAAGTCCAGCCTCGCGTTCGACACCATCTTCGCCGAGGGCCAGCGCCGCTACGTCGAGTCGCTGTCCGCCTACGCGCGCCAGTTCCTCGGTCAGATGGACAAGCCCGACGTCGACTTCATCGAGGGCCTCAGCCCGGCGGTCAGCATCGACCAGAAGTCCACCTCGAAGAACCCGCGCTCGACCGTGGGCACGATCACCGAGGTCTACGACTACCTCCGCCTCCTCTACGCCCGCGCCGGTCGGGCGCACTGCCCGACCTGCGGCGCGCCCATCGAGCGCCAGACGCCGCAGCAGATCGTCGACCGCGTCCTCGCCCTCGAGGAGGGCCGTCGCTTCCAGGTCCTCGCGCCGGTCATCCGCGGCCGCAAGGGCGAGTACGTCGAGCTCTTCCGCCAGCTCCAGCAGCAGGGGTTCAGCCGTGCGCGGGTCGACGGGCAGACGCACTCCCTCGACGAGCCGCCGACCCTCGACAAGAAGCTCAAGCACACCATCGAGGTCGTGGTCGACCGGCTCGCGGTGAAGGAGTCCTCCAAGCGCCGCCTGACCGACTCGGTCGAGACCGCGCTCGGCCTCGCCGGCGGCCTCGTCGTGTTCGACTTCGTCGACCTCGACGACAAGGACCCGCACCGCGAGATGCGGTTCTCCGAGAAGATGGCGTGCCCCAACGACCACCCCATCGACACCGACGACCTCGAGCCGCGCTCGTTCTCGTTCAACTCGCCGTTCGGGGCCTGCCCGGTCTGCTCCGGCCTCGGCACGAAGATGGAGGTCGACCCCGAGCTGGTCGTCCCCGACCCGGGCGCGACGCTCGGCGAGGGTGCCATCGCGCCGTGGAGCGGCGCCCACGTCGCCGACTACTTCCTCCGGCTGGTCAACGCGCTGGGCGAGGAGCTCGGCTTCGACCTCAACACCCCGTGGGACCAGCTCTCCTCGCACGCGCGCACCTCGCTGCTGGAGGGCCACAAGACCAAGGTCCACGTCGTCACCAAGAACCGCTACGGCCGCCAGCGCGCCTACTACGCCGCGTTCGAGGGCGTGCGCCCCTACGTCGAGCGCCGCCACCGCGAGGCGGAGTCCGACACGAGCCGGGAGCGCTTCGAGGGCTTCATGCGCGAGGTCCCGTGCCCGGCCTGCAAGGGCACCCGCCTCAAGCCCGTCTCGGTCTCGGTGACCCTCGGTCCGAAGGACAAGGGCGGCAAGAACATCGCCGAGGTCTGCGCGCTGCCGATCAACGAGACGGCCGACTACCTCCGCAACCTCGACCTCAGCGTGCGCGAGCGCCAGATCGGCGAGCGGGTGCTCAAGGAGATCCAGGAGCGGCTCCAGTTCCTCCTCGACGTCGGCCTCGACTACCTCTCCCTCGACCGGCCCAGCGGGTCGCTGTCGGGCGGCGAGGCGCAGCGCATCCGCCTCGCCACCCAGATCGGCGCCGGCCTCGTGGGCGTGCTCTACGTCCTCGACGAGCCGTCGATCGGCCTGCACCAGCGCGACAACCACCGCCTCATCGAGACCCTCGTCCGGCTCAAGGACCTCGGCAACACCCTGATCGTCGTCGAGCACGACGAGGACACCGTGCGGGTGGCCGACTGGGTGGTCGACATCGGGCCGGGCGCCGGCGAGCACGGCGGCCAGGTGGTGCACTCGGGCTCCGTCGAGGACCTGCTGACCCACCCCGACTCGATGACCGGCCAGTACCTCAGCGGTCGCCGCGAGATCCCCATCCCCGCCGTCCGCCGTCCGCGCACGGTCGGCCGCGAGCTCAAGGTGCACGGCGCCCGCGAGCACAACCTGCAGAACGTCGACGTCAGCTTCCCGCTCGGCGTCTTCTGCGCCGTCACCGGCGTCTCGGGCTCGGGCAAGTCGACGCTGGTCAACGACATCCTCTACACCTCACTGGCCAAGCAGATCTACAACGCGCGCGCCGTCCCCGGCCGCCACACGAAGATCACCGGCCTCGAGCACGTCGACAAGGTCATCCACGTCGACCAGTCGCCGATCGGCCGCACGCCGCGGTCCAACCCGGCGACCTACACCGGTGTCTTCGACCACATCCGCCGCCTCTTCGCCTCGACCCCCGAGGCCAAGATGCGGGGCTACCTCCAGGGACGCTTCTCGTTCAACGTCAAGGGCGGCCGCTGCGAGGCGTGCTCGGGCGACGGCACGATCAAGATCGAGATGAACTTCCTGCCGGACGTCTACGTCCCGTGCGAGGTGTGCCACGGCGCCCGCTACAACCGCGAGACGCTCGAGGTCCACTACAAGGGCAAGACGATCGCTGAGGTGCTCGACATGCCGATCGAGGAGGCAGCCGAGTTCTTCGCCGCGGTCCCCGCGATCGCGCGCCACATGAACACCCTGCAGGAGGTCGGCCTCGGCTACGTCCGCCTCGGGCAGCCGGCCACCACCCTGTCCGGCGGCGAGGCGCAGCGCGTCAAGCTCGCCAGCGAGCTGCAGAAGCGGTCCACGGGCCGCACGGTCTACGTCCTCGACGAGCCGACCACCGGCCTGCACTTCGAGGACATCCGCAAGCTGCTCGGTGTCCTGTCCAGCCTGGTCGACAAGGGCAACACGGTGCTGGTGATCGAGCACAACCTCGACGTCATCAAGACCGCGGACTGGCTCGTCGACATGGGCCCCGAGGGCGGCTCGCGCGGCGGCACGGTCGTCGCCGAGGGCACGCCCGAGGAGGTCGCTGCGGTGCCCGAGAGCCACACCGGCACCTTCCTCGCGCCGATCCTCGAGGGACGTGCGGCCAAGCAGCCGGGCAAGCCCCGTCGGGCGACCGCGGCCGCCGCCTCGGCGCCGGGGCGCGCCACGGCCACGAAGAAGACGGCCGCGAAGAAGACGGCCGCCACGAAGGCGCCGGCGAAGAAGGCGGCGCCGCGGAAGGCCACCGCAAAGAAGACGAGCGCGAAGCGGGCGTAGGCGGCGTCGTCACAGGCTCCTCTCAGGACCGCTGGCTACTGTCCCCGCCATGACTGCGATCAACCGACGTCGTGCCCTGACCGGCTCCGCCGCCGTCGCCGTGGGGGTGCCGGTCCTCGCCGCCTGCGGCTCCGACAGCTCTGACGCCGATGACTCGACGGGGTCGGGCGACGCGGGGGGCACGCCGGGGGAGGAGCTGGCGGCCGTCGCCGACGTACCGGTCGGGGGCTGCTTCGTGGTCTCCGGGGCCAAGGTCGTGGTGACCCAGCCGACCGAGGGCGACTTCAAGGCGTTCACGGCCGTCTGCACCCACCGGGGCTGCCTGGTCGAGTCGAGCACCGAGGGCGACATCCCCTGCCCGTGCCACAGCAGCAAGTTCTCGCTCGACGACGGCTCGCCCCTCTCGGGCCCCGCCACCGCGGCGCTCGAGGAAGTCGAGATCACCGTCTCGGGCGACTCGATCACCCGGGCCTGAGGGGACCGCTCCCCGGTCGTCGCCGTACGTCCCGCTTCGTCGGCGAGGCGCGCGCAGGACTACCATCGGGGAGCGGGCACGACCAGCAGGAGGACGACATCAGCGACAACCTGGTGGTGGCGACACCCCTCGCGCTGCTCGCGGGCTTCGTGTCGTTCTTCTCCCCGTGCATCCTGCCGCTGGTGCCGGCGTACCTCTCCTACGCGACCGGCCTCGCCGTCTCCGACATCGCGGACGGCGTCGCCCGGCGCGGGCGGATGCTGACCGGCTCGCTGCTGTTCGTGTCGGGGTTCGGCGTCGTCTTCGTCGCCCTCGGCGTCGCCGCGGGGAGCCTGGGCTGGTTCACCTGGCGGCACATGGACTCGTTCACGATCGTCCTGGGCGTCCTGATGATCCTCTCGGGCCTGGTCTTCCTCGGCCTGGTGCCGCTGCGGGGCACCGCGATCGGCGTCAAGGGCCTGCCGGGGGTGGGCCTCGGCTTCGCGCCCGTCCTGGGCGCGATGTTCGCCGTGGTCTGGCTGCCGTGCGTCGGGCCGGTGCTGGGAGCGATCCTCACCATGGCGTCGTCCTCCACCTCGCCGGTGCAGGGTGGTCTGCTGCTGGCCGTCTACACCGTCGGGTTCGGCCTGCCGTTCGTGGCGGCCGCGCTCATGTGGCACGTCGCCCTCCGTGCCTTCCGGCTGATCAGCAACCACCGGCGCACCGTCAACGCCGTCGCCGGCCTGGCGATGGTGGGCATCGGCGTCGCCATGCTCCTCGGCTGGTGGACCTGGTTCACCCAGTGGGCGCAGCTCCAGGCCGTCAACCTCCTGTACTGACCCCACCGACCGGGAGCGCCCCAGGTTTGAGAACCATGCCGGTGAGACACAATGCTCCCCGGACGCCCCGGACGGGGGCACTGCGCAGGGGGAGCACCACATGTCGTTGCAGGCTGTTCGGAAGCGGGTCACGGCCGCGACGGTGGTCGCCGTCGCCGCCGCGCTGCTCTCGCCGACGCAGGGTGGCGCCGCCACCCCGGCGGGCGGGGCGCGCAACACCCTCGAGGTCTCGGGAACGGTCCTGGTGACCGCCGGCGAGGGCGAGGACGACCGCTACTCGCTGCTGCTGCCCTCGGGCCGCACCGTCGAGCTGGCCGACGGCTTCACGGCCGAGCCGCTGTCCGCCTTCGCCGGCACGCTCGCCGTGCCGGGCGTGGGCACCGGCGCGCGCCTGACCGGGTCGATGCGGGCCAGCACGCTGCGCCGCGCCGCGACGTCCGGCACGCCGATGGAGGTCGTCGACGCCCGCACGTCCGAGCCGGCGCCGTCGCCCGGCCCGACCAACCACACGACGTACGTCGCCAAGGTGACCAACTTCGGCCCGATCGCGCTCACCGACGCGCAGATCATCGCGACCGTCGACGCCTCCCAGGCCTACTGGGTTCGTGAGTCCGGCGGCCAGATCCCGTCCTGGACGCGCGTGTCCGGCGTGGTCCCCGTCGCGTCGACCGCAGGCTCCGCCGCGGGCGGCTGCGGCCTCGGCAACGGTGGCGCCGACTTCGGCGCGATCACCCAGGCCGTCGGCAGCGCCGCCTTCCCCGGCGTCGACTTCTCGGGCGCCAGCAGCAACCACCTCGTCGTCGTCGTGCCCAACGGCTGCGGCGGCACCACCAGCGGCCGCGGCCGGATCGGCACGTCCTTCGGCAACGGCGGGGCGGTCATCATCGACGCGCGACCGCAGCCGCAGCCGACGCTCGACCACGAGTTCGGCCACAACGTCGGCCTCCAGCACGCCAACAACCGCTCCGCCGAGTACGGCGACGTCTACGAGGTGATGGGCGCCGGGCCCGACCAGTACCGCAGCCCCGTCCTCGGCACGGTCTACCGCTGGGAGCAGGGCATCGTCGCCGCCGGCGAGACCGTCGACGGCAGTGGCGGCGGGTCCTGGTCCCTGGCCCCGCGCGCGGCCGCCAGCGGCCTGCGCAGCGTCGTGTTCATCGACCCCGACAACGGCCGACGCCACTTCGTCGACTACCGCACCGGCACCGGCAACGACGCCGGCACCTGCTACGTCTCCGGCTCCTGCAACTACACCAGCGGCAGCTACGGCCAGGACTACCTCGCCGGCCTGACGGTCGAGCGCGAGAACGAGACGAGCGGCGCGTTCCTGCAGCCCGTGCCCGGCAACGACGGCGTCCTGACCGGCGGCGAGGCCTGGACCAGCGGCAGCGGCCGGCTCCGGGTCGTCGGCAACGGCAGCTCGGTGACCATCACCCGAGGCGCCGCGATCGGCACCGTCTCCGGGGGCACCGCCGGCATGACCGCCCCCACCGCGCTGCGCGACGTGACGGCGACGGCGAGCGGCTTCACCCCCGCCCCCGGCGGCTACCGCTACCAGTGGCTGATCAACGGCCAGCCCGTCCCGGGCGCCGAGGACCCGACCTTCCAGCCCACGCCGGCCATGGCGGGAGGGGCGCTCAGCGTCACCGTGACGGCCTACGCCCCGGGCTACGACCCGGTGTCGCGCACCTCGGCACCGCAGACGGTCGCACCCGCGGCGTGGTACGCCAACGGCACCCGCCGCTACCCGGAGATCACCGGCAGCACGCGCGTCGGCGGCGTCCTCACCGCGCAGGGCCTGGACTGGGTGGACTACTACGGGCAGAAACCGGGCGGCTACGCGCCGGTCTACCGGTGGACCCGCAACGGCGACGTCATCAAGGGCGTCACCGGCAGCACCTATCGGCTGACCCGCAAGGACAAGGGCAAGAAGATCCAGGTCAGCGAGTTCCCGCGTGCCTTCGGCTTCGCCAGCACGACGTACGCGCGTTCGGAGGCGACCCGCAGGATCCGGATCGGCAAGCTCGTCACCACGCGGCCCACGATCGGCGGCAAGGCCAAGGTCGGCAAGCGGGTGAAGGCACGCGTCAAGGGCTGGACCAAGGGCACGAAGCTCTCCTACCGGTGGTTCGCCGGCAAGAAGGCGATCCGCGGCGGGACCGGCAAGAAGCTCAGGATCACGCGGTCCCTGCGCGGCAAGAAGCTGGTCGTGAAGGTGACCGGGAAGAAGAAGGGTTTCCGGTCGGCGACGGTGAAGTCGAGGCCCAAGAAGGTGAAGTGAGCTGACGCCCGACCGGGCGGCCCCCACCCCGCACCGGGTGTCGGGGGCCGCCCGTAGGGTTGGCGGGTGGCCAACCCGAGCTCCTACCGACCCGCACCCGGGTCGATCCCGACCAAGCCGGGGGTCTACCGCTTCCGCGACGCCAAGGGCCGCGTCATCTACGTCGGGAAGGCCAAGAGCCTGCGTCCGCGACTGTCGTCGTACTTCCAGGACATCGGCAACCTGCACCCCCGCACGGCCACCATGGTCACCACCGGCGCGAGCGTCGAGTGGACCGTCGTCGACACCGAGGTGGAGGCCCTCCAGCTGGAGTACAGCTGGATCAAGGAGTTCGACCCGCGGTTCAACGTCAAGTACCGCGACGACAAGTCCTACCCCTGGCTGGCGGTCACCGTCGGCGAGGAGTTCCCGCGCGTGATGGTGGGGCGCGGCGCCAAGCGCAAGGGCACCCGCTACTTCGGCCCCTACAGCCACGCCTGGGCGATCCGCGAGACCGTCGACCTGCTGCTGCGGGTCTTCCCGATGCGCTCCTGCAGCAACGGCGTGTTCAAGCGGTCCTCCCAGATCGGTCGGCCGTGCCTGCTGGGCTACATCGACAAGTGCGCCGCCCCGTGCGTCGGCAACGTCACCGCCGAGCAGCATCGCGAGATCGTCGACGACTTCTGCGACTTCATGGCCGGCAACACCACTGCCTTCACCCGCCGCATCGAGAAGGAGATGTACGCCGCCTCCGAGGCGCTCGACTTCGAGAAGGCCGCCCGGCTCCGCGACGACCTCGGTGCGCTGACCAAGGCGCTGGAGAAGCAGGCCGTGGTGCTCGGCGACGGCACCGACGCCGACGTGATCGCGCTCGCCGAGGACCCGCTCGAGGTCGCCGTGCAGATCTTCTACGTCCGCGGCGGCCGGATCCGCGGTCAGCGCGGCTGGGTGGCCGACCGCACCGACGAGGGCGGCACTCCCGAGCTGGTCCAGGACTTCCTCCTCCAGCTCTACGGCGGCGAGGACGACTCCATCCCGCGCGAGGTCCTGGTGCCGGCGCTGCCGCCCGACGCGGGCGTGCTCGAGGAGCTGCTGAGCGAGCGGCGGGGGAGCCGGGTCGCGATCCGGGTGCCGCAGCGCGGCGACAAGCGAGACCTCCAGCAGACGGTCGCGACCAACGCCGCCCAGGCGCTCGCGCTGCACAAGACCAAGCGCGCCAGCGACCTCACCACCCGCAACCGGGCGCTGGAGGAGATCCAGCAGGCGCTGTCCCTCGACGAGGTGCCGCTGCGCATCGAGTGCTACGACGTCTCCAACCTCCAGGGCACCGAGGTGGTGGCGTCGATGGTCGTCTTCGAGGACGGACTGGCCCGCAAGTCCGAGTACCGCCGGTTCGTGATCCGCGGCGTCGACGGCCAGAACGACGTCGCCTCGATGCACGAGGTCATCACCCGGCGGTTCCGCCGGCTGCTCGACGAGCAGGCCCGCAGCGAGACGGTGTCGACCGACTCCGGTCCGATGCTCGTCGATCCCGAGACCGGCCGGCCGCGGAAGTTCGCCTACGCGCCGTCCCTGGTCGTGGTCGACGGCGGGCCGCCGCAGGTCGCCGCCGCCGAGCAGGCGCTCGCCGACCTCGGCGTCAACGACGTACCCGTCTGCGGGCTCGCCAAGCGGCTCGAGGAGGTGTGGCTGCCGGGGGAGGAGGACCCGGTGATCATGGCGCGCACCAGCGAGGGCCTCTACCTCCTCCAGCGGATCCGCGACGAGGCCCACCGCTTCGCCATCACCCACCACCGCAACCGCCGCTCCAAGTCGATGGTCGAGAGCACCCTCGACGACGTCCCCGGGCTCGGCGAGGTGCGCCGCAAGACGCTGCTCAAGCACTTCGGCTCGCTCAAGAAGCTGCGCGAGGCCGAGGTCGAGCAGATCGCGCTGGTGCCCGGCATCGGCCCGCGGACCGCCGCCGCCATCAAGGACGCGGTCGCGAAGGCCGACGCGACCCGCAAGACTTCGGCCAAGGCCCCCACGGTGAACACCGCGACGGGCGAGATCATCGAGGAGGACTAGGAGATGTCCGTCACGGAGCCGACGCCCGGCGAGCTGGTCATCGTCACCGGCATGACCGGGGCCGGTCGCAGCACCGCGGCCAAGGAGCTCGAGGACCTCGGCTTCTTCGTGGTCGACAACCTCCCGCCGACGCTCGTGCGCGACGTCGTGCGCCTCGTCGACGACAGCCGGGGGATCCACCAGCCGATCGCCGTCGTCGTCGACGTGCGCTCGGGATCCTTCTTCGACTCCCTCCAGGCCAACCGGCACCAGCCGGTGACGGGCCGGCCCACGACGCTGCTGTTCCTCGAGGCGACCGACGAGGTGCTCGTCCGCCGCCAGGAGGCGGCCCGGCGTCCGCACCCGCTGCAGGCCGGCGGCCGCCTGCTCCACGGCCTCAAGCGCGAGCGCGAGGTGATGGCCGACATCCGCGGCGACGCCGACGTGCTGCTCGACACCTCCAACTACAACGTGCACCAGCTGCAGGACCGGATCGCCTCGCTGTTCGGCACCGAGGCCACCACGCGCCTGAAGGTGACCGTGATCAGCTTCGGCTTCAAGTACGGCATCCCGGTCGACGCCGACTGGGTCGCCGACATGCGCTTCCTCCCCAACCCGCACTGGGTGCCCGAGCTGCGCCCGCAGAACGGTCGCGACCCCGACGTGGCGGCCTACGTCCTGTCCCAGCCCGGCGCCGGCGTCTTCCTCGAGCAGTACCTCCCGGTCCTGCGGACCGTCGCGCAGGGCTACATGGAGGAGGGCAAGCGGTTCATGCAGGTCGCGGTCGGCTGCACCGGCGGCAAGCACCGCAGCGTCGCCATGACCGAGGCGATCGCCGGGCTGCTGCGCGACGCCGGCCACGACGTCAGCACCGCCCACCGCGACCTCGGCAGGGAGTGACGTGGCCCGCCACACCGCGCAGGCCGCGGTCGCACTCGGTGGCGGGCACGGCCTGGCGGCCACGCTGTCGGCGCTGCGGCGCCTGCACGACGAGCTCACCATCGACGACCTCACCGCCGTCGTGACCGTCGCCGACAACGGCGGGTCCTCGGGCCGGCTGCGGGGCGAGTTCGGCGTGCTGCCCCCGGGCGACCTGCGCATGGCGCTGGCCGCCCTGTGCGGCGACGACGAGTGGGGGCAGACGTGGGCCGAGGTCGTCCAGCACCGGTTCGCGGGCGACGGCGACATGAAGGGCCACGTCGTCGGCAACCTGCTCATCGTCTCGCTCTGGGAGCTCATGGGCGACCCCGTCCGGGCGCTCGACTGGGTCGGCCGGCTCCTCGGCGCCCACGGGCGGGTGCTGCCGATGGCCACCACGCCCATGGACATCACCGCGCGCATCCGCGGCGCCGATCCTGACGACCCCGCGCGCGTCGCCGTCGTACGCGGTCAGGTCGAGGTGGCCTCCAGCGCCGGCCAGATCGAGTCCGTCGCCCTCGTCCCGGAGCACCCCGAGGCGTGCCCCGAGGCCGTGGAGGCGATCCGCTCGGCCGAGTGGGTCGTGCTCGGCCCCGGGTCGTGGTTCACCTCCGTCATCCCGCACCTGATGGTGCCCGGCCTGCGCCGGGCCCTTGCGGAGACCCGCGGCCGCCTCGTCGTGGTGCTCAACCTCGAGGCCCAGGCGGGCGAGACGACGGGGTTCGGCCCGGAGGACCACCTCGCCGCCCTCTACGAGCACGCGCCCGACCTCCCCGTGCACGCCGTGCTGGTCGACGCGACGTCGGTGGGCGACGACCGCGACCAGCTCGCCAAGGTCGTCGCCGACCGTGGCGCCCGGCTCGTCGTCGACGACATCGCGGTCCCCGGTGAGCCTCGTCACGATCCCGACCGGCTCGCCGCCGCGTTCCGCAGGATCGTGGAGGGAAGCATGGAGGGAAGCGGCTGAGGGTCGTTGACCCGCATGGCAGGATTCCGACCATGGCAATGACGGCACAGGTGAAGGCAGAGCTCGCCTCCACCCAGATCACCAAGACCTGCTGCCGGAAGGCCGAGGTGGCCTCCATGCTCCGCTTCGCGGGGGGCCTCCACATCGTCAGCGGCCGGATCGTCGTCGAGGCCGAGCTCGACACCGGCGCCGCAGCGCGCCGCCTGCGCAAGGACATCTCCGAGGTCTACGGCCATCCCTCCGACGTGGTGATGGTGCAGGGCAACGGCCTGCGCAAGGGCAGCCGCTACATCGTGCGCGTCACCAAGGACGGCGAGGCCCTCGCCCGCCAGACCGGGCTGCTCGACCAGCGCGGCCGGCCGGTGCGCGGACTGCCGCCGGCCGTCGTCAGCGGGGGCGGTTGCGACGCCGTCGCCGCCTGGCGCGGCGCCTTCCTCGCCCACGGCTCCCTGACCGAGCCCGGCCGGTCCTCCTCGCTCGAGATCACCTGTCCCGGACCCGAGGCGGCCCTCGCGATCGTGGGTGTGGCCCGCCGGCTCGGCATCTCCGCCAAGGCGCGCGAGGTCCGCGGTGTGGACCGGGTCGTGATCCGCGACGGCGACGCCATCGGCGCGCTCCTGACCCGCCTCGGCGCCCACGAGTCGCTGATGGCGTGGGAGGAGCGCCGGATGCGCCGCGAGGTCCGGGCCACTGCCAACCGCCTCGCGAACTTCGACGACGCGAACCTGCGCCGCTCGGCCCGGGCGGCCGTGGCCGCCGGTGCCCGCGTCGAGCGGGCGCTGGAGATCCTCGGCGAGGAGATCCCCGACCACCTCCGCCAGGCCGGCCACCTCCGGCTCGAGCACAAGCAGGCCTCGCTCGAGGAGCTCGGCCAGCTCCACGACCCGGTGCTGACCAAGGACGCGATCGCGGGCCGCATCCGGCGCCTGCTCGCGATGGCCGACAAGCGCGCCGAGGAGCTCGGCATCCCGGACACCGAGGCGTCGCTGACGCCGGAGATGCTCGCCGACGAGGCGTGAGGGGACCTTCGGCCCTACTGGCCGCCCGTCCCGCCTGTGAGGCTCCTCGTAGGCCTTTGAACGATCCAAAGTTACCTGTCCGTACCGCGGGAGACCGCGGTCCTGGCGCACGTCGGCAACCGATAGGGTCGACGTAGGTCACCGAAGGCCAGAGTTGTCCACGGGGTCACCGAAGGCCCCACACCTCAAGGAGACATGCACCCATGACCGTCCGCGTAGGTATCAACGGCTTCGGCCGCATCGGCCGCAACTTCTTCCGCGCCGTCCGGGCGTCGGGCGCCGACATCGAGATCGTCGGCGTCAACGACCTCACCGACAACGCCTCGCTCGCCAACCTGCTCAAGTTCGACTCCATCCTGGGCCGGCTCGACGCCGACGTCTCCAGCGACGACACCTCGATCATGGTCGGCGACCAGAGCATCGCCGCCTTCGCCGAGCGCGACCCGTCCGCCCTCAAGTGGGGCGACCTGGGCGTCGACGTGGTCGTCGAGTCCACCGGCTTCTTCACCGACGCGACCAAGGCCAAGGCCCACGTCGACGCGGGCGCCAAGAAGGTCATCATCTCCGCGCCGGCCTCCAACGAGGACATCACCATCGTGATGGGCGTCAACCACGACCTCTACGACCCGGCCGCGCACACCGTCATCTCCAACGCGTCGTGCACGACCAACTGCCTCGCCCCCATGGCGAAGGCCCTCAACGACGGCCTCGGCATCACCAAGGGCCTGATGACGACGATCCACGCCTACACCGCCGACCAGAACCTCCAGGACAACATCCACAAGGACCCGCGCCGGGCCCGGGCCGCCGCGCTCAACATGGTCCCGACCTCGACCGGTGCCGCGAAGGCCATCGGCCTGGTGCTCCCGGAGCTGAAGGGCAAGCTCGACGGCTACGCCATGCGCGTCCCGGTGCCGACCGGCTCGGCCACCGACCTCACCTTCGAGGCCTCCCGCGAGACCTCCGTCGACGAGGTCAACGAGATCGTCAAGGCGGCCGCCGACGGCCGGTTCCTGAAGTACTCGACCGACCCGCTGGTGTCCACCGACATCGTCACCGACCCGGCGTCCTGCATCTTCGACGCCCCGCTGACCAAGGTCATCGGCAACCAGGTCAAGGTCCTCGGCTGGTACGACAACGAGTGGGGCTACTCCAACCGCCTCGCCGACCTGATCACGCACGTCGGCTCCTCGCTCTGAGCCCGATGTCCGACATCAGCTCGCTGGGTGACCTGACGGGCAAGCGCGTCCTGGTCCGCTCGGACCTCAACGTGCCCCTCGACGGCACCACCATCACCGACGACGGCCGGATCCGCGCCAGCGTCCCCACCATCAAGCAGCTGTCCGACGCAGGGGCCCGGGTGGTCGTCACCGCCCACCTGGGCCGCCCGGACGGCTCGCCCGACCCGAAGTACTCCCTCCAGCCGGTGGCCACCAGGCTCTCCGAGCTGCTCGAGCGCCCGGTCGCGTTCGCCACCGACACCGTCGGGTCGAGCGCCGCCGAGACCGTCGCCGCACTGGCCGACGGCGACGTCGCGCTGCTGGAGAACGTCCGGTTCAACGACGGTGAGACCAGCAAGGACGACGACGTGCGTGGCGCGTTCGCCGACCAGCTCGCCCAGCTGGCCGACGCCTTCGTCTCCGACGGCTTCGGCGTCGTCCACCGCAAGCAGGCGAGCGTGTACGACGTCGCGCTGCGGCTGCCGTCCGCGATGGGCGGCCTGGTCGCGGCCGAGGTCGACGTGCTGCGCCGGCTCACCGAGCACCCCGAGCGCCCCTACGTCGTGGTGCTCGGCGGCTCGAAGGTGTCCGACAAGCTCGGCGTCATCGACAACCTCATCGACAAGGCCGACAAGCTGCTCATCGGCGGCGGCATGGTCTTCACCTTCCTCAAGGCCCAGGGCCACGAGGTCGGCAAGAGCCTGCTCGAGGACGACCAGCTCGACACCTGCACCCGCTACCTCACCGAGGCCGCGGACCGCGGCGTGGAGATCCTGCTCCCGACCGACGTCGTGGTCGACACGGCGTTCCCGTCGGGCGACCGCGAGCCCGAGCCCTCCGTCGTACCCGCCTCCGAGATCCCGGCCGATGCCCTTGGCCTCGACATCGGGCCGGAGTCGGCGCAGGCCTTCGCGGAGGCGCTGCGTGACGCGAAGACGGTCTTCTGGAACGGTCCCATGGGCGTGTTCGAGGTCGACGCCTTCGCCGACGGCACCCGTGCGGTGGCGCAGGCGCTGACCGAGGTCGACGGCCTGTCCGTCGTCGGCGGTGGTGACTCGGCCGCTGCCGTGCGCAAGCTGGGCTTCGACGAGGCCGCCTTCGGCCACATCTCCACCGGCGGTGGCGCGTCGCTGGAGTTCCTGGAGGGCAAGGAGCTCCCGGGCATCGCCGTACTCGAGAGGAAGTCCTGAGCATGGCCGTGGCTCAGCCCAAGGGGCGCACCCCGCTGATGGCGGGCAACTGGAAGATGAACCTCAACCACCAGGAAGCGGTGGTGCTCGTCCAGAAGCTCGCCTGGACCCTGTCCGACAAGCGCCACGACCACGGCAAGGTCGAGGTGGTCGTGGTGCCGCCGTTCACCGACCTCCGCTCGGTGCAGACGCTCGTCGACGGCGACCGGCTCGCGATCCGCTACGGCGCGCAGGACGTGTCCGTGCACGACAACGGCGCCTACACCGGCGAGATCTCGGCGGCCATGCTGTCGAAGCTGGGCTGCTCCTACGTCGTCGTCGGCCACTCCGAGCGCCGGATGTACCACAACGAGAGCGACGAGCTGGTCAACGCCAAGGCCCACAAGACCTTGGCGGCCGGCATGACGCCGATCGTGTGCGTGGGTGAGGGCCTTGACGTCCGCCAGGCGGGGGAGCACGTCCCGTTCACGCTGACGCAGGTCGACGGCTCGCTCGACGGCTTCACCGCCGAGCAGGTCGCCGGCCTGGTCGTCGCCTACGAGCCCGTGTGGGCCATCGGCACGGGCGAGGTGGCCACCCCGGACGACGCGCAGGAGGTCTGCGCGGCCATCCGCGAGCGGGTCCGGGAGGTCCACGGCGACGCCGCGGCCGACGGCCTGCGGGTGCTCTACGGCGGGTCGGTCAAGGCCGCCAACGTCGGCGGGATCATGGACAAGGCCGACGTCGACGGCTGCCTGGTCGGCGGCGCGAGCCTGCAGGTCGACGAGTTCGGCGGCATCTGTCGCTTCTACGACATGCCGGTGCTGTGAGGCGCTCACCGGTACGTCACGGACGTGACGTAGGCTTCCGCTCGTGATTCTGCTCTTCACCATCCTGCTCGTCATCGCGAGCGCGATCATGATCCTGCTGGTGCTGCTCCACAAGGGACGCGGCGGTGGCCTCTCCGACATGTTCGGCGGCGGCGTGACCAGCAGCCTGGGGGGATCGTCGGTGGCTGAGCGCAACCTCGACCGGTTCACGGTCGGGGTCGGCGTCATCTGGTTTGCCTGCATCATCGCCCTGGGCCTGCTCATGGCCTACCAGGGCAACTGACACCCCCGGTCCGCGGGGAGAAGGAGCAGTCGTGGCTGGTGGAGGAAACGCGATCCGAGGGAGTCGGGTCGGGGCTGGCCCCATGGGCGAGGCCGAGCGCGGCGAGGCCGCGCCCCGGCAGACGGTCACCTACTTCTGCAGTCACGACCACCGCTCGGTGGTGACGTTCGCGATCGAGGCCGCCGTGCCGGACTCGTGGGACTGCCCGAAGTGCGGCCTGCCGGCCAGCCTGGACAGCGAGAACCCGCCCCCGGCGCCGAAGATCGAGCCCTACAAGACGCACCTCGCCTACGTGAAGGAGCGTCGCAGCGAGACCGAGGCCGCCGACATCCTCGACGAGGCCGTCGCGCTGCTGCGCAGCCGCCGGAAGTCCGGCGAGATCATCTTCTGACCGACCGGGCACTTCCTCGCGCTGGCACGTGCTGACCGGGCACTTCCTCGCGCTGGAGGCCGCTCACCGGGCACTTCCTCGCGCTGAGCAGCGCGCGCCTGTGGACGACTCACGTCGCCGGAGCGTCGTCTGCGGCATGGTCGGTCGATGCCCCGTCTGCCGCTGTGGTGCCGTGACGTCGTCCTGCTCGGCGCATCTGCCCCGCTTCCACTCGACCGTCCGTTCACCGCGCGCGAGGCCGACGCGCTCGGGGTGCCGGCAAGCCTCCGGCACAAGCTGGTCGCTCGAGGCCTGATCAGGCCCTTGGTGCGCGGCGTCTTCGTCGCCAGCCAGGTGCCGGACTCGTTCCGCCTCAGGGTGGCAGCCGTGAGTCTCGTGGCGCCCGCGCATGCCGTCGTCGTCGACCGCACGGCGGCGTGGATCCACGGTGTCGATGCGCTCCCGCGCAGCGCGATCCACGAGATGCCGCAGCTCGACCTCTCCAGCAGGCAGCAGAGCCGGATGCGCCGGTCCGGCGTCGCCAGTGGGATCCGCGACCTCGCGGCGCGCGACCTGCAGCACGTCGGCGACCTCGCGGTGACCACACCCTTGCGAACGGCGTGCGACCTGGGACGCTCGCTCTGGCGGTACGACGCCATCGCAGCGCTCGACGGGTTCCTCCGAGGTGGTGTCGACCGGGCAGAGCTGCTCGACGAGGTCGATCGCTTCAAGGGCTTCCGCGGCGTCGTACAGCTCCGGCGACTGGCTCCCCTCGCCGACGACGGCGCAGAGTCACCCCCGGAGAGCGCCCTTCGGCTGCACTGGCACGAGGCCGACATCCCGGCGTGGCCTCGTACGCAGATCTGGGTGTACGACGATGACGGAACGCCTCGCTTCCGCATAGACGTGGGCGACGAGGACGTCCGGTTCGGCGCCGAGTACTTCGGGGAGCAGTTCCACGACACGGACCAGGAGGAGGACGACGAGAACCGTCTGGCCTGGCTCGCGAACGAGCGCCACTGGTGGATGGAGGTCTTCTGGAAGGACGACGTCTACGGCACCGAGCTCGCCGCGGGCGATCGCCTGTACGTCGGTCATGCCAGGGCCCGGGCCGCGCTCGGACGCCGCGAGACGTCGTACATCGACCTGGCGCGGTGACAGCGCGAGGAACTGCCCGCTCGGCGCGCGCCAGCGCGAGGAAGTGCCCGGTCAGCACGCGCCGGCGTGAGGAAGTGCCCGGTCGGCGCGCGCCAGCGCGAGGACGTGCCCGGTCAGCGCTGGGGGGCGGCGGCGTCGTCGAGCCACCAGATGGTCTCGACCGTGCCGCGGGGCACGCGGGCCGGGCACTCGACGGCCTCGGGGGAGCCGGGGGAGGCCGGCCCGGTGAGGGCGCGGGCGACGGCGTCGGCCTTGTCCGCGCCGGCAGCCACGAACCACACCGCGTTGCTGCGCTCCATCGCCTCGAAGGTGAGGGAGAGCCGCTCGGGCGGCGGCTTCGGCGACTCCTCGACAGGTACGACGATCGCGTCGGGGACCACGGCCGCCGGGTGTCCCGGGAAGAGCGAGGCCACGTGCCCGTCGGGGCCGATGCCGAGCATCAGCACCTCGAAGAAGCCCGCGCCCCGCTCGCGCACCGTCGCGCTGTAGGCGTCCGCGGCCTCGCGCAGCGAGAGGCCCGCATCGCTCGGCGGCATCGCGTGCACGTTGTCCGGGTCGACGCCCACGACGTCGATGAACGCGCGGTGGGCCTGGACCTCGTTGCGGTCGTCGGACCCGGCGGGCAGCCAGCGCTCGTCGCCCCACCACAGCACCACGCGCGACCAGTCGACCTCCGAGTCGGCCGACAGGCGGGCGATCGCGGCGTGGATCTCCTCGGCGATGCTGCCGCCGGTGAGGCCGATGTGCGGGACCTCGCCACGGGACTGGGTGGCGGCGATCCGCTCGAGGAGCGCGGCGGCGACGTCGGTGGCGAGCTCGCCACGACTGGGGAACGGACGGACCTCGGACGCGGTCACTTCTTCTTGCCCTCCAGCTTCACGAGCTTGGCCGCGGTGGCGGCGTACATGTCGTCCTCGTCGAGCCGGCGGAGCTCCTCGGCGAGCAGGGCCGGGACCTCGCGCCGCTTGAGCGCGACCGGCCGGTCGGGCCGGTGCGGGGAGGAGAAGGTGGCCAGCCGGCCGTCGGAGCGCGCGATGGTGATCGGGCCCTCCTTGGTGTCCATGGTGACCTCGGTGATGCCGGGTCCGGCCGACGTGGCCCGGGCGACCGGGACCTTGAGCCGGTCGCAGAGCCAGGCGACGAGGAGGTCGGCGCTCGGGCTGATCCGCTCGGCGGTGACCTTGGCGCCGGTCACCTTGAGCGGGTGCTGGTCCAGGGCGGCGGCCAGCAGGGCCCGCCACGGCGTGAGCCGGGTCCACGCGAGGTCGGTGTTGCCGGGCGCGTAGGAGCGGCACTGGTTGACCATCGCCGTCGACTTGCCGCGCGAGACGGCGGCCGCGTCGGTGATCCGCCGCTGGGCGAGGCGGCCGAGGGGGTCCGCGGCCGGGTCGGCCGGCGCGGCGGTGGGCCACCAGATCGCGACGGGGGAGTCGGGCAGGAGCAGGGGCAGGACGACCGACTCGGCGTGCTTGACCACCTCGCCCTTGAGCCGGATCAGCGCGGTCTCACCGCCCCAGCCGTCGCCGCTGCCGACCTGGGCGTTGACGTGCGAGGTGCCGCGGGCGTTGCCGAGGATCACGCCGAGCACGCGTGAGGGATGCTCGCGCGAGGCCCGCTTCGCCGCCTGCATCGCCTCGACGGCGTCGTCCTCGGGCGCGACGATGATCAGCGTCATCACCATGCCCATCGCCGGGCTGCCGGCGCGCGTGCGGGCGCGGACGAACTCCGCCGCGATCTCGGACGAGGTGGTGTCGGTGAGCTCGATCATCGTGTCGGGGTCCCCTCGGTCGGCGTGTTCATCAGGGCCTCCTCCAGGTGCGGCCGTCGCGGGCGAGCATCGCGTCGGCGGACGCGGGCCCCCAGGTGCCGGAGTCGTACGGCTCGGGCTTGCCCTTCTTGGCCCAGTGGTCGAGCACCGGGTCGAGGATCTTCCAGGACAGCTCGACCTCCTCGTGCCGCGGGAAGAGCGGCGGGTCGCCGAGGAGGACGTCGAGGATCAGCCGCTCGTAGGCCTCGGCACTCGCCTCGGTGAAGGAGCCGCCGTAGGCGAAGTCCATGTTGACGTCGCGGATCTCCATCGCGGTGCCCGGCACCTTGGCGCCGAAGCGCATCGTCATGCCCTCGTCGGGCTGGACCCGGATCACGAGGGCGTTCTGCGTGAGGTCCTCGGTCGCGGTCTGGGAGAACGGCAGGTGCGGTGCGCGCTTGAAGACGATCGCGACCTCCGTGACCCGGCGCCCGAGGCGCTTGCCGGTGCGGAGGTAGAACGGCACGCCCGCCCACCGCCGGGTGTCGCAGTGCACCGTGATGGCGGCGTAGGTCTCGGTCGTGGAGGTGGCCTTGATGCCCTCCTCCTCGAGGAAGCCGTTCACCTTCTGCCCGCCCGCCCAGCCGGGGGCGTACTGGCCGCGCGCCGTGGTGAGGTCGAGCCGCTGGGGCAGCACCGTCGACGCGAGCACCTTCTGCTTCTCGATCCGCAGGCTCTCGGCGTCGAAGGCGATCGGCTCCTCCATGGCCACCAGCGCCATCAGCTGCAGGAGGTGGTTCTGGATGACGTCGCGCGCCGCACCGATGCCGTCGTAGTAGCCGGCGCGCCCGCCGATGCCGATGTCCTCGGCCATGGTGATCTGCACGTGGTCGACGTAGTTGGAGTTCCAGATCGGCTCGAACATGTTGTTGGCGAAGCGCATCGCCAGGATGTTCTGCACGGTCTCCTTGCCGAGGTAGTGGTCGATCCGGAAGATCGAGCCGGACGGGAAGACGCCGGCGAGGATGTCGTTGAGCTCGCGGGCCGACTCGAGGTCGTGGCCGAACGGCTTCTCCACGACCACGCGCCGCCACTGGCCCTCGCGGTGGTCGGCGAGGCCGTGCTCCTTGAGCTGGCCGACCACGGTGCCGAAGAAGCCCGGCGGAATGGCGAGGTAGAACGCCATGTTGCCGTTGGTGCCGCGCAGCTGGTCGAGCTCCTCGACGGTGCGACGCAGCTGGTCGAAGGCGACGTCGTCGTCGAAGTCGCCCGGGACGAAGCGGAATCCCTCGGAGAGCTGGTTCCAGACCTCCTCGCGGAACGGCGTACGCGCGTGCTCGCGGACGGCGTCGTGCACGATCTGCGCGAAGTCCTGGTCGGCCCAGTCTCGTCGCGCGAAGCCCACCAGGCTGAACCCCGGCGGGAGCAGCCCGCGGTTCGCGAGGTCGTAGATCGCCGGCATGATCTTCTTGCGCGACAGGTCGCCGGTGACACCGAAGAGCACCATCCCGCAGGGACCGGCGATCCGGGGGAGCCGTCGGTCCTGCGGGTCGCGCAGCGGGTTCGGGGTGCTCATCAGCCTCGGTTCTCCTGGTAGTAGCCGATCAGGGACTGCGTGGAGGGGTCCTGCTCGGCGAGGACGGACGCGTCACCGGACACGGCCGGCCCCAGCTGCTGGGCGAGCTGCTTGCCGAGCTCGACGCCCCACTGGTCGAAGCTGTCGATGCCCCACACGGCACCCTCGACGAACGTGATGTGCTCGTAGAGCGCGACCAGCTGGCCCAGGACGCTCGGAGTGAGGGCGGGTGCCATGATCGAGGTGGTGGGTCGGTTGCCCGGGAACGTCCGCGCGGACACCAGCTCCTCCGCGACGCCCTCGGCTCGCACCTCGTCGGGGGTCCTGCCGAACGCGAGCGCCTTGGTCTGCGCGAAGAAGTTCGCCAGGAACAGCTCGTGGACGTCGGTGTCGCCGTCCGTGAGCGGGTACGCCGGGTTGGCGAAGGCGATGAAGTCCGCCGGGACCAGCCGGGTGCCCTGGTGGATGAGCTGGTAGAAGGCGTGCTGGCCGTTGGTGCCGGGCTCGCCCCAGAAGACCTCGCCCGTGTCGTAGCCGACCGCCTCGCCGTCCCAGCGCACGGACTTGCCGTTGGACTCCATCGTGAGCTGCTGGAGGTAGGCCGGGAAGCGGTGCAGCAGCTGGGAGTAGGGCAGGACCGCGTGGGTGTGGGCGCCGAGGAAGTTGGCGTACCAGACGTTGAGCAGACCCATCCGGAGCGGGACGTTGGCCTCCGGCGGCGCGGTGCGGAAGTGCTCGTCCATGGTGTGGAAGCCGGCCAGGAGGTCGGCGAAGTGCTCCGGCCCGACGGCCACCACGAGCGAGAGACCGATGGCGGAGTCCATCGAGTAGCGCCCGCCCACCCAGTCCCAGAAGCCGAACGCGTTGGCGGGGTCGATGCCGAAGTCGGCGACCTTGTCGAGCGCGGTGGAGACGGCGACGAAGTGCTGGGCGACGGCGGCCGACTCGTCGGTCCCGGAGGGGAGCCGCTCGAGCAGCCACGCCTTGCAGAGACGCGCGTTGGTCAGGGTCTCCAGCGTGCCGAACGTCTTGCTCGAGACGATGAACAGCGTCGTCTCCGGGTCGAGGCCCTCGAGGGTCTGACCGGCGTCGGTCGGGTCGATGTTGCTGATGAAGCGGCAGGCGAGCCCGTCCTTCCGGTAGGGCGCGAGCGCCTCGTAGGCCATCACCGGCCCGAGGTCGGACCCGCCGATGCCGATGTTGACCACGGTCTCGATGTGCCGACCGGTCACGCCGGTCCAGTCGCCCGACCGGACCCGGTCGGCGAACGCGAACACCCGGTCGAGGACCTCGTGCACGTCGGCCACGACGTCCTGCCCGTCGACCTCCAGCGTGGCGTCGGCGGGCAGGCGCAGGGCGGTGTGGAGCACCGCTCTGTCCTCGGTGACGTTGATGTGCTCCCCGGCGAACATGGCGCTGCGACGCCCCGCGACGTCGACCTGGTCGGCCAGGCGCAGCAGCGCCGCCTCGACGTCGGCGTCCCAGAGGTTCTTCGACAGGTCGACGAAGAGGTCGCCGGCGGTGCTCGTCTGCGCGGCGACCCACGACGGCGTGACCGCCGAGCGCAGGTCCGGCTCGAAGGCGTCGGCGAGACGCTGGAGGTCGGCCCAGGCGGCCGTCGTCGTCGGGTCCACCGGGCCGGTGCTCATGCCCGGGCGGCCTCGAGCGACGCGGCCAGGGTCGTCTGCAGCTCGTCCCAGGCGACGACGAACTTGTCGACGCCCTCCTTGATCAGCACCTCGATGACGTCGTCGTAGTCGATGCCGGCCGCGGCCAGGGCGTCCATGTGGGCGCGCGCGTCGTCGTAGAAGGGGCGCACGCGGTCACCGCGCACCTCGCCGTGGTCGGCGACGGCGTCGAGGGTCTTCTCCGGCATGGTGTTGACGGTGTCCTCGACGACGAGGTCGACGACGTACATCGTGTCGTCGTAGTCGGGGTTCTTGACACCCGTCGAGGCCCACAGCGGCCGCTGCTTGCGCGCGCCCTTGGCCTCGAGGGCCTCCCAGCGCGAGCCCGCGAAGAACTGCTCGTACATCTCGAACGCGAGCCGGGCGTTGGCCACGCCGGCCTTGCCGCGCAGGCCCGGGTCGGTGCCGGGACCGTCGGTCATCGCCTCGAGGCGCTTGTCGATCTCGGTGTCGACGCGCGAGACGAAGAACGAGGCGACCGAGTGGATGTCGGCGAGCTCGTGGCCGTTGGCCAGGGCCTGCTCCAGCCCGGAGACGTAGGCCTCCATGACGTTGCGGTACTGCTCGAGGCCGAAGATCAGCGTCACGTTGACCGAGATGCCGGCGGCGATCGTCTCGGTGATCGCCGGCCACCCCTCCTCCGTGCCGGGGATCTTGATGAGCAGGTTGGGCTCGCCGACGACCTCCCAGAGCTCGGCGGCCTCCTTGACGGTCTGCTCGGTGTCGTGGGCGAAGCCGGGGGAGACCTCGATGGAGACCCGACCGTCGACGCCGTCGGTCGCGTCGAAGACCGGGCGCATCACCCGGCACGCGTCGCGGACGTCGTCGGTGGTGATGGTGCGGGTCGCCTCGTCGACGTCCGCACCGGCAGCCGCGAGCTCGCGGACCTGCGGGTCGTAGCGCTCGCCGTCGGACAGCGCGGACTGGAAGATCGCCGGGTTGGAGGTGACCCCGACGACGTGGCTGTTCTTCACCAGGTCGGCGAGGTTGCCGGTCTCCAGCCGCTCGCGGGACAGGTCGTCGAGCCAGATGGACACCCCGGCGTCGGCCAGGGCCTTGAGACGGTCGTTCATGTGATGCCTCCTGTGTGGGGCGTGCGGGACGTACGTCAGTCGGTCAGGGTGCGCAGGCTGTCGCGGGCGGCGTTGGCCACCGCCTCGCCGGTGATGCCGAACTCCTCGTAGATGCGCGCGAAGTCGGCCGAGGCGCCGTAGTGGTCGAGCGAGACGATGCGGCCGTGGTCGCCGACGTACTCGCGCCACCCCTGCTTCACACCGGCCTCCACCGAGACGCGGGCCTTGACCGTCGGCGGGAGCACCGACTCGCGGTAGGCCTCCTCCTGCTCCTCGAACCACTCGAGGCAGGGAAGCGAGACCACCCGGGCGCGGATCCCGTCGGCCGCGAGCAGCTCGCGGGCGGCCACGGCGACCTGCACCTCGGAGCCGGTGCCCATCAAGATGACGTCGGGCTCGCCGCCGTCGACGTCGAGCAGGACGTAGCCGCCGCGGTGGACGTTGCTGGTGTCGCTGAAGCCCTCCTCGCCGCGCGGGAAGACCGGGACGTTCTGACGGGTCAGCGCGATGCCGGCGGGCCGGTCGGTGCGCTCCAGCACGGCGTGCCAGGCGGCCGCGGTCTCGTTGGCGTCCGCGGGGCGTACGACGTCGAGGCCGGGGATCGCGCGCAGGGCGGCGAGGTGCTCGATCGGCTGGTGGGTGGGACCGTCCTCGCCGAGCCCGATCGAGTCGTGGGTCCAGACGTAGGTCACCGGCAGGCCCATGATCGCGGCGAGCCGGACGGATCCGC
Source organism: Microbacterium sp. ARD31 (assembly GCF_031844425.1). NCBI lineage: Bacteria > Bacillati > Actinomycetota > Actinomycetes > Micrococcales > Microbacteriaceae > Microbacterium > Microbacterium sp. ARD31. Next base: position 37,696 of record NZ_JAUZVE010000053.1, read on the forward strand.
GCATGTAGTCGCTGAAGGTGAGGAAGGTGCCGCCGAACACCCGGGTGCCGCCGTGGAGGGCGATGCCGTTGAGGATGCCGCCCATGCCGTGCTCGCGGATGCCGAAGTGCAGCACCCGGCCGGCGAGCGAGTCACCGCTCCACTGGTCGGTGGAACGGCTCTCGGGGATGAACGACGGCGCGTCGTCGATGGTGGTGTTGTTGGACTCGGCCAGGTCGGCCGAGCCGCCCCACAGCTCGGGCATCACGCCGGCGACGGCGTTGATCACCGCGCCGGAGGCCTTGCGGGTCGCGACCCCCTTGGGGTCGGCGTCGAAGCTCGGCAGCACGCCGGCCAGGCCCTCGGGCAGCGCGCGGGTCTGCATCCGCTCGAAGGTCGCGAGGACCTCGGCCGGAGCCGAGGACCGCCAGGCGTCGAGGCGCTCCTGCCAGTCCGCCTGCCACTGCTTGCCGCGCTCGACCAGGCCACGGGTGCGCTCGATGACCTCGGCCGGCACCTCGAAGTGCTTCTCGGGGTCGAAGCCCAGGACCTTCTTGGTGGCGGCGACCTCCTCCTCGCCCAGCGCGGAGCCGTGCGACTTGCCGGTGCCCTGGGCGTTGGGGGCGGGCCACGCGATCACGGTGTGCAGCACGATGAGGCTGGGCCGGTCGGTGACCTCGTCGGCGGCCCGGACGGCGGCGTAGAGGCCGGGGACGTCCTCGACGTAGTCGGTGCCGCCGTTGGTCCAGTCGACGTGCTGCACGTGCCAGCCGTAGGCCTCGTAGCGGGCGCCGACGTCCTCGGTGAACGCGACGTCGGTGTCGCCCTCGATCGAGATCTGGTTGGCGTCGTAGATCATCGTGAGGTTGCCCAGCTGCTGGGTGCCGGCGATCGAGGACGCCTCGGCGCTGACGCCCTCCTCGAGGTCGCCGTCGGAGCAGATGGCGTAGACGTGGTGGGTGAAGGGCGAGTCGGCCTCGTCGGTCTCCGGATCGAGGATGCCGCGCTCGCGCCGCGCGGCCATCGCCATGCCGACGGCGTTGGCGACGCCCTGCCCGAGGGGACCGGTGGTGGTCTCCACACCGGCGGTGTGGCCGTGCTCGGGATGGCCCGGGGTCTTGCTGCCCCAGGTGCGCAGCGAGCGGAGGTCCTCGATCTCGAGGCCCCACCCGCCCAGGAAGAGCTGGGTGTAGAGGGTGATGGAGCTGTGGCCGCAGGAGAGGACGAACCGGTCGCGGCCGGTCCAGTGGGGGTCGGCCGGGTTGTGCCGCATCACCTTCTGGAACAGCAGGTACGCCGCCGGCGCCAGGCTCATCGCCGTGCCGGGGTGGCCGTTGCCGACCTTCTGCACCGCGTCCATCGCGAGGGCGCGGGCGGTGTCGACCGCGCGCTCGTCGACGTCGTCCCACGCGAGGGTGGCGGGCAGGGCGGACTTCTTGGTCAACGCAGTTCCTCTCGGTGGAGTGCACCCGACGCTCGGGGGCGGTCGGGGGTGCAGCCAGGATCACAGGTCCGTTGGGGTGGCCTCGACTGCGAGCCTAGCGGCGTGGCCGAGTAGACTCGACCCCACCCGAGGGTGGCCGCGGACACCGCATCGCAGGCCGTCCGTCCCCTCTGGTTCCCACTCATCCGTGTCCCATCCGTCCCCGTCCTCCCGAGGTCTCCACCGTGTCCCACGCCGGCTCGCGCGCTGCTGCGTCCGCCGCGATGCCGACCGGTGACGGGGGGGCCGGGCCGGAGGAGACGAAGACCTGGCGCGACGTCGTCGCCGCCTACGTCGGGCTGACCAAGCCTCGCGTCATCGAGCTGCTGCTGCTCACGACCGTGCCGGTGATGTTCTTCGCCGAGCGCGGGATCCCGCCGCTCGGCCTCGTGGTCGCGACGGTCGTCGGAGGTGCGCTCTCGGCGGGCTCGGCGTCGGCCTACAACTGCGTCTACGACCGCGACATCGACGAGCAGATGCGCCGTACGCGCCGACGCGCGTTGCCCCGCCACATCGTCTCGGCGTCGTCGGCGCTCGTGTTCGCCACCGTGCTGGCCGTGGTCTCGACCGTGGTGCTCGCGCTGTGGGTGAACTGGCTGTCGGCCGGCCTGTCCGTCCTGGCCAACGCGTTCTACGTGCTGGTGTACACGATGCTGCTCAAGCGGCGCACCACCCAGAACATCGTGTGGGGCGGCCTGGCGGGCTGCTTCCCCGCCCTCATCGGGTGGACCGCCGTCACGGGTGAGCTGGCGTGGACGCCGGTCGTGCTGTTCCTCGTCGTCTTCTTCTGGACGCCGCCGCACACCTGGGCCCTGGCGCTGCGCTACCGCGAGGACTACGCCAACGTCGACGTGCCGATGCTGCCCGTGGTCAAGCCCGCCGGGGAGGTCGGCCGCCAGGTCGTCGTCTACAGCTGGGTCATGGTCGCGGTCTCGTTGCTGCTGTGGCCGGTCGCCGGCACCAGCGCGGTGTACCCCGTCGCGGCCGTCGTCCTCGGTGGGGTGTTCCTCGTCGAGGCCCACCGCATGTGGGGCCGGGCCAGGTCCTCCGACGTGCTCAGCGAGATCAACCCGATGCGCCTGTTCCACGCCTCGAACCTCTACCTCTCCCTGCTCTTCGTGGCCGTCGCCCTCGATCCCTTGCTGGGGCGCTAGCGCACCCTGTCCCGAACGTCTGGGAAATGAGGCTTTCTAGAGAACCTCTTGAGAATTCCTCCCGTGTGACTCCGCGTCACTTCCCGTTGAATCGTCGCGGGTGGGGAAGCGCAGGGCTTCCGCACGTATTCATGGGGGTTCGAAACTGATGTTTGGCGCGCCAGGACAACGCATGGGCGCCGGTCGTGGGGGCACGACCGGTCGGAGCGTGTCGAGGATCATGACGCTGGTGGTGGCCGTCGGCTTCGCCGTCGTCGGCCTCGCCGCACCCTCGAGCGCACACCACAACACGATCACCGGGTCCGTCTCCTGCCGCGATGGCGGCGGGTGGGACGTCACCTGGGAGGTCGTCAACAGCGAGCAGCGCACCGAGCGCATCACCGGCTCGAACCGCCCCCAGGCGGTGCCCGTGGGCACCACGCTGGGTTGGAACGAGTCCAAGACGTTCACCGAGGCCATCACCACCAGGCCCACGTCCGCGGTCGTGCTGACCCTCGACGCGCGCTGGTCCAACGGCGTGACGCAGACCAACTCCGGCTGGATCGCGGCCTCGGCCTTCTCCGAGGACTGCAACACCAAGAAGGTCGACGCGCCCGAGGTCCCGGTCGTCGACGAGTGCGGCCCGGGCAACGCCCACTACGGCACGGTGCCCGGCGGCCCGTGGACCTCGGTGGTCAACCCCGACGGGAGCCTGACGATCACGGCCGACGCGGGCCACGTCTTCACCAACGGCCAGACGGTCCTCACCTACCCGGTGCCGGCCGACAGCAACCAGCCGTGCGTCGAGGCGGCCCCCCAGGTCCCGGTCGTCGACGAGTGCGGCCCGGGCAACGCCCACTACGGCACGGTGCCCAGCGGCCCGTGGACCTCGGTGGTCAACCCCGACGGCAGCCTGACGATCACGGCCAACCCCGGCCACGCCTTCGGCAACGGGCAGACCGTGATCACCCTCCCGACGCCCACCGACACGCAGCAGCCGTGCCCGGTGAGCCCGCCGGAGGTGCTGCCCGCGGAGGTCCGCGTGGTGAAGGCCAAGGCCAAGCAGCTCGACAAGTGCGGCCGGGCGAGCGACCTGTTCAAGGTCAGCAAGCGCTCCGGCGTCGTCTACAAGGTCGACGGCCAGGTGATCCGCCAGGGCGTGTGGCTCAAGGCCCGCACCCTCAAGGGCATCGGCGCCAAGGTCGCCCGGTCGTACACCATCACCGTGCGCGCCCAGTCCGCGGACGCCACCTACCGGCTCGAGGGCAAGCAGGTGTGGCGGATGACCTTCAGCACCCGCCCGTGCGCGAAGGCCCCGGAGATCGCCCCGCACACGGGATCGTGATGCGTCGCGCCGCGTTCCTCGCGGCGACGCTCTGCGCGACCCTGCTGGTCGGTCAGGGTGCGGCCCAGGCCGCCCCTGACCGGCTGCAGATCGCTCGCACGGGCACCGACGCCGCGGTGGTGGAGGTGGCGGCCCGCAACGACACCCTCGACGTCGGGTGGCGGTTGCGCGGCACCGTCTACACGTGGACCAAGGGCGACCCGCCCTGCGACCCCAGCGGCAGCACCGTGTACGCCGGTCACGCCTGGCGTGCCGGCAACGGCGTGGCCGACAGGTGGGGCCAGCTGCGACGCGGTGACCGGATCCGCGTCGGCGGCTGTGGCTTCGAGGTCGTGCGCCGCGAGTTCTGGGCGGCCGACCGCAAGATGGGCTCGCTCTACTCCGTCTCGGGGCCACCGCGGATCGTGCTGGTGGCCTGCAAGGCGGACGACTACTCCAAGCGCACGGTGATCTTCGCCCGCAAGCTCTGATCCGTGCCCGGCCCGTCGTCGGACGGAGCCGGGTGCGGGGCCAGGAGCAGGGCTAGGCGGAGGACTAGGCGGAGGACTAGGGGAGGCGGGTCGCTGCGTCCGGCTGCGACCCGCTGTCCGCCCGTGCCTCGTGGACGGCGTGGTGGGGGAGCACCGCGAGCGCGATGCGGGCCAGGCCCGCAGCGAGCAGGGCGGCGCCGAGCATGTGCAGCGCGACGAGCCCGACGGGCAGGTCGAGCCAGTACTGCACCCAGCCCAGCACGCCCTGCAGCACCTCGATCAGCAGGACCATCCCGGTCACGGTGGCCAGCCACCGGTGGCCCCCGCGCAGCGCCACGACGAGCAACGCCACGGTGAGGGCGACGAGCACGTAGACCGCGGACGCGTGGACCTGGGAGACGGAGGCCGGGTCGAGGCCGTTGCGCGGCGCGTCGGTGTCGCCGGCGTGCGGCCCGGCGCCGGTGACGACGGTGCCGAGGTAGAGGACCACCCAGCCGGCCGCCGCGGTCGCCCAGGCGAGCGTCCGCGGCAGCGGGGGCGCCGCCCCGCGGTCGGGGCTGCGGAGCTCGTCGAGCAGGGCGATGCAGATCGAGATGATCGCCATCGACAGCAGGAAGTGGCCCGCCACGATCCACGGGTTGAGGTCGGTCAGCACGGTGATGCCCCCGATCACCGCCTGGAGCGGGATGCCGAGCCCGATCGCGAAGGACAGCCGGGTCGCCCGGCGGTGCCGCGCGCCCAGCGCGGCCAGGAAGCACAGCACGGCGATCGCGGCCAGCAGGAAGGTGAGCGTGCGGTTGCCGAACTCGATGACGCCGTGCACGCCCAGCTCGCCGTGGGTGACGTACGACTCGTCGGAGCAGCGCGGCCATGTCGGGCAGCCGAGCCCCGAGCCGGTGAGCCGGACGGCGGCGCCGGTGACCACGATGCCGATGTTGGCGACGAGGTTGGCCAGCGCGAGCGGCCAGAGGTACCGGGCGAGCCGGTCGAGCAGGGCAGACATCATTCCCACCTGAAGGTCCGGGCAGTGAGCAGGGTGCCGACGATCGCCCACCCGACGAGCACGAGCAACGAGCGGGTGTCGACGGTCGCGTGCACGAGGGCCTCGCGCATCGCCTCGCCGAGGGCGCCCGAGGGCAGCCACGAGATCACGCCCGACGCGGCGCCGTACGTGCTCGTGGGCAGCACCACCCCGCCACCCGCCATCAGCAGGAGGTAGACGAGGTTGGCGAGCGCGAGCGTCGCCTCGGCGCGCAGCACGCCGGCGACGAGGAGCCCGAGGGCGGCGAAGGCCGCCGTGCCGAGCCCGAGCGCCAGCGCCGCGCCTGCGACCGAGCGCAGCGGGTCGTCGAGCGTCGGCTCCCACCCCAGGGCCAGGCCGACCACGACCAGCACCACGAGCTGGAGCACGACCACGTTGAGCAGGGCGAGGACCTTGCCGAGCAGGAGACCGTGGCGGGGGAGCGGCGAGGAGCCGAGGAGCTTGATGACGCCGTAGCGCCGCTCGAAGCCGGTCGCGATCGCCACGGACGTGAACGCCGTGGACATCACGGCGAGCGCGAGCACGCCCGGCGTCAGGATGTCGACCGGGCGGTGGCCGTCGAGGTCGACGCCGATGCGGTCGGCGCCGACGACGCCGCCGACCAGGACGATGACCGGGATGACGATGGCCAGCAGGAGCTGCTCGCCGTTGCGCAGCATGAGGCGGGCCTCCATGCGCGACTGGGCGAGCACCATCCGCGCGAGCGAGGCGCCCCCGGGGGCGGGGGTGAACGTGCCGGCTGCCGTGCTCACGGTGCGAGCTCCCGTCCGGTGAGGTCGAGGAAGACGTCCTCGAGGTTGCGCTGGCCCAGGTTGAGCGTCTCCGGGAGCACGTCGTGCTCCTCGCACCACCGCGAGACCCGTCCGAGGGTGGTGGAGTCGGCCGGACCGTGGATCAGCATGCTGACCTCGTCGAGCTGGCGGACCTCGGTGTCGGCCCCGAGCTCGGCGCGCAGCGACTCCGGCGCCCCGTCGGGGAACGGCCGGTTCACCACGAGCCGGATCGTGGCGGAGCGGCCCTCGCGGGTGAGCTCGCCGGGCGTCCCGCTGGCGATCACGCGCCCCCGGTCGATGATGTGGATCCGGTCGGCCAGGCGCTCGGCCTCGTCCATGTGGTGCGTGGTCAGCACGACGGTGACGCCGTCGCCGCGCACCTCCTCGAGCAGCTCCCACGTGGTCCGCCTGGCCTGCGGGTCCATACCCGCCGTCGGCTCGTCCACGAAGACCAGCTCCGGGCGCCCGACCAGCGCGATCGCGAGGCCGAGCCGCTGCTGCTGGCCGCCCGAGAGCCGGCGGTAGGGCGTGCGACCGCAGTCGCCGAGGCCGAGGCGGTCGCTCAGCATGTCGGTGTCGAGGGGGCGGGCGTGCAGCGAGGCCATGTGGTCGAGCATCTCCCGGGCCCGCACGCCGCTCCAGGCGCCGCCGGACTGCAGCATCACGCCGATCCGGGGGAGCAGGGTGGCACGGTCTCTCTGCGGGTCGAGCCCGAGCACCCGGACCGTCCCCCGCTGCGGGACGCGGTAGCCCTCGCAGGTCTCGAGGGTGGTGGTCTTGCCCGCGCCGTTGGGGCCGAGGACCGCGGTGACCGACCCGCGCGCCACGTCGAGCGACAGCCCGTCGACGGCGACCTTGTCGCCGTAGGCCATCACCAGGCCGTCGATCTCGACGGCGGGGGAGGCTGCTGGCACGTCGCGAAGTCTAGGTCGGACCCCGGCCGGGGCCGTGGTCGGCGTCGACCGTCGTGGCCCGGGTCACTTAGGGGACCCTTGCTTGAACGGCGTACGGCAATAACGTCACACTGTCGTTGTGGAATTCACCAGGACGGCGGCGACCCCGGACGGGGACGCACCCACGCGCGATCGCGTGTGCCGCACGATCCTGGAGAACGGGCCCTCGACGGCCGCCGACCTCGCCCGCCGCCTCGACCTCACCCCGGCCGCCGTACGACGTCACCTCGACCACCTCACCCTCGAGGGCGTCGTGGAGTCGCGCGAGCCCAAGGTCTACGGCGCGCGCGGCCGCGGCCGACCGGCCAAGGTGTTCGCGCTCACCGAGGCGGGTCGCGACAGCTTCGACCAGCAGTACGACGACCTCGCCGTGCAGGCCATGCGGTTCCTGGCCGAGACGCAGGGCGAGGAGGCCGTGGTCGAGTTCGCCCGGCGCCGGGTGTCGTTCGTCGAGCGCGACTACGCGGCCGTGGTGGCCGCCGAGCCCGACCTGACGCCCGCGGAGGCACTGGCCCGGGTGTTCACCCAGAACGGCTACGCCGCGTCCGTGCGCGAGCTGCCGGTCGTGGGGGAGCAGCTGTGCCAGCAGCACTGCCCGGTCTCCCACGTCGCCCACGAGTTCCCGCAGCTGTGCGAGGCCGAGACCGAGGCGATCGCCTCCGTGCTCGGCACCCACGTGCAGCGGCTGGCGACCATCGCCCACGGCGACGGCGTCTGCACCACGTGCATCCCCCAGATCCACACGACGAAGTCGGACCCCGAGAAGGAGCAGGCATGACCCAGAACCTGAGCATCGAAGACCTCAACCCCGAGCTCAAGGGCATCGGCCGCTACGAGTTCGGCTGGGCCGACTCCGACGACGCCGGCGCGTCCGCGACGCGCGGCCTCAACGAGGACGTCGTGCGCGACATCTCCTCGAAGAAGTCCGAGCCGCAGTGGATGCTCGACCTGCGCCTGAAGGGCCTCAAGCTCTTCCA
>NZ_JAUZVE010000054.1:0-44885 GCF_031844425.1 Microbacterium sp. ARD31
TGGTGCGGGTGGACCGGCACCGCGTCGGCGAAGACCGGGCGCTCCTTCGCACCCTCGGCCTCGGTGCCGTTCACGCTGTCGATGCGCACCATCGGGTTGAACTTCTCCCGGCGCTCGCCCTCGCGCGGCTGGCGTACCTGCCCGACGACGGCGTCACCGCGGCGCAGGTGGTACTTCCGCACCATCGACAGGGAGAGGTAGACGTCCTCGGGGCCCGGCAGGTAGCCCGAGGTGCGAACGAAGGCGCAGTTGTCGAGGACGTCGAGGATGCCGGCGGCGGGCACCAGGACGTCGTCCTCGAGGATCGTGGTGTCGGGCTCGTTGCGGCCGCCGGCACGGACCGTGGTCCGGTCCCGGCCGCGGCGGCGGCGGTTGCGGCGGCTGCCGCCCTCGCCGTCCTCGTCATCGTCGAGGTGCACACCCTGGCCCTGCTGCTGGCTCTGGTTCTGCTGGTTCTGCTGCTGGTTCTGCTGCTTGTTCTGGTTGGACTGCTTCTGCTGGCCCTGCTTCTGGTCGGCCTTCTGCTCGTTCAGGTCGGCCTTCTGGTCGTCCCGGGCCTCGTTCCTCTGGCCCTGCTTCTGGCCACCCTGCTTCTGACCCTGCTTCTGGCCGTCCTGCTTCTGACCGTCGTGCTTCTGGGCGTCCTGCTTCTGGGCGTCCTGCTTCTGGGCGTCCTGCTTCTGGCCGTCCTGCGGCGTCTGCTCGGCCTGGTCGGCGGACTGCTCGGCCCGCTCGGCCTGGCGCTGCTTGCGGGTGCGGGTGCGCACGGTCGTCTGCGCGGCCGGCTCGTCCGAGCGGGCTTCGGCAGCGGGCTCGCCAGCCGGCTCCGCGGCCGGCGCGGCGGCCTGCGCAGGCGCCTGCTCGGCCTTCGCGCCGCCGCCCGACTGGGCCGCCTTGATGGCGTCGACCAGCTGCGCCTTCTTCATCGAGCCGGCACCGGCGATGCCCAGCCCACCGGCCATCGACTTGAGGTCGGCGAGCAGCATCGAGCTGAGGCCGCCCGACTTCGACGCGGCCTTCTTGGCGGGCCGGGTGGTCTCGGCTGCCTCGGGGGCAGCGTTCTCCGCGGTGGCGGAGGGAGTCTCGGTCACGTGGATCCTTCGCACGTTGCGTCGCCTGCGGGACCGGTCGAGCGGCCTGCGAGGCGGAAGGTGTGTCGCCCGTGCGCCCGAGGGACGGGCGGGCCGGGGACCGGCCGGGCGAGTGCGCCGAACGGCGCGCGCTCAGGTTAGCAGGGCGACGGCGGCGCAGTGCCATCCGTCGGGAAAGCCGCGCACGGGTCAGACGAGGAGGGCGCCCGCGGGCTCGACGACGAGGTCGTGGCACGCCCAGCCGTCGGGGCAGCGGGCGGTCAGCGCCGAGGTGTCGGCGGAGCCGAACGCCAGCACCGTCGGGCCGGCTCCCGACACCACGGCCGGTACGCCGTCCGCGCGGAGGCGGCGCACGAGCGCGAGCGTCTCCGGCATCGCGGGCTCGCGCTGGTCCTGGTGGAGCCAGTCACGGGTCGCCGCCAGCAGGTGCTCGGGCTGACCGGTCAGGGCGGCCACGAGCAGCGCGGCCCGACCGGAGTTCGCGGCCGCGTCGGCGTGCGGCACGGTCGCCGGCAGCAGCCCGCGGGCGACCGACGTCTCGACCCCGGTCGGCGGGACGAAGGCGACCGCGGTGATCCGCGGGTCGACGCCGACCCGGACGGCGTACCAGTGGTCGTCCTCGCGGCCGGAGATGACGAAGCCGCCGTAGAACGCTGGCGCCACGTTGTCGGGGTGGCCCTCGAGGTCGGCGGCGAGGTCGAAGAGCGCCTCGTCGGAGGCCAGCAGCTGCCCGCCGGCCACCAGCCCGCGAGCCAGCACGACCCCCGCGACGATCGCGGCCGACGACGAGCCGAGGCCCCGCGCGTGCGGGATCACGTTGCGGCACGTGAGCCGCAGCCCGGGCGGCTGGGCGCCCATCAGGTCGAATGCCGCCCGCATCGCCCGCACGACGAGGTGCGACTCGTCGCGGGGGACGCCGTCGGCCCCGGCGCCCTCGACCTCGACGACCAGGCCCTCGGGCAGCACCTCGGCCTCGAGCTCGTCGCGCAGCGACAGCGCCAGGCCGAGCGAGTCGAAGCCGGGACCGAGGTTGGCCGAGGTCGCCGGGACGGTGACCCGGACCGGGCCGTCGACCAGCTGGGCCATCAGGCGAGCCCGGCCGCGGCCGCGGCGGCGGCCACGTCGGCGTCGACGACCGTGTCGACGATGTCGCCGCACGACTCGAGCGCGGTCGCGGTGTCCTTGAGGCCGTGGCCCGTGACCGTGATCGCGACCGTCGACCCCGCGAAGGACTCACCGCCGGCGACCGCGGCCAGCAGGCCGGCGACACCGGCCGCCGACGCCGGCTCCACGAAGACGCCGTCGTGGCGGGCGAGCTCGAGCTGGGCGGCGAGGATCTGCGCGTCGGACAGCGCGGCGAACCCGCCCTCGGACTCCTTGGCCGCCTGCTCGGCGAGGTGCCACGACGCCGGGTTGCCGACGCGGATCGCGGTCGCCTTGGTCTCCGGGTGCGGGAACGGCTCGCCGGTCACCAGCGGCGCCGCGCCCTCGGCCTGGAAGCCACGCATGCGCGGGCGCTTCGTCGCGCGGCCGAGCTCGGCGTACTGCTGGTAGCCGAGCCAGTACGCCGAGATGTTGCCGGCGTTGCCCACGGGCAGCAGGTGGACGTCGGGCGCGTCGCCGAGGAAGTCGACGATCTCGAAGGACGCGGTCTTCTGGCCCTGCAGGCGCACCGGGTTGACGGAGTTGACCAGCTCGACCGGGTAGTCCTGGGAGAGCCCGATCGCCATCGCGAGGCAGTCGTCGAAGTTGCCGCGGACCATGATGACCTGGGCGCCGTGCACCACGGCCTGGGCGAGCTTGCCGGCAGCGATCTTGCCCTCGGGGATGAGGACGAGGGGCTTGAGGCCGGCCTTGGCGGCGTAGGCCGCCATCGACGCCGACGTGTTGCCGGTCGAGGCACAGACCACGGCCTGCGCGCCGAGGTGGCGGGCGTGCGAGATCGCCGCGGTCATGCCGCGGTCCTTGAACGAGCCGGTGGGGTTGTCGCCCTCGACCTTGAGCCAGACCTCGGCCCCGGTGACGCCGGAGAGCCACGCCGAGTGCACGAGCGGGGTGCCGCCCTCGCGCAGCGTCACCGCCGCCATGCCCTCGGGCAGGTCGAGCAGGTCGCGGTACTCCTCGATGACGCCCCGCCACTGGTGGGTGTGGTGGCTCATTCGTCCCCTCCCTCGACCCGCATGACGGACGTGACCTCGCGGACGATGTCCATCTCCCGCAGCTGCTGGACCGTGGCGCTCAGCGCGGCGTCCGGGGCCGCGTGCGAGACGACGACGAGCTGGGCGTCGGCGCCGCGGCCCTCCTGCCGCACGGTCTGGATGGAGACGTCGTGGTCGGCGAAGGCGTTGGCCACCGCCGCGAGCACGCCCGCGCGGTCGTCGACGTCGATCGCGACGTGGTAGCGGGTGCGGGTCTCGCCCATCGGCTGCACGGCGCGGTCGGCGTACGCCGACTCCCCGGCGCCGCGGGTCTGCGCGAGCCGGTTGCGCGCGACCGTCACCAGGTCGCCGAGCACGGCGCTCGCCGTGGGCGCGCCGCCGGCGCCGGGGCCGTAGAACATCAGCTGGCCGGCGGCCTCGGACTCGACGAACACCGCGTTGTAGGCCTCGCGGACGCTGGCCAGCGGGTGCGAGCGCGGGATCATCGCCGGGTGCACCCGGGCGGCGACCTGGTCGCCGCGGAGCTCGCAGATGGCGAGCAGCTTGACCACCGAGCCCATGTCACGGGCGCTGGCGACGTCGGCCGCGGTGACCTCGGAGATGCCCTCGCGGTAGACGTCGGAGGCGGTCACCCGCGAGTGGAAGGCCAGGCTGGCGAGGATCGCGGCCTTGGCGGCGGCGTCGAAGCCCTCGACGTCGGCGGTCGGGTCGGCCTCGGCGTAGCCGAGCTCCTGGGCCTCCTCGAGCGCCTCGGAGAACCCGGCGCCGGAGGTGTCCATCTTGTCGAGGATGAAGTTCGTGGTGCCGTTGACGATGCCGAGCACGCGGGTCACCTTGTCGCCCGCCAGCGACTCGCGCAGCGGTCGCAGGATGGGGATGGCGCCGGCGACGGCGGCCTCGTAGTAGAGGTCGCGCTCGGCCTTGGCGGCCGCCTCGAACAGCGTGGGACCGTCCTCGGCCAGGAGCGCCTTGTTCGCGGTCACGACGCTGGCGCCGTTGTCGAGCGCGGCGAGGATCAGCGAGCGGGCGGGCTCGATGCCGCCGATGACCTCGACGACGAGGTCGACGTCGTCGCGGGCCACCAGCCCGGCGGCGTCGGTGGTCAGCAGCCCGTCGGGCACCTCGACGTCGCGCGGCGCGTCGAGACGGCGTACGGCGACCCCCACCAGCTCGACGGGAACCCCCACCCGGGCCGCCAGGTCGTCGTGCTGCTCGGTCAGCAGCCGCACCACCTGGGAGCCGACCGCCCCGCATCCGAGGACCGCCACCTTGAGCGACTTCTCACCCGAACTCATCACGAAACACCCACATCGGTCGCCAACAGGTCGGCCTCAGTCTCTCGTCGCAGGACCGTGAAGGTCTTCCCGTCCCGAACTCCGATCACCGGAGGACGCATGGCGTGGTTGTAGTTGGAGGCCATGGATCTGCAGTAGGCGCCCGTGCCGGGCACCGCGACGAGGTCGCCGGGACGGACGTCGCCGGGCAGGAACTCGTCCTTGACGACGATGTCTCCCGCCTCGCAGTGCTTGCCGACGACCCTGGCCAGCGCGGGCGCGGAGCCCGAGGCCCGGGAGGCGAGCGTGGCGGAGTAGTCGGCGTCGTAGAGGGCGGTGCGGATGTTGTCGCTCATCCCGCCGTCCACCGAGACGTAGGACCGCCGGGCGCCGCCGTCGAGGGCGACCTCCTTGACGGTGCCGACCTCGTAGACGGTGCACATGGCCGGGCCGACGATGGCGCGGCCGGGCTCGATCGACAGCCGCGGCTCGGCGATGCCGAGGGCGCGGCACTCGTGCTCGACGATCTTGGTCATCTCCGTCGCCAGCTGCGACGGGTCGGAGGGGTCGTCCTGCGTGGTGTAGGCGATGCCGAAGCCGCCGCCGAGGTCCATCTCTGGCATGTCGACGCCGACCTCCTCGCTCACGGTGGCGTGGAGCGCGAGCACCCGGCGGGCGGCGACCTCGAAGCCGGAGGTGTCGAAGATCTGGCTGCCGATGTGGGAGTGCAGCCCGAGCAGGCGCAGCCCGGGGGCCTCGTGGACGCGTCGTACGGCCTCGAGCGCGTCGCCGCTCGCGATCGAGAAGCCGAACTTCTGGTCCTCGTGGGCGGTGGCGATGTACTCGTGCGTGTGGGCCTCCACCCCTGCCGTCACCCGCACCATCACCCCGATGCCCTCGGTGGTCGAGGTGCGAGCGCCAGCGAGCCTCGCGACCACCTCGGCCAGCCGCTCGATCTCGTGGAACGAGTCGACGATCACCCGGCCGACACCGAGCTCGACGGCCCGCTCGAGCTCGCGCGGGGTCTTGTTGTTGCCGTGGAAGCCGACGCGCTCCATCGGGAAGCCCGCCCGCTCCGCGACGGTCAGCTCGCCGCCCGAGCAGACGTCGAGCGAGAGCCCCTCCTCCGCCAGCCACCGCGCGACGGTCGTGCAGAGGAACGCCTTGCCTGCGTAGTAGACGTCGTAGGCGGCGAACGCGTCACGGAAGGCGCGCGCCCGGGCCCGGAAGTCGTCCTCGTCGAGGACGTACGCCGGCGAGCCGTGCTCGCGGACCAGCTCGGGCAGCGGCACTCCCCCGACGGCCAGCACGCCGTCGGTCTTGGTGGCCGTGCGGGACCAGAGGTGCTCGACGAGGACGTTGGGGTCAGCGGGCTCGCGGAGCCAGTGGGGGCCACGCAGCGCGCCGTCCGCGTGCGCCCAGCCGGACGGGTGTGCGGTGGGCACGCCGGATCACATCCTCTCGGGAGCGGTGACGCCGAGCAGGTCGAGGCCGTTGGCCAGGACCGTCCGCGTCGCGTGGACCAGGACGAGGCGCGCCTCGTTGGTCGGGGTGACGGGCTCGTCGCCCATCGGAAGCATCCGGCACTCCTTGGTGTCGTACCACTTGTTGAAGACCGACGCCGTGTCCTCGAGGTAGCGGGCCACGCGGTGCGGCTCGCGCAGCTCGGCGGCACTGGCCACCACCCGCGGGTACTCCGCGAGCGCACGGAGCAGCTCGCCGTCGCGCTCGTGGGTGAGCAGGGCGGGGTCGAAGGCATCGCCCGGCAGCGCCATGCCGAGGTCGGTCGCGTTGCCGATCATCCGGCACGTGCGGGCGTGGGCGTACTGGACGTAGTAGACCGGGTTGTCGCTCGAGGCCCGGGTGATCTCGGCGACGTCGAGGGTCAGCGGGCTGTCGGCCGGGTAGCGCGCCAGCGAGTAGCGCAGCGCGTCGACGCCGATCTCGTCGACGAGCTCGTCGAGGGTGACGATCGTGCCCGCGCGCTTGGACAGCCGCAGCTCCTCGCCGTCGCGCATGATCTTGACCAGCTGGCCGATCATCACGTCGAGCGTGAGCTCGGGGTCGTCCCCGACGCACGCGGCCATCGCCCGCAGCCGGCCGACGTAGCCGTGGTGGTCGGCGCCGAGGAGGTAGATGCAGTGGTCGAAGCCGCGGGCCCGCTTGTTGAGGTAGTACGCCGTGTCGGAGGCGAAGTAGGTGAGCTCGCCGTTGGACCGGATCAGCACGCGGTCCTTGTCGTCGCCGAAGTCGGTCGTGCGCATCCACAGCGCACCGTCGGACTCGAAGAGGTGGCCGTTGTCCTTGAGGCTGCGCAGGGTGTCGGCGACCGAGCCGTGAGACTCGTCGGCGTGCAGGTCGCGCTCGGAGAACCACACGTCGAAGTGCGTGTTGAAGCCGTCGAGCTGGTCCTGCTGCTGCTTGAGCTGGATGGCGTAGCCGGCCTCGCGGAACGCGACCGTCCGCTCGTCGGCGGGCAGCTCGAGGATGCCGGGGTGCTGCTGGACGACCTCGGCCGCCAGGTCGGCGATGTAGGCGCCCTGGTAGCCGTCCTCGGGGATCGGCTGCCCGAGGGCGGCGGCCTCGATCGAGGCGCCGAACAGGTTCATCTGGTTGCCGCGGTCGTTGATGTAGAACTCGCGGGCGACCTTCGCGCCGGCGGCCTCGAGCACCCGGGCGATCGCGTCGCCGAGCACCGCCCACCGCGTGTGGCCGAGGTGCAGCGGGCCGGTCGGGTTCGCGGAGATGAACTCGATGTTGATCGCCTGCCCACCCATCTCCTGCGACCGGCCGTACGACGCCCCTGCCGCGACGACGTCGGCCGCGACCTGGCCCTGGGCGCCGGCCTCGACGGTCACGTTGAGGAAGCCCGGACCGGCCACCTCGACCTCGGCGATGCCGTCGGCGGCGCGCAGCCGTTCGGCGACGAGGTCGGCGAAGGCGCGCGGGTTCGTCCCTGCCTTCTTGGCCAGCTGGAGTGCGACGTTCGTCGCGTAGTCGCCGTGCCCCTTCTGCCGGGGTCGCTCCACCGTGACCTGGGCCGGCACGCCGTCGGGAAGCGTGACAGCGCCGTCGGCCACGAGGGCCGCCAGCGCATCGACGATGGTCTCGGAGAGCTGCTCGGGGTTCACCCGCCAAGCCTATCGGCGCGCCACGGTCGGGCCCGAACCGGTTTCACGCCGTGGTGCGGCTCGCGGCCTGCCCTAAGGTCCTGCCTGTGACGACGCACCCCACCTACGACCAGCTGATCGACCTCCCGGCCTACGCGGAGCAGCCCGTGCCGATGCCCTTCGAGGACATCAACGGCCACCTCAACGTCCGCCACTACATCGGCATCGCGAGCGAGGGCCTCGACGAGTCGCTGGTGGAGGTCGGCATCCCGCAGATGTGGCCGCTGACCCACGGCCACGCCTGCTTCGCGGCGGAGCACCACGTGACCTACCTGAGCGAGCTGCGCACCGGCGACACCATGTCGGCTCGCGTCCGCCTGCTCGGTCGCTCGGAGCGCGCCGCCCACGCCCTGGTCTACCTCCTCGACGAGACCAAGCAGACCGTGGCCTGCGTCGTCGAGGAGATCTTCCTGCACATCGACCTCTCGACCCGGCTCACCGCCCCCTGGCCCGACGAGGTGGCCGCGAAGCTCGACGCCCGCGTCGCCGAGCACGAGGCACTCCCCTTCCCGGCCGTGACCTCGGGCTCGCTCGCCCTGCGCTGAACCTCGGGGGAGTTTCACGACCTCGTCGTGCGACCGGTAGTCTTCACCGCGCACTGCTCCCGGGAGTCCGGGACGCATCGCACGCCTCCGTAGCTCAGGGGATAGAGCACTGGTTTCCGGTACCAGGTGCCGCAGGTTCGAATCCTGCCGGAGGCGCCACCAGCGGCGGCACCCACCAGGGTGCCGCCGCTCCTGCGTCCGGGTCGTGACCAATCCCCCACCGCGTCGTTGAGCGCACGAGGGAGCACGCGCCGGTCTGAGGGGATCGGCCCCTGGTCGGCTCCCCACGGACCTCGGGAGGGGAACCCATGCAACGCACCTTCAGGCGCCGGACCACCGCGGCGACGAGTCTCGTCCTCGCAGCAGGGCTGGCGCTCACCGGATCGCTCACCGCGCCGGCCCAGGCGGCCGGCGCCACGCAGGCCCGCGCGGACGACCGGCTGACCGACTTCGGCTACCGCGGCGACGTGTACGGCGTGAAGCTGGTGACGGACAGCGTCGAGGCGCTGAACCTCAAGGACGCGCACGCGCAGCAGCTGTGCACCCGCTCGGTGGGCCGGGTCGTCGAGCAGCAGTCCGTGGTCTCCGTGCCGGACAACCCGCTGATCCACGTCTCCGCCAGCACCAGCCGCACCGAGACCTACACCGACGGCAACACCCACGGCGTCCGCGGCACGAGCACGATCGGCGACATCAGCATCGGCGGCACCGTCGGCCCCCTGACCACCCCGAAGCTCGTCATCAAGGGCCTGCAGACCACGGCCCACGCCTTCCACACTCCGCGCGGCTACGGCCACGACGAGGGCTTCACCTTCGCCAGCATCTCCCTCGAGCTGCTGGACAACACCGTCGTGCAGAGCCTCCCTCCCGAGCTCCAGGAGCTCCTCGCGCCGCTGGACCAGGTGAGCGACACCGTCTTCACCGGCACCCAGCAGGCCGCCCAGCAGGTGTTCCAGGTGCTCAGCGACGTGACGAAGCCGATCCAGATCCCCGGCCTGGGGACCATCGCGCTGGGCTACGAGAACGGCCGGGCCAACAGCAACAACGCCCAGTCGCAGGCGTCGGCGCTGCGCATCGAGGTGACCGCCGGTGACCGCCGCCAGCTCGTCGAGCTCGGCACCGCCCGCGTGCGGATGGGCGGCCCCGCCCCCGTCGGCGTCTTCCGCTCCGGAGGCACCGCGATGGACTACCAGGCGCTCGAGGGTGCACTGAAGTTCGGCAACGTCGAGCACAAGGCACTCCCCTGCCAGGGCTCGCAGGGGAAGACGCAGACCTACCGGGTCCCCCACGCCAGCCAGCTCGTCCCGGTGCCGGTGACCCTCGACGGCGTCACCTACCAGGTGCACGGCGACCAGCTCCGCAGGAAGTCGGTGGCCAAGGGCTGGTCGCGCACCTCCATCGACACCTTCTCCGTCCCCACCGCGCAGCTCGTCGTGACCGACGTGTCCTCCCGCGCGGCCATGCGGCAGAAGACCGGCAAGCGGGTCGACTCGTTGGTCTCGACGTCGGTCGGCTCCATCACCGTGGGCGGCCAGCCGATCGCCGTACCCGAGCCGGGAGAGGTCGTGGAGCTGCCGAACGGCGTCGGCGAGATCCAGCGCCAGCTGGTCGACACCGGCTACCGGGGATCGCAAGTGATCGCGCTGCGGATCACCCTCTACTCCGAGGCCGTGGTCATCGACCTCGCCCGTACGGCGGGTCGCATCTACCCGCACTGAGGCAGGGTCTGGGTACCCTCACGATCAGCGACGCCGAGTCGGCCATGGGGTTCGACTCGGCGTCGCGTCGCGTCAGCACCTCGTGATGTGGGCGTCCGCGCGGGCGTCGCGACCCAGCCGGCGCGCCTGGGCGACGTCGGGGAAGACGACGCTGGCCGCCCCGACGAAGCCGATCCGCCCGCGGACCACGCACGTGGTGATCCGGCGCGGGTCGACCTGCGCGACGGCCTGCGCGAGCTCGTACAGCTCGCCGGGGCCGGCGTTGGTCGCCATGTGCTCCATCACGGTCATCACGCCGCGCTCGATGAAGCCCGGGCGGTCGGCCTGCGCCCGGATCCGGGCGTGGATGCCGCGCAGGGTGCGCTGCTGGTTGGCCGAGCGGTCGAAGTCGCCGCCGGCGAGGCCCTTGCGGATCCGGGAGAAGGCCATCGCGTCGTACCCGCCCAGGCGGATCCGGCCCTGCCGGAACCCCTCCTTCTTCAGGTACGGGTCGGAGAAGCGTCGCGGGTTGGTGACCGTGATGCCGCCGATGTCGTCGACCATGTCCTCGAAGAACGGGAACCGCGTCACCATGACGTAGTCGGGCTCGATGCCCACCAGGTTGCGCATCGCGCCGGCCATGCCGCGCGGACCGCCGAAGTAGAGCGCCGAGTTGATCTTCTCCCGGCCGTGGCCGGGGATGGCCACCCACGAGTCGCGGGGCACGCCGATGGCGGTGGCCGAACCGGTGCGCGTGTCGATGCCGACCAGCTGGAGGGCGTCGCCGCGGGCGCGGGTCATCTCCTGGCCCGGGCGCGCGTCGGAGCCGATCGCGAGGATCCAGACCACGTCGTCGTCCACCGAGACGCCCTGGGCGTGGCGGATCTTCACCAGGCTCACGTCGGTCGGCTGGACCGTGCCCTGGGGCACCACGAGCGCGGTCACCCCGAGCACCACCGCGAGCGCCGCGGCCCGGAGCCCGCGGACCCGGCGGACCCCGGCGGTCATCGGCGCGCTCCCTTCGAGAGGTCGTAGCCGAAGATGCGCCAGCCGCCGCGCTTCCGCACGAGGAACAGGCGTCCGCGGACCACCGTGGTGCCGGTCTTGTCGCCGGTGGTGTCGAAGCGCAGGAGGACGTGGGCGGTCACCGATCGTGCCTGCCGGCGCGTGGCCAGGACGTCGAGGGAGACCGAGCGGTGCGTGGCCTCGACGGAGTCGATGCGGTGCCCGCCCGTCTGGTTGGTCAGCAGCGCCTTGTCGGCCCGCGCACGCGCCTCGGCACCCCGGGTGAAGCCGGGGAACGCCGCCGGGAAGCTGCTGCGCGGGTAGGTGCCACCCAGGTAGGCCGCCTCCCACCAGCGGTCGACGACCTCGCCCACCTGGCGGCGTACGACCTTGCGCCTGGCGTCGGGCAGTCGCCCGAAGACGCGGTGGATCTTCGTCCTCGTCCGCGCCGGGTGCGAGGCCAGCGCCACCTGGTCGTCCCCCCGGCTCAGCCGTGCGGGCGCGGCCTCGGGGTCGGAGCCCGAGGACGAGCAGGCGGTGGCCGCGAGCGGCAGGGCGAGGACGAGCACGAGGGCCGCGAGGCGGGCCCACGGCGTGCGGCCCGGTGAGGGGCGTGACATGACGACTCCAGGCGGGGTGGGGCAGCGGGTGCGAGACGGGTCGGACCGGTTACCGGGAGGTACGGACGGGGTGTGGGCCACACCATGCCCCAAAGGGCGGGCCCGCCCCTGCATTTGCGTGCGTGTGCGACTAGCCTTGACGGCGACTTGGTGAAATTGGTCAAACCCTCGCGCGATGAGATCTGGAAGAGGCGAAACAAGCGTGGCGCAGTCCCCGAACGGGCAGTCCGGCAACCAGTCCTCGGTTGCACCGTCATCTGACCTGGGAGCCAACGAGTGGCTCGTGGAGGAGATGAAGGAGCAGTACGACAAGGATCCCGCGAGCGTGGGACCTGAGTGGGCGGCCTACTTCGGGAACGGGACGGCGCCGGCCACGACCGCCGCCCAGGCCGCGCCCGCTGCGTCCGCACCGAAGGCCGCGACCGCCACCCAGGCCCCGGCGAAGGCGCCGGCCCAGGCGCCGGCACAGGCACCGGCACAGAAGGCCGCCCCGGCACAGAAGGCCGCTCCCGCCGCGTCCGCCAAGCCTGCCGAGACCCCCGCCCCGAAGTCGACGCCGCGCCCGGCCGCCCAGGCCGACGAGCCCGCCAAGGGCACCAGCACGCCGGTCGCCAAGGAGTCCACGCCCGCCGCGCCGTCACCGGCCAGCGACGAGCCGACCTACACCGTGCTGCGCGGCGCGCCCGCCCGCACGGCGGCCAACATGGACGCCTCGCTGTCGGTCCCGACGGCGACGTCGGTCCGCTCGGTCCCGGTGAAGCTGCTGTGGGACAACCGCACCGTCATCAACAACCACCTCGCCCGCGCCCGGGGCGGCAAGGTCTCCTTCACCCACATCATCGGCTATGCCCTGGTGAAGGCGCTCAAGGCGATGCCCGAGATGAACGTCGGCTTCGAGGTCGTCGACGGCAAGCCCAACCTGATCACGCCGGCCCACATCAACCTCGGCCTCGCGATCGACATGCAGAAGTCCGACGGCACCCGCCAGCTCCTCGTCCCCAACATCAAGGGTGCCGAGACGATGGACTTCGCCGCCTTCTGGACGGCCTACGAGGACATGGTCCGCAAGGCGCGCGACGGCAAGCTGGCCGTCACCGACTTCCAGGGCACCACGATGTCGCTGACCAACCCCGGCGGCATCGGCACCGTGCACTCGGTGCCCCGGCTGATGGCCGGCCAGGGCGCGATCATCGGCGTCGGCGCCATGGAGTACCCCCCGGAGTGGCAGGGTGCCTCGGAGGAGGCGATCAACCGCAACGCCATCAGCAAGGCGATGACGCTGACCTCCACCTACGACCACCGCGTCATCCAGGGCGCCCAGTCGGGTGAGTTCCTCAAGCGGGTGCACAGCCTGCTGCTGGGCGAGGACGGCTTCTACGACGAGATCTTCCGCTCGCTGCGCATCCCCTACGAGCCGATCCGCTGGGCGCGCGACATCGTCGCCAGCCACGACGACGACATCGTCAAGCAGGCCCGCATCCTCGAGCTGATCCACGCCTACCGGGTCCGCGGCCACCTGATGGCCGACACCGACCCGCTGGAGTACCGCCAGCGCAGCCACCCCGACCTCGAGGTGGAGTCGCACGGCCTGACCCTGTGGGACCTCGACCGCGAGTTCGCCACCGGCTCGTTCGGCGGCGAGGGCCGGCGCTTCATGAAGCTGCGCAACATCCTCGGCATCCTGCGCGACTCCTACTGCCGCACCACGGGCATCGAGTACATGCACATCATGGACCCCGAGCAGCGCAAGTGGATCCAGGAGCGCGTGGAGCAGCCGCACGTGAAGCCGCCCCGTGAGGAGCAGCTGCGGATCCTGCTGAAGCTCAACCAGGCCGAGGCGTTCGAGACCTTCCTGCAGACCAAGTTCGTCGGCCAGAAGCGCTTCAGCCTCGAGGGCGGCGAGACCACGATCCCGCTGATCGACGAGATCTGCGAGGCCGCCGCCGAGACCGGCCTCGACGAGGTCACCATCGGCATGGCGCACCGCGGGCGACTCAACGTGCTCGCCAACATCGTCGGCAAGAAGTACAGCCAGATCTTCCGCGAGTTCGAGGGCAACATCGACCCGCGGACCGTGCAGGGCTCGGGCGACGTGAAGTACCACCTCGGCGCCGAGGGCGAGTTCCTGGCCGGCTCCGGCGACAAGATCAAGGTCTCCGTGGCCGCGAACCCCTCGCACCTCGAGGCGGTCAACCCGGTGCTCGAGGGCATCGCCCGCGCCAAGCAGGACATCCTCGACCAGGGCGAGAACTTCCCGGTCCTGCCTCTGCTCGTGCACGGTGACGCCGCCTTCGCCGGGCAGGGCGTGGTCGCCGAGACGCTCAACCTCTCGCAGCTGCGCGGCTACCGCACCGGCGGCACCGTGCACGTCGTGATCAACAACCAGGTCGGCTTCACCACCGCACCCGGCTCGTCGCGCTCCTCGCTCTACGCCACCGACGTGGCGCGGATGGTGCAGGCGCCGATCTTCCACGTCAACGGCGACGACCCGGAGGCGTGCATCCGCGTCGCCCGGCTGGCCTTCGACTACCGCCAGGCGTTCAACAAGGACGTCGTCATCGACCTCGTGTGCTACCGCCGCCGCGGTCACAACGAGGGCGACGACCCGTCCTACACGCAGCCGCTGATGTACGACCTGATCGAGCAGAAGCGCTCGGTGCGCAAGCTCTACACCGAGTCCCTCATCGGTCGTGGCGACATCACGATCGAGGAGGCCGAGCAGGTCCTCAAGGACTACCAGCAGCAGCTGGAGCGGGTCTTCACCGAGGTGCGCGAGGCCAGCTCGGAGGCGCCCACCGAGTGGACGACCGTCCCGGACTACCCCGACAAGCCGGCCGGCGAGTTCTCCACCGCGGTCACCCCGGAGGTCCTCAAGCGGATCGCCGACAGCTACGTCACGCCGCCGGACGGCTTCACCGTCCACCCCAAGGTGATGCCGCAGCTGCAGCGCCGCTCGGCCGCGATCACCGAGGGCCCGATCGACTGGGGCACCGGCGAGATCCTCGCCTTCGGCTCGCTGCTGATGGACGGCCGCCCGGTGCGCCTGGCCGGCCAGGACTCGCGGCGCGGCACCTTCGTGCAGCGCTTCGCCACCATCATCGACCGCACCAACGCCGACGAGTGGACCCCGCTGACCAACCTCACCGAGGACCAGGCGAAGTTCCACGTCTACGACTCCCTGCTCTCGGAGTACGCCGCGCTCGGCTTCGAGTACGGCTACTCCGTCGCCCGGCCCGAGGCGCTCGTGCTGTGGGAGGCGCAGTTCGGTGACTTCGTCAACGGCGCGCAGACCGTCATCGACGAGTTCATCTCCGCCGGCCAGACCAAGTGGCGCCAGCAGTCGGGCGTCGTGCTGCTCCTCCCCCACGGCTACGAGGGGCAGGGTCCCGACCACAGCTCGGCCCGCATCGAGCGGTTCCTGACGATGTGCGCCGAGGACGCGATGGTCGTGGCCCAGCCCTCGACCCCGGCGTCGTACTTCCACCTGCTGCGTCGCCACTCGCTGGGCGAGGAGCACCGTCCGCTGATCGTCTTCACGCCGAAGTCGATGCTCAAGCGCAAGGAGGCGGCCTCGCAGCCGGCCGACTTCGTGGGCGACACGACGTTCCGCGCCTTCATCGGCGACGACGCCGCCGACCCGGCACAGGTCGAGACGCTCATCATGTGCTCGGGCCGCGTCACCTGGGACCTCATGGTCGAGCGCTCCAAGCGCGAGGACGGGGCGAAGTTCGCCATCGGTCGCGTCGAGCGGCTCTACCCGAACCCCGTGGACGACATCAAGGCGGAGGTCGCGAAGTACCCGAACCTCAAGGCCGTGCGCTGGGTGCAGGACGAGCCGCGCAACATGGGCCCGTGGCCGCACTACCAGCTCAACGTCTGGCCGCAGCTCGACGTGGAGGTCGAGCCGGTCACGCGTCCGGCGTCCGCCTCGCCGTCGGTCGGCACCATCAAGCGCCACACCGAGGAGCAGCGGGCGCTCCTCGACGCAGCGTTCGAGTCGCCGCGCACCAGCGGCCACGACTACTGAGCCGAGGCAGCGGTGTACTTCACCGACCGCGGGATCGAGGAGCTCGAGAAGCGCCGGGGTGACGAGGAGGTCACCCTGGCCTGGCTCGCCGAGCAGCTCCAGGCCTTCGTCGACGCGCACCCCGACTTCGAGGTCCCGATCGAGCGGCTGGCCACCTGGCTGGCCCGCCTCGACGACCCGGAGGACTAGGCGGCCACGGGACGTACGGCGGCGGGCTCCGCGGGCGTCGGCCCACGGTCCGGCAGCGCCAGGCGGCAGATCTTCTTCGCCACGCTCCACAGCTGGCGGCTCAGTGGGCCGGTCGTGTACGCGATGCCGTACCGCTCGCAGATCTCCCTCACCTCGGGCGCGATCTCGGGGTAGCGCTTGGCCGGCAGGTCCGGGAACAGGTGGTGCTCGATCTGGTGGCTCAGGTTCCCCGACATGACGTGGAACAGCCTGCCTCCGGAGATGTTGGCCGAGCCGAGCACCTGCCGGTAGTACCAGTGCCCGCGGGTCTCGTCCTCGCACTCCTCCTGGCTGAAGGTCTCCGCACCGGCCGGGAAGTGGCCGCAGAAGATGATGTTGAAGGCCCAGACGTTGCGCACGAGGTTGGCTGCCGCGTTCCCGGCGAGGGTCAGCGGGAACAGCGGGCCGGTGAGCGCGGGGAACAGCAGGTAGTCCTTGAGCGCCTGGCGACGCACCTTGCGCATGATCCCGGCATGGAGCGCCTTGTTGTCCTCCATCGTGCGGGTGCCGCGGACGATGTTCTCGACCTCGAGGTCGTGCATCGCGACGCCCCACTCGAAGAAGACCATCAGGAGGAAGGCGTAGACAGGGTTGCCGAGGTAGTAGGGGTGCCACGGCTGGTCCTCGTCCATGCGGAGGATGCCGTAGCCGATGTCGCGGTCCTTGCCGAGGATGTTGGTGAAGGTGTGGTGGATGTAGTTGTGGGAGTACTTCCACTGCTCGCTGGGGCAGACGTTGTCCCACTCGTAGATGCGCGAGCTGAGGTGCGGGTCGCCCATCCAGTCGTACTGGCCGTGCATCACGTTGTGGCCGATCTCCATGTTCTCCAGGATCTTGGAGACCGACAGCGCGGCGACCGCGAGCGGCCAGGCCGGCGGGAGGTAGAACAGCGCGCGGCCGAGCACCTCCATCTGCTGCTGGCGCTTCACGACGCCGCGGATGTAGGCCGCGTCGTCCTCGCCGAGATCGGCCAGGATCCGCTGGCGGAGGTCGTCCATCTCGCGGCCGAAGGCCTCGAGCTGGTCGGGGGTGAGCTTCTGATTCGCGCTGGTGGTCATGAGTGGTCCCTTCGGGGTCACAGGTCGACGACGCAGTCGCCGACCGGGGCGGAGACGCAGATCTGGATGTCCTCGTCGGGCAGGGAGGACTCGGTGCCCGAGAGCACGTTGCGGACGGTGCCCTCGCTCTTGCGGGTGGTGCAGGAGAGGCAGATGCCCATGCGGCAGCCGAACTCGGGCGTGAGCCCGAGCGCCTCGGCCTGCTCGAGGATGGAGGCCCCGCTGTTGGCGACCTGCCGGTCGCTGCCGGTGAAGACGAGGTCGCCCTCGGCGCTGCCTGTGGTGGTGACCGGTGGCTTGAACAGCTCGAGCCGCAGCCGCGGGCTGTCGCCGTACGCCGCGCGCACGAGGTCGACCATCCCGGCCGGGCCGCAGGCCCAGGTGTCGGTGTCGCGGTAGCCGGGGACGAGGCGGCGCAGCTCCAGCTCGTTGAAGACGGCCTCGCCGTGGCGCAGGTGCACGGTCACGTCGTTGTCCTCAACGGCGATGCGGGCGAGCTCGTCGGCGTAGATCTGGTCCTGGGGCGACCTGGCGTAGTGCAGGAACGTGACGGGCCGCCCGGCCCTGCCGTCGTACCCGTCGCGGAGCAGGGTGCGCAGCATCGACATCGCGGGCGTGATGCCCGAGCCGCCGGTGATGAACAGCAGCGGGTCGATGCCCGGGGTCGCCGGGCTGACCGGCAGCGTGAAGGCGCCCTGTGCCTGCGAGAGGTGGAGCACCTGGCCGGGCTCGGCGTCGACGAGGTACTTGCTCACCTGTCCCTCGGCGTGCGCGCGGATGGTCAGGGTGATGGGCTCCCCTGGACCGGAGGCGGCCGAGGAGACGGAGAAGCACCGCGTCATGCGACGGGCGGAGCCCGGCAGGTCGAGCCCGACCTGGACGTACTGGCCGGCTCGGTGCCCGCGCCAGGTCGACGTCGGCTGGAGCGTGAGGGTGGCGACCGGGGCGCCGGGCGTGTGCGTCTCGCGGCGTACGTCGACCACGCGGGCGCGCACCTCGTGGGCGGCCCACATCGGGTTGACCCGCGCGAGGTAGTGGTCGACGCCGTGCGGCGAGGCGAGCGCCGCAACCGCGCGTGAGCGGACGATGCGGTCGAGGACGATCATCCTGACCTCCGTTCTTCGGTGAACGTCTGTTCACTCAACTATGCGTGGCCTTCCGGCCCACGTCAACGCCCATGGCCGTGATCCGACCCACGTCCGGTGAACGGTCGTCCACCACCCGCGCAGGGTGCCGGACAGCGCGGGACGCGCACTCCGTGCCCTAGGCTCGGGCCATGCCGCCGCCTCCCGACCCCGAGGACGGTGCCTCGCGCGCCGAGCGCAAGGAACGCACCCGCCGCGCGATCCTCGACGCCGCCCTCGCCCTGGCAGCGGACTCCAACCTCGCGGCCATCTCGCTGCGCCAGGTCGCCAAGCAGGTGGGTGTCGTGCCGACCGCGTTCTACCGGCACTTCGGCTCCCTGGAGCTCCTCGGCCTCGCCCTCGTCGACGAGAGCTTCAGGTCGCTGCGGCTGATGCTGCTCGACGTGTGGCGCCACGCGCCGGAGTACCGCGACTTCATCGACGGGTCCCTCCCGATCGTGGCGCAGCACGTGCGCGAGAACCGGTCCCACTACGCCTTCATCGCGCGTGAGCGGACCGCCGGTCCCCCGCGGGTCCGCGAGGCGATCCGGCACGAGATCGAGCTGATCACCCGCGAGCTGGCCACCGACATCGCCCGCAGCGGCGCCGCGCGGCAGTACTCCAGCGCCGACATCGCCCTGCTCGCGGACCTCATCGTGTCCTTCGTGGTGACGATGGCCGAGCGCCTGGTGGAGGACCCGGACTCCGAGGAGCGCACGCTCGCGCAGGCGCGTACGCAGCTGCGGATGCTGCTGGTGGGTGCGGTGAACTGGCGCTCGCGCGAGCCCGCCGAGGAGCGCTGACTTCGATGGGCCTCGCGGACGACCTCGGCTACTCGCACTCCTCGGCCAACCCGCTGCACCGGCTGGTCCGGTGGGGCGCCGGCACCCGACCCGGCGGCTGGGTGTTCTCCCGCGTGCTGCGCCACCTCGACGACGCCGTCGGCAGGCTCACGCGGGGCCGGCAGAGCGCGCCCGGCCTGCTCGCCGGGCTGGCGGTCATCGACGTCACGACGACCGGTCGCAGGTCCGGCCGGCAGCGCACGAGCCACCTCATCGCGACACCGTACGCCGGCACGCTCGCGCTGCTCGGCACCAACTTCGGCCAGCCCTCGACACCCGCGTGGGCGCTCAACCTGGAGGCCGACCCGCACGCCGTGGTGACCTACCGCGGCATCTCGCGCGCGGTGACCGCGCGGCCCGCGACGCCGGCCGAGGCGGAGGAGATCTTCGCCCTGGCCGGCGAGTTCTACCCGGGCTACCTGAGCTACCGCGAGCGGATCGGCGAGACCCGGCGGGTCCGGGCGTTCGTGCTCGAGGAGCGGTGACGCGGCACCGTCAGGTGCCCGGGCGCGGTACCACCGGCCGGACGGTGACGTCCGGGATCGTCGCGTCCGGCGGCAGGTCGACCACGTGCACGATCGTGTCGACGACCGTGTCGGCGCTGATCCAGCGCGAGGCGTCGTAGGTCCGCCCCTCCTGCTCGTGAACCTTCTCCTGCATCGGCGTGGCGGTGCGGCTGGGGTAGACCGTGCTGACGCGCACGCCGTGCTCGACCTCCTCGGCCCGCAGCGCGTCGGCGAAGGCACGCAGCCCGAACTTGGAGGCGGCGTACGCCGACCACTCGGCGCTGGCGGTCAGCCCCGCGGAGGAGTTCACGAACACGATCGTGCCGCGGCTGGTCCTCAGGTGCGGCAGGAGCTCGCGGCTCAGCACTGCGGGCGCCGTGAGGTTCACCGTGACCTGCTCCTCCCACGCAGCCAGTCGCAACCGCTCCACCCGGCCGAGGTCGACGACACCCGCGACGTGGAGCAGGGTGTCGACCCGCCCGTCGACCTGGCGGCCCAGCCCGTTGAGGGTGCCGGGCTCGGCGAGGTCCGCGACCATCACCTGGGCTCGCGGGAAGGTGTCGCGCAGCTCACCGGCACGCGCGTCGTTGCGGGCCAGCAGGACGAGGTCGTCGCCACGATCGGCGAGCCGGTGCGCGAGCGCGAGGCCGATCCCCGACCCGGCGCCCGTGAGGACGTGCCTCATCCGCTCGGTCACCGGGTGAACACGATCTTGCCGAAGACGTCGCCCCCGGCCATCGCCGCGAAGCCGTCACGCGCCTGGTCCATGGGGAGGGTGTGGTCGATCAGGGGCTTGGTGCCGGTGGCGTGGAGGAACTTCACGAGCTGGTCGAGCTCCTGCCGGGTGCCCATCGTCGAGCCGATGATCGAGAGCTGGAGGAAGAAGACCCGGGTGAGCCCG
Organism: Microbacterium sp. ARD31; assembly: GCF_031844425.1. Taxonomy (NCBI): domain Bacteria; kingdom Bacillati; phylum Actinomycetota; class Actinomycetes; order Micrococcales; family Microbacteriaceae; genus Microbacterium; species Microbacterium sp. ARD31. The sequence continues at coordinate 20,248 of NZ_JAUZVE010000054.1, forward strand.
GCGTCGTCGACGTCGGGACCCGACGTGGTGCCGCTGATGACGATGCGGCCGCCCGGTCGCAGCGAGCGGATCGAGTGGCTCCAGGTGGCCTTGCCCACGGTCTCCATGACGGCATCGACCTTCACCGGCAATCGGGCACCGGACTCGAAGACCTCGTGGGCGCCGAGCTCCAGGGCGCGGGTGCGCTTCGCCTCGTCGCGGCTCGTCGCCAGCACGGTCAGGCCGGCCGCGCGGCCGAGGGTGATCAGCGCCGTGGCGACCCCGCCGCCGGCTCCCTGCACCAGCACGGTCTCGCCGGGCTGGCAGGCACCCTGGACGAACAGCATCCGGTAGGCGGTGAGCCAGGCCGTGGGCAGGCAGGCCGCCTCCTCGAACGACAACGACGCAGGCTTCGGCACGAGGTTGCGCCGCGGCACGACGACCTGGTCGGCGAAGGTGCCCTGGTGGCGCTCGGAGAGCAGCGACCGGCCGGGGTCGTCGGCCTCGTCTCCCGTCCACGCCGGGTCGCCGATCACGCCGTGCACGACGACCTCGTTGCCGTCCTCGTCCAGGCCAGCGGCGTCACATCCGAGGATCATCGGCAGCGCCTCCTCACGCAGGCCCACACCGCGCAGGGACCAGAGGTCGTGGTGGTTGAGGCTGGCTGCCTTCACGGTCACCGTGGCCCACCCGTCGGGCGCCTCCGGGGCGGGTCGCTCCCCCACCACCAGGCCGCTCAGCGGGTCGTCGGAGGAGAAGGACTCGGCGTAGACGGCGAACATCCTCCGACCCTAGCGAGTGCCGTGGTTATCGGGTTGCCCGTCCCCGACCGCGGACGATTGGCTTGCCGGGTGAGCATCGACGTACGCCCCTCGCAGGACGCGGCCAGGTTCCTCGCCACCGACCAGCTCGTGTGGTTCGGCGAGGTCACCGAGGGCGACGCCGAGCACCTGCGCCTCGGGCTCCCGGAGGACCAGCGGTTCGTGGTCGACCTCGCCGACAGCCCCGACGACCTCCACAGCGGCATCTACGGCGTACGCCCGATGGAGCTGGCGCTGCCGGGCGCCCGCCTCGTGCCGGTGGCCGGCCTGACGTGGGTCGGGGTGCACCCCGACGCGCGGCGCCGCGGCGTGCTGTCCGCGATGATGGCCGACCACCTCGCCCGCAGCCGGGACGCAGGCACCACGATCTCGGCGCTGCACGCCAGCGAGGCCTCGATCTACGGCCGCTTCGGCTACGGCCTTGCCGTCTGGACGCACCAGGTCGACCTCGGCCGGGGCACGACGTTCACCGCGCCGCACCTCGAGGAGGAGGTCGCCGGCCTCACCACGCAGCTCGTCACCATGACCGCTCCGGGCGTCGCCCAGCGGATGCGCGACTGCCAGCGCGCGCTGGCGGCCGGCTTCCCGGGCACGATCGTGGGGTCGGAGGACTTCTTCGCGCTGCTCTCGCGGGAGACCGCGGAGGAGCTGCGCGACAAGGAGCCGCGGCGCATCCTGTTCGCGCGCCGTGACGGCGAGGACATGGGCTTCGTCGGCCTGCGCCGCGCGCACAAGTGGGACAAGGCGCGACCGTCCGGCACCGTCACGGTCGGCACCTTCTGCGGCGGCCCGGCCGCACGCCTCGCGCTGGCCCGCCGCGTCGTCGACCTCGACCTGATGGGCACCACCAAGCTGGAGAACATCGGCGCCGACGACCCCCTGCTCGCCTGGGTGGGCGGCCCGCGCGGCACGAGCGACCTCAACACCTGGGACAGCACGTGGATCCGCCTCGTCGACCTCGAGGCGGCGTGGGCGCTGCGCGGCTACGAGGACGACTGCGACGTGGTCGTGGAGGTCGAGGACCGCCACGCGCCCTGGAACGCCGGACGCTGGCGGCTGAGGGCCTCGGCCGGTGCGGGCTCCGCGTCACGCACGGACGCCGCCGTCGAGGTCACGCTCGACATTGCCGTGCTCGGCGCGGGCTACCTCGGGCGCTCCGTCGCCGGCCTGCTGCGGGCCGGGGTCGTCGCCGAGCACCGCCCCGGGGCGTACGCCGAACTGGCGCGCGCGATGCGCACCCTCGTCGCCCCCGAGCCGTCGATCGGCTTCTAGCCGCCTCCGGGGCCCGCGCCGGCCGGACCTTCGCCCCTGGTGCCCGCTCAGAGGCGTACATGCAGGGTGGCGGCCCAGGACGCGGCGTCGGGATCATCGACGTCGGTGACGGCGAACAGCCTGGCCTGCGACGTGTCGGCGTCCAGCACCATGAGGCCCTCGACCTTGAGCACCCGGCCGTCGAGGCGCGGCAGCGGCACGACGTCGACGACCCGGTCCTCGCGGATGCGGGCCAGCGCCGTCGCCGTCACGGGTCCGTCGTCGCGCGGGTTGGGGCTGTCCTCGGCCGCGGCGCAGGCGAGCAGGTCACCGTCCGGGAGTGCGACCACGTCGGTGATCGCCAGGCCGACGCCGCCGGCGGACCCGAGGTCGTACTGGACCGGCCGCCCGACATCGAGGTCGGACGGAGCCGTCTCGCCCACCGCCGCAGCCAGGACCGCATCGAGGTCGAGGTCCACGCTCGCGGACGGCAGGCCGGCCGACGGCAGCCCGCGGTGGAACCACCGCAGGCTGCGCCCGACGACGCAGGCGCCCTCGAGGTTGAGCGTGTCGGGATCCAGGTCCAGCGCCGCGGCGACGCCGGCGTACACCGGCGCCATGTCGGCGACCACCACGTCAGGCGCGTCGCCTGCCGACCGGACGAGGCACCACCGCATCCGCCGCGGCGAGGAGCCGGAGCCCATCACCAGCGCGCCCGGCACGCCCTCGACGGTGACCCGGCACGCGGTCTCGAGGTCGGGCTTGAGGTGCTTGGTGCCGGACTCCTCGTCGAACACCTCGTGCCCCTCGACCGGCGGCAGCAGCCGTACGCGCGTCGCCTCCGCGCCCGGCCGGAACCAGGCCGCGTGCGTCCCGTCGTCGGACACCACCAGGCGTCCGTCGTGGAACGCCACGACCGCGGACGCGGCGCGCACCGGGGCGCCGTCCGCGAGCTGGAGACGCTCGGCTGCGGAGACTCGCACGTCCATGGCGTGATGGTCGCAGACGGGGTGGCTCGGGACCTACGGCGACAGCTCGAACAGGTGGGCGTTGTCGCGCACCCACCTGACCTCACCCGCTGCCCACTCCTGGCTGCCCTCGTCCACCCACGTGCGTTGGGGCTCGACGCCCTCGTTGGCGAGCGACAGCTCCAGAGCCATCGTCGCCTCCATCCTCAGGGCCACCGTCTCCGCGACGTCGAAGTCGGGCAGCCCGTCGCCGTAGGCATCGAGGAAGACGCGGATCCGGGCAGCACGGTCGGGCACCGCCGGGAAGTGGTGCCACGTCAGGGCCATGTCGTCGTCGCGAGTCGGCGCGAACCACTGCAACGCGTAGGCGACGTCGTCCAGCGGCGGGCCCTGGTGGAGGAAGTCCCAGTCGATCAGCCCGACGGCCTCGTGGTCGCGCCACACCACGTTCCACGGCCCGACGTCACCGTGGCACCAGACCGACGGCTCCGATCCCGCCACGACGTGCGGCGCGCGGAACGTCGCTCCGACCGGAGGCTGCCAGCCGGCCGAGGCGTCATGGATCGTCCGCAGCAGCCTTGCCGCCGACCGGAGGCCGTCGTACGAGTGCTGGTGCTGCCACCCTGCTCCGCCGGCATCGCCCTCGATCAGTGCCAACCGTTCCACGCCGCCCTCGATGCCCAGCGGCTCCGGCACGCAGGTCAGTCCCTGCGACCGGAGGTGCCGGAGGAAGGCGTGGACGGTGGGCGTCCACGTCGACGCCGGGCGCGTCACCACGCCGTCCTCGATCTCGATCGCGCGAAGAGCCTGGGACACGGAGTCGTCCGTCGGAGCCACTCACGGACCGTAGCCCGTCCAGGACGTCGCTCGCACTGGAGTTCGGACGCCCCGCCCGTGCTTCGATGAGCCGTGACCAACGAGCAGAGCGACCTGGAGGTCGCGATGGAGGCAGCCCGGGCGGGGGCCGGGGTGCTGCAGCGGATGTACGGCTCCGACCTGACCCGCGAGCCCAAGTCGGCCACCGACTTCGCGACCGAGGCGGATGGTGCGGCCGAGCGGGCGATCATGGAGGTGATCCGGGCGGCCCGGCCCGAGGACGGGTTCGTCGGGGAGGAGCTGGGCAGCGTCGGGGACATCTCCGGCTCCCGGGTGTGGCTCGTCGATCCCCTGTGCGGGACGCTGAACTTCGCGTCGGTGACTCCTCTGTACTGCGTCAACGTCGCGCTCGCCGTGGACGGCGTGAGCGTCACCGCGGCCGTCAGCCACCCGCCGACCGGCGAGCTCTACTGGGCGGACCACCGTGGGTTCGGGACGAGCCAGCCACGGTCCGCTCCCCCGACCACCCTGCTCGCCATCAACGCGGACGGGCCTCTGGACCGCCCGTTCGTGGGTGCGCGGCTCGCCGCTGATCCGGAGCTCCGCGCCCGGTTCAGCCCGAGGGTCGAGTCCACGACGCTGGCGCTGGCCTGGGTCGCCACCGGCCAGCGACTCGGCTACGTCACCGACGGCCTCCTGCGCGGCAGCGTGCACTTCGAGGCGGGCATCGCCCTGTGCCGCGCCGCCGGCCGCGTCGTCACCGACTTCGACGGGAACGACGTCCACACAGGGGCGGGCCTCATCGCCGCCGGCGACGCCGACGCCCACGCCGAGCTGCTGCGCCTGGTGTCCCGGCACCGCGCGGACCGGCACACGGCGTAGCGCGCTCGGTCGGCCGGGGACCTCACCCGCACGCCCTCCTAGACTGCGGGTCCGTGAGCCCCACGATCCGCCGCGTCGCCGTCTTCTGTGCCTCCAGCCCGGGCGTTGACCCGGGCCTGTCGCGGGCGACGTACGACGTCGGGCGGGGGCTGGCGGGCCGCGGCATCGGGCTGGTCTACGGAGGGGGCGGGCACGGCCTGATGCGCGAGGTGTCGCAGGGTGCCCTCGACGCAGGCGGCGAGGTGCTCGGTGTCATCCCGCGCTCGATGATCGAGCGTGAGTGGGGTCGTGACGACCTCACTGAGCTCCACGTCGTGGAGACGATGCACGAGCGCAAGGCGATGATGGCCGACCTCGCTGACGCCTTCCTGTGCCTGCCCGGCGGGCTCGGCACCCTGGAGGAGGTCATCGAGGTCTGGAGCTGGCGCTACATCGGCTTCAACGACGACCCGGTCGGCTTCCTCAACCTCGGCGGCACCTGGACGCCGCTCCTGGACGCGCTCGACGGACTGGCCGACGCCGGGTTCATCCGGCGCGAGGTGCTCGAGGACGTCGTCGTGGCCGAGGACCTCGACGCCGCGCTCGCCGGCCTGACCGCCCGCCTCGGCGTAACTCCCGGCGCGAAGCTGGGCTAGTCAGACCCGTCCGCCGCACGTGCGGCGGATCTGGCCCCCGGGCCCGCGGTGCAGGGGCCACAACCGCCGCACGTGCGGCGAGTCAGCGGCGCGGCCAGGGTGCACGTCAGCGGCGCGCGACCCCGTCGCGGCGAGCGGCGTCGGAGACCGCCGTACGCACGGCGCCGGGGACGCGTGGGTCGAACGGCGAGGGGATCACGAGGTCCTCGCGGAGGTCGTCGCCCACGAGCTCGGCGAGCGCGGTGGCGGCGGCGACCTTCATCCCCTCGGTGATCGCCGTGGCGTGCACGTCGAAGGCGCCGCGGAAGATGCCCGGGAAGGCCAGCACGTTGTTGATCTGGTTGGGGAAGTCGGAGCGACCGGTGGCCACGACGCGGGCGTACTTGTGCGCGAGGTCGGGGTGCACCTCCGGGGTCGGGTTGGCCAGGCCGAAGATGATCGCGTCGTCGGCCATCGAGGCCACGATCTCCTCGGGCACCTGGCCGCCCGAGACGCCGATGTAGACGTCGGCCCCGGCCATCACGTCAGCCAGCGTGCCGCGGCGGCCGAAGGTGTCGGCGGTGTCGCGGGCGAGCGCCGCCTTGACCGCGGTGAGGTCGGACCGCTCGGAGTTGAGCACGCCCTGCCGGTCGAGCACGGCGATGTCGCGCACGCCGGCCTCGAGCAGGATCCGGGCGACCGCCACGCCGGCCGCGCCGGCACCCTGCACCACCACGCGCACGGTCGCGGCGTCCCGTCCGGTGAGGCGGAGCGCGTTGGTCAGCGCGGCGAGGGCGACCACGGCGGTGCCGTGCTGGTCGTCGTGGAAGACGGGGATGTCGAGCCGCTCCTTGAGCCGGGCCTCGATCTCGAAGCAGCGGGGCGCGGAGATGTCCTCGAGGTTGATCCCGCCGAAGCTCGGCGCGAGCCGCACGACGGTCTCGATGATCTCCTCGACGTCGGTGGTGTCGAGGCAGATCGGCACGGCGTCGACGCCGCCGAACTGCTTGAACAGCACCGCCTTGCCCTCCATCACCGGCATCGCGGCGGCAGGACCGATGTCACCGAGACCGAGCACGGCGGTGCCGTCGGTGACAATGGCGACCGTGTTGGGCACCCACGTGTAGTGCTGGGTCATCGACGGGTCCGCCGCGATCGCCTCGCACACCCGCGCCACACCCGGGGTGTAGGCGAGGGACAGCTCCTCCGGCCCGGTCAGGGCGGCGGTGGAGAGGATCTCCATCTTGCCGCCGAGGTGCAGGTCGAACACCGGGTCGCCAGCGTGCGGGTGCGAAGCCATGCCGGCGATACTGGCACAGCTCAGGGGCTCCGCAGCCGCCGTCCCACGCGTGGTGAAGGCCACAGCCGCAGCCGTACGACGCCCAGCACCGCGTCGCCGCGGACCGGTCCCCGGTGCCGCGAGTCGACGCCCTCGTCGGGGTTGTCGCTGAGCAGCCACCAGCCCCGCTCCCCCGACGCCGTACGGCGCACCTCACGGGCCCGCTTGACCGTCAGCGTGCCGTCGGCGAACCGCGCGACGACGAGGTCGCCCGGCCGGGGCACGGCGCCGTACCTCACCAGCAGCAGGTCGCCCTCCTGCAGCGTCGGCAGCATCGAGCGACCCCGCACCACGGCGGTGCCGAACGGGGCTCCGGTGCGGCCACCCCTCGGGGCGAGACCCCTCTGCCGACGCCCTCGCACGCGGAGTAGTGTCCCATCCAGATGCCCATTCGCGACGGCACAGTCACGACGGCACGTCCCCGATCGAGAGGAACCTGATGCTTCGCCACCTGCTTGCCCCGACCGTCGAGGTCTCCGCCCACTGCGACCTGCCCTGCGGCGTCTACGACCCCGCCCAGGCACGCATCGAGGCCGAGTCGATCAAGGCGATCATCGCCAAGGTCGCCGACAACGACGACCCCGACTTCCGCACCCGCGCGATCCTCATCAAGGAGCAGCGCTCCGAGCTGGTCAAGCACCACCTGTGGGTGCTGTGGACCGACTACTTCAAGCCCCCGCACTTCGAGAAGTACCCCCAGCTCCACACGCTCGTGAACGAGGCCACCAAGCTGGCCGGCGCGAGCGGCACCAAGGGCGAGCTCGACGCCGGCAAGGCCGACGAGCTGCTCGCCAAGATCGACGAGATCGCCGAGATCTTCTGGGAGACGAAGAAGGCCTGATCAGGCGCGACGGAGTCGCGACTGCTCAGACCTTCTTCTGAGCAGCTTGCTGCTCCGGCTCGATCCTCGGCTCCATCGCCGAACCTCCGGACCCGGTCGCCACACCCGTGGCGGCCGGGTCCGCGGCATTTCCACGGCTCCCTCAGCGCCCGCCTGCTTGAATCGGGGCCGGGACCATCGGGAGGCGTGGATGATCGAGCAGGTCGAGCTGCCGGACGGCACGGCCGGCTTCGTGCTGCCGCTGCAGCGCACGGACCGGGCCGCACTGGTCGCCGAGTTCGAGACGCTGGCACCGGAGTCGCGGCGGCGCCGGTTCCTGGCTCCCGTGGTGCACCTGAGTGACGCGATGCTCCAGCACCTCGTCGACGACGTCGACGGCGTCGACCACGTCGCGCTGGTGCTGTGCGTGGAGACCTCCGACGACGTCTACGACCCCGTCGCGCTGGCCCGGATGGTCCGCTACGACGACGTCCCCGACGCCGCCGACCTCGCGGTCACCGTCAAGGACGAGTGGCAGGGTCGCGGCGTCGCCACCGTCCTGCTCGACGTGCTGATGCGGCACCGGCCGGCAGGGGTGGCGCGCATCGACACCGAGGTCCTCAAGGACAACCCCGCGTCGCTGCGGATGCTGCGCCGCCTCGGTCCGACCACCGTGGAGGACGAGGAGCACGGCGCCTACCGGGTCGTCGTCGAGCTGCCCACGACGGAGGTCGCGGCGCCTGCGCCGCCGAGCCGCGACGACGTACGACGTCCGGCCCCGCCGCTGCTGCTGCGCGACCCGGTGCACCGCCACACGCTGCGCACGCGGGACCAGGTCTGCCCATGGTTCCGATGAGCTGCCAGGTCCGCGCGCGACCCGCTTCGGGCGACGTCGGGCCCCGGAGGCGATGGCCTAGGGTGGGCGAGCACACACTCGGAGGACGGAGACGTTGACGCAGATGGCAGATCATCACGGGGGCCGCGCCGACGTCGAACTCCGACTTCCGGCCGAGGGTGCCTATGCCACGGTCCTGCGCACGACGGCTGCCGGCCTGGCAGCCCGCCTGGACTTCACCATCGACGACATCGAGGACCTCCGCATCGCCATCGGCGAGGCGTCGGCGCTCGCGATCCCGGAGGCCGACCCGGGCACGGACCTGGTGGCGTGCTTCTTCTTCGGGCCGGGGTCGCTGACCGTGACCCTGGAGACCGAGGCGATGGACGACCCACCGCTCGACACCGAGAGCTTCGCCTGGCAGGTGCTGGACACGATGGCGCAGGACGCTGCGGCAGGATCGGAGGGCGGCCGGTTCCGGGTCCGGTTCACGGTCACGTCGCAGGTCGCTGCGGGACGGACAGGTGCCGAGCGCTGACATGAGCGCACACACGGGGGACGAGGCGGCGGGGGCCGCCGTTGACCGCGGGTACGACGAGGTCGGACCCAGCGGCATGGAGCACGTGCGCGCCCGCAGCGCCGAGCTGTTCACGGTGCTGCGCGACGTCGAGGCGAGCGACGCCCAGCGGGCCGTCGCGCGCGACGACCTCGTCCACCTGCACCTCTCGCTGGTGGAGCACTGCGCCCGCCGGTTCCGCAACCGTGGGGAGCCGTTCGAGGACCTGGTCCAGGTCGGCACGATCGGCCTGATCAAGGCCGTGGACCGCTTCGAGACCGACCGTGGGGTCGAGTTCTCCACCTACGCCACGCCGACGGTCATCGGCGAGATCAAGCGCCACTTCCGGGACAAGGGCTGGGCGATCCGCGTGCCGCGGCGCCTGCAGGAGCTGCGGATGCAGATCGGTGGCGCCACCGGCGAGCTGACCCAGAAGCTGGGACGCTCCCCCACGCCGCGCGAACTGGCCGAGGTCATCGGTTGCACCGTGGAGGAGATCATGGAGGGCATCGAGTCCAGCCATGCCTACGCCACGTTGTCGCTCGACGCCTCGGACGACTCCGAGGACGGGCCGCCCGCGATGCTCGCGACGCTCGGCGTCGAGGACAGCAACATCGAGCACGTGGAGATCCGGGAGTCGATCAAGCCGCTGCTGGAGGGCCTCGGCGAGCGGGAGAAGCGGATCCTGCTGCTGCGCTTCTTCAAGAACATGACCCAGTCGCAGATCGCCGAGGAGATCGGCGTCTCGCAGATGCACGTCTCCCGGCTGCTGACCCGCACGCTCGCGCAGCTGCGGACCTCGCTCGAGCAGGACTGAGCAGGCCTCCCGGCCGGTCAGACCCGCGCGTCGCGCTCGAGCACCTGCGTGGTGGCGGGGTGCAGGAGCCCGGCGACCACGACCAGCGCGACGACGGCGAGGCCGGCGGAGAGCGGCTTGGTGGAGCCCGCCCAGAGGTTCCACGCGAGGCCGAGCTGGATGAGCTGGGCCATCACGACGGGCCCCCTCGCCCAGCGTCGTACGCGCCACAGGGACCACGCGCACCACGCCAGCCCGGCCGCTGCAGCGAGGAAGAACGCGGTGGTGGTGAGCCCCATGGTGAGCCTGAGCGAGCTCAGGTTGGCGAGCTCCAGCGCGCCGAGCCCGGCGAGCACGAACGCTTCCACCCCGGCCAGCGACGCGGCCACCACGAGCGGCGGCGGCGCGGCAGGGTCCGCGGGGGCTCGACCGGGGGGAACGTCGCTGGGCGTAACAGGCACTGGACAACAGTAGTTGTGACGGACACGACCAGTGTGGGGGGTTGTGTGAACGTTCAAGTCTTGCCAGTCTGGTCGCTGCGCTGTGTGGCGCCCGGGCCAGCTGAATGTCCGACAACAGCCATCGCCTGTGAATGAGAAAGAGGGATCCCCCACCCCATGGATTGGCGCAGTCGCTCTGCATGCCTCGACGAGGACCCCGAGCTGTTCTTCCCAATCGGCAACACCGGACCCGCGATCCTCCAGATCGAGGAGGCCAAGCAGGTGTGCCGACGCTGCGAGGTGCGTGAGCAGTGCCTCGCCTGGGCCCTCGAGGCCGGGCAGGACCACGGAGTCTGGGGAGGCCTCAGCGAGGACGAGCGCCGCGCGCTGAAGCGTCGCAACGCCCGCGCCCGGATCCGTACGGCCTGACCTCAGCCGGGCTCGGTCGACTCAGTCGACAGGCAGGTCGGCCTGGACGCGGGTGCCCCGCGAGCCCGGCCCGATCTCGAGCACCCCGCCGAGCTCGGACTCGACCAGCGTGCGCACGATCGAGAGGCCGAGCTGCGTCGAGGCGTCGACGTCGAAGTCGTCGGGCAGGCCGCGGCCGTCGTCCTCGACGACCACGTGAAGCCGGCCGACGATGCGGCGGGCGGTGACCACGACGCGTCCGACGCTCGGCGCCACGGCGTCCGGCAGGTCGGCGTACCCGTGCTCGACGGCGTTCTGCAGGACCTCGGTCAGCACCATCGCCAGCGGCGTCGCGGCCTCGGAGGGCAGCTTGCCGAAGGAGCCCTCGCGCACCACCCGCACGGGGACCTCCACGCCGCTGACGTCGACGACCATCGAGCCCAGCCGGTCGGCGATCTCGTCGAAGTCGACAGTCTCCTCGACGGCGTGGCTGAGCGTCTCGTGGACGATCGCGATCGAGCCGACGCGACGCACGGCCTCCTCGAGGGCGGCCTTGGCGTCCTCGGCCTGCGTACGACGTGCCTGCAGGCGCAGCAGCGCCGCCACGGTCTGGAGGTTGTTCTTCACCCGGTGGTGGATCTCGCGGATGGTGACGTCCTTGGTGACCAGCTCGCGGTCGCGCCGGCGCAGCTCGCTGACGTCGCGGACCAGCAGCAGCGCGCCGCTGCGGTCGCCCTGGGGTCGCAGCGGGATGCTGCGCACGATGAGGGTCACGTCGTCGGTCCCGACCTCCGTGGCGCGGCCGTCGCGACCGCCGAGGACGGCGCTGAGGGTCTCCTCGTCGGGACGCTTGCGGACCGGGACCAGGTCGCGCGTCAGGTCGGTGAGCACCAGCCCGGCGAGGTCGCCCTGGAGCCCGAGGCGGCGGTAGGCGGAGAGGCCGTTGGGGCTGGCGTAGACGACCCGGCCCGCGGGGTCGAGGCGCACGAAGCCGTCGCCGACGCGGGGCGAGTCGGCGTGGTCGCTGCGCTGGCCGGGGAGCGGGAAGTGGCCGTTGGCGATCATCTGGGTGAGCTCGGCCGCGGTCTGGAGGTAGCTGAGCTCGAGCCGGCTGGGCGTGCGGATGCCGAGGAGGTTGGTGTTGCGGGCGATGGTGGCGATCACCCGGCCGGCGCGGCGGACGGGGATGACCTCCACCCGCACGGGGACGGCGTCGCGCCACTCCGGATCGCCCTCGCGCACCAGGCGGCCGGAGCCGAACGCCTCGTCCAGCATGCGGCGCCGGCCGGTGGGGATGAAGGTGCCCAGGACGTCGTCCACCAGGGCCGTGGGACCGGTCGTGGGCCGCATCTGGCCACCGGCCCAGTAGCCGCGGCCCTCCCGGTCGGGCAGCCACAGCACGAGGTCGGCGAAGGAGAGGTCGGCCAGGATCTGCCAGTCCGCCATGAGCCGCTGGAGCCACGCGACGTCGTCGTCGACGAGGTCGGTGTGGGCTCGCACGAGCTCGTGGAGGGACGGCACCCGGCCAGCCTAGGGGCTGCCGTGGACCGGACTAGGGGTGTGTCGGGGATGGCTGGCAGGATGGGGATCATGTCGCTCGGGTACTGGAACCAGGTGCAAGCAGCCGGGTTCGAGGTCCCCTCGGACCGTCCGCTCGACGACCTGACCGCCGAGCTCACGACGATGCTGGGCTCGACCCGGCCCGAGGTGCGCGACGGCACCGCCTACCCCGCGCTGGTGACCTGGATCGACCGCGGGGTCTACGACGACCTGCTGGCCGGCCTCGGCGACGGCATGGTCGCCGGGCTGTCCGTCGGGCTGGGCGAGCACGGCACCGACACGGTGTTCCGCCGCAGCTTCAGCGCACTGATCCTGGGCGCGTGCCTCGAGCGCGACAACGAGCAGCACCTCCTGCCGGGCGGCAAGATCCTCGAGTGGGGCGACTGCCTGGCCACCTGGTTCCTCCGCGAGCGCGACACCCGCGGCTACGTCCTCGACAAGGGCTGGGCGCACGCGATCGCACACGGCGCCGACGCGCTCGGGGCGCTCGGGGAGTCACCGCACATCGCCGGCTCCGAGCACGCCGTGCTGCTCGACGTCGTCGCCGAGCGGCTCCTGGAGCAGCCCGCGGACGCCCCGCTCGCGGCCGGCGAGCCCGACCGGATCGCCGCCGCGGTGATGCAGATCCTGCGCCGCAACACCCTGGGCGTCGAGGCGCTCGAGCCGTGGGTCCACCGGATCGCCGCGGCCGGCAACCCCTTCCGCGGGCCCGTCGACTACGACCCCTTCGCCGTGACCTCCGCACCGCAGGCGTTCCTGCGCGCGCTGTTCCTGCACCTGTCCCTCGGGCCCGAGCCGCCCCCGGTGCGCCCCGACCTGCTGCTCGTGGTCATCGAGGCGCTCCGCCTGTCGAACGCCCCCTACCTGTCAGTAGGAACCCGCTAACCTGCGGGCATGAGCGAGATCTCCGGCCACAGCGGCGAGCTGGCCGTCCACGTCGCCCGCGCCCACGGCGTCGAGACCATGTTCACCCTCTCGGGTGCGCACGTCTTCCCGATGTACGACGGGGCGGTGCGGATCAACCAGGACGGCCAGGACCCGCAGATGCGCCTGCTCGACGTGCGCCACGAGCAGACGGCTGCCTTCGCCGCCGAGGCGACGGGCAAGCTGACGCGCGTGCCGGGCCTGGCCGTGCTCACCGCCGGCCCCGGCGTCACCAACGGCATCAGCGCGATCGCGCAGGCCCAGTTCGCCGGCTCGCCCATGGTCGTGGTCGGCGGCCGCGCCCCGCAGAACCGCTGGGGCAGCGGCTCGCTCCAGGAGCTCGACCAGCCGCCGATCATCGCGCCGGTCGCGAAGTCGGCGAAGACCCTCATGACGGCCGCCGAGGTGGCTCCCGGCATGGACGAGGCGTTCACGCTCGCCCGGTCCAGCCACCGCGGGCCGGTGTTCGTCGACGTACCCATGGACGAGTTCTTCAACTCCTCGACCGGTTCCGCGGGGTCCGGGGAGGGCGTGCGCATCGAGCCCGACGCCGACGCGATCGCCGCCGTGGCCCGACTGCTGGCCGAGGCGAGCCGTCCCGTGCTGATCCTCGGCACCGACGTCTGGGCCGACCACGCCGAGGCCGCGGCACTACGCCTCGTCGAGGACCTCGGCATCCCCACCCTGACCAACGGCATGGGCCGCGGGATCATCCCAGGCGGGCACCGCTCGCTGGTCACCAAGGCACGCGGAGCCGCGCTCGCCGGCGCGGACCTGGTGGTCGTCGTCGGCACCCCGCTGGACTTCCGCCTCGGCTACGGCGTCTTCGGCGGTCCGGACAAGAACCCCGACGGCGCCTTCGCGCGGGTGGTCCACATCGCCGACTCCCCCGGCCAGGTCTCCGGCCACGCCGAGCTCGCCGGATCGGTCTCCGGTGACCTCACCACCGTGCTCGACGGCCTGCAGGCGGCGATCGAGCGCGGCAGCAAGCCGGACTGGACGGCGTGGGCCGACCAGCTCGCCGACCAGGTGCGTGCGGCGGCCGAGCGCGACGCGCAGCTGCTCACCGCGGAGGCCGACCCCATCCACCCCGCCCGGATCTACGGCGAGCTGGTCCCGCGACTGGCCGACGACTCGGTCGTCATCGGCGACGGCGGCGACTTCGTGTCGTTCGCCGGCAAGTACGTCGAGCCGCAGCGACCGGGCGGCTGGCTCGACCCGGGCCCCTACGGCTGCCTCGGCGCAGGTCTCGGCGCGGCCATCGCTGCGCGCATCGCACGTCCCAGCGCCCAGGTGACGCTCCTGCTCGGCGACGGCGCGGCGGGCTTCTCGTTGATGGACGTCGACACCCTCGTGCGCCACGACCTGCCCGTCGTCATGGTGATGGGCAACAACTCCGCCTGGGGCCTGGAGAAGGGCCCGATGCAGATGATCTACGGCTACGACGTGGCCGCCGACCTCGCCCAGCGCACGCCGTACGACGAGGTGGTGCGGGCGCTCGGCGGCGCCGGCGAGACGGTCACCGACCCGAAGCAGATCGGGCCGGCACTCGACCGCGCCTACGCCGCAGGCGTCCCCTACCTCGTCAACGTCATCACCGACGTGGAGGCGGCCTACCCGCGCACCACCTTCGGCATCTGAGCGGGACCGCGTGGAGCTGCGCCGGATCCGACCCGACGAGCACGCCGCCGCGGGCGACGTCTGCGTCGCGGCGTACGAGCCGTTCCTGACCGGCGCCGAGGACGACTACCGCGACCGGCTCCGTGACGTGGCGCGCCGCGACGCCGAGGCCGAGGTGTGGGTCGCGGTCGAGGGCGAGCGCCTGCTCGGCAACGTCACCTTCTGCCGCCCGGGCACGCCGTGGCGCGAGATCGCCCGCGACGACGAGGGTGAGTTCCGGATGCTGGCCGTGGACCCCGCCGGGCAGGGCCTCGGGGCGGGCACCGCGCTCGCCACGCTGTGCGAGGAGCGGGCCCGTGCCGAGGGCGCGACCGGGATGGCGCTGTCGTCGCTGGCGACCATGGCGGCGGCCCACCGGGTCTACGCGCGGCTGGGCTACACCCGCGACCCGTCCCGCGACTGGTCTCCCCTGCCGGGCGTCGACCTCATCGCGTTCCACAAGGTCTTCTGAGCCGGAGGTCAGCAGCGGCGCACGGTCGACGGGTCGTCGACGTCGTCGAAGCAGACCTCGGCACCGGGGAGTGCGGCCGTCTCCGAGGGAGACACCATCTGCCAGAACCAGAGCCGCCAGGCACCGTCCTCACCGGCCACCGCGGTCACGAGCGTGCCGTCGGAGGTGAGCCAGGTGCGGTGCGTGGCGTCGTCGGTCAGCTCGACCTCGCCCACCGGTGCCAGCTCGACCAGCCGCTCACCCTCCTGCCGCAGCACGCGGACGTACGCCGGATCCCTGCCGGAGGTGACCAGCACCGAGGCGCCGTCGGAGAAGACGCGGACGGGCTGCACCGTGGCGACGCGCGGATCGCCCACCTCGAGTCCGTGGCTGATCGTCCGGCCGTCGCTGCCCTCGACCACCAGGGAGGGGTCGGCAGCGGCCTCGAGTCGTACGTCGAACGGGAATCCGTCGTCGAGCACGGCGGACTCCCCCATCCCGATCGTCGCGGTGGCCACGTCGGCGACGTCGGGCAGGTCGTCGACCGCGCCGTCCTCGCAGGGCGTGCGCGAGTCGTCCATGACGTCGTGCCGGAGGCATCCGGCGTCCACGGGCTCCAGCAGCCCCTCCTCGGACAGACGCCAGGTCCAGGCGTCCCGCACGGTGACGAGCGGCTTGACGATCGTCATGTTGGCGGAGGCGTAGGAGTTGACCGATCGGCTGGACCAGAGCGTGCCGTCCTCGATCCAGTACTCGTGCTGCCGGACCATCTCGTAGTGCTCGGTCCTCGTGCCCAGCACCGGGATGTCGCCGCGCACGAGGAGCTCGGGCTGGTCGACGACGGCCCGCAGCAGGAGACCCTCGCGCAGGTCGTAGACGAGCGGATGACCGCCACCCACGGGGTCGTCCCGGTAGAGCACGAGCTCCTGGTCGCCGTCCCGGTCGGCGTCGATGGGGGGCAGGGCGCTGACGGTCGTGGTGCCCACGTCGGCGATGCCCCACGCCTCCTCACCGGTGCTGCTGAGGGTCGCCTGCATCCGGACCCGGCCGTCGCCCCGCCTGCCGGGCTCGCCGAGGAAGTCGACCGTCTCCTTCCGACCGTCGCCGTCGAGGTCGAGACGGGCCGGCGTCGAGTAGGGCTGGGCCTGCCAGTCGCGGCCGATGTCGGCCGGCACGTCGAGCTCCACCCGCTCGTCGGGCCGTGGCGCGACGTCGTCGGACCGCTGACGCCCACCGACACCCTGGAGGACGACGCCCAGGACGAGCAGCACCACCGCGGCGGCGGCGAGCAGCACCCACGGCGACTGCCAGCGCGGACGCACCTGCACCACCGGCGCGAGCGGAGCGAGGTCCTCCGGCTGCACCAGCTCGGCGCGGGCCACCAGGGCGGCGCGCAGCCGCTCCTCGATGTCGAGCGTGTCGTGCGTGCTCATCGCTCCTCCTCCCCTGGGCTCGTGGCCAGGCTGTCCTGCAGGGCGGCCAGCGCGCGGCTGGCGGTCGACTTCACGGTCCCGGGACTGATGCCGAGGGTCCGGGCGATCTCGGCCTCGGACAGGTGGGACCAGTAGCGCAGCACCAGAACCTCCCGCTGTCGCGGGGCCAGCCGCTGCAGGGCCGCGATGACCTCGCGGTGCTCCTCCGCCAGCACCGCGGCGTCCTCGGGCGAGGGTGGGGACAGGTCGTGGGGTGGCGAGTACGCCCGCGCCGTACGTCGTCGGCGCAGCGCCGAGCGCGCGGTGTTGACCACCGCGACGCGCAGGTAGGCGAGCGCCTTCGACGGGTCCTCCAGCGCCCCTGGCCGCCGGGCCAGGGCGGCGAACGCGTCCTGCACGACGTCCTCCGCCGACGCGAAGTCGTCCACCAGCAGCACGGCCAGCCTCACGAGCGACAGCCGATGGGCAGCGTAGAGCTCGGTGATGTCCACTGACGGCTCCATCCCGAGGGTCCTCGCGCTCATGTCTGGTAGACGTGTCGGGGGCACTCAGGTTGCCTCACCGCGCCGACGAATCCCGGAAGGACCGCCATGTCGCAGCCAGAGCCCGCCACCTTGACGTTCACGGTGACCGACGACGACACGGCAGCGGCCGTCGGCAGCGGGTCACTGCCCGTGCTCGGTACGCCGCGGCTGCTGGCCTGGCTGGAGGCGGCCACCTGCGCGTGCCTGGCGCCCGTGCTCCCCCCGGGCTCGACCAGCGTCGGCACCCGGGTGCAGGTCGAGCACCTCGCCGCCAGCCCCGTGGGCGCATCGGTGGAGGTCAGCGCGTCCAGTGCGTACGTCGACGGGCGCCTGCACCGGTTCACCGTCAGCGCGCGGGACGTCGCGTCCGGCAAGGTGCTCGGCGCCGGCGAGATCACCCGCGTCGTCGTCGACGCCGAGCGCTTCCTGTCCCGGCTCTGACCCACCCCTCCCCGACCGCGACGCCGGCGGGCTAGACCGCACGCCCCACCGGGGTCGCGACTGCAGACGCCGTCGTCCGGCGCGACTAGCGTGGAGTGCTTCACCGCGCCGTCGCGCCAATCGCCCGCTCCTCGTCGAGCGAACCCGGGGGGACCGATGCCAGGGACACTGCCGATCATCTACGTGCGCGGCTTCGCCGGGGACACCAAGGGCATCAACGAGGCGGTCATCGACCCGCTCTACGGGTTCAACGCCGGGTCGACGCACGTGCGGGTCAACGGCCGGGGCGACGCGGTGTTCTACCAGTTCGAGAGCCCCGTGCTGCGCCTCATCGCCGACCACGACTACCAGCTCATCGTCCGGGGCGACCAGGAGGGCTACCTCGACTCGAGGGCGGACGGCGACGTGGAGCCCGCGACCATCTGGATCCACCGGTTCTACGACCGCTCGTCGTCGCGCTGGGGCAACACGCCCCAGGAGTTCTCGCTCGAGGGCGCCGCGCGCGACCTGCTGCGCCTGACGGAGAAGGTCCTGGCCCGGACCGGGGCGCCCCGCGTGCACCTGGTGGCGCACTCGATGGGCGGGCTCGTCGCCCGGTCCATGGTGCAGAAGATCATCCCCGAGGCCTACGGCGAGCACGGCGACGGCAGCCCGGGGCCGGGGGGTCGGCGCCTGGCCGCCGAGTTCGTGGACCGGCTCTTCACCTACGGCACCCCGCACGGCGGCATCGAGTTCGACATCGGCGGCGGCCTCCTCGAGCGGCTGCGCGACACCTTCGGCATCCACGGCGCCGACATCTTCGGGCCGCGGCGGATGCACCAGTACCTGACGCCCGGCGCCGGGCTTGACGCCGAGCCCCCGGACGACTGGGACGCCCGCGTGCTGCCGGACGACGAGAACTTCCCGCTGTCGCGCGTCTTCTGCCTGATCGGCACGAACGCGGGCGACTACACCGTGGCGGCCGGCTGGTCGGCGCGCAGCGTCGGCCCCCGCAGCGACGGCCTCGTCCAGATCGAGAACGCGCTGGTCTCCGGGCCGCGCGACGGTGCAGGCCCCCAGCGCACTGCCGACCACGCCTTCGTGCACCGCAGCCACAGCGGCATGCTGGGCATGGTGAACTCCGAGGAGGGCTACCACAACCTGTCCCGGTTCCTCTTCGGCGACGTCCGCGTCACGGGCGAGGTGGTGGGGCTGGAGCTGCCCGACGAGGAGGACCTCACGTGGCAGGCCGAGGCGCGGGTGTCGATCCGCGGCCTGCCGACCCTCATGCACGAGCGCACGGCGGCGACGTGCTCGCCGATCCTGCTGGAGCACCGGCGCCCCGAGGACCCCGCGGACCGCCCGGTGCCGGTGGTGACGACGTACCTGTCCACGCGCGAGCCGAGGCCGGCCGAGTCGCCGTACATGAGGTTCGCGCTGACGGTCCGGGTGCTGTCGCTGCGCGAGGAGGGCGGGATGTTCCGGTTCGGCGACCACATCGAGGCCACGACCGACTTCGACGACACCCTCGTGGTCGACGTCGGCGTGCAGGGCACCTCGCTCGTGGCCTGGGCCAGCTGGGCCTCCGAGATCACCGTGCCGCTGCGCGACCACCAGCCGGAGGGCGACCCGCTGCGCGACCAGGAACCCACGCCGGGCGTCTGGGTGCGCGAGGTCCCCTTCCCCCCGTCCGCCGCGTTCCTGGGGAATCGGGCCGCGCTGCGCCTCACGTGCACGTCGCACACCTGACGCGGACGGGCCCGCGTCACCCGACGCCTCCGACGATGGAGCGGCGGGCCGCTAGGTCGGGCCGACGGCTCCACCGTCGCCGCGCGGCGACGGACCGGTCCGCTCGGCGGAGTGCACGAGGAGCGCGGCCGTGCGCCACCCGTCGGGCTGTCGCACCACCAGGTAGGTGATCGTCATCCGGGCGATCTCGGCGTCGTCGGCTCCCCGTCGGGACAGCTCGGCACGATGCACGGCGGTCGTGCTGCCCCGGACGTGCAAAAGTCCCCGCCGTGGCGGGGACTTCCACGAATGACGTCGCTGGTGCGCGTCAGGCGTTGGGGCGCTTGCCGTGGTTCGCGCCCTTCTTCTTGCGAGCGCGGCGCTTGCGTCCGGTCTTGCCCATGTGGTCCTCCTGGAATCGGTGCTCGGAGCAGTCTCTCAAATCCACCGGGTCGCGGCGAATCGGCCCGCCCGGAGGGTCAGCTGCCGCCCTCGCTGATCTGGATCCTCACCTCGCGCAGCTGCAGGCGCACCCGGTCGCGCAGCGACTCGGGGGCCGACTCGGCACAGGACCGGGCGACGAGCTGCTTGACCGCCTTCTGGAGGTCGTACTTCTCCAGGCAGGGACCGCACTCGCGCAGGTGCATCTCGACGACGGCGCAGTCGGCCTGGTCGAGCTCGTTGTCGATGAGGTAGACGATGCGCTCGATGTAGTCGACGCAGTCCTCGCGTCCGTGCTCGTGGCTGTCGTGGTCGTGCGTGGTCACGATCCGCTCCCCTCGGTGGACCCCGGCAGCGAGCTGGCCGGGAGGAGGTCGTTGGCCCGGACGTAGTCAGCGAGCATGTCGCGCAGCTGGCGCCGGCCGCGGTGGAGTCGCGACATCACGGTGCCGATCGGCGTGTCCATGATCTCGGCGATCTCCTTGTAGGGGAATCCCTCCACGTCGGCGAGGTAGACCGCGAGGCGGAACTCCTCGGGCAGGCGCTGCAGCGCCTCCTTCACCTCGGAGTCGGGCAGGTGCTCCAGCGCCTCCATCTCCGCCGACCGCAGGCCCGTCGAGGAGTGCGACTCCGCGCGGGCGAGCTGCCAGTCCTCGACGTCCTCGGACATCGACTGCTGCGGCTGCCGCTGCTTCTTGCGGTAGGAGTTGATGTAGGTGTTGGTGAGGATCCGGTAGAGCCAGGCCTTGAGGTTGGTGCCGGGCTTGAACTGGTGGAAGGCGCTGTAGGCCTTCGCGAAGGTCTCCTGCACCAGGTCCTCGGCGTCGGCCGGGTTGCGGGTCATCCGCATCGCGGCGCCGTAGAGCTGGTCGAGGAACGGCAGGGCGTCGCGCTCGAAGCGCGCCGAGCGTTCGTCGTCGGACTCCGTGGCGGGGTCCACCGCGGGGGTCTCGGGGGAGGACAGCTGGTCCTCGAGCGATTCAGTCATCGCCTCCCACAGTACCGCCGTGGAAGCAGGGTCAGTACCGCGCTCTCGGGGTCGCGGTCGATCGAGGGTCAGTGACTGCACACTGGCCCAACAGCCGGCTACGCCGAGGGATTCCCGACGACCTCGCGGACCAGCCACTCGAGCGTGGACTCGACCACGATGCCCATCGCCTCCTCCTGGCTCACCTCGCCGCGCGCGGGCACCTTCAGGCCGTGGTCGCCGCCGGGTATGACCACCATGTCGAGGTCGGGCAGGTCGCCGGGGAACTCCTCGGGGCGCCCCATCGGGTCGCGCTCCCCCTGCACGACGAGGGTCGGCAGGCCCACGCCCGCCAGCTCGGGCAAACGGGTGGGCTCGGTCCGGCCCGGCTGGTGCAGCGGGAACGACAACGCCAGGCACCCCGTGGCGCCCAGGGAGCGCGCCGTACGGGCGGCGGAGCGGGCCCCGGCCGAGCGGCCGCCGACCACGAGCGGGGTGCGCACGCGCATCACGTCGGCCGCACACCGCAGCGCGGCGTCCAGGGTGGGCGGAGCGGTGGCCACCTTGCGGCCGGCGACCCGCCAGGGCTGCTCGAAGAGCACCACTGTGAAGCCCTGCGCGGGCAGGGCGTCGGCCAGCGCCCAGAGGTCGCGCGCCTCCACCCCGCCGCCGGCGCCATGGCTCAGCAGGAGGGTGGCCATCGGGCTGGTGGCCCGGCGGGTGTGCAGCCGCCCCTCGCCGTGGGGCGTGTCGACGCTGCGGACGGTCGCCTTCTTCACGAGGTCGTCTCCTCCACGGGCAGCGGCTCGACCAGCTCGGGGCCGTTGTTGCGCACGTTGCTGACCAACGGCGGCACGGCGTACGCCTCGAGCCGGCCCGGCGCGGCCGGGACGAGCAGCGAGGTGTCGCCGCCCGTGCGCGGGTCGAGCCACTCGTGCCAGCGGTCGCGCTCGACCATCAGCGGCATCCGGTCGTGGATGTGGCCGAGGGAGTCCTCGGCCTGCGTCGTGATCACCGTGCAGGTCCACCGGAACCGGTCCGGGTCGTCGTCGGCCTTGCCGGGGTCGCGCCAGATCTCGTAGAGACCTGCCATCGCCAGCACCCCGCCGTCCTTGGGACGGATGAAGAACGGCTGCTTGACCGGCTTGCCCTTGGCGTTGGTCCGGGACGTGGGGTACCACTCGAAGTACCCGTCGGCCGGCAGCAGCGCGCGGCGGGAGGCGAACGCCTTGCGGTAGGCCGGCTTCTCCGCGACGGTCTCCATCCGGGCGTTGATCATCCGGTTGCCGATCGAGGGGTCCTTCGCCCACGACGGCACCAGTCCCCAGGTCAGCACCCGGAGCTGGCGCTGGGGCGGCTCCTCGGACTCACGCGAGGGCGGCCGCTCCACCACGGCGTAGACCTCCTTGGTGGGGGCCACGTTGTAGTCGGCGGCGAGCGGACCCGCGACGCGGCTCTCCACGACCTCGAACTCCTCGACCAGGTCGTCGGGGGTCCGGGAGGAGGCGTAGCGACCACACATACGACCACCCTAGGGGGCGGCACGGACAGGGCGGGGGGGTCAGCCGCGCGCCAGCTCGTCGAGCAGCATCCCGGTGGACGGGTCCGAGTCGGGCAGGCCCTCGATCCACACCCGGACCAGCGGACCGCCCACCCGGCCCTCGACCCCCTCGAGCAACGCCCGCAGCACCCGGACGCGGCGACCCAGCCGGTCGTCGCGCCGGGCCAGGACCGCCACCCGGCGCATGCCGACCCGCGCGACGGTCTCGTCGCGCGGGAAGACGGTGCGCGCCATCTCCCCCGCCCGCGCCAGGCGCATGGCCCGGGTGAAGTGGTCGACGGGCTCCTCCGACGGGTCGTCCCCGAACGGCAGCGCGCACACGACCAGCGCGTGCCTCGCGACCGCCTCCTCGGTGGGCGGCAGGCGGTGCAGCTCGGAGAGCCGGCTGCGCAGGTGCGCCTGGCTGGCCAGGCCGGTGAGCGGGTCGTCGCAGGAGAGCTGGTGCAGGTAGCCCAGCGTCGTCTCCCCCCACGCCGTGAGCAGGGCCGACACCGCGTCGAATGGCGGATCCCCACCCGCCACCCGGTGCGCGGTGTCGCGCAGGCTGTCCAGGGCCTCCTGCATGGACGCGCCGTCGCGCGCGAGGTCCTGCCCCGCGACCGCGCACACGTCCAGGAGACCCGACCCTGAGGCGAGCGCCTCCCCCACGGCCTCGAACCGGTGCGGCAACCCCGACCGCGTCTCGGCAGACCCTGACGTGCTCACCCCAGGACCGGTCGCCGAGATCCGTCGCACGCGTGCGGCGAAGTTCTTCACGGCATACCCCTCACTGGTCGTCCTGCTACCGGTGTGACGCCGCTCATGGCACTCCATGACGCGGACCAGACCACTCTTTCCGGATTCTTTGCCTTCGCGGTGCCGGCCCGACTGCGAGGTCTAGAGTCTCCTCAGCCTGGCACCCGGTCAGGCGCGCGTCCGGAGCGTCCACATGAGCATTGCCCCCAGCGTCGAGTCACCGGGGGACGCCGAGCTGATCTCGGCGGTCCGCGGCGGGGACGTCGACGCCTACGGCACGCTCTTCGAGCGGCACGTCGAGGCGGCCCGCCGCCTGGCCCGCCAGCTGGTGCCCGCGGGTGACGTCGAGGACCTGGTCTCCGACGCCTTCATCAAGGTCCTGGGCGTCCTGCAGCGCGGGGGCGGCCCGGACATGGCGTTCCGCGCCTACCTGCTCACCGCCGTACGCCGCCTCCAGGTCGACCGCTTCCGCGCCAACGCCCGGCTGCACACCACCGACGACATGGAGGCCTTCGACCCGGGCGTGCCGTTCCGCGACACGGCCATCGAGGGCTTCGAGAACGCCGCCGCGGCGCGTGCGTTCGCCTCGCTCCCCGAGCGCTGGCAGCTGGTGCTCTGGCACACCGAGGTCGAGGGCGACAAGCCCGCCGACATCGCGCCCCTGCTCGGGATGAGCCCCAACTCGGTCTCGGCACTCGCCTACCGCGCCCGCGAGGGGTTGCGCCAGGCCTTCCTCACCCAGCACGTCACCGACCTCGAGGACGACACCTGCCGCTGGACGCACGGCCAGCTCGGCGCCTACGTCCGCAACGCCATCTCGCGCCGTGACGCCGCGAAGGTGGAGGACCACCTCGGCGGCTGCCGCTCGTGCATGGCCATCTACCTCGAGCTCACCGAGGTCAACTCCAACCTCGGCGCGATCCTCGCCCCGCTGCTCCTCGGCGGGGTCGGGGCGACGTACGTCGGTGCGGCAGCCGTGGGCGGCGCCTCGATGCCGCTCGGGATCGGCACCGTGGTCGGCCGGGTCCGCGACCTGGTCGTGGGCAACAGCGGTGCCGTCGCCGTCGCGGGCGTCGCCGCGAGCGTGACCGTGGTGGGTGGTGCCATCGCCGTCGGCCTCAACAACGCGGACCGCACCACCGCCGAGCCCCCGGCCCGCAACCCGGCCATCAGCGCTCCCGTCCAGCCCGGCGACACCGTCCTGCGCTCGGGCTCCGGTGACGGGGCCGGCTCGTCGGCCGACCGGTCGTCGGTCGACGCCGAGGGCCCTGAGGACCTCGAGGTCCCCGACGACGTGGTGGCCGACGTCCCGGCGGACGACCTGGTCGCCCCCACCACGGTGCCCACCGACGACCCGACCGAGGACCCGACCGAGGACCCGACCGACGACCCGACCGACGAGCCGACCGACGAGCCGACGGACGAGCCGACCGAGGACCCCACCTCGGACCCGACGCCCACCTCGGACCCGACGCCGACCTCCAGCGCGACACCCACGCCGACGTCGGACCCGACTGCCACGCCATCGCCTGACCCGACCCCCACCCCGGATCCCACGCCGACGCCGACGCCGGATCCCACCCCAGATCCCACCCCGACGCCGGACCCGACGCCCGACCCCACTCCAGATCCGACGCCCACCCCGGACCCGACACCGGACCCGACACCGGACCCGACACCGGACCCGACACCGGATCCCACCCCGGATCC
>NZ_JAUZVE010000055.1:0-44848 GCF_031844425.1 Microbacterium sp. ARD31
CGCACGCGTCGGCACCATGCCGGTCGGCGCCAGCACGATGGGTGCGGCCCGGTCGAGGTCGATCAGCAGTGCGGACATGCCAGCTCCTCGACCTCCTGGGCGCGCAGCACCCGCGCCGGGTTGCCGACCACGACGGCGCCGGGCGACACGTCCCGTGTCACCACGGCACCCGCGCCCACCGTCGCACCTCGCCCGACCGTGAGCTCGGGGAGCACGGTGGCGCCGGCGCCCACGAAGGCACCGGCCTCGACGACCACGCCACCGGCGAGGACGACGCCCGGGCCGGTCGACGCGGCGAAACCCAGGCGCGCGTCATGGCCGATGGAGCTCGAGCGGTTGACGTTGGCGTGGCAGCCGATGCTCGCGTGGGAGCCCAAGACCGCACCGGCGTTGACGTAGGCCCCGTGGGCGATCGTGGCCGTCGACGCGACGGTCGCGGTCGGGTCGACCAGCGCTTCGGGCTCGGACCACCCGGCGTCGGCCGCAGCGTGGGCAGCCCGTCCGCGGTGGGCGGCCGACGAGAGGCCCAACGCGAATGGCGTACGCACTGTGTCGTCGGTGAGCTCGCTCAGGCCGGGCAGGCGCGGGTCGGCCCCGCCGTGGTTGTCGACGCAGACGACGTCGCGGCCCAGCCGACGGGCCGACTCGGCCACGTCGAAGGCGTAGGGCGACGCCACACCTACAAGGGTGAGGGGGCCAGGCATGGAGAGACCATAGTGGCGAGGCGCGCTGGTCGGCCCGGAGTCGCGCGGTGCTCTATACCGGTCTGTTCATTCCCGCTCGGGCGTTCCCTGCGGCGCCGGGTCGCCCGTCGCCGTGTGGATGCTGAGGACGGACTCGTCGGGCACTCCGTTGACGGCGGCCGGGACCAGCCGCTCCACCACGAGGGCCAGGACGGCGATCAGCGCGCACCCGACGACCATGGTCAGCACGTAGGGCGTCGACCAGCCCCGGTCGAGCACGAAGCCGGCGAACAGCGGGCCCCCGATCGCGCCGGCCTGGAACGCCCCGGCGTTGACCGCGTTGTAGCGCCCGCGCAGGTGGTCGGGCGCCATGTCGTTGGTGATCGCCGGGATGGTCGGCTGCATCATCGTCTCGCCGAGGGCGAACAGGCCCATGTAGGCCAGCACGGCCGCGCCCGCGAGCACTCCCGGCAGCACCCCGGTGGCGCCGAGGACGAGGTAGGAGACCGCCCAGATCGCGCACATCACCAGCATCACGCGGGTGCGGCGGTGCCCCGCGATGCGGCGCAGCACCAGGAACTGCAGCAGCACGATCACCGCGGTGTTGACGGCGAAGGCGAAGCCGATCACCCGGGTCGACACGTCGCCGACCTGGCGGGCGAACGCCGGGAAGCCGGCCTCCAGCTGCCCGTAGCCGACGAAGACGGCGATGAAGGTCAGCCCGGTCATCCCGACGACGGCCGGGTTGCGGAGGATGGCGAGGTAGGAGCCGCTGGCCGCGTCGGCGTCGTCGGGTGCGACGTGCTGACCGCTGACGCGACGCAACGGCCCGAGGAGCAGGGCGATCGGGACGAGCATGCTGGCGGCGTCGGCCAGGAAGATCACCGTGAACGTGTGGGGCTGCGAGACGTCGGCGTACATCCCGCCGATCACGCCGCCCACGCCGATGCCGAGGTTGATCAGCGCGAAGTTGATGCCGAAGTACTGCTGGCGCAGCTCGCCCGTGGTGACCGCGGCGATGAGGGCGTTGAACGCCGGCCACGACATCCCGAAATTGACGCCGAGGAAGGCCATCGCGAGCGCGGCGGCGGCCGGCGTGGTCGCGAAGGCCAGCACGGTGCACCCGAGGAGCTGGCACGTGGTGGAGAAGAGCAGCACCCGGCGGGCGCCGACCCGATCGGTGAGCGCGCCTCCGGGCCCGGTGACGGCGAGGGCCACGACCGCGATGAACGCCATCAGGGTGCCGGCGAGGTCGAGGGAGAAGCCGCGGACCTCGTGGAGGTAGATCACGGTGAACGGCAGGGTGAGCCCGCGGCCCAGGGTCTGCACCGCGACGGTGGACAGCAGCCACCGCCCCTCGGGGGACAGCACGGTCCAGAACTGGCGCAGGGTCACCGAGGAGCTCACCGGTGGATTGTGTCCTCCGGCACCGACACGTGGCACGCGGGTTTCGGACGGGTACGTCGACGGTGGCGGCCCGGAGGGCGTGGACCGGGACCAAGGTCCTGAGAAGTCCCGTGCCCGGTGGCTTCGTCTCAGGTCGGCGGTGCGCCTGACGATCGTCCTCTCAGCCACCGGGGAACGCCCGGTCATCTCCGGGAGTAGCACCACGCATGTCTGCCAACCACGACGCACGTCCCACCGCCCGGATCGTCCGCCCCACCGGCGTCGAGCGGTCCTTCGGCCAGGACGAGGTCATCGTCACCAAGACCGACCTCAAGGGGCGCATCACCTACGCCAACGACGTCTTCTGCCGGGTGTCGGCGATCGAGGAGGCGGAGCTGCTGGGGCGCCCCCACAGCGTCATCCGGCACCCCGACATGCCCAAGGCGGTGTTCCAGCTGCTGTGGGACACGCTCCGCAGCCGGCAGGAGCTCTTCGCCTACGTCGTGAACCTCGCCGGCGACGGGGCGCACTACTGGGTGCTCGCCCACATCACCCCCAGCATCGGTCCCGGCGGGGACGTGGTCGGCTACCACTCCAACCGACGGCTGCCCGACGCGCGCGCGATCCGCGAGATCGACCCCTTGTACCGCAGCCTGGTCGCCGAGGAGAAACGTCACCACAACTCCGCCGAGGCCGCTCGCGCCGGCTGCGACCTGCTGCAGGAGCTCCTGACGGACCGGCGCACGTCCTACGACCGGTTCGTCTGGTCGCTCGCGAGCGGAGCAGTGGCATGAGCCGGCTCGGGCGCGCGGACCGGGACGCCCAGCGACAGGAGGCGGAGGTCTATCGCGAGGTCGTAGCGCAGTGGCTGGCGGTGTGCCGGGCCGCGGCCTCCGGCGACCTCGAGGCGCGAGCCATGGCGGTGCCCGGCAGCGAGGGGATGGCCGACGTCGCGGCCCTGCGCTCGGCGCTGAACCTCCTGCTCGACCGCACCGACGCCTACGTGCGGGAGTCCGCGGCGTCGTTGGAGGCGGCCAGCGACGGGCGCTTCCACCGGCAGTTCCTGCTCAACGGCATGAGCGGCTCCTTCCGCACGGGTGCGACCACGATCAACCGCGCCGCCGGCCACATGGCCGAGGCGCAACGAGACCTCGACGTCGCCGCGGCCGCGCGTCAGGAGCTCGCCAACCGTCTCGAGGACACCGTGATGTCAGTGGCCGAGCAGGTCGCGGCCGCGGCCACGGAGCTCGGCGCCACCGCGGCGGGGCTCTCCGAATCCGCCCACCACGCCGTCGGTCAGGCCGATGCGGCCGGGACGACCAGCAGCCGTCTCGACGATGCCGCGCGCGAGATCCAGGACGTCGTCCGCGTCATCTCCCAGATCGCCGCGCAGACCCAGCTCCTGGCGCTCAACGCGACCATCGAGGCGGCCCGCGCCGGCGAGGCGGGGCGGGGCTTCGCGGTCGTCGCGACCGAGGTCAAGTCGCTCGCCGACACGACCGCCGCCTCGGCCGAGCGGGTGGTGGGCCAGGTGCGGATGATGCAGGACGTCGTCGCGGCGAGCACCGCGGCGATGGGCGACGTGGGGGGCACCGTGCGCGAGATGTCGCCGATGGTGGACGCCGTGCGCACGGCCGTGGACGGTCAGCTGCGCGGCTCGTCGGAGGCTTTCGACGCTCCCGCCCAGGGACTCGCCCACATGGCCGAGCTCCTGCGCGAGGAGGTCGGCACGTTCCTTGCGGTGATGCGCGAGGACGCATGACGTGCGCGGGCCCCGGTCACCGAGGTGACCGGGGCCCGACGCGTAGGTGGAGAGCGAGTGCTACCAGACTCGGCGGCTCGAGCCGCCGATCGGGACGAAGTTCAGCACCAGCCCGACCACGATCAGGATGATTCCCAGCGTGGTCAGGATGCTCTGGGGCAGAAGCAGCCCGAGGATGAGCAGGATCAGTCCGAGGACAATCATTCTTTCTCCTCCTTGTTGCGTGCCCACTTTGGGCGGCCGCCCGAGTATGCCGGGGTCCGTCCGGAAGGGGAACCCTCCCTGCGGGTGACGACCGGTGAGCGACCCTCAGTCGGCGGAGAGCGCCTCGATCGCCTCGTGGATCGACAGCGTGCGGCGGGCCGACTCGACGTGGAGGTTCTCCACCATCCGGCCGTTGTAGGTGACCACACCGGCCCCCTTGCCGTCCTCCCACGCGGCGATGAGGCCGCGGGCGTCCGCGACGGCCTGCTCGCTCGGCGCGAAGGCGGCGTTGGCGCCCTCCACCTGGCCGGGGTGGATCAGCGTCTTGCCGTCGAAGCCCATCTGGCGGCCCTGCTCGCACTCGGCGAGGAAGCCCTCGGTGTCCTTGACGTCGTTGTAGACGCCGTCGATCACCGCGATGCCGGCCGCACGGCCCGCGAGCAGGGCCGTGTGGAGGCTGGGCAGGATCGGGGCGCGGCCAGGGACGTGCTCGGCGTACAGCTCCTTGACCAGGTCGTTGGTGCCGAGCACGAACGCGGCGAGGCGCTCGGACGCGCGGGCGATCGCGAGCGCGTCGAGGATCGCGACCGGCGTCTCGACCATGGCCCACAGCCGCGTGTGGTCGGGCGCGCCCGCCTTCTCCATCGCGGTGACGAGCCGGGCGACCTGATCGGCGCTGTCGACCTTCGGCACCACGATCGCGGCCGGGCCGGCCTGGCTCGCCGCGACGATGTCGTCGTCGTGCCACTCGGTGCCGATGCCGTTGACGCGGATGGTGACCGTGCGCCGGCCGTAGTCGCCGGAGGCCGCCGCAGCGGCGGCGGCGTCGCGGGCAGCGGGCTTGGCGTCGGGCGCGACGGCGTCCTCGAGGTCCAGGATCAGGCCGTCGCAGGCGATGGACTTCGCCTTCTCCAGCGCCCGCTCGTTGGAGCTGGGCATGTAGAGGACGGAGCGCAGCGGGGTGAAGTCGCTCATCTCAGGCCTCGATCCCGATCGCGTCGTAGGCCTTCTGCAGCTCGGGGTCGATCGCCGCGAGCTCCTCGGCGAGCGCGACCATCACCTGGCACTGCTTGACCGAGGCGTCGTCCTCCATCTTCCCGTCGATCATCACCGCGCCGGTGCCGTCGCCCATCGCGGCGATCACGCGGCGCGCGTGCGCGACGTCCTCGACGCTGGGGGAGAAGACCTTGTTGGCGATCGCGATCTGCTTCGGGTGCAGGCTCCACGCACCGACGCACCCGAGCAGAAAGGCGTTGCGGAACTGGTCCTCGCAGGCGACCGTGTCGGCGATGTCGCCGAACGGCCCGTAGTAGGGGTAGATCCCGTGCATCGCGCACGCGTCGACCATCCGGGCGATCGTGTAGTGCCACAGGTCCTGCTGGTACGTCGTCCGCTGGGCGTCGTACTGCGCCACGCCGAGGTCGTCCTTCACGGGGTCCTGGCGCACGAGGTAGCCGGGGTGGCCGCCGCCGACGCGGGTCGTCTTCATCCGGCGGTCCGCGGCGAGGTCGGCGGGGCCGAGGGAGAGGCCCTGCATGCGCGGGCTGGCGCCGCAGATCTCCTCGACGTTGGCCACGCCGCGCGCGGTCTCGAGGATCGCGTGGACCAGGATCGGACGGTCGAGGCCGGCCTTGGCCTCGAGCTGGGCGAGCAGCCGGTCGACGTAGTGGATGTCCTCGGCGCCCTGCACCTTCGGCACCATGATCACGTCGAGCTTGTGGCCGATCTCCGGCACGAGCGTGGTCAGGTCGTCGAGCACCCATGGGCTGTCGAGGGAGTTGATCCGCGTCCAGAGCTGCGTGGGTCCGAAGTCCGTGGCCTTGCCGATCTCCACCAGGCCTTGGCGGGACTTCTCCTTGTTCTCCGCCTTGACGGCGTCCTCGAGGTTGCCCAGCAGCACGTCGACCGTGCCGACCATGCCCGGCACCTTGGCGGCCATCTTCTCGTTGCCGGGGTCGAAGAAGTGGATCGCGCGGCTGGGCCGGGCCGGGATCTCGCGCAGCGGCGCGGGGGCCCCGACGGCGAGGGGGGCGAAGAAGTCCTTGGCGGAACGCGTCATGCGCGCAAACTACCGTCGCTCCCGCGCAGGCGGATATGACGCATGTCTCTCCGGTGGCGCGGTCGCTGGAGGTCAGCGGGTGCGCCGACGCCGCCACCACGGCCGACGTCCGCCCTCCGGCTCGCCGGCCGCAGCCCGGACGGCACGCTGCGCCTCGATCCGGGCCGTACGCCGATCGCGCCAGGCCGCGACCTCGGCGTCGACGTCACGCGTGGGCGTCACCACGGGCGGGCCGCCCTGGAGCTGGCGGCGGGTCTCGACGACGCGTCGGTTGAAGTCGTCGAGCTCGCGCCGGACCTCGCGCTCGACGGTGATCGCGTCGAGCCGGTCCTCGAGCTCGGCGTCCTCCTTGCGCAGCGCGATCGCCGGGGGGAGCAGTGCGATGTTCTCGCGCTCGACGAGCTTCTTGAGCCACCAGTCGGGGTCGTGCTCGACGCCGAGGTCCTTGATCGGCTTCCCCTGGCCGGGCAGGTCGTCGAACTCCCCGCGCTCCATCGCCTGCCGCACCTGCAGGTCGACCCAGCTGGCCTGCTGGGCGATCCGGGCCGCCGCCGCGGACCGCCCGGTGCGATCGTCGCGCTCGACCTCGCGGCGCACGGACTCGGGGTCCGCCACCTCGAAGTCGTCGTCCCGGTCGCGCTCCGGCATGCCTCCACTCTACGAGCCACGCCCCGACGGACGTGTCGCCCGCCGGTCCGGCACGGGCAGGCTGGAGCCATGGCCGTCACAGGGATCCCGCAGCGGGCAGCGGGCGTGCAGCTCCACGTCACCTCGTTGCCCGGCGGTCGCCTCGGTGAGCCGGCGCGCGACGTCGTGAGGTGGCTCGCGAGGGCTGGGCAGCAGGTGTGGCAGGTCCTGCCGGTGGCGGTCCCCGACGCGCATGGATCGCCGTACGCGTCGCCGTCCGCCTTCGCCGCGTGGCCCGGGCTGCTCGAGGACCCCGGGGCGCCCGTGGACGACGACGAGGTGGCGGCCTTCGCCGAGGAGCACGCCTACTGGGCCGGGTCGTGGGTCGACCACGGCGGCGACCTCGCCGACCAGGTGCGCTTCGAGCGGGAGTGGGCAGCGCTGCGCACGTTCGCCGGCGACCACGGCGTGCAGGTGCTCGGTGACATCCCGATCTACGTCGCGGCCGGCAGTGCCGACGCGGCGACCTGGCCGGAGCTCTTCCGCACCGACGCGGTCGCCGGCGTACCGCCCGACGCCTTCACCGAGACGGGCCAGCTCTGGGGCAACCCGCTCTACGACTGGCACGCGATGGCGGCCGACGGTTACCGCTGGTGGATCGAGCGGCTGCGCCGGAGCCTGGGGCTCTACGACCTCGTCCGCATCGACCACTTCCGGGGCTTCTCCGCGTTCTGGGCCGTCCCGGCCGGTGAGGCGACGGCCCAGCACGGCCGCTGGGAGCCGGGCCCGGGGCGCGCGGTCTTCGACGCGGCGACGGCGGAGCTCGGACCGCTGCCGGTGCTCGCCGAGGACCTCGGCGTGATCGATGCTCCGGTGGAGCGGCTGCGCGACTCGCTGGGACTCCCGGGGATGGCCGTGCTGCAGTTCGCGTTCGACCCGGACGGTGAGGACCGTTCGCACGAGCCCGAGAACCTGCGTCGCGACCAGGTCGTCTACACCGGCACCCACGACAACGACACCGTCGCCGGGTGGTGGGACGACCTGCCCTTACGCCGTCGCCGCGCAGCCCGGGAGGCGTGGCGCGCCGCCGGCATCGACGACCCCGATCCGGTCTGGGCCATGATCCGGCTGGCGCACGCGGCTCCATGCCGGCTCGCCATGGTGCAGGCGCAGGACGTGCTGTCCTTGGGGTCCGAGGCGCGGATGAACACCCCCGGCACCGCGGCCACCTGGTCGTGGCGGCTGGAGCCCGGAATGCTCACGGACGAGCTCGCAGCCCGGCTGCGGGCGGTCACCGAGGAGTCGGGCCGGGCCGGCTGACCCCGGCACCCCCGGTTGTGGTTCGGGGTCGGACCGGGGCTCACCCCGATGGCGTGGACGCCCGGACAGGCGCATGCTGGAGGCATGGAGAAGATCCGCACGTCCTTCGCCCGACAGGGCCTCGTCCGCTCGACCGACCGGGCGATCCTCGGCGGCGTGTGCGCCGGCGTCGGACGACGCCTCGGGCTCACGCCGTGGATGACGCGGCTGCTGTTCCTCGTGACGCTCGTCGTCATCCCCGGCAGCCAGTTCCTCGTCTACCCGCTGCTGTGGTTCCTGATGCCCTCCGAGGACAGCATCGAGGCCGCCGCCGCCAGGACGTACCCCACCCGCTGACCTCAACCGGCTCCCTCGGTGGTCGAGGTGCGAGCGCTTGCCCCCGATGGTTGAGGTGCGAGCGCTTGCCCCCGCGGTGGGTTGAGGTGCGAGCGCAGCGAGCCTCGAAACACGGGAGCGCAGGTTTCGAGGCTCGTCGCTGGCGCTCCTCGCACCTCAACCGGCGGTGGGTTCTCCGACGTCGCTGAAGGCGTGCCGCGGTGCCGCGAGGAGCGCGAGCGCGGCGAGGAACGACGCCCCGGCACAGACCGCCCACACCGTGAGGTAGCCGCCGAGCGGCGCGACCTTCTCCGACGCCTCGTCGAGCGAGCCGGTGGCGGTGAGCGCGATGGCGAAGACCGCCGAGGCGATGGCGCCCCCGACGGTCTTGGTGCCGTTGGTCATCCCGGTCGCGATCCCGGTGCGTTCGGGAGGGGCCGCGGCGGCGGCAGCCGCGGGCAGGGCCGCGACGAGCGCTCCCGACCCGATGCCGGCGACGGCCATGTTGATGAGCGCCTGCCAGGTGTGGTCGTGGAAGGGCAGCCACAGCAGGTACCCCACGCCGACGAGCACGCAGGCGACGACGAGCGCGCGGCGCACGCCGCCGAGCAGCCGGGTGGTCAGCGGCAGGGTGAACGCGCCGATCGCGAGGGTGATGACGTAGATCCCGATCAGGGTCGAGATGAAGCTGGAGTCAGCACCAAGGCCGTAGCCGCGCTCGGCCGGGTCGGCCTGGGCGAAGGTCGACAGCGGGATCTGGCCGCCCAGCACGGGGATGCCGAAGAGGAAGGCGGTGACCTGCACCGGCCACTGCGCCGGGCTGGACAGCAGGCGGACGTCGACGATCGGCTCGGGGTGCTGCTTCTCGAAGCGCCAGAACGCTGCGAAGACCGCGACGGACAGGATGATCGTCGCCCACCCGCGCAGCGACCCCGGCCCGTCGAGGCGCAGCCACACCAGGCCGCCCATCAGCACGCCCAGCGCGATGGTGACGAGTCCCAGGCCCGCCCAGTCGATGCCGCCGCTGTCGTCGCCGGGCGCCTGCTCGATCCCGACGAGGATCACGAAGAAGACCGCCGTCACGACGAGCGCGGGCAGGGTGAGCAGCACGTTCATGTCCAGCGACTCCACGAGCGCGCCGCTGGCCACCGCGCCGACGATGACGGCCAGCTCGAGCGAGCCCACCAGGATCGCGGCCCCGCGCCGGGTCAGCAGCTCCTGCCGGCCGGACGTGCGTGTGCGGCGGTGGATGATCGCGATCTCGAGCGGAAGCCAGACGACGTACGCGCCCTGGATCGCCCAGCCGATGAGGAAGGTCGTGAACGTCGGCGCGAACGCCAGCCACCACGACCCGAGGGCCGTGACGGCGGTCGAGACGAGCAGCACCCGCTTGTGCCCGACCAGGTCGCCGAGGCGGGCCAGCAGCGGGATGCACAGCGCGCTGACGACCAGCTGCGCGGCCTCGAACCAGTTGACGTCACCCTCGTGGATCTCGAGGTGGTCGGCGATCTGCGGGAAGATCGGGGTGTAGAAGCCCTGGAGGATGCCGCTGGCGAACTCGACCATCACCAGGAAGCCGACGATCGCGGCGAGACCCTTCACCGCGGTCGGGGCGGCGGGCTTGGTGTCAGTCATGCGGCAGCCTCTCGATCAGCAGCTGGTACCACCGGGCGCCGTCGACGAGGTCGGCGACGCCGAGGTGCTCGTCGTAGGAGTGGATCGCCTGGCGCTGGGCCTTGGTCATCCGGAACGGGGCGAAGCGGTAGACGTGCTCGCTGATCGCGGTGAAGTGCCGCGAGTCGGTGGCGGCCATCATCACGTAGGGCGTGGGGACCGCATCCGGGAACACCTCGCCGATGCACGACTCGAGCAGCTCGAACGGCTCGTCCATCGGCGAGACCGGCGACGGCTCGCCCGAGTCGACCACGTCGATGCGGATGGAGTCGTCGGCGATCGCGGCCCGGACGTGCTCGACGACGCCGGCGACGGTGTCGCCGACCATGACCCGGATGTTGAGGCCGGCCTTGGCGGTCGAGGCGATGACGTTGAGGGCCGGCGAGCCGCTGAGGGTCGTGGTGGCGACGGTCGTACGCGTCATGGCGGCGGCCTCGGGGCCGGCGGCGAGCAGCACCCGGGTGATGACGGGTGCCAGCCGGTCGGCGCGGTCGAGCAGGGGCGCGACGACCGGGCGCACCGGCATCGGCAGGTGCGGCGCGAGCCGGCGCATCAGCTCGAGCGTCGGCGCGGGCGCGGAGGCGTGGAAGGGCGACTTCTCCACTCGCAGGATGGCGCGCGCGAGGCGGGCGGTGGGTCCGTTCCTCGCCGGGGTGGAGGCGTGGCCGCCGCGCCCCTCGGCGACCAGCTCCAGCGAGGTCGTGCCCTTCTCCGTGACACCGATGACGCCCAGCGGCGCCGTCACGCCCGGGAACGCGCCGCCCGCGATGGCGCCGCCCTCGTCGAGCACCAGCCACGGCGTGACCCCCCGCGCGCGGAGGACGGCGACGGCCTCGGGCGCTGCCGTGCCGCTGACCTCCTCGTCGCAGCCGAAGGACAGCCACACGTCCTGGGCCGGCGTGTGCCCGGCCTCGAGCAGGGTCTCCACCGCCTCGCAGATCGCGGCGACGCAGCCCTTGTCGTCGAGGGTGCCGCGGCCCCAGATCGCCGGGCCCGTCTCGGAGTCGTGGATCTCCCCGCCGAACGGGTCGTGCTGCCACGGCGCCTCGCCGTCGACGGGCACCACGTCGAGGTGGGCCATCAGCACGACCGGCTTCGCGTCGCTCGCGCCGGCCCAGCGGAACAGCAGCCCGTGGCTGCCGACGCGGGTGAGGTCGAGCTGCTCGTGCAGCAGCGGGAACTGCGTCTCCAGCTCGGCCAGCAGCCGGTCGAAGGCCGCCGTGTCGACCCGCGCCGGATCGCGGTCGGAGACGGTCGGGACGCGGACGAGGGCCTGCAGGGCGCTCACCACGCGCTCGACGGGCGGGGCGGTCATGGGGTGACCGTAGTGCCCCAGCGTCCCCGGTGGACCAGATTCGTACGTCGTTCGCGCCGCGCCGGCGAGCCCGTGGATCCGGCGTCCGTGACCCGGTGCCCGACGGTGATCGCGCCGACCGGAGCGTGGTCGTCCGGCACGCCGAACGCCGCCCGGAAGGAGTCGAGGTGCTCGCCGGGGATGCCGAAGAAGCACGCGCCGAGGCCCTCGTCGACGGCCGTCTGGAGGATCAGCAGCGCGGCCATGCCGGCGTCGACGTACCAGTAGGGCACCGGCCAGCGGTCCTCGCGACGGTCGGTCCAGCCCTTGTCCGGCTCGGCGTACCGGTCGAGGTAGGCGTCCTTGCAGGTCAGCGGCACGATCACCACAGGGGCGGTGCGCATGCCGTCGAGCCACCGGTTGTGGGTGCCGGGGTCGGCGCCGGTGGACTCCCAGAAGCGAGCGACGTCCTCGGGCGTGTCCAGCACCAGGAACGCCCACCCCTGGCTGAAGCCGGCGCTGGGTGCGCGCTGGGCGTGCGCGAGCATCCGGTCCACGACGGCCGGGTGCACCGGCTCGTCGGAGTAGCGCCGCACCATCCGGCGGCGGCGGACGACCTCACGGAACTCCATGGGCCCATTTTGCTCGTCGGTCGGCCGTCCTCGCTGGCCGAGGTGCGGGCGACCTCTCTCGCTGGTTGAGGTGCGAGCGAAGCGAGCCTCGAAACCAGGATCGTGGTTTCGAGGCTCGTCGCTGGCGCTCCTCGCACCTCAACCACCAGCAGGCCTGGCGCTCCTCGCACCTCAACCACCAGCAGGCTGGCGCTCCTCGCACCTCAACCACCAGCAGGCTGGCGCTCCTCGCACCTCAACCACCAGCAGGCCTGGCGCTCCTCGCACTTCGACCGCCGAACGCCGTCTGGGATCCGAGACGACTTGCCGGGGCCCTGCGTTGACCCGGCTGGGCGTTCCCGGTGGACTTCAGCCATGCGGTTCGAGGAGATGTGGCGAGACCTGGCGCCGGTGGGTCGCTCCGCGGCCTCGGGCGGCTACTTCCGCCAGCCCTGGACCTCCGCCGAGGGCGAGCTGCGGGCGTGGTTCGCCGAGGAGTGCGCCGCCCGGGGCCTCGTCGTCGCGACCGACGGGATCGGCAACCAGATGGCGTGGTGGGAGCCCGACGCGGCGACCGACGCCCCCGGCGTGCTGACCGGCTCCCACCTCGACTCGGTCCTCGACGGTGGGGCGTACGACGGCCCGCTCGGCGTCGCCTCTGCCCTCGCGGCCGTCGACGTCCTCCGGGAGCGTGGCTTCGCGCCCGCCCGCCCGATCGGCGTGGGCGTCTTCGTGGAGGAGGAGGGTTCGCGCTTCGGCCGCGCCTGCCTTGGCTCGCGGCTGGTGACCGGCGCGACGACGTGGGATCAGGCGCAGGAGCTCCGCGACCGGGACGGCGTCTTCCTCGCTGACGCGATCACCGCCGCCGGCCTCGACCCGACGGCCGGGCTGGTGGACCTCGGCCGGGTCGGCACCTTCGTCGAGCTGCACGTCGAGCAGGGCCGCGACCTCGTCGACCGTGACGTCGCCGTCGGGTTGGCCAGCGAGATCTGGCCGCACGGACGGTGGCGCTTCGACTTCACCGGGCAGGCCAACCACGCCGGAACCACCCGCATGGAGGACCGGCGCGACCCCATGCTGACCTACGCGATGACCGCGCTCGCCGCCAACAAGCAGGCCCGTCTGGCCGAGCAGCGAGCCACCTTCGGCCGGATCGCGGTCGAGCCCAACGGCACCAACGCCGTCCCCTCGCTCGTCACGGCCTGGCTCGACGCGCGCGCCTCCTCCGACGACGCCCTCACCTCGCTGGTGGAGTCGATCCAGCGGCAGGCCGAGGACCGCGCCGGTCGCGACGGCACCTCGCTCGAGGTCACCGCCGAGTCCGTCTCCGGCTCGGTGGTGTTCGACCCTGGTCTTGCCGAACGGCTTGCGGGACTCGGCGGCTGGCCGGTCATCCCGACCCAGGCGGGTCACGACGCGGGCATCCTCTCCGACGCCGGCATCCCGACCGCGATGGTCTTCGTGCGCAACCCGACCGGCGTCTCCCACTCGCCCGACGAGCACGCGGAGACCGCCGACTGCCTGGCGGGCGTCGAGGCGCTCGCCGACGTGCTGGCCGAGCTGGCGGGCCCAGCATGACGGCGTACCTCCTCGAGCGTGCGTGGGTCGGCGACCGCTTCCGCGACGACGTCCTGGTCGAGGTCGACGACGGCCGTTTCACCGCCGTGACGCCGGACGCCGACCCGCCGCGCGCGATCCCGGTGCGCGGCCTCGTCGTGCCCGGCCTCGCCAACACCCACAGCCACGCCTTCCACCGCGCGCTGCGCGGCCGCACCCAGCGCGAGCGCGGGACGTTCTGGACCTGGCGCGACCAGATGTACGACGTCGCCGGCCGGCTCGACCCCGACACCTACCTCGCCCTCGCGCGGGCGACGTACCGCGAGATGGCGGCCGCCGGGATCACCTGCGTCGGGGAGTTCCACTACCTCCACCACCAGCCCGACGGCACGCGCTACGCCGACCCCAACGAGATGGGGCAGGTGCTCGTGCATGCCGCACGCGAGGCGGGGGTGCGGATCACGCTGATCGACACGCTCTACCTGTCGTCCGGCTTCGGTGCGGCGCCCGAGGGCGCGCAGGTGCGCTACAGCGACGGGTCGGTCGAGGCGTGGGTCGATCGGGTGAGCAGCCTGGAGGCGCGCTTCGACCGGACCGCGACCGAGCGGGTCGGCGCCGCGGTCCACTCCGTGCGCGCGGTGCCGGCCGACGACCTCGACGCGGTGGCGTCGTGGGTGGGCGAGCGGCCCTTCCACGTCCACCTCTCCGAGCAGGTCGCCGAGAACGCCGCGTGCCAGGAGGAGTACGGCGTCACCCCGGCGCAGCTGCTCGCCGACCGTGACCTGCTCCGGCCCACCACCTCGGTGGTGCACGCCACGCACCTGACCGACGCCGACGTCGCGCTCATCGGCGGGGCCGGCGCCTACGCGTCGTTCTGCCCGACCACCGAGCGCGACCTGGGCGACGGCATCGGGCCCTCGCGCGCTCTCCACGACGCCGGGGCGCGGCTCACGCTGGGGTCCGACAGCCAGGCCGTCATCGACCCCTTCGAGGAGATGCGGGCCGTCGAGCTCGGCGAGCGGCTGGCCACGCAGCAGCGCGGTCACTGGACCGCGGCGGAGCTGCTGGCGGCTGCGACCACCGAGGGCCACGCGTCGCTCGGCTGGGCCGACGCGGGCGCGATCGCGGTCGGGCAGCACGCCGACCTCGTCGTGCTGGACCCCGCCTCCCCGCGCACCGCGGGGACGGGCCGTGACGAGGGCACCGTCGTCTTCGCGGCGATCGCCGAGGACGTACGACGGGTCATGGCCGACGGCCGGTGGATCGTCGAGGACGGCGACCGGGCCGAGGTCGGGCGCGAGCTCGACGACGTCATCGGGAGGATCTGGACGTGAGCACCACCGTCATCACCGGCATCGGCGAGCTGGCCACGAACGACCCAGGACGGGACGGTCTCCTCGGCCTCGTGACGGACGCCGCGGTGGTCGTCGAGGGCAGCCGGGTCGCGTGGGTGGGCCCATCCGCGGACGCGCCGGAGGCCGACGTCGAGGTGGACGCCGGGGGGCGCGCCGTCGTCCCCGGCTTCGTCGACTCCCACAGCCACCTCGTCTTCGCCGGGGACCGCTCGGCCGAGTTCGAGGCGAGGATGACCGGCGAGCCCTACACGGCCGGGGGCATCCGGACGACGGTCGCTCGCACGCGCGCGGCCACCGACGAGCAGCTCACCTCCCACGTCGCCCGGCTCGTGGCGGAGATGCGGGCGCAGGGCACCACCACCGTCGAGGTCAAGAGCGGCTACGGGCTGTCGGTGCGCGACGAGGCCCGCAGCCTCGCCGTGGCGCGGCAGTTCACCGACGAGACCACGTTCCTGGGCGCCCACGTGGTGCCGGAGGGGATCACCGCCGACGACTACGTCGAGCTCGTCACCGGCCCGATGCTCGCGGCGGCGGCACCCCACGCCCGCTGGATCGACGTGTTCTGCGAGGAGGGCGCATTCGACGTCGACCAGGCGCGCACCGTCCTGGCGGCGGGGTCCGCCAGCGGCCTGCGCGGGCGGCTCCACGCCAACCAGCTGACGTACGGCGGGGGCGTGCGGCTGGCCTGCGAGCTCGGCCTGGTCGCGGTCGACCACTGCACCTTCCTCAGCCCGCTCGACATCGAGTCGCTGAGAGACTCAGGGACCATCGCGACGCTCCTGCCGGGTGTCGAGTTCTCCACCCGGCAGCCCTACCCCGACGCCCGCGGGCTGCTCGACGCCGGCGTCCGGGTGGCCCTCGCGAGCGACTGCAACCCCGGCTCGTGCTTCACCTCCTCGATGGCGCTGTGCATCGCGCTGGCGGTCCGCGAGATGCGGATGAGCCCGGCAGAGGCCCTCCACGCCGCGACGGCCACGGGCGCCGCCGCGCTGGGCCGCGACGACGTCGGTGTGATCGCCCCGGGGAAGGCCGCCGACCTCGTGCTCCTGGAGGCGCCGTCCTACGTCCACCTCGCCTACCGCCCCGGCGTCCCGCTGGTGGCGGGGGTCTGGCAGCAGGGCCGTCCCGTCGTCTCCAGACAGCTGGGGTAGGCGACAGCTACCTCAGACGGGTGTCGTACGCCGCCGGGGAGCGCATCTGAGGTAGCCGGCCACGCGTGAATAGGGCACCCGCCCGATGTCCGCGGCTACCTCACGGGCGGAATCTCTACTCACGGTCCAGCCAGGGCCGGACGAGAAGAGGAGAAGCACATGTTCGCCACCGACAGCTTCCTGAGTGCCGAGATCGCCTACCGACAGGACAAGATCCGCAAGGACTACGGCCACCGCAGGTGGACCCGGGTCCGCGCCGACGACACCCAGAAGTGAGCCACACCGCGATCGACCCGCGAGTGTCGGTCGAGCACGACACAATGTCGTCCGTGCCGGCCCTGCGGACCACCGATCTCATCGGACGCGATGCCGAGCTGGAGCAGCTGACTGCCCAGCTCGGCATTCGCACGTCCGGAGGCGACGCCTCGGCGCGGGCGATGCTGGTCGCCGGGGACGCCGGCGTCGGCAAGACCCGCGTGCTGATGGCGCTGCGCGACGAGGCCCTCGACGCCGGCTGGCAGGTCGTCGCCGGGCACTGCCTCGACCTCGCCGACAGCTCGCTCCCCTACCTCCCCTTCTCCGAGGTGCTCGGCCGCCTGATGGCCGACCGGCCCGACGTCGCCGACCGCGTCCTCGACCAGCACCCCACACTCGCCCGCCTCCAGCCGGGCCGGCGGATCCGCACCAGTGCGACCGCGTCGGGCGACCAGGCCCTCGACCGCGGCAACGTCTACGACGGGTTCGGCGACCTCCTCTCCGCCGTCGCCGAGCAGGCGCCGCTGCTGGTGATCGTCGAGGACGCTCACTGGGCCGACGAGTCCACGCGCGACATGCTGAGCTTTCTGTTCTCCCGCCCCGTCCCGGGCGTCTCGCTCGTCGTCTCCTACCGCGCCGACGACCTCCACCGCCGCCACCCCCTGCGCCGCCAGGTCGCGGAGTGGATGCGCCTGCGCGGCGTCGACCGCCTGCAGCTCGAGCCGCTCGCCGACGACGACGTGCGC
This sequence comes from Microbacterium sp. ARD31, assembly GCF_031844425.1. Lineage (NCBI taxonomy): Bacteria > Bacillati > Actinomycetota > Actinomycetes > Micrococcales > Microbacteriaceae > Microbacterium > Microbacterium sp. ARD31. The sequence goes on from NZ_JAUZVE010000055.1 coordinate 17,000, forward strand.
CTCCTCGTTCGGGCGCTGCACCCCTCGACGATGTCGGAAGCTGAATACACCTCGATCGTGGACCGGGCCGAGGGCAACCCGTTCTTCATCGAGGAGCTGGTGGGCGCCGCCTGGTCCGGGCAGGTGCCCGGCGAGCTCGCCGACGTGCTGCTCGTCCACCTCGACCGCCTGGACGAGACCACGCGCCAGGTGGTGCGCATCGTGTCGGTGGCCGGTCGCCAAGTCAGCCACGAGCTGCTCGCCGCGGTGTCCGACCTCGGGGCGGCCGAGCTGGAGGCCGCGCTGCGCAACGCCGTGGAGTCCCACGTCCTCGTCGCCTCGCGGGGCGGCACCTACGCCTTCCGGCACGCCCTGCTCGGCGAGGCCGTCTACGACGACCTCCTGCCCGGCGAGCGGGCCCGCCTCCACGCCGACTTCGTCGCGGCGCTCGGCGAGGGCCGCGCGGTCGGTACGGCGGCCGAGCTCGCGCAGCACGCCCGCCGGGCCGACGACCGTCCGGTCGCCGTCCGCGCCTCGATCGAGGCGGGGGAGGAGGCGCTCGCCGTCGGCGGCCCGTCCGAGGCGGCGACCCACTTCCTCGACGCGCTCGAGCTCATCGACACCTCACGCGCGCCGGTCACCGACGTCGACGTCTTCGCCCTCGCCCGCCGGTGCGCCGAGGCGCTGATCGCGTCCGGGCGCGTGCCCAAGGCGGTCAAGGTGCTCCGCGCCCGGCTCGCCGCCCTCCCGGCCGAGGGGTCCGACGTCGACCGGGGGCAGCTCCTGACGTCGCTCGCCGCGGCCCTGATGCTCACCGACACCCCCGAGTCGCCCCGGGAGATCGCGGCCGAGGCGGTGGAGCTCCTGCGCGGCGCCCCGCCCAAGCTCCTCGTCCGCGCCCTGCTGGTCCACGCCCAGAGCCTCAGCGGCTGGCACGCCGACGAGGCGCGCGCGGTCGCGCTGCAGGCCCTCGAGCTGGCCGAGCGCAACGACCTCACCGCGCTGGCCGTCGAGCTCCACACCACGGTCGCCGGCCTCGACCCGGCCGCCAGTGCCAGTCCCAGCGCGGGCTGGCGGGCCGCGGCCGACCGCGCCCGCCGCGCCGGCCTCGTCGAGCCCGAGCTCCGCGCCCTCTACCTCCTCGGCCGGCTCCACCACGACGAGGGCGACCTCGACGGCGCGGTGCAGGTCTACCGCGAGGTGATCGCGCGCAGCGAGGTGGGCGGGCTGACCTGGTCCCCCTACCCCGCCGAGGCGCGACTGCTGCTCGCCGTCGCGCTCACCCACCAGGGGCGGCTCGACGAGGCGTGGGAGCTGCTCGACGTGAGCGGCCAGAACCCGCCGATGGTCTTCGAGTGGCTCTACTTCGCCCACCAGATGCTCATCACCATCGGCATCCGCGGCGAGCAGAAGCCCAAGGCGCTCGAGCGGCTCCGCGACTACTGGAGCACCGACGGGCTCACCGCCATCTCCTCCGCGAGCGCGGAGCTGATGCGGGCCGCCACCGCCGGCGACGCCGCGCGGGCCGTGCGCGTCTACGACGACGTCGTCGCGACCGTCGTCCCGCTCTGGCACGACTGGTTCCAGGCCCGGCTCCGTCTCGCCACGATCGTCGTGGGCGCGCTGGCAAACGCCGCCCCGCGCCAGTCGGCCGAGGAGCGCGCGGCCGCTCGCGCCGAGGTCGAGCGGATGCTGGCCGACGGGGGCCGGGTCATCGACTTCTACGCCCCCTACGACGCCAGCCACGGCCCCGAGTACCGCATGTGGGTCGCCCGCCGCACGGCCGAGCACCTCCGCTGGCGGTGGCTGGCGCAGGTCGACCCGCCGTCCAGCGACGAGCTCGTCGCGGCCTGGCGGGCCGCGGAGGAGACCGCCCTCGCCTACGGCAGCGTGCCCGAGATCGCGCAGACCAGAGTGCGGCTGGCGGGGGTCCTGCGGGCCGCGGGTGACGCCTCCGCCGCCAGAGAGGTCGCCGACCTGGCGCGCGAGGCCGCCCATGCGATGCGGTCGAGCTCGCTGGCGGCCGAGCTGACCGCGCAGGGCTCGGCGCCGGCACCCGCGTCCGCAGCCGACACGGCGACGCTGACCCCGCGCGAGTCCGAGATCCTGGCGCTGGTCGCGGAGGGCCGCTCCAACGGCGAGATCGGCAAGCAGCTGTTCATCAGCACCAAGACGGTCTCGGTCCACGTCTCCAACATCCTGGCCAAGCTCGACGCCGCCTCCCGCACCGAGGCGGCCGCCGTCGCCCGGCGCCGCGGCCTCCTGTGAGGTGCTGCCGAGCCATCGGGAGCCATCGGCGAGACTGCGCGCATGCCTGACTTCCGGTGCTCGATCGCCAGCCTCGCCGACGAGGAGCCGATCGTCGGCACCGCGCCGACCGACCCCGAGCTGCTGCTGGTGGAGTCGCCCGGTCCGTGGGGCCGCGACGCGCTCGCGGACAACCGCCTCCCCGACGCCGTCCGCGACCACCTCGCCGGGCTCGACCTCAAGGTCCTCCTCCTGCGCCGGTACGACGGCGGGGCCGGCCCCGGCACGCACGTGTTCCACGCCCGTGCCACCGGGGCGGGGTTCGAGGTCCGCGGCACGGTGCTGGACCGGCCGGAGGACCTCCTCGCGCTCGACCTCGCCGCGCTGCCGGCGTACGACGCCCCGCTGTGGCTGGTGTGCACCAACGGCAAGCGCGACCGGTGCTGCGCCGAGGTCGGGCGGCCGATCGCCGGCCTGCTCACCCAGGAGTGGCCCGAGGGCACCTGGGAGACCACCCACCTCGGCGGCCACCGGTTCTCCGGGACCCTGCTCGCCCTGCCCAGCGGCCTCACCCTCGGTCGCCTCGACACCGCCACCGCCCTCGCCGCCTGCGAGGCGGTGGACCGTGGCGAGGTCCCGGCCGCGTGGGTCCGCGGCCGCGCCGGTCGACCGGGTGTGGAGCAGGTCCGCGAGCTGCACGTGCTGGCCGGCGGCGACCCGGCGGACGAGGTCGTCGCCGTGCCGGGGCCGGCCCGCCGCCAGTCCTGCGGGGACGACAAGGTCAAGGGCACCACGCGTTTCGAGGTGCGCGGACCCCACGGGGATCCGGTGCCGGGACGCTAGGAGGCGGTTCTCGCCCCGGCACCGGAAGCTCAGCCCTTCACCGCTCCCGCCGTGCCCCCGCGCACGAGGTACTTCTGGAAGACGAAGAAGACGATCGCCACGGGGATGGTCATCAGCAGCGCGGCGGCCATGGTGATCGGGTACTGCTGCCCCGACCCGAGCTGGCCGCTGGTGAGGGTGGCGACGCCCTTCGTGAGGGTGAAGAGGTCCGGGTCCTGGGCGGCCACGATGAAGTGCGGCAGCTCGTTCCACGAGCCCTGGAAGGACAGGATGGTGATCGTGATGAGCGCCGGGCGCGACATCGGGAGCACCACCGACCAGAAGATCCGGAAGGTGCTCGCGCCGTCGATGCGGGCCGCCTCCTCGACCGACTCCGGGATGCTCTCGAAGAACTGCTTCATGATGAAGACGCCGGCGGCGTCGACGAGCAGCGGCAGCACCAGGGCGGGGTAGGTGTCGTAGATCCCGAGGTAGTTGAGCACCAGGAACTTCGGGATCAGCAGCACGACGCCCGGCACCGCCATCACCGCGAGGATCGCGGTGAACACCGCACCGCGGCCGCGGAACTTGATCCTGGCGAGGGCGTAGCCGGCGAGCGAGTCGAGGAAGACCCGGCCCGCCGTCACCAGCAGGGTGACCACCACCGAGTTCAGGAACCACAGCGGGAAGTCGGTGTCGAAGAGTCGCTCGAAGGCCGCGATCGTGAACGGGTCGGCCACCAGGCTCAGCGGGTTGGCCACCGCGTCCGGGTTGGTCTTGAACGCCGTCGTGAGCTGCACGAGGAAGGGGTAGAGGTAGACGAAGGAGAAGACCACCAGGACGACGTAGCCCAGGAAGAGCCCCAGCGCGGTGCGGTTGCCGACCATCGGCCGGGTCTGCGGCGCGGGGCTGGTGCGGGTGCTCGTGCTCATGCCACACCTCCCGCCACGGCGCGCGCCTTCCTCGTACGCCGCTCCTGCCGCTTGAGCGCGATCGCGTCCTTGTCGCGGAACAGCCAGCGCTGCAGGCTGGCCATCGCGAAGATGATCAGGAAGAGCACGAACGCCATCGCCGCTGCGACGCCCCACTTCTGGTTCTCGAAGGCGTAGAAGTAGGAGAGGAACGCCGGGGTGAGGGTCGTCTTCCCGGGGCCGCCCTGCGTCATGACGTAGACCTGGTCGAAGACCTGCCACGTGCCGATGAGGCCGAGCGTGGTCACCAGCAGCATGGTCGGGCGCAGGTGCGGGAGCGTGACGTTGCGGAACACGCCCCAGCGGCCGGCGCCGTCGATCCGGGCGGCCTCCTCGACCTCGACGGGGAGGTCCTGGAGGGCGGCGAGGAACATCAGCATGAAGGTGCCGGTGGTGGTCCACACGACGAGCAGGATGATCACGGACAGCGCGACGCTCGGCCCGGCCAGCCACTGCCACCACGACAGGCCGAGCGCCCCGCCGTCGGCCAGCGCGGCCGGCGGTGCGGACGCGTTCCACAGGCCGAGCCCGTCACCGACGAGGTGCAGCAGGCCGCGGGAGTCGTTGAACCACGTCGGCCCGTCGAGCCCCACCCAGCCCAGCATCGAGTTGACCACTCCGCCGCCGGTGAAGAGGAACAGGAAGACCAGGCTGATGGCCACCGAGCTCACCACCGACGGGAAGTAGAACGCCGTGCGGAAGAGGCCGACCGCCTTGAGCATGCGCTGGTTGAGCACCAGCGCCAGGAACAGCGCGAACGCCGTCTGCAGCGGCACCACCAGCAGGACGTAGTAGAAGTTGTTGCGCAGCGACGTCATGAAGTCCGACCGGGTGAGCCCGCCCTGCTCCCCGACCAGCTCGCGGTAGTTGTCCACGCCCACGAAGCCGATGCCCGAGGCGAACGGGCTGCCGCGGCCGTTCCAGTCGGTGAAGGAGACCCACAGCGCCATCAGGACCGGCACCGCGAGGAACAGTCCGAGCACCACGATGGTGGGGGACACGAACAACCATCCCGCGCGTGCCTGGCCCTGGTGGACGGTCCGGGTGCGGCTCACTGCAGCTCCGCCTCGGCGTTCTCCTGGAAGGACTCGAGGATCTCGGTGACGTCGGCGGTCTTCAGCTGCTCGAGCTGCGAGTCGAGGTCGGCGACGACCGGTCCCAGGCCGGGGAGGTTGACCGGGCCCTGGCCGTAGTCACCGCCGGCGATGAACGGCGCGTCCTGCGGGAACTGCTCGACGTAGTCGGCCTGGGCGGACTCGCGGCTGGGCATCACGCCGAAGGCCTCGGCGTTGGCCAGCTGCTGCTCCGGGGTGGTGAGCGCCTCGACGAGCGAGACCGCGGTCTCCTGGTCCGGCGACTCCGCGGCGATGCCCCAGCACTGCGTGAACAGCAGCGTGCCCTTGCCGGCCGGGCCCTCGGGCAGCTCGGCGACGGTGTAGTCGACCTTGGGGTAGTCGTTGGACATCGCGCCGCGGATCCAGTTGCCCTCGATGGTCATCGCGGCCTTCTCGGTGCCGAAGGCCTCGCCGCCCCACCCGGCGTCGACGTCGGGCGCCAGCACGGCCGCGCCGCTGTCGAGCAGGCCCTGGACGTACTCGAGGGCCTCGACGTTGGACGGCTCGGTCGCGGTCGCCTCGCCGCTCTCGCTGTCGACCCAGAAGCCGCCGTTCTGCACGAGGAAGGCGCCGACCCGGTCCCGGCCCAGACCCAGCACGAGCCCGGCCTGGTCGGGCGTGGTGAGCTCCTGGGCGACCGACTCGAGCTCCTCCCACGTGGTGGGGATGTCGTCGTCGGTGAGCCCGGCCGCCTCCCACGCCTTGGTGTTGATCTGGAGCGCGAGCGTGGAGAAGTCCTTGGGCGCGCAGTAGGCCTGCCCGTCCAGGGTGAAGGAGTCGACGAGGTTGGGGTAGAAGTCGTCGGCACCCTCCATGTCGTCGAAGTAGGGGTAGAGGTTGCCGGCCTCGGCGTAGTCACCGAAGACGCCGGCGTCGACGTAGAACACGTCGGGCGGGTTGCCGCCGGCGAAGCCCTGCGAGAGCTGCTGGGCGATGTCGTTGGCCACGACGACCTCGACCTCGTTGCCGCTCTCCTCGGCCCACGCCTGGGCGGCGTCCTCGACCGCCTTGGTCTCCGCGTCGCCGCTGGACGCGATCAGGACCTGCAGCTCGGCCGGGCCGTCGCCCGAGGAGGCCGGCTCGGAGCCCTCCTCGTCCTCGAAGCCACCGCCGCCGCACCCGGCCAGGGCGAGGGACGAGCCGAGGGCCAGCGCGGCGAGGGACGTACGGCGACAACGGGACGAGGGCAACATGGGTGTCTCCTTGCGGTGGGGGTGGGTCGTGCGGGGGATCGGGTGAGGGTCTGGAGGCTCAGGCAGGGGCTCAGGAAGGGATGTGGAGGACCGGCGGCACGAGCAGCCCGCGGGCGGGGCGGTCGGGTGCCTCGAGCCGGCCGGTGAGCAGGTCGATGCAGAGGTGCGCGGCCTGGTCGATGGGCTGGGCGACGCTCACCAGGCCGAGGGCGGCGGAGACCGGGGTGGCGTCGAAGCCGACGACCGTGGCCGGCTCCCCGCCCTCCGCCAGGGCGACAGCGGCCCTGTGGGCGCCGAGGGCCAGCGTGTCGCTGGCGCACACGATCGCGTCCGGGGCGTCCGGGCCGCCGAGCAGCTCGGTGACGGCGGCCTCGGCGGCCGCGGCGTCGTTGAGGCTGCGCGCCTCGACGGGGGCCTGCGCGACCGGTGCCGCGGCGAGCGCCTCCAGCCAGCCCCGGCGCCGGTCGGTCCCGGTGCTGGGCTGCTCGCCGTCGCCGGGCCAGCCGAGGTAGGCGATGCGCCGCCGCCCGCGGTCGAGCAGGTGGCGGACGGCGAGGCCGGTGCCCACCGCGCCGTCCACGTCGACCCAGTCGTGGGGCTCGTCGTCGTGGCCCCACGGGCGGCCGAAGGCGCAGAACGTGGTGCCGTGCCTGCGCAGGTGGGCCGGGCGCTCGTCGTCGGCGTTGGTCGCGGTGAGGACGACCGCGTCGACGGAACCGGTGAGGACGAGCTCGTCGATGACGGCCACCTCCGCCGCCTCGTCCGCGGGCTGTGCGTAGAGCAGGACCCGGAGCCCGGCGTCCTGCCCCGCCTCGGCGAGGCCGTGGTAGAAGGCGTCGAGCACCAGGCCGGAGATGCCGTCCTGCTGCCGCTCGGCGCGTACGGCGATGGCGTGCGCGCGTCGGGTCGCGAGCTGTCGCGCCGGGAGCGAGGGCCGGTAGCCGCTCTCCTCGATCGCCGCCATGACCCGCTCGCGCGTCGCGGCCGCCACCCGGCCCGGGTGCCGCAGCACGTTGGACACCGTCTGCCGCGAGACGCCTGCGCGGGCCGCGACGGCGTCCAGGGTGACGGGAGAGCTGGGTCCCACGGGGCGTCCTCCTGGGCGGCCGGCCCGGCCGGTGGCCGGGAGCAGATCGAGGCACTACGCTGTTTGAGCGCTCAAACTTTGAGCGCTCAAACCGTAACCCACGTCACACTCCTTGTCACCCCCTCCGATCGCTCGCCACCTCGACCGCTCCAGAAGGGCTCGCCGATGACGCCGGACGCCGCACCCCCCGCCGCACCGCAGCAGCCGTGGCTGCACGACCTGACCCTCACCCTCGCCGCCCCCACCCAGGTGTGGTCGGCCGCCGACGGCCAGGTCGGACCCGGCGGCCTGGCCGGCGTCCACCACGCCGACCTGCGCGTGCTCGACCTGCTGCGCCTCGAGGTGGACGGGCGCGAGCCCACCCCGGTCGCCGCGCACGGCCTCCGCGGGGACACCCACTCGTTCGTCTCCGTCCCGCGCCACCTCGGCGACCCCGGCCCCGACCCGACGGTCCGGCTCGTCCGGCGGCGCGACGTCGAGCCCGGGCTGGTCCGGGAGCGCTACACGTTGTCCAGCACCGCGGCCGAGCCCGTCCGCTGCACCGTCGGGCTCCGCGTCGGCGCCGACCTGGCGCCGATGGACGCGGTCAAGGGCGGTGGCTCGGGCACCCGCCGCGCCCCCGTGGGCATCGGCGGTCACGTGCTCAGCTGGGAGGAGGAGTCGCTGCGCGCGGTCCTACGCCTCCCCGGTGCGCACACCGTCGACGAGGGCGACCACGTGCTCGCCACCTGGGAGGTCGAGGTGGCGCCGGGGGAGGAGGTCACCCACGAGCTGCTGCTGGCGCTCGACGCCGAGGTGACCGCCGTACGCGCGCCGCGCACCGAGGTCCGGTGGGACGCCGTCACCGTGGTCAGCGCCGACCGGCGACTGGGCCCGGTCCTCGACCGCAGCCTCGACGACCTGCGGTTGCTGCGGCTGGCCGCGACCGGCGCCGACGGCGCGGACGAGGAGTTCGTCGGGGCCGGCGCCCCGTGGTTCCTCACGCTGTTCGGGCGCGACAGCCTGTGGGCCGCCCGCATGCTGCTCCCGGTGACCACCGACCTGGCCATGTCGACGCTGCGCCTGCTGGCCCACCACCAGGGCACCCGCACCGACGACACCACCGCCGAGGAGCCGGGCAAGATCCTGCACGAGGTGCGCTCTGCCGGCTTCAGCCTCGGTGAGGACGAGGGGGTGGGCCGGCACCTGCCGCCCATCTACTACGGCACCATCGACGCCACGCCGCTGTGGGCGCTGACCCTGCACGACGCGTGGGGCTGGGGCGCCCCCGAGGACCAGGTCGAACGACTCCTGCCCGCGCTGGAGCGCGCACTCACCTGGCAGGTCGAGCACGGCGACGCGGACGGCGACGTGCTGCTCGAGTACGTCGACCGGTCCGGTCACGGCCTGTCCAACCAGGGCTGGAAGGACTCCGGCGACGCCGTGCGCCGCAGCGACGGCTCACGCGCCAGCTCGCCGCTCGCGCTGGCCGAGGTGCAGGGCTACGCCTACGCCGCCGCCGTGCGCGGTGCCGACCTGCTCGAGGCGTTCGGCCGTCCCGGCGTGGACCGCTGGCGCGAGTGGGCGGAGCGGCTGCGGACCGAGTTCGCACGACGGTTCTGGGTCGAGGACGCGGTCGGCCCGTTCCCGGCCATCGCCCTCGACCGGGACAAGCGGCCGGTCGTCTCGCTCACCAGCAACATCGGGCACCTGCTCGGCACCGGCCTGCTCGACGCCGAGGGAGTCGACGTCGTCTCGCGACGCCTCGTCGGGCCGGACATGCTCTCCGGGTTCGGCATCCGCACGCTGTCGAGCCGGGCCGCCGGCTACTCGCCCACCGGCTACCACGTCGGCTCGGTGTGGCCGCACGACACGGCCATCTGCCTCGCCGGTCTGGCCGCCGAGGGACGGCCCGAGACCGCACCCGTCGCCGAGGCGCTCCTCGCCGCGCTCACCGCCTTCGACGGCCGGCCGCCGGAGCTCTTCGCCGGGGACCCGAGCTCGCAGCAGCCCGTCCCCCTGCCGTACCCCGCGGCGTGCCGTCCGCAGGCGTGGTCGGCGGCCGCCGCCGTGTCCCTGGTCGGATCGGTGCTGGGCATGGTTCCCGACCGGCACGAGGGCCTCACGCTCGACCCGGTGCAGCCGTGGACGTTCGGGGAGACGCGCGTGTCCGGGCTCGGCATGCACGGCAGCCCCGCCGACATCTCCGTCTCCGCCGATGGCCACGCGCACGTGGCGTCCCGGGGCTGACGCGCGGCCGGTGACCTCGTCCCCAAGGGTGTGGGACGGTGGGAGCAGCGAGCACCAGACTCGATGACGTATCCGGGGCGGACCGTCCGTCGCGGCACGACGAGGAGGATCCATGACGACGACTCCTGACAGCCCCCTGGGCGACGACGAGATGAGCACGGAGGGCACCGATCCCACCGGCGTGCCGTCCGCACCCGGTGACGCCGACGGCACCGACGCCGACGGCACGGACGGCGACTCCACCGACGCCACCGACGGCGACTCGACGGACGGCGACTCCACCGACGCCGACGGCACGGACGGCGACTCGACCGACTCGACCGACGGCGACTCCACCGACGCCGACGGCACCGACGGGTCCTCGCTCTGAGCGCACTCGACCGACTCACGGGTGACGCCCAGACCTTCCTCGACAAGGTCTGGGCGTCGCACGTCCACGTCCACCGCACCGACGCGGCCCTCGGGGCCGAGGTCCTCTCGCTCGCCGACGCCGACCACCTGCTGACCGAGACCGCCATCCGCACACCGGCGGTCCGGGTGGCCCGCAACGGCTCGGTGCTGCCGGAGTCCTCGTTCACCCGTGGCGGCAGCCTCGCCGGCAAGCCGCTCACCGGGCTCGTCGACCCGGTCAAGCTGATGCGCCTGCACGACGGGGGCGCCACGATCGTGCTCCAGGGGCTGCAGCGCTACTGGACTCCCGTCGGCGACCTCGTCGCCGACCTCGAGCTCGAGCTCGGCCACCCGTGCCAGGCCAACGCCTACCTGACCCCTCCCGGGGCCCAGGGCTTTGCGGTCCACTCCGACTCCCACGACGTCTTCGTGCTGCAGACCCACGGCACGAAGTTCTGGGAGATCCACGGCGACGGCGGTCCGGGTGAGCTGCTGCTCGAGCCGGGCGTCGTGGCCTACCTCCCCACCGGCACCCCGCACGCCGCCCGCGCGCAGGAGGCGGTCTCGCTCCACCTGACGATCGGGATCAACCAGCTCACCTGGCGCAGCCTGCTGCAGCGCGAGGTGGGACGTCTCCTCGACGAGGTCCCCGACCGGCACCTGCCGGCCGGCTACCTCGACGCCCCGACGCGGCTCGCCGAGGGCCTCGGCGACCACCTCGCCGCGCTCGCCGACGCCGTGCGCCGCCTCGACCCGGCGGCCGTGGCCGACGACCAGGCCGATCGGTTCCTCGGCGGCCGCCCGCCCCGGCTGCCCGGGGCGCTGCTCGACCGCGCGTCGCTGGCGGACCTCGACGCCACGACCCGGCTGCGCCGCCGCGCCGGGCGCCCGTGCGCCCTCGCCGACGCCGGCGACGTGGTCCGGGTTCTCATCGGCGACCGGGTGCTGCGCGTCCCGGCCCGGGTGCGCCCCGCGCTCGAGCACGTCGCCGCGCACCGCGAGCTGGCTCCCGGTGACCTTCCACTCGACCCGGAGAGCGCGCTGGTGCTGTGCCGGCGCCTGGTGCGCGAAGGGTTGCTCGAGGTCGTCCGGTGACGGACTTCCGGTGCGCCGCGGCCAGCCGCGAGCGCGGCGACGACCTCGCCGGGACGGCCTCCACGGTGCGCAGCTACCTGCTGCTGGAGCACGCCGGCCCCTGGGGTGTCGACGTGCTGCGCGACGCCCGCCTGCCCTACGGCCTGGGCGTGCACCTGCGCGAGGCCGCCGGCCAGCACCGGTTCCGGGTGCTGCTGGTGCGGCGGCCCGGCCGGCGAGGGGTCGACGGCGGGATCCGCCTCTTCGCCTGCCGTGCGGCCGGCCCGGAGTCGTGGACCGAGACCGCGCTGCTCGACGAGCTCAACGACGTGCGCGACCTCGACCTCGCCCCGCTCGGCGCCGGCCTGTCGCTCGGGCTCGAGCCGCACGACGCGCCGCTGCTCGCGGTCTGCACCCACGGACGGCACGACGCGTGCTGCGCCGAGCTGGGCCGGCCCGCCGCGCTCGCGCTCGCCGGCGGCCCCCACGCGGACGCCGTCTGGGAGACCTCCCACGTCGGCGGGGACCGCTTCGCCGGCAACGTCGTCGTGCTGCCCCGCGGGCTCTACTACGGCGGCCTCGACGCGGCGACGGCCCCGGCTGTGGCCGACGCGACCGCTGCCGGCGAGGTGCTCCTCGACCACTTCCGTGGCCGGTCCGACCTGCCGATGGGCGCCCAGGCGGCCGACGCGGCCCTGCGCCGCGACCTGGGGCTGACCGGCTTCGACGACGTGCTCGCCCGCTCGGTCCGCGTCGAGGGCGACCTCACCACCGCCCGCTTCGAGGTCGCCGGGCACGGCGCCCGCGAGGTCGTCGTACGCCGCGTGCCGGGAGAGACGGCGTACCAGCTCACCTGCTCGGCGCGGCGCGACAACCCGGTCCCACGCCACGAGGTCGTCGAGGTCCGAGAGGCGCGGGAGACCTGAGAAACTCGCGCGCGTCGGCGTGCGGCCGGTGGGAGACTGACCGCTCGTGACCTGGACCGAGCGGATCCGCGCGCTGCGGATGGACGTCAGCCCGCTGCGCGAGTCGCGCGACTTCCGACTGCTGTTCACCGCGGGCAGCGTCTTCTACCTCGGCAGCATGGTCGCCTACGTCGCGGTGCCGTTCGCGATCTATGACCTCACCGGCTCCAACTTCCTCGTCGGGCTCGTCGGCCTGGTCGAGCTCGGGCCGCTCATCGTGTTCGGCCTTTACGGCGGCGCACTGGCCGACCACGTCGACCGCCGGAGGCTCCTCGTCGGCACGGGCGCGGTGCAGGTGGCACTGATGGCCGCCTTCGCCTGGAACGCGTTCTCGGCGCACCCGCGGGTGTGGGTGATCTTCGTGCTCGCCGCCCTCTACGCCGCGGCCAGCTCGCTGCAACGCCCTTCGCGCGAGGCGCTCGAGCCGCGCACGGTCCGGCACGACCAGATCGCCGCGGCCAACGCGCTCAGCAGCTTCGCGATGCAGTTCGGCGTGCTGCTCGGCCCCCTGTGCGGCGGCCTCCTCGTCGCCTACGTCGGCGTCGGCTGGTGCTTCCTCGCCGGGATGGCCGGCTACGCGATCGCCTCCCTGCTCTACGCCGCGATGCGCCCGTACCCGCACGACGGGGAGACCACGCCGCCGAGCCTGCGCGGCATCCACGAGGGCCTGACCTACGCCCTGCGCCGCCGCGACCTGCTCGGCACCTACGTCGTCGACATCGCCGCGATGATGCTGGCGATCCCGGTCGTGCTGTTCCCGGCGCTGGCGCACGAGGTCTTCGACCGGCCCGAGCTGCTCGGCCTGCTCTACTCGGCGGAGACGGTCGGCGCACTGGTCGCGACCGCGCTGAGCGGGTGGGTCGGTCGCGTGCACCACCACGGCCGCGCGATCGTGATCGCCGCCAGCCTGTACGGCGCCTGCATCGCGCTCGCCGGCCTGATGCCCTCGTTCTGGCTGGCCTGCCTGTTCCTCGCGCTCTCCGGGGCGGCCGACATGGTGTCCGCGGTTTTCCGCTCGACCGTGTGGAACCAGACCATCCCCGACACCATGCGCGGGCGCCTCGCCGGCATCGAGATGCTGTCGTACTCGGTCGGCCCGATGGTCGGGGAGACCCGCGCCGGCTTCGTCGCCGACGCGTGGTCGGTTCGAGGCGCGATCGTGAGCGGAGGTGCGGCCTGCGTCGGCGGGGTCCTGCTCACCGCCGCCGCCCTCCGCGACTTCTGGTCCTACGACTCCCGCACCGACCCGTACGCCGTCGCCGAGCGCGAGCGCCGCGCCGCCGCCCCGGGCGCCGTCTGACCCGGATCAGACGCACCCGATCAGCCGAGCGCCCGATCAGCCGAGCCGGTCCCGGAGGTCGGGGGCGGGCTGCCAGTCGGCGCGCTCGACGACGAGGCGCGGCTTGCCGGACTCGGCGGCCTCGAGGTTGCGGGCGGCGCGGTTGGCCTGCGCCTGCTCGCGGTCGGCGACCTGCTCGGCGTCGTGGGCCTCGACCCGCGCCTCGGCCAGCTCGCGGTGCAGGGTCTGCACCTTGGTGGCCTGCGCCTGGATCTCCTCCGGCGGGCGCTCCTCGAGGACCATCGTCTCGAGCTGGTCGAGGGCGTTCTGCTCGCGACGCTTCAGCTGCTCGACGGTGCGCTGGGCGGCCTCGGCGCGGTCGTTGGCCTGGACCGCCTCCATCGCCTCCTCGGCCGCCTCGCGGCGCAGCTCGCCGAACGACACCTGGTTGGCGTTGGCCGCGACGAGCTTCGCCTTGTCCTTGTCGGGGTGGACGCCGGCGTACTCCGCCAGCGCCCTCACCAGGTCGCGCGTGCTGGCGCGGCGGGCGTCGCGCAGCTCGATCTTGATCTCGAAGCACTCCTGGTAGGCCTTCCAGTCGGCCTCCCACGCGTCGGCCTGCTTCTGGGTGGCGTCGCCCGGCAGCGTCTCGACCGGCGGCCAGATCCGGTTGTCGCGGACCTCGAGCCCCTTGCTGGAGGCGTAGGCGCGCAGCTGCTCGAGTCCCTCGCGGTGGCGGCGCAGCACGTCGGAGTAGGCGTTGATCGCCCGGCCCAGCCCGCGGAGGTTGTCGCGGACCGTCGCCGACTCCTCGTGGCGACGGCCGGCGCGGTCGCGAAGGGTGTCGGCGGCCTCGCCGGCGAACACCTCCTCGGACAGCGTCGCGGTGCGCTCGAACCCGTCGACGGCGAGCTCGACCTTGGCGGCGAGCCGTCGGACCGAGTCGCCGTAGGAGTCGACCTTGTCGGGCTCGAGCCAGTGGTAGCCGCAGCCGATCGGGTCGCCGAACTGCAGCCCGTCCTGCTGGGTCTCGAGCCTGTCGGCGACGACCCGGGTCATGGCGTCACCTGGTCCAGCTTGGTGGCCACGCGGGCGGCCTCGCCGACCATGAGGTCGAGCTCGTCGAAGTCGATGATCGAGTCGTCGATGGCGCCGGCGAGGGTGCGGCACTTCTTCGCCACCTGCTCGGCGTCCTCGACGAGGCTGCGCACGCCCTCGACCATCAGGTCGCGCCACGGGAAGTCGTCGGCCGGGTGGTCGATGTCGCCCAGGGCGTCCTTGAGCGCCTCACGCGCGGAGTCCAGCTCTTCCTTGGCGGTCCGCAGCGCCCGCTGGTTGATCGCGATCGGCCTCATGGCGACCTTCTGCCCCGATGGACGCCCGGTGAAACGCGAAGTGGTGAAACTGTGAACCAGGACGCGGGACCGGTCTGGACCGTCCCTGCTCCAGGCGTGCCGACGGGGGCCGGCAGGGCTCAGACGTGACCGCTGAGCTGGGCCATCCGCAGCTCGAGCCGGGCGAGGAGGTCGGCGCAGGCCTTGTCCGTCAGTCGGGTCGGGTCGGACGACTTCTTCCCGCCGCCCTGCGCGCACACCGGCAGCACGTCGATCGACAGCTTGGCGCCGCCGGCCAGTGCGCGGAGCTCGTCGAGCTTGTCGCCGAAGGGCGAGCCGCTGCCGGGGGAGTAGTAGTCGACGGCCGCCTCGACGTCGTCGGCGAAGAGGTCGGCCTTCGTCACCGCGACGATCAGCCACGTGGGGCGGTCGCGGCGCACCGCCATGCTGGCGATGCGGTGCGCGGTGATCGACCAGTCCTCGAGCTCGGCGGTCAGCTGCTCCTCGCGGGTCGCCGCGCCCGTGCCGCTGGTGCCGCCGGTGCGCCGCGGGGTCGCGTAGCCGTTGGCGACCACGTGCAGCACCCCGTCGACCGGCTCGTCGTGGAAGACCTCGTCGAGCGCCCCGAGCCGGGTGGCGGCGTTCTCGCCCGGCACGACGCGGAAGCGGTAGCCCCGCATCCGCGCGTCGCGGCGGGTACGCCGTTCCATGACTGCGGAGCCGACGTCCTGGCCCGCCTGCTCCGACTGGGCGCTCGCGCGCCGCGACAGCCGGTCGGCCAGCCGGGTCTTGCCGACGCCGGTCATGCCGGTGACGGCCACGGTCGGGTAGCGGTGCCGGAGGAGGCGCGAGGCGCGCTCGGGGGCCTGGGACAGCGCGGCCAGCGCGCCCCCGGCGATCGTCGTACCGAGGGCTGCCCTGCCGTGTCGCAACGGTGACTGCATGGGTCCATCCTTCCCGACGCCCGGGTGGTCCAGTGACGAACCGTCGTCCGAAGGGGTCTCCGGCGACCCTCTGCCACTGGACCACCCCGGCGGGGGCGCCGGGCGCCGGTTGGCCATGCAACCAGCGATCACGGACAATGGCCGCGCCCGTGCCCGCCGGTCGAAAGGTCTCCATGGACACCGAGAACCGTCCCGTCCTGACGGGGTTGCTCGCCCTCGTCGGCGTCGCCGTGGCCATCGGGCTGCTGGGCGGTCTCGCCGTCCTCGTGGGCGTCAAGGCCGCCGGCATCGGCGGGGACACCGAGGCGTCCGACGACAGCACGGCCTCGGCGACCTTCAACCTGCCGCGGCCCACCGACACGGAGAGCTCGATCCCGGAGCCGGCCGAGACGTCCGAGCCCAGCTCGGGGGAGCCGACGTCGGAGGCGCCGGCCGAGGCGATCTCGCTGTCGGCCACGCAGCAGTCGGTGAGCCCGATGCAGCAGATCGACCTGACCGGCACCTACCAGTCCGGCGAGGGCGCGATCCTGCAGGTGCAGCGCATGGAGAACGGCGCGTGGTCCGACTTCCCGGTGACCATGTCGGTCAGCGGCGGGACCTTCGCGACCTACGTCCAGACCAGCCGCCCCGGGCCCAACAAGTTCCGCGTGATCGACACCGACACCCAGACGACCTCCAACGAGGTCACCGTCACGGTCGGCTGACCTCCGGCGCGAGCGCCGCGGCCCGGGCGCGGTCCACGCGACCGGTCCAGTGGCCGACCCAGCCCGCACCGGCGAGCCCCAGCACGCCGACCACCAGGCAGGCGGTCGCGAGCGGCGCGACCGCGGCGACGGCGCTGACCAGCAGCGGACCGCTGGTGTTGCCGATGTCGCCGCACAGCCGCCACGCGCCGAGGAACTGCGACCGCCCGTCCACCGGCGCGGCGTCCGCGCCGAGGGTCATCACGATCCCGGCCCCCAGCCCGTTGCCGGCGGCGATGAGCGCCATCACCAGCGCCACGGTGAGGGCGGACGAGGTGAGCGGCAGGAGCAGGCACGCCACCGCCATCGACAGCACGACGGGTACGGCGACGACCCTCCGTCCGCGCGTGTCCATCAGCCAGCCGCCGGGCCACATGAACGCCACGTCGAGGGCGGCGGCCGCGGCGAAGATCAGCGACGTGGTCGAGGCGGACAGGCCGACGTGGTCGGCCCACAGCGGCAGCAGGCTCATGCGCAGCGACCGGCTCATGCCCAGGACCACGACGGCCGTGCCGAGCGTGCCGAGCACGCGGCGGTGGGCGGAGATCACCGTCCACACCGGGAGGTGGCCGGTCGAGCGCGCGGCCGCCCGCTTCTCCTCCCCGAGGTCCGGCATCGTGCCGGCGAGCAGCGCAGCGCAGACCGACATGGCCGCGCCCAGCCAGAACACGCTCTCCACACCGCTGACCTCGATGAGGCCGGCGCCGAGCAGCGGCCCGACCAGCACGCCGATGCGGTAGGACCCGCCGAGGAAGGACATCGCCCGCGCCCGGTGGGTCTCGGGGACGACGTCGATCATGAAGCCCTGGCGGGCGATGAGGAACAGCGTCCAGCACACCCCGCTCAGCAGCACGCCGACGGCGAGCCCGAGCACGGAGTCGGTGAGGCCGGCCAGTGCCATGGCGCCGGCGTCGACGAACCCCGCCACGACCAGCGACCGGCGCTCACCGATCCGCGCGACCAGGGCGCCCGCGGGGAGGCTGAACAGCAGCATGCCGACGCCGGTGAGCGCGACGACCGCGGCCGCCGTGCTGACGTCCGCCCCGAGGTCGCGCGCCCGCAGCGCGATCACCGGCAGGATCGCGCCGTGCCCGATCGCGGAGACGATCGAGGGGCCGTACGCCACGAGCCAGATGTCGCGGAACCTGAAGTCCTGCGCCCCCGAGCTCACCCGGTCATCCTCTCAGCCAACGGTCCCGCCCTCTCCCGTCCGCCCGCCGGCGGCGGGGATCAGGGGATCCAGTCGAAGGTGTCCGGGTTGGGGCCGGTGCGGCCGTCCTCACCCCGGTCGAGACCGGAGATCGCGTCGACCTGGTCGGTGGTGAGCTCGAAGTCGAAGAGCTCGAAGTTCTCCCGCATCCGCTCGGCGCTCATCGACTTCGGGAAGACGATGTCGCCGCGCTGGAGGTGCCAGCGCAGCGTGACCTGGGCCGGCGTACGCCCGACGGCGGAGGCGACCTCGCCGATGGTCGGGTCGTCGAGCACCCCGCCCTGCGCGATCGGCGACCACGCCTCGGTCAGGATGCCGTGCTCCCGGTCGGCCGCGCGGACGGCCTCGTTGGTGAAGAAGGGGTGCACCTCGACCTGGTTCACCACCGGCACCACGCCGGTCTCGTCGATGATGCGCTCGAGGTGCGCGGGCTGGAAGTTGGAGACGCCGATGCTGCGCGACTTGCCCGCCTCCTGCGCCTCGATCAGCGCGCGCCAGGTCTGGACGAAGTCGCCGTCGTACTGCGTGGGCAGCGGCCAGTGGATGAGGAACAGGTCGACCTGCTCGAGGCCGAGGCGCTCGAGCGAGGCGTCGATCTCCCGGCGGGCGTCGTCGGGCCGGTGGAAGGAGTTGTTGAGCTTGGTCGTGACGTAGAGGTCGTCGCGGGCGATGCCGGAGTCCCGGATCGCCTCGCCCACGCCGGCCTCGTTGCCGTACATCTGCGCGGTGTCGATGTGGCGGTAGCCGACCTCGAGGGCCTGGCGGACCGCGTCGGCGGTCTCCGGCGGCGGGACCTGGAAGACGCCGAAGCCGAGCTGGGGGATGGACGTGCCGTCGTGGAGCTGGAGGGTCGGAACAGTCATACAGGTCTCTACCCCGCGGGTCCGCGAGGTATTCCGCTGGACTCCGCGTCCTAGGCTCGGGGGCGTGACCCAGGACACGGACCGCACGCTCGCACCCCTCCACCTCCCCGGCGACGGCGACTGGCTGACGTGGGTGGGGGACCGCTGCGAGGGCGGGCTCGCCGAGGCGCGGCGGCTCGTCGAGGAGGTGAAGGCCGGCTCGGGCGGCGCACGCGAGGTGCTCGACGCGTGGAACCGCGCGGAGACCGCCCTCACCAACGCCGGCGCGGTCTCGATGTGGGCCGAGGTCCACCCCGATGCCGCGGTGCGCGACCGGGCCGACGAGCTGAGCCAGGAGGTCCAGAGGTACGTCACCGAGCTCGGCCTCGACCGGGACCTGTACGCCGTCTTCGACGGGCTCACCGCGGATGGCCTCGACGACGACGCCCGCCGGGTCCTCGACCACACGCTGCGCGACTTCCGCAGGGCCGGCGTGGACCGCGACGACGCGACGCGCGAGCGGCTGCGCGAGCTCAGCGAGCGCGGGGTGCGGCTGTCGCAGGACTTCGGCCGCAACATCCGCGACGACGTCCGCTCGATCCGCATCGCGCCCGAGCGCCTCGACGGACTGCCCGAGGACTACCGCGCAGCCCACCCCGCCGACGACGACGGGCAGGTCACCCTCACCACCGACTACCCCGACCTGGTGCCGTTCATGACGTTCGGCTCCGACGCCGACGCGCGCCGCGACCTCAGCCTGGCCGCCAACAACGTCGCCTGGCCGGTGAACGACCAGGTCCTCCAGGACATCCTCGCGGTGCGCCGCGAGACCGCCGACCTCCTCGGCTACGGCTCGTGGCCCGACTACGACACCGAGGTCAAGATGATCGGCACCGGCGCGGCCGTGGCCGGGTTCATCGACCGGATCAGCGATGCGGCCACCGAGCGGGCAGGCCAGGAGCTCGCGGTGCTCCTCGAGCGCAAGCGCCGCGACGACCCGGCCGCCGACACCGTGGCGACGTACGACTCGCGCTACTACGCCGAGCTCGTCCGCCGCGAGCAGTACGACGTCGACGGCCAGGTGGTGCGCACCTACTTCCCCTTCGAGCAGGTCCGGCAGGGGCTCCTCGACGTCACCGGGCGGCTCTTCGGGCTCGAGTGGACGCCCGTCGACCAGGCCGAGGCCGGCACCTGGCACGAGGACGTCGCGACCTACGACGTCGGCCTGGACGGACGCCGGATCGGCCGGATCCACCTCGACCTGCACCCGCGCGAGGGCAAGTTCAAGCACGCCGCCCAGTTCGACGTGGTGAGCGGCGTCGCCGGCGTGCAGCTCCCCGAGGGCGCGCTGGTCTGCAACTTCAGCCGCGGCCTGATGGAGCACGGCGAGGTCGTCACGCTGTTCCACGAGTTCGGCCACCTGGTCCACCACGTGCTCGGCGGGCAGGGCGACTGGGTGCGGTTCTCCGGCGTGGCCACCGAGTGGGACTTCGTCGAGGCGCCCAGCCAGATGCTCGAGGAATGGGCGTGGGACGCCGACGTGCTGGCGACCTTCGCCCGCAACGCCGACGGCGAGACCATTCCCGCCGAGCTGGTCGCGGCGATGCGCCGGGCCGACCACTTCGGCAAGGGCACGCACGCCGCCCAGCAGATGTCGTACGCCGCCCGGTCCTACTGGTTCCACGCGCAGCAGCACGACGACCTCACCGCCTACGGCGACGAGCTCCAGCGCCGCTACTCGGTGTTCCCGCCGCTCGAGGGCGCCCACATGCACTGCAGCTTCGGCCACCTCGACGGCTACTCGTCGGGCTACTACACCTACATGTGGTCGCTGGTCATCGCGAAGGACCTGTTCTCCGCCTTCGACCGCGACGACCTCTTCGCCGCCGACGTCGCGGGCCGCTACCGCGACCGCGTCCTCGCCCAGGGCGGGCGCAAGGACGCCGCCGACCTCGTCGCCGACTTCCTGGGCCGGCCCTACTCCTTCGCCGCCTGGGAGGCCTGGCTCGCGGAGTAGGGCCGACCGCCGGCGCTCAGCTCGTCGTCACCGCGGTGTCGTCGAGGACGAAGCTGGTCTGGAGCGAGGAGTCCTCGTTCATCAGGAACCGCACCGTGACCGTCTTGCCCTTGTAGGCGAGCAGGCTGTGGCTGAACTGGGTGTAGGTGGCGTTGGTGCCCACGTTGCTGAAGGTCTTCAGCGTCGTCGCGGTGCCGCCGCTGACGACCTGCACCCGGAGCGTGTCGTACGCCGTCGAGCCGGACTCGGCCGTGTCGGTCCGGATCCAGTACGACAGCGACGCCGCGGTGGCCGTCGCCGGGATGGTCACGGCCTGCGCGATGTTCTCCGACGAGGTCGAGCCGTTGCCGCCGAGCCAGGCCTTCCACGTGCCGGTGCGCGCCGGGCGGCCGCTGTTGCTCGTGATCGGGCCCGAGGTCCCGGTCCACGAGGTGGCGCCGGACTCGAAGCCGGGGTTGGCCAGCAGGTTGCTGCCCGTCGGCGGGGTGGTGGGCGGGGTCGTGGTGCCGAAGTCCTTGTCGGCGTAGAGCCACACCATGTGGCCGATCATGTCGAGGTTGCGGCCCAGCGCCGTGGTGTCGACGTTGGAGATGGTGTCGCACGAGCGGTGGTAGCACGGGTCGAAGGCGCGCCCCGCGGTGCCGCCCCACTTCTGGGCCTGCGCGGTGGTCTTCGTCGTCTCACCGCCCGAGTACATGCCCGTCGTCGCGATCCCGTAGGTGCGGAAGGACGCGTGGTCCGAGCGCCCCTGCACGTCGATGTACTCCCAGGGGATGCCCTTCGACGTGTAGTAGGCGGTCATCGCGTCCCGGGCGAAGTTGCCGACGGCGTTGTCGTCGTAGACGAAGTAGCCGGGGTTGGGCGAGCCGACCATGTCGTAGTTCATGTAGAGGTCGATGCGGTCCTTGTCGGCCGTCGGCAGGTTGCGCATGTAGTGGTTGCTGCCGAGGAGGCCCTGCTCCTCCGCGCCCCACCAGGCGAACCGCAGGTGGTTGCGCGAGGTGTTGCCGCTCGACGCCCATGCGAGCGCCGCCTCGAGCACCGCCGCGGAGCCCGTGCCGTTGTCGTTGATGCCGGGCCCGGACGACACGCTGTCGAGGTGGGCGCCGGTCATGACCACGTGCTCGGGGTCGCCGCCCGGCCAGTCGGCGACGAGGTTGTACGACGTCCCCGACGAGGTCGAGAACGTCTGCACCTGGGTGGTGTAGCCGGCGGCGTCGAGCTTCGCCTTCACCCAGTCCAGCGAGGCCTTGTAGCCCGGCCGGCCGGTGGCGCGGTTGCCGCCGTTGGCGGTGGCGATGCTCTGCAGCTGCTGGAGGTGCGCGGTGACGTTGGTGGTGCTGAGGTCCGGCGACGGCGCCGCGACGGCGGGTGAGCCGGTGCCGGCGAGCATCGAGGCGGTGACGGCCGTGGCCGCGACGGCGGACAGCGCCGTCGTACGAAGGGAACGCATGGGGATCTCCCGAGAGGTCGGAGGAGGGCTGGGGACAGGAGACGGGGCGGGGCAGCAGCGCTGCCCCGCCCCGTCAGGAGCGGCAGGACGTCAGGAGACGTTCAACGCGGTGTCGTCGACCACGAAGCTGGTCTGCAGCGACGAGTCCTCGGTCATCGTGAAGCGGATGGTGACCGTCTTGCCCTTGTAGGCGGTGAGGTTGTGCGAGTACTGGGTGTACGTCGCGTTCGTGCCCACGTTGGTGAAGGTGCGCAGCGTCGTCGCGGTGGAGCCGTCGACGACCTGGACCCGCATCCGGTCGTAGACCGTGGAGCCGCTCTCCGAGGTGTCCGTGCGGATCCAGTACGACAGCGTGGCGGCCGTGGCCGACGCCGGGACGGTCACCGACTGGTTGATCGTCTCGGTGCTCGACGAGCCGTTGCCACCGAGCCAGAGCTTCCACGAGCCGGTGCGGGCCGGGCGACCGGTGTTGTTGGTGATCGGGCCGGCGGTGCCGGTCCAGGTGGTCGCGCCGGACTCGAAGCCCGGGTTGCCGAGGATGTTGCCCCCGGTCGGCGGGGTAGTGGGCGGCGTGGTGGTGCCACCGCACGTCGGGTCGGCGCTCTGGGCGGGCACGTTGACCGCGTCCCACGCCGTCTTGACGGCGTTGAACTGGGCGCAGGTGCTGTCCAGGTTCTTGGCCGCGGTGAGCGTCCAGGTGCGGTACTTCGGGTAGTTCGACGACGAGGTCTTCATCAGCATCGCGTTGTAGAGGACCTTGATCGCGGCCTGCTCGCCGATCGCGGGGACGACGGTGCCGTCGCAGCGCGAGGTGCCACCGCGGCCGAGGAGGTAGAACCAGTGGTCGCCCGGTCCGGCGTCGGAGTGCACGCTCGAGCTGGGGATCGCCGAGCTGTAGCAGGACGGGTCACCGGCGTTGGCCGGGTTGGAGCCGTCGCGGATCGGGCCCTGGCCGACGAGGTTGATCTCCTCGCCGATCGTGTGGTCGGGACCGTCGTAGCTCGAGGACTGGTTGTCGTAGTACTCCGTCGCCGTGGCCAGCGCGTCGCCGATGAACTCCTGCGTGCCGCCGCCCGAGATGCCGCCGGGGGTGCGGTCGTCCACGCCGTGGCCGAACTCGTGGGCGACCACGTCGATCGAGGTGATCCACTGCCCGGCGGTGTTCTTGCCGAACTGCGTCTGCGTGCCGTCGTAGTAGGCGTTCTGGTCGTTGAGGCCGACGCGCATCGGCACCCAACCGCCGTTGCCGTCCATGCCGTTGCGGCCGAGCCACGACGACATCATCGCCTTCATCTGCTGCGCGGCGTAGAGCCCGTCGACGCAGCCGGTCTCGCGGTTGGTGCCGTTGCCGTTGCCCCACACGTCGTCGGAGCCCGAGAAGGTGGTGTTGTTGGCGGCGTCCTGGCAGCGCAGCGTGGAGGCCGACGGGTCCTGCATCAGGTAGGTGCTGCCCGACTGGGTCGTGGCGAAGGACAGCGGGTTCGGGCCGGAGTACGCCGCCGTGCCCGTGCCGTGGGCGATCTGCTCGCGGGACTCCAGGACGTCGCCTGAGACGGCGTCGACCCAGACCTTCTTCCAGGACACCTCGCCCTTGTCGGTGCCGCGCACCTCGACCTCGTAGGCGAGCTCCGTGCCGGCGTCGCGGTGCCAGATGACGAGCTCGGGCGCGGAGGCCTGCGAGCCCTGGTCGACCAGCGCCTGAGCCGCCTCGGCGGCTGCGGTGGCGTCGATCTTCGGGGTGGTGACGGCGATGTCGACCGGCGCCTCCTGGGCGACGGACGTGCCGACGACCTGGCCCTCCCCGTTGGCCAGGACGACGAAGTCGCCACCGACCACGCGCAGGCCCTCGTGGGTCCGCTCGTAGGCCATGGAGTAGATGTCGGAGCTGCCGGCGAAGGTGCCGGTGCGGACGAAGGCGTCCTGCGACGCGCGCTCGAGCGCGTTGCCGTGGCCCTTCACCCAGGCGCTGGCGGCCTGCTGGGCCTCGAGGCGGGGGTTGCCCGCCGAGGGTGCGGCGCCGGCCGGGGTGGCGGTCGGAGCCAGGAACGACGCAGCGACGGCCGTCGCTGCGATACCGGCCAGGGCGGCCAGTCGAGATGTCTTCACGTGGGGTGTCCAATCATGAGTCCGGGACCCGAGAGCCCGAGGGTGGATTGGGGTGATGCGGACCACTGCACAAACTCGCAATCGGCGAGGGGCCGGTCAATGCGGCATCGACTGCAGGTTCGTGCAACGCGAGAACCTGCACACTGCGAACGGCCACGTCCGATAATCGGCGACGCGCGGGATTCCGTGGTGTGGGAACGGTCTCAGCGAGTGAGTACGACGGGGCGCCGGGGCGAGACCGCGGCGATCCGTTCGGCGACGGCCTCGCCGAACTCGTCGTGGCCGCCCTCGGTGAGGTGCAGCCGGTCCTCGAGGTAGTCGAGCTCGAGGTCGCTGGTCTGGACGTACGGCACGCCGTACTCCTCGCTCAGCCGCGCCAGCAACCCGTCGACGCGCGGCACGCCGGCGGCGCGGGCCGGGGCGGTGGCCGGACCGACCACGACCACCCGTTGCGCGGCGAGGTCGGCCATCAGGGCGCGGAAGCCGCGGTCGACGGCGGCGGCCGGCTGGTCGTGGTCGTTGAGGCCGCCCTCGACGACCACCAGCGCGGGCCGTACGCCGAGCGCCGTCGGCGCGCGGTCGTGGAAGGACACCCGGCCGCACGTGCTCGCGTGGGCGCTGAAGCCCGAGCCGGAGAACCCGGCGACGTGCACCTCGCCGGGGAGCCGCGCGGCCCACGACCGGGCCAGGTCGTCCTGGCCGAGGCCCACCGACCACGAGTCGCCGATGACCAGCGTGCGGGCGCCCTCGCCGGTGACGACGGCGGCACGCTCCCGGGAGTCCTCCCGGTGCTGCTGGCAGCGGGCCGGACCCGCGCCCGCGCGGTCGGCGACGTAGAACGCCGTCAGGGCAGCGAGCAGCACCGCGATGACTGAGGCGCCGACGACCCGGCGCACGTTCCCCCCGAGGACCACGAGGAAAGTGTGCGGCCTCGAGCCCGAAGAGCGCAGGGGAACAACCCTGAGATTTGCCCTGATTTCCGTGATCGCAGGTTTCGAGGCTCGTCGCTGGCGCTCCTCGCACCTCAACCGGCGGTGGGGGTCTGGCCGCGGCCGGAAATCGGGAGGCGGTGCCGCCTCCGCGCTCCTACGCTGCGCGCATGACGGACGAGCTGCGGCAGGCCTACGACGACCAGCTCCGGCGGGAGGGGGAGGTGGGCACCGCCGAGGACCTCGTGCTCCACGGCCCGCTGATGTGGGCGGTCTTCGACCACGGCGGCTTCGTCACCTACCGCGACCTCGCGGGGATCGAGGGCGACGCGCTGGACACGCTGATCGAGGAGACCGTCGCGCACTTCCGCGACGACACCACGGTCGACTCGTTCGAGTGGAAGTCGCGCGGCCACGACCTGCCCGCCGACCTCCCCGGGCGGCTGCTCGCGCACGGCCTCGAGGCCGAGCCGCAGGAGACGGTGATGATCGGGGAGGCCTCGCTGCTGGCCGTCGACGTGCCGCTGCCGGAGGGCGTCGTCGTACGCCGGGTGGGCGAGGGCGGCGACCTGCGCGACGACGTGACCCGGATGCTCGCCGCCCAGGAGTCGGTCTTCGGCGGCGGTCGCGGGCCCTCGGTCGACAGCGCGCTGGCCGAGCTGGCCCGGGGCGACTCCGAGTCCTGGATCGCCGAGGTCGACGGCCAGGTCGTCTGCGGCGGCCGCCTCACCGTCGTGCCCGGCACGGAGTTCGCCGGCATCTGGGGCGGCTCGACGCTCCCGGAGTTCCGCGGGCGCGGCATCTACCGCGCGCTCGTCGCCGCCCGCGCCCGCGCGGCCGTCGCCCGCGGCGTGCGCTACCTCCACTCCGACTGCACCGACATGTCCCGCCCGATCCTCGAGCGCTCCGGCCTGCGCGCCGTGACCACCACGACGCCGTACGTCTGGACCCGCTGACCGCACCTGTCGCCCGGACCGAAAAATTGTCGGCTGGATCGGGAACATCCACCGCGGCCATGCGTTGTAGCCAGTGATGCAAGTTGAGTCCGATCGACTCAACTGTTTTGCCTCCCCGGGCGTGACACGTCAGGATGGCGGCATCGGCGGGCGACGACAGCCGCCCGCGCCCCAGACATCGACCCCGGACCCACCGGGGCGCAGCAGGAGGTAGACACACATGGCACGAGCCGTCGGCATCGACCTCGGTACGACGAACTCCGTCGTCGCCGTCCTCGAGGGTGGCGAGCCCACCGTCATCGCCAACGCCGAAGGCGCGCGGACCACCCCGTCCGTCGTGGCCTTCACCAAGTCCGGCGAGGTCCTCGTCGGCGAGGTCGCCAAGCGACAGGCGGTCACCAACGTCGACCGCACCATCCGGTCCGTCAAGCGCCACATGGGCGAGGACTGGAAGGTCGACATCGACGACAAGTCCTTCACCCCCCAGCAGATCAGCGCGTTCGTGCTGCAGAAGCTCAAGCGCGACGCGGAGGCCTACCTCGGCGAGACGGTGACCGACGCGGTCATCACCGTTCCGGCGTACTTCTCCGACGCGCAGCGCCAGGCCACCAAGGAGGCCGGCGAGATCGCGGGCCTCAACGTCAGCCGCATCGTCAACGAGCCCACCGCGGCCGCCCTCGCCTACGGCCTCGACAAGGGCGAGGACCAGACCATCCTCGTCTTCGACCTCGGTGGCGGCACCTTCGACGTGTCCCTGCTGGAGATCGGCGAGGGCGTCGTCGAGGTCAAGGCGACCTCGGGTGACAACCACCTCGGTGGCGACGACTGGGACAACCGCGTCGTGGAGTGGATGGTCAAGAAGTTCAAGGACAACAACGGTGTCGACCTCGGCGCCGACAAGATCGCCAAGCAGCGCCTCCAGGAGGCCGCGGAGAAGGCGAAGATCGAGCTGTCCTCGAGCTCCGAGACCACGATCCACCTCCCCTACATCACCCACGGCGAGGGCGGCCCGCTCCACTTCGAGGAGAAGCTGACCCGCAGCGAGTTCCAGAAGATGACCTCCGACCTGCTCGACCGCACCAAGGCGCCGTTCCAGTCGGTGCTCAAGGACGGTGGCGTCGCGGTCAACGACATCGACCACGTGGTGCTCGTCGGCGGCTCGACCCGCATGCCCGCGGTCACCGACCTGGTCACCGAGCTCCTCGGCGGCAAGCAGCCCAACAAGGGCGTGAACCCGGACGAGGTCGTCGCCGTCGGCGCCGCCCTGCAGGCCGGTGTCCTCAAGGGCGAGGTCAAGGACGTGCTGCTCCTCGACGTCACCCCGCTGTCCCTCGGCATCGAGACCAAGGGCGGCGTGATGACCACGCTGATCGAGCGCAACACCACGATCCCGACCAAGCGGTCCGAGATCTTCACCACCGCCGACGACAACCAGCCGTCGGTCGAGATCAAGGTCGCCCAGGGCGAGCGCCAGATGTGGAGCCAGAACCAGCCCCTCGGCAACTTCGAGCTGACCGGCCTCCCGCCGGCGCCGCGCGGCGTGCCGAAGATCGAGGTCACCTTCGACATCGACGCCAACGGCATCGTGCACGTCTCGGCCAAGGACCAGGCCTCCGGCCGCGAGCAGTCGATGACCATCTCCGGTGGCTCGGCGCTCAGCAAGGACGAGATCGACCGCATGGTCAAGGAGGCGGAGCAGTACGCCGAGGAGGACGCCAAGCGTCGCGAGGCTGTCGAGGCCCGCAACCAGGGCGACCAGCTCGTCTACACGACCGAGAAGTTCCTCACCGACAACGCCGACAAGCTCCCCGACGACGTGAAGACCGAGGTCCAGGCCGACGTCGACGCGCTCAAGGAGACCCTCGCCAAGGACGACGCCTCCTCGGAGGAGATCACCGCGGCGGTGACCAAACTCGGTGAGTCCAGCCAGAAGATGGGTGCCGCGATGTACGCCGCCGCCGAGG
>NZ_JAUZVE010000056.1:0-44537 GCF_031844425.1 Microbacterium sp. ARD31
TCGCGGACCGCCGTACGCGCGTCCCTGCCGTGGACGTAGGCCTCGTGCATGCCCGACACGAGGAACATCTGGTAGTCCATGGCGAGCCCGAAGAGGATGCCGATCAGCAGCGTGGGCATGAAGCTGAACACGGCCGAGGGGTCGTGCACGTCGAACACGGAGCCCAGCCAGCCCCACTGGTAGACCGCGACGATCGCACCAAAACTGGCCGCGACCGAGAGCAGGAAGCCGGCGGTCGCCACGAGCGGCACCAGGATCGAGCGGAACACGATCGTCAGCAGCACGAGCGAGAGCCCGATGACCATGGTCAGGTACAAAGGAAGCGCGCCGGCGAGCCGTTCCGAGACCTCGATGTTGGCGACCGTGGCACCGGTCAGGCCCAGCTCGACGTCGTCGCCGAGGAGCTGATCTCCCGTCGGGTTCGCGTCGCCGACCACCTGGCGCAGGTCGAGCCAGGAGCCCTCGCGCACGGCGTCACCGTCGGCGAGCCGGCGCAGGCCCTGGACCAGCTCCACGGTCGACTCGGCGGACGGGCCCTCGGCGGGCACGACCTGGAACGCGACCGTACGACGGTCCTCGCTGGTGCCGATGGGCAGCACGGAGACGCGGTCGTCCACCGCGAGCACCGCGCGGGCGACCTCGGCCTGCTCGGCGACGAGGTCGTCCTGAGCCACCGGGGCGTCGTACTCCGCGGCCAGCAGCAGCGGGCCGTTGCTGCCGGGGCCGAAGCTCTCGGCCACGCGCTCGTAGGCCCGGTAGGCGGTCGAGTCCTGCGGCTCGGAGGAGCCGTCGGGCAGCCCGAGCCGCATCGACAGCGCGGGGAGCGCGAGCACCAGCATGACCAGGGCGACCACTGCGGTCGCCGCACGCGGGCGACGGGTGACCACGTCGACCCAGCGCTGCGGCCAGCCGTCGTGGGTGGGGGGCGCCGGGCGCCGGCGCCGCCGGCGCGGCACGGCGCGCCGCCCGACCAGCGACAGCAGGGCGGGCGTGAGGGTGAGCGCGACGAGCACCGTGACGGCGACCGTGAAGGCAGCCAGCAGGCCCATCTGGAGCAGGGTGGGGATGCCGGACACGGCGAGGGCAGCGAGCGCGATCACCACGGTCGTGCCGGCGACCACGACCGCCGAGCCGGCCGTGCCGGTGGCCAGCGCGACGCTGGCACGCAGCTGCTCCCGCGTCGGCTCGGTGCCGTCGGCGGTGAGGGCGGCGAGCTGGCGGCGGTGCCGGTTGACGATGAAGAGCGCGTAGTCGATGCCGACGGCCAGGCCGAGCATCATGCCCAGCACCGGGGCCATCTGCTGGAGGTCGATCCAGTGCGTGGTGGCGATGCCCGCGGTCAGGCTCACGCCGACGCCCACCAGCGCGATGGCCAGCGGGAGGCCGGCCAGCACGAGGGACCCGAGCATCACCAGCAGCACGACGCCCGCGACCGCGACGCCGATGACCTCACCGATCCCGCCGACCTCGCGGGCCATGGTGAGCTCCTGGCCGTAGTCGGCCTCGAGCCCGGCCTCGGCGAGCTGCTCGCCCGTCTCGGGGACGGCCTCGAGCACTGCCGGGTCGAGCTCCTGGGTCTGGGTGTCGAAACGGACCTGCACGAGGGCGGTCGTGCCGTCACGGCTGACGAAGGACACGTCCTCGCCGGCGGACCGCAGGTCGCGTCCCGCGTGGTAGGCGTCCCAGCCGGCGGTGAGCTCGTCCTCGGCGTCGGCGAGCCGTGCCCGCCCGTCGACGAGCTGCTGCTCGAGCTCGGCCGTCGCCTTGCTGGGGTGGTCGGCGAGGTAGTTCTCGAGGCCGATGAGCTGCGCGCGGCCGGTGTCGTACTGCTCCTGGCCCTTCACCAGGCGGCGCTCCCCGCGACGGAGCTCGTCGTCGGAGGCGTCGAGGCGCCGCTGGAGCGCGAACGGGTCCATCACCTCGGTGACGTGCGGGAGCTCCTCCCATGCCTGCATGGTGTTGCGCAATGCCGCCTTCTGCTCGGCGGTGAAGCCGTCGGCGCTGTGCACCACGACCGTGCCGGTGCCGCCGGCGACCTGCGGGATCTCACGGCCGAGCTCGTCGAGCACGCGGCCGAACTCGCTGTCGGGGATCTCGAACTCGTTGCTGAGCGGTCGCGAGAAGGCGGCCATCCCGCCGACGGCGGCGGCCATCACGAACACCCACGCCAGCAGGACGGCGATCGGGCGGCGGGCCGCGAACAGCCCGAGCCGGTGCAGCAGGGTCGCCACGTCAGTCCTCCGTCCCGGGCCGCACGGCGGCCGCCTCGTCGAAGCCGGCGAAGAGGTGCTCCATCGCGCGGCGGATCCAGGTCCGGTGGAGCTCGGCGGCCTCCGCCTCGTCGGACGAGGCCTCCACTGCCAGCCGGGTCACGGCGCACAGGGCGCCGAACGACGCTGCGGCGAGGCTGGCGACGTAGATGGGGTCGGCCTCCTCGCCGAGCCGCCGCCGCAGCCCCTCCTCGAGGGCCTCACGCTGTCGGTCCTCGAACTCCAGCAGGAAGCGGCGCGTCGCCGCGGAGCGCCCGGCGGCCCTCTCCAGCTCGCGCGCCTGGGCGAACACCGGTCCGTCGACCAGCTCCTCGAGGACGACCAGCGCGGACGCGCGCAGCGGCTCGTCGGCGGGGCGGGCCACGATGGCGTCGATGGTCTCCAGCGTCGCCGCCTCCAGCGACGCGGTGAGGACGTCCTCGACCCGGGCGAAGTAGTTGAACAGCGTCCGGCGCGAGACGCCTGCGATCTCGGCGATCCGGTCGGCGGTCAGGGCCTCGAGCCCCTCCTCGGCGAGGACCTGGATGGCCGCAGCGGTGAGCGCGGCCCGCGTCTCGAGCTTGCGGCGCTCGCGGGCGCCGGAGATCTGCACGGTCATGAGATGCACCTTAGTGCAACTTTGCACGGTGGTGCAAACACGGTTCGGCGAATCCCCCTCGGCCGCCGCGACGCGCGGTTACAGTTCGGGCACGTCAGGCCACAAGCCATCCACAGGAAGGCAACACCCGTGACCGAGCTCCTCTCGCCCAGTCGCTCCGCATGGTCGGGCCGGGTCTCCCAGCACCGCCGCGAGCAGGTGGCGGCACGGCTCGCCCACCCGGTGAGCCCCGGCGGTCCGACCGGGCCGGTCGAGTCGGACCGGCTGGTGCTCGACCTCGCGCGGGTGCGCGTCGCCTGGGCCACGCGCGTCCAGGAGAGCTGGCTCCCGGTGGTCAAGGCCCTGTGCCGCGAGCTCGAGAGCGTGTCCTCGGTGGTGCTGTGCACCTCGGCGGGCGCGACCGTGGCGACGTACGGACTCGGGTCGTCCGACGAGGACCGCGCCTCGAACCTCACCGGCGTGCTGCTCGGCGCGGCCGCCGCCCTGAACGGCTCCGAGCCCGACGCGGTCCACCTCTCCGCCGGCCACACGCACACCGTCGTCGCGCCGGTCCCCGGCACGGAGATGGGTCCCCATGCCCTCGCGGTCACGGCCGTCGAGGCCAACGCGGCACCCGTGGTCGCCCACACGCGTCGCGCGGCCGCGGAGCTCGCCGGCCTCCTGGCGCCTCAGTCCTGAGCGAGCAGCTCGTCGGCGGCGGCGTAGGGGTCCACGTCGCCCGACGCCACCCGTGACGCGAGCCGGTCCAGGTCGGCCGCGCCGCCGGCCTGCCCCCAGCGCTCGCGCAGGGCGGCGAGCGCGATCGCCTCGACCTCGCGCCGCGCCCGTGCCGTACGACGCCGCACCAGCTCGCCGGACTCCCCCAGCCAGGCGGCGTGCCGGTCGATCTCGCCCAGCAGCTCGTCGATGCCCTGCCCGGTGCTGGCCACGGTCTGCAGCACGGGCGGTCGCCAGGCGCCGTCGCGACGTTCGGCCATGGTGAGCATCGTGCGCAGCTCGCGACGCGTGCGGTCCGCGCCCTCGCGGTCGGCCTTGTTGACCGCGTAGACGTCGCCGACCTCGAGGATCCCGGCCTTGGCCGCCTGGATGCCGTCGCCCATGCCTGGCGCGAGCAGCACCAGGGTCGTGTCGGCCAGGCCGGCCACCTCGACCTCGCTCTGCCCCACCCCGACCGTCTCGACGACCACCACGTCGCAGCCGGCGGCGTCGAGGACGCGCACGGCCTGCGGCGTCGACCACGCGAGACCGCCCAGGTGGCCGCGGGCGCCCATGGAGCGGATGTAGACGTCGCGGTCGAGCGCGTGGTCACCCATCCGCACCCGGTCACCCAGGAGCGCACCCCCGGAGAACGGTGAGGACGGGTCGATCGCGAGGACCCCGACCCGCTTGCCGGCCCGCCGCAGCGCCGCCACGAGGGCGTTCGTCGAGGTGGACTTGCCGACGCCGGGCGCACCCGTGATGCCGAGCACGTGGGCGCCGCCCACGTGCTCGCGCAGCGCGGACATCACCTCCCGCAGGTGCGGGGAGGCGTCCTC
Organism: Microbacterium sp. ARD31; assembly: GCF_031844425.1. NCBI lineage: Bacteria > Bacillati > Actinomycetota > Actinomycetes > Micrococcales > Microbacteriaceae > Microbacterium > Microbacterium sp. ARD31. Next base: position 4,404 of record NZ_JAUZVE010000056.1, read on the forward strand.
CACCAGGGTGATCAGCCGGGCGACCGCGGCCGGGTCGCCCTCGCGCGCGCGGGCGACCAGGTCGGGGACCGCGAGGGGGCCCCGCCGGGTCGCGCGCGCCATCGGCCCGCTCAGGCGGGGACGCGGATGATCAGGGCGTCGCCCTGGCCGCCGCCACCGCAGAGCGCGGCCGCACCGACGCCGCCACCGCGACGCTTGAGCTCGAGGGCCAGGGTCAGCACGATCCGGGCGCCGGACATCCCGACCGGGTGGCCCAGCGCGATGGCGCCGCCGTTGACGTTGACCTTGTCCTCGCTCACGCCGAGCTGACGGGCCGACTCGATGCCGACGGCCGCGAAGGCCTCGTTGAGCTCGAAGAGGTCGATCTCGGAGACCGCGATGCCCTCCTTCTCGGCTGCCTTGGCGATCGCGTTGGCCGGCTGGAGCTGGAGCGAGGAGTCGGGGCCGGCGACCTGGCCGGACGCGCCGATCTCGGCGATCCAGGTGAGGCCGAGCTCCTCGGCCTTGGCCTTGCTCATCACCAGCACGGCGCAGGCACCGTCGGAGATCTGCGAGGCGGACCCGGCGGTGATGGTGCCGTCCTTGCTGACCGGGCGCAGGCCGGCGAGGGTCTCGACGGTGGTGTCACCGCGCACGCCCTCGTCCTCAGCCACGGTGATGTCGCCCTTGCGCGTGGAGATGGTGACCGGGACGACCTCGTCGTCGAACAGGCCGTTCTTCCAGGCCAGGGCCGCGCGCTGGTGCGACTGGGCGGCGAAGGCGTCCTGCTCCTCGCGGGTCAGGTTCGCGCCGGCGGCGTTGCAGCCCTCGGTCAGGTTGATCATCGCCTGGTCGGTGAACTGGTCGTAGAGGGCGTCGTAGGCCATCGAGTCGACCAGCGCGGTGTCGCCGTACTTGAAGCCCTCGCGGCTCTTCGGCAGCAGGTGGGGCGCCTGGGTCATCGACTCCATGCCGCCGGCGACGACGATCTCGTGCTCACCGGCACGGATCAGCTGGTCGGCCATCGCGATGGCGTTGATGCCCGACAGGCAGACCTTGTTGATCGTGATCGAGGGGACGGTCATCGGGATGCCGCCCTTGACCGCGGCCTGGCGGGCGGTGATCTGGCCGGCGCCGGCCTGGATGACCTGGCCCATGATCACGTAGTCGACCTGGTCGCCGCTCACGCCCGCCTTGTCCAGCGCGCCCTTGATGGCGACGCCGCCGAGGTCGGCCGCCGACTGGTCCTTGAGGCCGCCGAGCAGGCGGCCGATCGGGGTGCGAGCCCCCGCGACGATCACGGACGTGGTCATGGTTCTCCTCCAGGCGGTGCGGGGTGGGTCCGGCAGGCGTGGTGCCTGCTTCGGACGATACCCACCAGCGTGAGGGGTCCGGCAGGGGTGAACGCCCATTCACCCGTGAGGCACACGTCACATCCGTGCCGCACCGACCGACACACCCCTACGGGCTCACCAATTTGAGGGAGCGCGTCCGCGCGGCGCACCCCGACCGGCACGCCGGTGGTGAGGTGGGCGCACGCGGCCTCGGGGCCGGCCACACGTCGTCACCGAGGAGCACGTCATGTCACGAGTCCGCCGCACCCTGACCGCCGCGGTCGCGCTGGCCACGGCTGCCCTGCTCGGCACCGTCCTGGCCGCACCGCCGGCGAGCGCGCGTGCCGGCGGCCTCGGGGGACTGTGGCTGCTCGACGAGGGCACCGGCCAGGTCGCCTACGACCTGTCCTTCAACGGCAACCGTGGCCAGCTCGGCTCGACCTCGGGCGCCGACGCCGCCGACCCCACGTGGGTCGCCCTTCCCCGCCTGCTGTTCTTCAAGCGGTCCGCGCTGCGCTTCAACGGGGCGCAGAGCGTCCGCATGGCCGACGCCCCGAGCCTGGAGCCCGACGGCGTCACGGTCCTGGCCCGGGTCCGCAGCACCGGCGCCGGCAGCTTCCGCTACCTGATGTCCAAGGGCGCCTTCCAGTGCGAGAACGCCTCCTACGGCCTCTACACCGGCGCGGACGGTGGACTGGTCTTCTACGTCTCCGACGGCACCCGGGTCCACCTGTCCGCCGACGCCGGCGCGGGGATCTGGGACGGCGCCTGGCACACCGTGATGGGCGCCTTCGACGGCGGGACCATCCGCCTCTACGTCGACGGCCGGATCGTCGGGTCCCCCGTCGCGGCGCCGGTGAGCGTCTACTACGGCATGCCGACCGGCGACGACTTCTACCTCGGCGACTACAGCGGCCCGTGCGCCACCCCGCTCGGCTTCGTCGGCGACATCGACGCCGCCGCCGTGCTCGGGACCTACGACCGCACCGCCACCCTGGGCTGAGCCCGAGCCACTCCAGGACGGGTGTCCGGAGTGGCGACCGTCACACCCCCTCGCCCCCGGGCGCGGCGTCGTACACCATGTGCTCCATGACCCCGGACCTGCCTGCTGACGTGCACCACCTCTTCACCGCCATCGACCACGTCGGCATCGCGGTGCCCGACCTCGACGAGGCCATGGCGTTCTACCGCGACGCCTACGGCATGCAGGTCCTCCACGAGGAGACGAACGAGGAGCAGGGCGTCCGCGAGGCCATGGTCGGCGTGGGCGACTCCGGGTCGTGCATCCAGCTGCTCGCGCCCCTCTCCCCCGAGTCCACCATCGCGAAGTTCCTCGATCGCAACGGACAGGGCATCCAGCAGCTCGCCTTCCGCGTGGACGACGTCGAGCACGTCGCGGGCGTGCTGCGCGAGCGCGGGCTGCGCCTGCTGTACGACGCCCCGAGGCGCGGCACCTCCAACAGCCGGGTGAACTTCATCCACCCGAAGGACGCCGGCGGGGTGCTCGTCGAGCTGGTCGAGCCCGCCGCGGACCCGCACTGAGCGCGAGGTATCTCACACCTCCACCCGCGCGAGGTTACTCGCCGGTATCTTCCACCCCGATCGTGCCACCGATGCCTCACCTGATCCCAGGAGACACCCGTGCAGAACATCCTCGAAGCCATCCAGTCCGGGAACGCCACCTCGGAGGACTTCGCCAGCCTCGAGCTGCCTGAGTCCTACCGCGCCGCCTTCGTGAAGAAGGACGAGGTCGACATGTTCGAGGGCCTGACCTCGAAGGAGAAGGACCCGCGCAAGTCCCTCCACGTCGACGACGTCCCGCTCCCCGAGCTCGGACCCGGCGAGGCCTTCGTCGCCGTGATGGCCAGCGCCATCAACTACAACACCGTGTGGACCTCGATCTTCGAGCCCGTCTCCACCTTCGGCTTCCTCGAGCGCTACGGCCGCAGCTCCGAGCTGACCAAGCGGCACGACCTGCCCTACCACGTGGTCGGCTCCGACCTGTCCGGCGTGGTGCTCAAGGTCGGCGCCGGCGTGACCCGCTGGAAGCCGGGCGACCGGGTCGTCGCGCACTGCCTCTCCGTCGAGCTCGAGGGCCCCGACGGCCACAACGACACGATGCTCGACACCGAGCAGCGGATCTGGGGCTTCGAGACGAACTTCGGCGGCCTGGCCGACGTGGCGATGGTCAAGGCCAACCAGCTGATGCCCAAGCCCGAGCACCTCACCTGGGAGGAGGCCGCCTCCCCCGGCCTCGTGAACTGCACGGCGTACCGCCAGCTCGTGAGCACCAACGGCGGCAACATGAAGCAGGGCGACAACGTCCTCATCTGGGGCGCCTCCGGCGGCCTCGGCGGCTTCGCGACCCAGTACGCCCTCAACGGCGGCGCGACCCCGGTGTGCGTGGTCTCCAACGAGGAGAAGGCCCAGATCGCCCGCAGCATGGGCGCGGAGCTGATCATCAACCGCTCCGAGGAGGGCTACAAGTTCTGGAACGACGAGGGCACCGAGCAGGACCCGCGCGAGTGGAAGCGGTTCGGCGCCCGCATCCGTGAGCTCACCGGTGGCGAGGACATCGACATCGTCTTCGAGCACCCCGGCCGCGAGACGTTCGGCGCGTCGGTCTTCGTGACCCGCAAGGGCGGCACCATCACCACCTGCGCGTCCACCACGGGCTACATGCACGAGTACGACAACCGCTACCTGTGGATGAACCTCAAGCGGATCATCTCCAGCCACTTCGCCAACTACCGCGAGTCGTGGGAGGCCAACCGCCTCATCGCCAAGGGCAAGATCCACCCGACGCTGTCGAGGACCTACACGCTCGACGAGGTCGGGCAGGCCTCGCTCGACGTGCACCAGAACGCCCACCAGGGCAAGGTCGGCGTGCTGTGCCTCGCCCCGGAGGAGGGGCTCGGCGTCCTCGACCACGAGATGCGCGCGAAGCACGAAACCGCGATCAACCGGTTCCGCGGCGTCTGACCCACCCCTACGGGGCCCTTCTGGGGCTGCTCACACCCCGGTTCGCGGGTCACCCGCGAGCCGGGGTGTGTTTGTCCCGCGGCATCGGAGAGACTGGCACCGACGCAGTCCGTACGACGTGAGAGTGGGTGTCGCAGCATGAGCTCCGACCAGGGCCTGTCCATCTTCGACGAGCCGGAGTCGTCCGACGACTCGGCCGAGGAGACGCAGGTGCTCCCGGTGACGCCGAAGGACGAACCCGCGGCCGCGGGCAAGCGGGCGGCCGCGTCGACCGGGGCGCCCGCGAAGGCCCCGGCGAAGGCTCCGGCGAAGGCTCCGGCGAAGGCTCCCGCGAAGGCGGCCCAGGAGCCTGCCGAGAAGCCTGCCGCGACGACGGCCCCAGTTCCGGCCGCGACCCCGGTCGGGGAACCCGCCCGCAAGCCGGACCCGACGCCGGACCCCGACCTGGAGGCGACCCGGCGGACGCCCGTCATCCCCCCGCCGGCACCGACCGCCGACCCGGGCCCGGTCCCGACCTCGGCTCCGGCCGCCTCCCAGCGCCGGGAGCCGACCCCGACCCCTGTCTCCACGCGACCCGTGGTGCCGCCGCCGGTCCCGGCAGCGGCCCCGCTGCCGCAGGTGCGGCGTGGTGGCTACGACAAGGCCGCGGTCGACCAGCGCGTGCACCAGCTGATGTCGGAGAAGTCGGGGCTCGCCACCAGCCTGGCGAGCAGCGAGGAGCGGGTGATCGAGCTCGAGTCCGAGCTGACCCGCCTGCGCGCCGAGCTCGAGGAGAACGCGAACCCGACCTACGCAGGTCTCGGCGGGCGCGCCACCTCGATGCTCAAGCTCGCCGAGGACGAGGCCAACGACGTGCGCACGGCCGCACGGCGCGACGCCGAGGAGATCCGCCGGGCGGCCAGCCGCGACGCCGAGAGCATCCGTGCCGACGCCGCGCGCGAGGCCGACGACATGCGGATGGTCCAGCTCAAGGAGCTCGAGGAGATGCGCGCGCGGCTCACCGCCGACGCCGAGACCGAGCGCTCCCTGGCCAAGGCGGAGGCGGCCGACCTCCTCGCCGCCGCCAAGCGTGAGGCCGACCAGCTCCGCCTCGCTGCGCAGCAGGAGACCAACGAGATGCGCACCACGGCCACCCGTGAGGCCGAGCAGGCGCGCGCCGCCGCGGACCGCGAGGTCCAGGAGGCCCGCCGCACGCTCGCGGTGGAGAAGGAGCGCCTGGCCCGGGAGGCGGCCGAGCACCACAGCAATGCCACCGCCGAGACGCAGCGCCTCGTCGCCGAGGCCGAGGCCCGCGCCAGCGCCGCGGAGCAGCGGGCCCGCGAGGCGACCGCCCAGGCCAACACGCACCGCTCCCAGGCGCAGAGCGAGGCCGAGGGCCTCCTCAGCCGGGCGCGGCGCGAGGCCGAGCAGATCGTCGCGTCCGCACGCACCCAGGCCGACTCCATCAACGCGACCCGGCAGGCCGAGGCCGAGCGTGAGCTGGCCAACATCCAGGCCGAGGTCGAGCGGGTGGCCAAGCGCCGCGACGCCATCACCGCCCAGCTCGGCGCGCTGCGCGACGTGGTGGCCGGCTTCGGCGAGGACGAGTCCTGAGCTGGCGGTCCCGGCTGCGGGAGGCCCTGGCGCCTCGCGACGCCGAGCCCGAGGTGGCCGCCGCCGTCCAGGCGCGCGCCGACGCCGGCGGCGCGACCTCGCCCGGTGCCGTGCAGGAGGTGGCGCAGGAGGTCGTCGAGCAGGCCAGCGACCACGCCGATCGCGCGGAGGCGGCGGCCGAGTCGGCCGAGGAGTCCGCGCGCTCGGCGGCCGACATCGCGGAGAAGATCGACGACGCGACCGACCTCGTCGTCGACGAGGAGACGCCGGCGCCGTACGTCCCCGTGGAGGCCACGACGCAGCCGTCCCAGCTGCTGCGGCACTCCCCCTTCAACATCGGCTTCTTCGGCGCGCTGGGCGCGCTCGTCGCGGTGTTCCTGTCCCAGCAGCTGCTGAGCATCTCCTCGGTCCTGGTGCTGCTGGTGATGTCGATGTTCCTCGCGATCGGGCTCAACCCGGTGGTGGAGTTCTTCATGCGCCGCGGCATCCGGCGCGGCCTGTCCGTGCTGCTGGTGCTCGTCGTGGTGATCAGCGTCCTGGCGCTCTTCGTCGTCGCCGTGGCACCGGTGATCAGTGACCAGATCGCGCAGATCACCCGCAACGCACCCGGGTGGCTCGACGACCTCCAGGCCAACAGCCAGGTGCAGAAGCTCGACGACAAGTACGACGTCATCGCGAAGATCCGCGACTACATCCAGAACGGCGACTTCGGGCAGCGCATCTTCGGCGGGGCGCTGGGATTCGGCCTGAAGGTGCTCAGCGTCGTCACCAACAGCCTCATCGTGCTCGTGCTGATGATCTACTTCCTCGCGTCGCTGCCGAGCATCAAGCACGCCGCCTACTCGCTGGCGCCCGCCTCGAGGCGGCCCCGCGTGAGCGATCTCGGTGACCGCATCATCCGGTCCACGGGCGCCTACGTCGCCGGAGCCTTCCTCGTCGCGTCCTGCGCCGGGGTCAGCACGCTGCTCTTCTCGTTCGTCGTGGGACTGGGCGAATACGCCTTCGCGCTGGCCTTCGTGGTCGGCCTGTTCTCGCTCATCCCGATCGTCGGCGCCTTCGTGTCCGGAGCGATCATGACGTTGCTCGGGCTGACCGTCTCACCGACGGTCGCCCTGGTCACCTTGGTCTACTACCTCGCCTACCAGCAGTTCGAGTCCTACGTCATCTACCCCAGGATCATGAAGAAGTCGGTCGACCTGCCGGGCTCGGTGACCGTGGTGGCGGCGCTCGTGGGCGGCTCGCTGATGGGCGTGATCGGCGCACTGCTGGCCGTGCCGACCGCGGCCGCGCTCCTCCTGCTGCACCGTGAGGTGTTCCTCAAGCGCCAGGACGCCCGCTGAGGCTCGGCGAGCTGCCCTCGTCCGCGCCACGGTCCTCGGGCAGCGGCTCGACGACGAGTCCGGCGCGCCCCTCCCCGAGCTTGACCACGACGACGCCGGCGAGCACCAGCAGGCCGCCAGCGAGCTGCACCGGGCGCGGCAGCTCGCCGAGGAGCAGCCAGGCCCACACGACCGCAGCCAGCACCTCACCGAGCGCGACGAACGACGCCAGCCGGCTGCCGAGGCGGCGCCCGGCCGCGATGCCGGTGACGTAGGAGAACGCCGCGGTGACCAGGCCCAGCGCGATGACGGGCACCCACCACACCACCGCACGGCCGTCGTAGACAGCGTCCGCCGTGGAGGCGTGGAAGGGCAGGAGCCCGGTCGCACCCGCCACCAGCAGGACCGCGCCGCCGACCAGCAGCCCGCCGGCGGCCAGGGAGATGCCTGGCAGTCCGTTGTCCTCGTCGGCGGAGATGACGAAGTACGTCGCCGCGCCGACCATCGCGCCGAGCGCCCACAGCACACCGGCCGTGCTCAGCTCCGCACCCGAGACCACGTCGAGCACCAGCACCAGGCCGGCCGCGGCGATCGCCGCCCCGAGCAGGGTGAGCGCGGAGGGGCGGTGCCCGTGGCGCAGCCAGAGCCACACCACGACCGCCACCGGAGCGGTGTACTCGAGCAGCAGGGCCACGCTGACCTGCATGTAGGTGACGGCGTAGAAGTAGCACAGCTGCGCGCCGGCCACCGCCGCCAGGCCGTAGACCACGACGATCCCGGCGTTGTCGCGCACCAGGTGCCAGCGGCCCCGGAGCGCGAGCGCGCCCGGGACGACGAGGACCAGTGCGGCGATCGCGATCCGCAGGCCCACCGTCGCCCCAGCGCTCCACCCGGTGTCGAGCAGGCCGCGGGCCAGCGCCCCCGACAGCCCGAAGGACGTGGCGGAGGCGACCGCCAGGCCCAGCCCGGCAGCGGTACGCGACGAGGTGTCATGGGTCATAGCGCTCACGGTCATGACACTAGGACTCGCTGGTGTAATGTGTCAACGTGCTTTTCACAGATGACACCGACGCGGCGCTCCAGGCCGCCGTGGCACTGGCGAACTCCACGGACGAGCCGGGCCAGCCGCTGGGGTCGGTGGACGACCTGACGGCGTTCCTCGTGGGGTGGTCCTACACCGGACGTCACGACGCCACGCCCGCCGAGCTCGACGCCGTACGACGTCTCCGCCCCGCGCTGCGGAGCCTGCTGCTGGCGGAGCGGGACGAGGCCGCCGAGATCGTGAACCGCATGCTGGCGCGGTCCCGGGCGCTCCCCCAGCTCCAGCGCCACGACCACTGGGACTGGCACCTGCACGCCGTCGACCCGGACCGGCCCCTGGAGGAGCGCGTCGTGGTGGAGACCGCGATGGCGATGGTCGACGTCATCCGCGCGGACGAGATGTCGCGGCTCGCCACCTGTGCGGCCGACGACTGCGAGGACGTCGTGCTGGACCTGTCGCGCAACCGGTCGCGCCGCTACTGCTCGACCACCTGCGGCAACCGCGAGGCCGTCGCGGCCTACCGCGCCCGCCAGCGCTCCTGAGCCGTCACGGGCTCAGGGCAGGAAGCGCTTCATCACCTCGAGGAAGACCTGCGGCTGCTCGGAGTGCACCCAGTGCCCCGCACCCTTGACCAGCACCCGCCGGTTGCGCGGGAACCGCCGGTCCATCTCGACCGCGGACTCGTCGGTGATGTAGTCGGAGTCGGCCCCACCGACCCACAGCACCGGTCCGTCGTACGTCACCTCGCCGAGCTCCTCGGACGGCCAGCCGGTGAGCCCTGCCATCTCCTCGCCCAGCAGGTCGAGGTTGACCTGCCAGTGCCACCCGTCGTCGGTGCGCCGCAGGTTCTGCAGCAGGAAGCTGCGCACCACGCTGTTGGGCACCGCCTCGCGCAGCGCCTCCTCGGCCTCGTCGCGTCGCTCGATGGTCGACAGGTCCAGCGCCCGCATGGTCTCGATGTAGCCGACGAACTCGCGGCCGCTGTCGTAGGCGACGGGGGCGATGTCGACGACGGCGAGCCGCTCGACGAGCTCGGGGTGCCTGAGCGCGAGGCACATGGCGATCTTCCCGCCCATCGAGTGACCGACGAGCGCGACCGGGCCCTCCGGACGCAACGTCTCGGCGACCTGGTCGGCCAGGTCGAGGTAGTCGAAGGTCTCCGTCCAGGGGGAACGACCGTGGTTGGGCATGTCGACGAGGACCACGCGGTGGTCCGCGCTGAGGGCCTTGGCGATCTGGGTCCAGTTCTTGCCCTGGCCGAAGAGACCGTGGCAGAAGGCGACGGTCGGGCCGTCGGCGCCGAGGACCGTGGTGTGCAGGCTCACGGCACCATCCTCGCAGTGCCCGGGCGTTGGCCCGCGCGCACGGTCAGAAGTCGAAGCCGTCGAAGCCGTCGAACATGCCGCCGATGCCGTCGCCGATCCCACCGAACATGTCGCCGAGGCCCTCGCCGATGGCACCGATGCCCTCTCCGAGACCGTCGAAGCCGCCGCCGAAGAGCATGCCCATGAACATCCAGTCCATCGGGCTGAAGGCACCGAAGTAACCCGCGGCGTAGGGCTGGTAGGCGCGGCCGCCCTGCCAGTAGGGCACCCGGCGGGACCCGACCATCACCTTGCGGATGTCGGGCTCGGCGCCGGCGCGGACCCGCTCGACGTCGAGGGCGCAGGCGGGCACGTCGCGTGACGTGCCGCCCGGCGGCGTCCACGGGACATCGGCGACCGACAGGCCGTGGCGGGGGTCGAAGAAGCACGGCGGTCGCCGCTGCGGCAGCGGCTCGCCCGCCACCCGGGCGCGCACGCACGCCATCGCGTAGCGGCCGTCCTCGAGGATCTCGGTGACGTGCTTGACGTCCTCGGCCCGGGTGAGGCCGGCGGCCGCCACCTTGGCCGACTCGTAGGCGTCGAGCGCGCGCTGGTAGTCGGCGTTGGCGCCGGGGTCGAGCTGCTGGCCGGCGAGGTCGATGTCGAGGTCCTGGAGCTCCACGCCGAGCGCGGTCACGTCCTCCTCGGCGAGCTTCTTGACCGGCGCCACCTCGGCCTCGGCGCGTGCCAGCTCGCGCTTCTTGCCCGACCTGCCGGCCGCCACCGCGACCGCGGTGAGACCGCCGAGGACGAGCAGCAGGAGGACGATTTCCATGCCGACAGCCTACGCAGCGGCGACAACCACCGCCGTACGCGAAGAGCAGGTCGCGCGCCGACCCCCGACGACGTGCGACCTGCTCTCGAGAAGCGGCCGGGCAGCGGGACCCTCCCCTGTGCGGTCCCGCCGCTCCCGGCGTGAGAGAAGATTCCCGCGAAACGGCAGGGACCGGCATCCGTAGTAGTACGTATCTCTCCTACGTAAGCCGATAGATTCAGCCTCGTGCTGTCCCCGTGCCTCGGTCGTGACGACGTCCAGCGCGCGTTGAGCGAGGCGATCGAGGAGTCGCGCTGGGTCACCGTGGTCGGGCCGCCCGGCAGCGGCAAGACGCTCCTCGTGCGCCACGTCGCCGAGGCCACCCCGGCGTCGTGGGTCGACGCGCGCAACCTGCACACGATCGACGACGTGCTGGTCGCGGCCCTGGAGAGCCTGGAGTCGGAGACGGCGCCGGGCGACTCGCTGACGGGCGCGCTGGGGCGCGCGGTGGACGGTCACGACACGCTGCTGGTCCTGGACGGCCTCGACCTCGACGCGACGGGCGCCGGCCCGGTGCTGCAGGCGGTGCTGGAGAGCACGAGCGACGCGCGCGTCGTGGTGACGGCCCGGACCACGGCGGGCGAGCCCTACGAGTCCGTCGTGCGCGTCGGGCCGCTGCCGGTGCCCACCCCGCGCTCGCCCCTCGAGGGACCGGCCGTCGAGCTGTTCCTGCGCCGCATCCGCGCCGCGGGCGGCCAGCAGGTCGACCTCGCCGCCCAGGCCCACGAGGTACGACGCCTCCTCAGCGCCACCGGCGGCCTCCCGCTCCTGATCGAGCAGGTCGCGGTGCAGTCGGCCCTGGTCGGGCTGAGCAACGCGATGTCGACCGTGAGCCTCGACCAGGCGGTCGACTCGGCGCACGACCTCCTCGACGACGCCAGCGCCACCGCGCTGCGCCGGATCGGCCTGCTCGACTTCCCGGTCGGGCTCGGCGTGCTCGCCGAGGTGCTCGACCTCCCCGTCGCCGAGGCCGCCGAGCTGGCCGGCGGGCTGGTCCGCCGCAGCCTCCTGGAGGTCGACCACCAGGGGCGCTTCGACATGCTCTCCCCGATCCGGGGCCGCGCCCGGGTGCTGGCGCACCCCGACGACGCCGACGCCGTCGAGGGGGGCCTGCTGCGGTGGGCGCAGCGCAACGCGCCCGAGCACGACAACTTCGGCGCCGCCGACGCGGAGTGGTTGCGCGACCTCCCGGCCATGCGGCACGCGGTGCTGACCGCGTGCTCCCGGCCGGAGACGCGCGACGAGGGCTACCACGTCGCCAACCGGATCTACTCCTCGCTCTACACCTCGATGCGCACCCGCGAGGCGGTCGAGATCATGGAAGGTGTCCTCGCCAGCGGCGACGGCCCGCCGGGCATCGGCGCGCAGATGGCGCGGCGCGCCGGGATCGCCGCCTCGGAGATGCGCGGCACCTACGAGGGCCTGTGGCTGCTCGACCGGGCCGACCAGCACGCGTCGTCGGCGCCGCGCCCCGAGGAGCAGCTGGCCAAGACCGCGTCGATCCGCGCCGAGATGCACCTCGACGCGGGCGACCTCGCGCGCGCCGAGAGCGAGGCGCTGCGCGCCATCGAGCTCGACCCCGAGGGGTCGATGCGCCGCCAGGCCACCCGCACCCTGGCCGACCTCTACACCTCGCAGGGCCGCTTCGCCGAGGCGACGAAGGCCGCGGGCGAGGCGATGACCGCCCGGACGAGCCGGGACGAGCGCTGGATCGACCTCTCCGCACGCACCCTCCTGGCCCGCATCGCGCTGGAGCAGGGGCGCATCGCCGAGGCGGTCGCGGCGACCAGGGCCGTGGTGGCGGAGGCGCGCGAGCTGGCCGAGGACCGGGTCGGCCTGCTCGCCGAGACCCTGCTGCGCGCGCTCGACCCGTCCTGGCAGCCCACGGAGGTCGTCCGCGAGACCCTCCCCTGGGCCGTCCGCCTCCCCGTGCTGGCCCAGGACGGTCGCGACCTGCTGACCGGGGGCGAGGCCCGGCAGGCCGCGGGCCTGGCCGCCGACGTCGTGGCCCTCGCCGACTCCGCCCGACTGGGTCGCGACGGTGTCGAGGCGCGGCTGCTCCTCGGCCGCGCACTGGTCGAGCTGGGCGACCTCGACCAGGCCACGACGACGTACCTCACCGCGCTCGACCAGTGCCGCACGATGCGCCTGCCGTTGCGGGCGGCCGACGTGCTCGACGGCCTCGCCGGCGTGGCCCGCGCACGCGAGCTGCCCGAGGCGCGCGCACTGGCCGCGGCCGCCTTCGCCCTCCGCACGCCGCGGATGGCGGTCCGCTGGGGCTACTCCGCCGACTACGACGTCGCCCCCGCAGGGAGCGCGCCGGCGGACTGGCTCGACGGCGACGACCTGTCCGCCGCGGCGGTGCCGCTGATCACCGCGGTGTTCAACCGGCCGGCGACCGCACCGCCCTCCGTGCTGGACGCCCTGACCGCAGCCGAGCGGCAGGTCGCGGAGCGGGTGGCCCACGGCCTGACCAGCCGCAAGATCGCCGAGGAGCTCTTCGTCTCCCCCCGGACCGTCGACGCGCACCTCACGCACATCTACCGCAAGCTCGACATCAACACGCGGGCGCGGCTGGCGGCGCTGGTGATGGAGCAGTCGCAGCGGCTCTGACGGCTCGGCGGCCCACTGTCGGTGGTCCGTGCGCATGATGAGGGCATGAGCCGGACGATCCAGGTCACCTTCGACGCCCACGACCCGCAGTCGCTCTCCCGCTTCTGGGCCGACGCGATGGGCTACGTCAACCCACCACCGCCCGGGCGCGAGCTCGAGCCGGGCCAGGACCCCTTCGACGCCTGGCACGCCTTCCTCGGCGAGGTCGGGGTCCCGGAGTCGGAGTGGAACTCCGCCTCTGCGGCCGAGGACCCCGACGGCGACGGCCCGCGGTTGTTCTTCCAGCGGGTGCCGGAGGGCAAGACCGCCAAGAACCGCGTGCACCTCGACCTGCGGGCCGCCCCGGGGCTGCAGGGCGAGGAGCGGATGGCGGCGCTCGAGGCCGAGGCCGAGCGCCTGGTCGCCCTCGGCGCCACCCGCGTCGAGAGGCACGAGCCCGCCCCGCCGATGACGGCCGGCCACCTCGTGATGGCCGACCCCGAGGGCAACGAGTTCTGCCTGGACTGAGCTCGACCTGGTCCGATCACGGGCAGCGAAGCCCGTGCTTTACTCGAGGAGAGCCGTCGAGCGCTCGCCGCAGGAGAAGGACCCGCACCGGATGACAGACCTCGCCGCCCAGGAGCCGCGCGTGCCCGCGCCGTCGCGCCGGGCCCTGCTCGGAGCCGCGTGGACGGCGCCCGTGGTCGTCGCGGTGGGCACCGCCCCGGCCTACGCCGCCTCCGCCGCGGCACGGCTCGCCATCGACACCTTCACGTCCTACGGCGCCGCCTACACCGGCGCCGGCACGCCCTCCCGGATCGAGACCAAGGTCCAGGTCCGGCGCGAGTGGACGGCGTCCGCTCCCGCCGTCACCAGCATCACCGTGACCGTGTCGTTCCCCACCACCGTCGCCGCGGGCGGCAAGCCCGTCTCCGTGTCCGGCACCGGCTGGGCCGCCGGCCCGGTCAGCGGTCCCGCCAACGGCGCGTACACCTACACGTTCACGTGGACCGGCAGGCTCGACAACACCACCCAGTCGACGTCGGAGCTGCTCTTCCACGTCAAGCGCACCAGCGTGGCCACGACGAGCACCACCCTCACCGCCTCGGCGACCTCACCACAGGCGACCTCGGTGAGCCGCACGATCACGACGGGTGTCTGACCGCCCCGGGGTGGGCTCTCGACAGCCTGCCCGGCCTCAGCGCGCGCTGTAGTCGCGGAAGCCCCGCCCGGTCTTGCGGCCGAGGTAGCCCGCCGTCACCAGGTGCTCGAGCAGCGGAGCCGGTGCGAAGCCGGGCTCGCGGAACTCGAGGTAGAGCTCGCGCTGGATCGCGAGGGAGACGTCGTTGCCCACCACGTCGAGCAGCTCGAAGGGTCCCATCGGCAGCGCGCAGCCCTGCTTCATCGCGGTGTCGATGTCGTCGGCCGTCGCGTAGTGCGCCTCGAGCATCTTCACGGCGTCGTTGAGGTAGGGGAAGAGCAGGGCGTTGACGATGAAGCCGGACCGGTCGCCGCACCTCACCGCCACCTTGCCGACCCGGTCGCACAGCGCCAGGACGCTCTCGGTCACCGACTCGTCGGTGGCGACGGTGGAGACCACCTCGACCAGCTTCATGATCGCCGCCGGGTTGAAGAAGTGCATGCCGATGACGTCCTGCGGACGCTTGGTCACCTTGGCCATCGCGATGATGGGCAGCGAAGAGGTGGTGGTCGCCAGGATCGCCCCCGGCTTGCAGATCTCGTCGAGGTTCTCGAACAGGGTCGTCTTGATCGCGAGGTCCTCGGCGATCGCCTCGACGACGATGTCGACGTCCCTGAGGTCGTCGAGCGACGTCGTGCCGCGCACCCGGCCGAGCACCTCGGCCTTCTGCTCCTCGGTCGCCCGGCCGCGCTGGATCTGCTTGTCGAAGTTCTTCGTGATCGTCGCGAGCACGCCGTCGACCTTGTCCTGGCCCCGACCGGTGAACAGCACGTCGTAGCCCGCCTTGGCGAAGACCTCGACGATGCCGCAGGCCATGGTCCCGGTGCCGACGACGCCGACGAGCGAGATGTCGTGGTGCAGCTGGGGCTTGTCGTCCTCGCTCGGGGTGTGCGCGTCGGCCACCACGACCGGCGAGTCGGGGGCCTCGTAGGTGTAGAAGCCGCGCCCGGACTTGCGACCCAGGAGGCCGGCGGTGACGTACTGCTTGAGGATGGGTGCCGGGGCGTGGAGGCGGTCGCGTCCCTGCTTGTACATCGTGTCGAGGATCTCGTAGGCGGTGTCGAGCCCGATCAGGTCGAGCAGGGCCAGCGGGCCCATCGGGTAGCCGCAGCCGAACCGCATGGCGGCGTCGATGTCCTCGCGGGAGGCGTACTTGCCCTCGTACATCGACACGGCGTGGTTGAGGTAGCCGAACAGCAGCGTGTTGGCGATGAACCCGGCCTTGTCGCCGCAGACGACCGGGTTCTTCCCGAGGTCGCGCAGCAGGCCCTGCACCCGGGCGAGGACCTCCGGCTCGGTGACGACCGTGCGCACGATCTCGACGAGGTTCTGCACCGGCGCGGGGTTGAAGAAGTGGACGCCGACCACGCGCCCGGGCTTGGCGTTGGCGGTGGAGATCTCGGTGACGCTCAACGACGAGGTGTTCGTGGCCAGCACGGCGTCCGGGCGGACGATGTCGTCCAGCGTCCGGAAGATCGCCTTCTTGACCTCGAGCGACTCGACGACGGCCTCGACGACGAGATCGGCCTTCGCCAGGTCCTCCATCGCGGTGGTGAGGGTGATCCGGCCGAGGAGCTCGGCCTGCTGCTCCTCGGTCATCTTCTCGCGCTTCACCGCTCGGCCGGTGGAGTGCTCGAGGTGCTGGCGTCCCCGCTCGAGCGCCGCCTCGTTGACCTCGACGCCGATCACGTCGTAGCCGTTGCGGGCGAAGACCTCGGCGATGCCGGCGCCCATGGTGCCCAGGCCGATCACGCCGACGGTGGTGAACTCGCGGGAAGTCTCCTCAGTCATGGACGCATGCTCCCACGCCTCCTCGCCCGTGCGGGTGTGGCAACCGTCACGTCCCGGACGGCTCGGGAGGGCGTACGACGACGACCTCGTCCCCCGGGCGCACCGGGCCGGGACGGACCACCTTCGCGCACAGCCCGCGCAGTCGTCGCGGCTTGCCCTCGGGACCGTTGACGAAGGCCAGCGCGTCCTTGCCGAAGCGGGCGATGAACTTGCCGCAGCCGGTGTGGGGCTGGTCGGTCACCACGATGACCGCCCCGTCGGGGCCACCGATGTGGAGCTCGCTCCACGCGGGCAGGTTGTCGTGGGAGAGGTCGAGGTCGAGGAACATCTGGTCGCCCGCCAGCGGCTCGCGCTCGGGGTCCTGCGCCAGGAACTCCACGAGCCGGTGGTTCATCAGGTTGAGCTGCATGTCGGGGTGCGCCGAGCCGTCCGGCGTGCGCCGGCTGCCCCGCACGGCCCAGGTGTCGCCGACCAGGCCCTCGGTGACGTCGAGGTGGCCGACCTCCAGCACCTCGCGCTGCCCGGGCGCGGGTCGCCGGACCACGGCGCGCAGCACGCCCACGTCGCGCGGTGAGCGGTCCACGTCCGGGAGGAAGGCGGTCAGGTCGTCGGTGCTGCGGTGCGTCCTCAGGACCCTCCGCACCAGCGTGCGGCCGGGCTGCTCGCGGACCCGCTCGAGCGGTCGCGGCAGCGGCTCCCCCGAGGCGATCTCCGCGAACCCCAGCGCGGCGTAGGCGCCGGCCTCCGGACCGGCGTACGGCGACGCGGTCACCTGGCCGTGCCCGCGCACGGACAGCCGCTCGCAGGCCGCCTCCACCAACGCCCGCGTGGTGCTGCCGTCGAGGTCCACCCCGACGACGACCTCGTGCAGGTGCGCGTGCCCGTCGAGCAGGTCGACGCGCACGTGGCCCACCGGCGGGTCCCCCGCGACCATCACGAAGCCCGGGTGGTCGGGCGCCGGGTCGAGGCCGAGCTGCGCGATGTCTCGCTGGCGCGCGGGGCGTACTGCGTGGTCGGTCACGGGGTCACTGTAGATTCGCCCGTCGTGAGGATCGTCGTCGCACGCTGCCAGGTGGACTACGCCGGGCGGCTCTCGGCCCACCTGCCGCTCGCCACCCGCGTCCTGATGCTGAAGTCGGACGGCTCCGTGCTGATCCACTCCGACGGCGGCTCCTACAAGCCGCTGAACTGGATGTCACCCCCCTGCACGGTGCGCGAGGGCGTGTCGGAGGACGGCCGCCCCGAGTGGCTGGTGACCGCGACGAAGTCCGACGACACCCTGCGCATCCTCATCGACGAGGTCCTGCACGACAGCTCGCACGACCTCGGCGTCGACCCCGGCCTGCAGAAGGACGGCGTCGAGAAGCACCTGCAGGAGCTGCTCGCCGAGCATCCCGCCACCCTGGCCGACGGCCTCACCCTCGTGCGCCGCGAGTACATGACCGCGATCGGCCCGGTCGACCTGATGTGCCGCGACGCCGACGGCCTCTCCGTCGCCGTGGAGATCAAGCGCCGCGGTGAGATCGACGGCGTGGAGCAGCTCACCCGCTACCTCGACCTGCTCAACCGCGACCCGCTGCTGAGCGCCAAGGGCCCGGTCCGCGGCATCTTCGCCGCACAGGAGATCAAGCCCCAGGCGCGCGTCCTCGCCACCGACCGCGGCATCGCCTGCGCCCTCGTCGACTACGACGCCCTGCGCGGCATGGACGACGCGGAGCACCGCCTGTTCTGAGCACTGCATCGCTACCCTCACACGGTGAGCGATCCGGCGCCCGAGCGCATCTTCCACATCGCGACCGCCGCGGACTGGCGCCAAGCGCTGGAGACCGGGCGCTACACCACCTCGACGGTGGGCGTGAGCCTGGCGGAGGAGGGCTTCATCCACGCCAGTCGTCGCGACCAGGTCCAGGGGGTGTTCGACAGGTACTACCGATCGCTTCGCGAGGACCTGGTCCTGCTGACGATCGACCCGGCCCGGCTCACGTCCGAGGTGCGCGTGGAGCCTGTCGGCACCGACACCTACCCCCACGTCTACGGGCCGATCGACCGACGGGCCGTGGTCGACGTGGCGCCCCTGAGCCGGAAGGGCACGCCCGAGACGGTGACCACGCTGTGGGTCAAGGAGATGGCCCGACGGATGGGGATCGCCCTGCTGGTGATGGCGCTGGTGGCCGCAGTGGTGCTGCTCGCCCAGCGGATGGCCTGAGGCTCAGGCGGCCTTCTTGCCCTTCTTGCCGCCCTTGGCGGTGACGACGTCGACCTTCACGAGCTTGCGCTTCTTGACCGTGTAGCCGGCCGGGAGGGTGCCCTCCTTGAGCATCCGCAGCGGGCAGCGCCCGCACTTGGTCGAGGACACGCAGCACTTCTTCTTCGGCAGCTTGGCGACCTTGGCCTTGCCTGCCTTCTTCGACGTGTCCTTCGACTTGCCCACGCCCGCACCCTACAGGACAGTTAGGACAGCCTTACCTAGTGTCTTGCCCAGTGTCGACCCAGCATCAGCCCAGGGCGTCCCCGGCCCACGACCGGGCCCGCCACCCCTCGGCGTCCGCCTCGAGCGCCACCACGTCGCAGTTGCGCAGCGGGCGCTCGTGGCCGTGGTCGGCCCGCAGGTTCGTGGCGAGGACCGGCACCGCCGTGCAGATGGCGCCGCCGTGGCTGACCACCAGGACCGCCTCGCCCCGGTGTGTGTCGGCGATCTCCTCGAGCACCGTGGACACCCGGGCGACGACCTCGGCACCGCTCTCCGCGCCGGGCACCCGGGCGTCGAGGTCGCCCGCCAGCCACGCCGCGAAGGTGTCCCGGAACGGGTCGGGGTCCCCCGTCCCCCCGGCGTGGTCGCCCACGCCGAACTCGCGCAGGCCCTCGCGCACCACCACGTCCACGCCGAGCACGCCGGCGGCGAGCTCCGCGGTCTGCACCGCGCGGGCCATCGGGCTCGACCAGACCGCGGCGACCCGCTCGGCCGCCAGTCGGGTCCCGAGGTCGCGTGACTGGTCGCGACCCAGCGGGCTGAGCCAGCCCCCGGAGTCGCTGAGCAGCTCGCTCTCGTAGAGCGCCTCACCGTGCCGGGCGACGAACACCCGCACGGGGCACTGGAGGTCAGTCATCAGCCAACCCCACCACGTCAGCGGCACACCCCCACGCGAGGGTCACCCCGGCACCACCGTGGCCGTAGCAGTGGACCACGTCACCGACCCGTTCGAGCCGGACCTCCGGCCGGGCAGGTCGCAGCCCCACCTTGTGGCGCAGCACGCGTGCCCCCTCGAGCTCCGGGACGAGCGCCGTGGCCCGGTGCAGGACCTGCTCGGCGACGGCCGGGTCCGGCGTACGACTCCACTCGCCCTCCACGTCGGTCCCTCCGACCACGACCTCCGCCGCGCGCGGGACGACGTACGTCAGCCCGTCGCCGTCGAGGGTCCAGCGGTCCAGCCCCACCTGCTCGACGACGACCACCTGCCCGCGGACCGGGTGGACCGACGGGTCGGCGCCGAAGTGCCGGGCGCCGAGACCGGTCGCGTTGACCACCAGCGCGCCGTCGTCGGGGAGTGCGGAGAGGTTCATCCGGGTCAGGGTGCCGCCGAGCTCGTCGATCCTGGCGACCAGCCAGCGCAGGTGCACCGGCATGTCGACGACGGGGCTGACGAACGTCCAGCCGTCGGCGTAGCCCGGGGGCAGCGCGGTCTCGCGGTCCAGGGCCGGCACGGCCGCGCGCCACCACGGGTCCGGCCGGTGCTCGCGCAGCACCTCGGTGCCCGTGAGCATCCGCACCCCGCTCCGCTCGTCGGAGGCCAGCGCCTCGAGCACGGCGTACGACGTCGTGCACCAGGCCGTGACGCGGTCCTGCGCGGTCGCGCGGAACGGGTACCAGAGCGCTGCCGCGACCGCCGACGTGGTCTCGAGCGGGAGGTCCCGGGCGACGACGTCGACGCGATGGCCCGCCTCCAGCAGGCGGACGGCGCACGTCAGCCCGACCACGCCGGCCCCCACCACGATCACGCGTCGCATGACGTGCAGTGTGCCAGCCGGTCCGGTGCGGGTCAGTCCAGCCCGTTGGCCGCGCGGATCACGTCGACGAAGCCGCCCATGATCTCGGTGAGGCCGAAGTCCTTGGGCGTGTAGACCGCCGCGACACCGCGCTCGACGAGCGCCTTGGCGTCCGAGCTCGGGATGATGCCGCCGACGATGACCGGGAGGTCGCCGAGCCCGGCTGCCTCGAGCCCCTCGAGGACGTCGGGCACCAGCTCCATGTGCGACCCGGACAGGATCGACAGGCCCACGAGGTGCACGTCCTCTGCGACCGCCGCGGCGACGATCTGCTCGGGCGTCAGGCGGATGCCCTGGTAGATGACCTCGAAGCCGGCGTCGCGGGCCCGGACGGCGACCTGCTCGGCGCCGTTGGAGTGCCCGTCGAGCCCGGGCTTGCCGACCAGTACGCGCAGGCGGCCGCCGAGCTCCTCACCCGTCGCCCGCACCCGCTCGCGCACGGCGCTCAGCTCGGCGCCGGCCTCGGCGACGCCGACGGCACCGGACACGCCCGTGGGGGCGCGGAACTCCCCGAAGACCTCGCGCAGCGTGCCGGCCCACTCCCCCGTGGTCGCGCCGGCGCGGGCCGCGGCCAGGGTGGGGCGCATGAGGTTCGCGTCGGTCTTCGCGGCCTCGGCGAGCGCGCGCAGCGCCTCGGTGACCTCGGCCTCGTCGCGCTGGGCCTTCCACGCCTCGAGGCTGGCCAGCGCGGCGCGCTCGGCCTCGGGGTCCGCGGTCTGGATCGCGGCGTCGAGGTCGGCGGTCAGCGGCGAGGGCTCGGTCGTCTCGAACCGGTTCACGCCGACAATGACCTCCTCGCCGGACTCGATGCGGGCGCGGCGCGCGGCGTGGGCCGAGACGAGGTTCTGCTTCATGTAGCCGGACTCGACGGCGGCGATCGCACCGCCCATCGCCTGGACCCGGTCGATCTCGGCCTTGGCGCCCTCGACGAGCTCGGCCACCTTCGCCTCGATCACGTGGCTGCCGGCGAAGATGTCGTCGTACTCAAGCAGGTCGGACTCGAAGGCGAGCACCTGCTGGAAGCGCAGCGACCACTGCTGGTCCCAGGGGCGCGGCAGGCCGAGGGCCTCGTTCCAGGCCGGCAGCTGCACCGCCCGGGCGCGGGCGTCCTTGGACAGGGTGACCCCGAGCATCTCCAGCACGATCCGCTGGACGTTGTTCTCCGGCTGGGCCTCGGTCAGGCCGAGCGAGTTCACCTGCACGCCGTAGCGGAAACGGCGCATCTTCGGGTCGGTGACGCCGTAGCGCTCGCGGGTGATCTCGTCCCACAGCTGCACGAAGGCCCGCATCTTGCAGGTCTCCTCGATGAAGCGCACCCCGGCGTTGACGAAGAAGGAGATGCGCCCGACGACCTTCTCGAAGTCGTCCTCGGAGACCTGACCGGAGCCCTTGACCTGGTCGAGCACCGCGATGGCGGTGCACATGGCGTACGCCAGCTCCTGCACGGGCGTCGCGCCGGCCTCCTGCAGGTGGTAGCTGCAGATGTTGATCGGGTTCCACTTCGGGATCTCGTGGACGGTGTAGGCGATCATGTCGGCGATCAGGCGCAGCGACGCCTCGGGGCCGAAGACGTAGGTCCCGCGGGAGAGGTACTCCTTGATGATGTCGTTCTGCGTGGTGCCGGCGAGCCGGTGGGCGACCTCGTCCGGGGACAGGTCGGGGTTCTGCTCCTCGGCGACGACCTGGTACATCGCGAGCAGCCACATCGCGGTCGCGTTGATGGTCATCGAGGTGTTCATCTCGGTGAGCGGGATGTCGGCGAACAGCTTGCGCATCTCGCCGAGGTGCGGGACGGGTACGCCGACCTTGCCGACCTCGCCGCGGCTCAGCGGGCTGTCGGGGTCGTAGCCGGTCTGCGTGGGCAGGTCGAACGCCACGCTGAGCCCGGTCTGGCCCTTGGCCAGGTTGGTGCGGTAGAGCGCGTTGGACGCCTCGGCCGTGGAGTGGCCGGCGTAGGTGCGCATCACCCAGGGGCGGTCCTTGGCGGGCCGATCGGTGTCGCTCATGGCGACAGGGTAGGACGCGGTTACCCGGGAGTCACCGGGCTGGAGGTGTGACGGATCCCTCAGGATCGAGCGGGGCTCAGGCGGTCGCGGCGACCCGCTCGACCTCGATCGCGTGGGCGAGGCGGGCGAGGTGGGCCATGCGGCGCACGGCGGGGCCCGGGTTGCGCACCGTGAGGTGGTGCCCGCTCAGCCAGGCGTGGCGGGTGGCGACCGCGAGCAGCCGGAGCGCGGTCAGGTCGATCGTCGTCACCTCGGTCATGTCGATGACGACGTCGTCGTCGAGGCCTTCGAGGTGGCGGTAGATCGCGTCGCGGACCTCCCACGTGCTGCGCACGTCGAACGCGCCGTGCAGGACCAGGATGTTCCCGTCCGAGACGATGTCCATCTGGTGCTCCTCACTGACGTCCCCCGACGCCAGGCCCGTGACCGCTGTCACTTCCTACGACGCATGTGTACCCGATCAGGTTGCATCGATGCCTCACCTTTTCGGCGAGTCCTCGCCAGTAGGCTCTCCGGTCATGGTCAACCTCACGCGCATCTACACCCGCACCGGCGACGCCGGGCGCACCCGGCTCGGCGACATGAGCGAGACGGCGAAGACCGACGCGCGGCTCGAGGCCTACGCGTGCGTGGACGAGGGCAACGCCCACATCGGGGTCGCGCTGGCGCACGCCGCCACCGACCGCGGGCTCGAGGACGACGTGGTGACCGTGCTGACCACGATCCAGAACGACCTCTTCGACGTCGGCGCCGACCTGTCCACGCCGGTCGTGCCCGACCCGAAGTACCCGCCGCTGCGCGTCGAGCAGGACTACGTCGACCGCCTCGAGGCGTGGTGCGACCACTACAACGAGTCGCTGCCCGCGCTGCGGTCCTTCATCCTCAACGGCGGCACCGTGGCCGCCGCCCACCTGCACGTGGCGCGCACCGTCGTGCGTCGTGCCGAGCGGGCGGCGTGGGTGGCGTGGGCTGACCACGAGGCGACCATGAACCCCCTCGCGATCACCTACCTCAACCGCCTCTCCGACCTGCTGTTCATCCTCGCCCGCCACGCCAACCGCCACAACGGCGACGTGCTCTGGGTGCCCGGCGGCGAGCGCTGACTGCCTCGCACGGCGCCATTCCCGCCCGGGACCGGGCATCGGTGGCCCACAATGGTCCGACCCGCTCCCACCCAGCTCAGAGGAGACACGTGTCCGCGGAGCCCACCCATGCCCCGAGGGCGATGCCCAACCTGTCGGGGGTGTCCACCTTCGACGAGGCGACCCGACTGGTGCTGGCCTACTTGCAGAAGCAGGTCCCGATGGACTTCTGGACCGTCTCGCGCGTGATCGACGGACGCCAGGTCTACCTCGACGTGACCCCCAACGACCTCGAGCTCGGCGTGGGCGACGGCCCCTCGTGGGAGGACTCCCTGTGCCACGCGATGTGGGACGAGGGCGGCCCCCGCGTGGCTCCCGACGTGTCCCGCGTCCCGGCCTATGCCTCCAACCGGGCCGCCCGCGAGCTGTCGGTCGCCAGCTACGTCGGCATCCCGCTCTTCAACGAGGACAGCACGCTGTTCGGCACGGTCTGCGGGATCGACACGTCCGTGCAGGACGACGCCCTCGTCGACCTCGCGCCGCAGCTCGAGCTGCTCGGGCAGATGTTGTCGGTGGTCCGCAGCCTCGACGCGCAGGCGGTGTGGCTGTCGCGGCAGCTCGAGGCGACCCTGAAGGACGCGGAGACCGACCCGCTCACCGGCCTGCGCAACCGCCGGGCGTGGCAGCGCGCCTGCGAGGTCGAGGAGGCACGGC
Organism: Microbacterium sp. ARD31; assembly: GCF_031844425.1. Lineage (NCBI taxonomy): Bacteria > Bacillati > Actinomycetota > Actinomycetes > Micrococcales > Microbacteriaceae > Microbacterium > Microbacterium sp. ARD31. The sequence continues at coordinate 28,261 of NZ_JAUZVE010000056.1, forward strand.
ACCACCGCCTCGGCGACCACGCCGGCATCATCCTGCTCGACCTCGACGGGCTCAAGCAGGTCAACGACACCGACGGGCACGCCGCGGGCGACGCGATGCTCCAGCGGGCCGCCGGCGTGATCAGGTCGAGCTGTCGGCACACCGACGTCGTGGCGCGGCTCGGCGGCGACGAGTTCGCCGTGCTCTGCCCCCAGACCACGGCCGACGAGGTCGCCACGGTCGTCGCCCGCCTGAGCGCCGAGCTGGCCGCCGCCGGGCTGTCGGCCGGCATCGGGTCGGCCACCCTCGACCAGGTCGGCACCATGGCCGAGACCGAGGCGATCGCGGACGCGGCGATGTACGCCGACAAGCGCGCGCGTCGCTGACCTCGGCGGGCGCTCAGCGCCCGGCGGGCACCTCGCTGCGCCGCTCGCGCGCCGAGGGCACCACGAGCGCCGCCGGCATCAGCAGCACCGCGACGACGAGCAGCGCCTTGAGGGTGCCGACCTGGTCGCCGACGAAGCCGAGGAACGGCGGCCCGGCGAGGAAGGCGGCGTACCCGATGGTGGAGACCACGCTCACCCGGGACGCCGCCCGAACGGGGTCGTCCGCCGCCGCGCTCATGCCCACCGGGAAGCCCAGCGAGGCGCCCACACCCCACAGCACGATGCCGGTGACCACGACGACCGGGTGGTCGGCGAAGACGATCAGCAGGACGCCGGCGCCAGCGAGGACCATCGTGCTCCACAGCACCGCGACCCGTCCGAAGCGGTCGATCAGGCCCGTGCCGACGAAGCGGCCTGCAGTCATGGCGAGCACGAACACGGCGAAACCGGCCACCCCCACGGCGTGGGACACGTCGTGGCCGTCGACGAGGGCCACCGCCAGCCAGTCGTTCGCGGTGCCCTCGGTCATCGCGAGGGCCAGCACCATGACGCCGATCAGGAGGGTGCGCGGCTCCAGCCACGCCCGGGCGGCCGAGGTGGGGTGCTCGTCGTGGGACTCGGCCACGGGGAGGAAGGACGGCGAGGTGCGGAAGACGAGGGCGACCGAGAGGAGCACGATCGCCACGAGGTGCACCACCCCGGGGACGGACAGCTCGATCAGGAGGGCGCCGAGGAGCGCGCCGACGACCGTACCGGCGCTGAAGCCCGCGTGGAAGCGGGGCATGATCGTGCGGCGCAGGCCGCGCTCGACCTCGGCCCCCTCGACGTTCATCGCGACGTCCCACACGCCGATGCCCAGGCCGTAGACGAAGAGCCCGAGCACCGTCACCGGAAGGACGTGGCCGAGGCCGAGGGCCGCGGTGACCATCCCGATCGTGGCCGCCGTCGCGCCGAAGCGCACGATCACCACCGTGCCCCACCGGTTGATCAGCGCACCGCTGGTCGGCAGCGCCAGCACCGAGCCGAGCGCGATCGCCAGCAGCACCAGCCCGAGCCCGCCGTTGGAGAGGTCGAAGCTGGACCTGACCTCCGGGATCCGCGAGACCCAGCTGGAGAACACCAGCCCGTTGAGGAAGAACGACAGCCCGACGGCGTTGCGGGCGGCGGTCAGCGTGGGCACGGGCACTCCTGGCGGGGATCGCCGCGGCACCGCGACGGGACGTGTGATCGAATCGTTTCGATGCTAGCCTCTCCCCCGTGTCCGGTCCAACTCCCGCGGCGTCGCGCACGCCCACGCTGGCCGACGTCGCAGCGGCGGCGGGCGTCTCGCTGTCGACCGCCTCGCTCGCCTTCTCGGGCAACAAGCCCGTCTCCGAGCCGACCCGCGCCCGCGTCCTGGCCGCTGCGGCCGAGCTCGGCTACTCCGGCCCGAACCCCCTCGCCCGCAACCTGCGGCAGGGGCGCAGCGGCGTGGTCGGGATCGCGGTCGGCCGGCTCAGCACGGCGTTCCGCGACCCGGCGGCGCTGCCCATGCTCGACGCTGTCTCGGAGGTGCTCGGCACCGCCGGGCTGGGGCTGCTGCTGATGGGCGACGACGAGGGCCACGCCCGGCTCCCGCTCGACGCGGTCATCTACGACGTGTGCGGGCGCGAGGACGGCTGGACGCCGTACGACGACCTGGTCGCGCGAGACGTGCCCCTGGTCGTGGTGGAGGGTCCGTCGTGGCCCGGCACCACCTTCATCGACATCGAGCACCGCGCCGGATCGGCCGCGCTGTCGCGGCACCTCCACGACCTCGGCCACCGCCGGGTGGCGCTGGTGACCCTCGAGCAGTCCCACCCCCAGCGCGAGCGGGAGGCCGGGGTGCGGGAGGTGTTCCCCGACGCGCGGATCGTCGGCGAGTGCGCCAGCGACCTCGCGGCCGCCCAGGCGCTGGTGTCGGACTACCTCAGCACGTCCCCGGACGTGACCGCGATCGTCTGCCAGAGCGACGTGCAGGCGGCGGGCGCCGTCCTCGCGGCCCGACGCCTGGGCCTCTCCGTGCCCGCCGACCTCAGCGTCGGGGGCTTCGACGGCGTGGCGACCCCGTGGCTCGACCTGGAGCTCACCACCGTCGTGCAGCCCATCGCGGCGAAGGGCCGCACCGCCGCCCACGCCGCCCTGGCCCGCATCGCCGGCGAGCGCGTCGACGACGTGGTGCTCCCCGTGGAGCTCCGGGTCGGTCAGTCGACCGGCCCGGCCTGAACCCCGCTCCGCAGGGTCAGCGACGGTTCCAGTCGGTGCCGGGCGGGCCGGACTCGAGCCAGGCCTGGAAGCCGGTGAGCGACGCCTCGCTCATGGCGATCTCGAGCGGCTCGCCGGCGTAGTGGCACGAGGCCACGACGTGGCCGTCGTAGAGCGACAGCTCCTCCGCCCCGGCTGGCGAGCGCCGGCCTGAGTACTCCAGGTGCTCGCGCGCCCAGACCCGCTTGGGGCGCGGGGAGAGGGAGAAGATCCGGAACCACTCCAAGGACTGCCCGGAGTAGCGGCCGATGCCGAGCAGCCACCCGCGTCCGGGGTGCTCGCTGCGGGCGCGGTAGCTGAGCTCGAAGGTGCCGCCGTTGCGGGCCAGGAAGCGACGCCGCACGATCAGCGAGATGCCGTAGAGCAGGGCCAGCAGGAGGACGAGCCCGACGATGTCGAGCATCCACTCCCAGACCGGCATCCACACCCTCCACACGCCGACAGAAAACAGGTGAGCGCACGAACCGTGTGGTTCGTGCGCTCACCCTAGCGGTCGCGTGGGAAGACCCCTCAGGAGGCCCGTTCCGCGGCACGCACACGCGCCTCGGCGCGGCGTACCTTCTCCTGCGCCTCGTCGTCGTTCTCGCCGGCCTGCTTGCACCGCTCGAGCTCGGCGCGGGCCTGCTCGAGGTCGATCTCGTGCGACATCTCGGCCCGCTCGGAGAGGATCGAGACGCGGTTGTCGGCCACCGACAGGAAGCCGGCGTCGACCGCGGCGACCCACGTCTCCCCCTCCACGGTCTGCACGTCCACGACGCCCTCGATGATCGAGGACAGCAGCGGAGCGTGGTTCGGGAGGATGCCGACGTCGCCCTCGGTCGTGCGGGCGATGACCATGGTGGCCTGGCCCGACCAGACGAGCCGGTCGGCAGCGACCAGCTCGACCTGGAGGACCTTGTCGGTCGACTCGGCCATCAGAGGCTCTTCTGGATCTCGGCCCACTTCTGCTCGACGTCGTCCAGACCGCCGCACATGAAGAAGGCCTGCTCGGCCACGTGGTCGTACTCGCCGTCGGCGATCTTGTTGAACGCCTCGATGGTGTCGGCCACCGGGACGGTCGAGCCCTCGATGCCGGTGAACTGCTTGGCGACGTAGGTGTTCTGCGACAGGAATCGCTGGATGCGACGGGCCCGGGAGACGATGATCTTGTCCTCCTCGGAGAGCTCGTCGACACCGAGGATCGCGATGATGTCCTGGAGCTCCTTGTTGCGCTGCAGGATCTGCTTGATCCGCACGGCGCAGCGGTAGTGCTCGTCGCCGATGTACTGCGGGTCGAGGATCCGCGAGGTCGACGTCAGCGGGTCCACGGCCGGGTAGATGCCCAGCGAGGCGATCTCTCGCGAGAGCTCGGTGGTCGCGTCGAGGTGCGCGAACGTCGTGGCCGGCGCCGGGTCGGTGTAGTCGTCGGCGGGGACGTAGATCGCCTGCATCGAGGTGATCGAGTGACCACGCGTCGAGGTGATGCGCTCCTGGAGCTGGCCCATCTCGTCGGCGAGGTTGGGCTGGTAGCCCACCGCGGACGGCATGCGACCGAGCAGGGTGGAGACCTCGGAGCCGGCCTGGGTGAAGCGGAAGATGTTGTCGATGAAGAGCAGCACGTCCTGCTGCTGCACGTCGCGGAAGTACTCCGCCATGGTCAGCGCGGACAGGGCGACGCGCAGGCGGGTGCCCGGCGGCTCGTCCATCTGGCCGAAGACGAGGGCGGTCTGCCCGAGGACCCCGGCCTCCTCCATCTCGACGATGAGGTCGTTGCCCTCGCGGGTGCGCTCACCCACGCCGGCGAACACCGACACACCACCGTGGTCCTTGGCGACACGGGCGATCATCTCCTGGATGAGCACCGTCTTGCCGACGCCGGCGCCACCGAACAGGCCGATCTTGCCGCCCTGGACGTAGGGGGTGAGCAGGTCGATGACCTTGATGCCGGTCTCGAACATCTGCGTCTTGGCCTCGAGCTGGTCGAAGGCAGGCGCCTTGCGGTGGATGCCCCAGCGCTCGTTGACCTCGAAGGTCTCGCCCTCCTCGAGGTTCAGCACGTCACCGGTGGTGTTGAACACCTTGCCGAGCGTGGCGTCGCCGACCGGCACGGTGATGGACTCACCGGTGTCGGTCACCTGGGCGCCGCGGACCAGGCCGTCGGTGGGCTTCATCGAGATCGCGCGGACCATGCCGTCACCGATGTGCTGGGCGACCTCGAGCGTGATGGTGGTGGTCTCGCCGCCGAGGGTCAGGTCGACCTTGAGGGCGTTGTAGATCGCCGGCATCGCGTCGGTCGGGAACTCGATGTCCACGACCGGGCCGATGACGCGCGTGATGCGACCGACCGAGCCGGCCGCGCCGGAGGTCTGGGTCTCTTCAACAGTGGCAGTCATTTCTCTCACTCACTCCCGGCGTTGGCGTCGGCAAGGGCGTTGACGCCACCGACGATCTCGCTGATCTCTTGGGTAATGCCGGCCTGACGGGCCTGGTTGGCGATTCGGGTGTACTTCTTGATGAGCTCGTCGGCGTTGTCCGTGGCGGACTTCATCGCCTTCTGGCGGGCGGCGAGCTCGGAGGCGGCCGCCTGCAGCAGGGCGAAGAAGATCCGGCTCTGGACGTAGCGCGGGAGCAGGGAGTCGAGCACCTCCGCGGGGGACGGCTCGAACTCGTAGAGCGGCAGGACGTCGTCCTTGGCCGGAGCCTCGGTGCCCTCGACGACCTCCAGCGGGAGGAGCCGTACGGCGGTCGGCTCCTGGCTGAGCATCGAGCGGAACCGCGTGTAGACCACGTGCACCTCGTCGACGGCCCGGTCGTCCTCGCCGGTCTCGCCGAGGAAGGCCGAGATCAGCGTCGCGCCGATCTCGGCGGCCACGTCGTAGGTCGGCTGGTCGGAGAACCCGGTCCACGCCTGCACGATCGCGCGCTGGCGGAACTTGAAGTACGCCTCGCCCTTGCGACCGCTGGTGTAGAGGTCGACGGACTTGCCCTCCTCCTTGAGCTTCTCGACGAGGCGCTCGGCCTCCTTGATGACGCTCGAGGAGTAGGCACCGGCCAGACCACGGTCGGAGGTGACCACGAGCACCGCGGCCCGCTTGGGGTCCTCGGGCTCGGTGGTCAGCGCGTGGTCGACGTTGGAGAACGTCGCCACGGCCGACACCGCGCGGGTCAGCTCACGGGCGTACGGCGCTGCCGCCTGGGCCCGCTGCTGAGCCTTGATGATCCGCGACGCGGCGATGAGCTCCATCGCTCGCGTGATCTTCTTCATCGACTCCGTCGACTTGATCCGCGCGCGGTACTCGCGTACGGAGAGAGCCATGGCGTCAGCCCCGCTTCTGCTTGACGATCTGCTCCTGCTCGACGTCCTCGTCCTCGAGGGCGACGTGCTCTTCCTTGCCGGCCTTGATGCTCTGGCCGTCGGAAGTCTCGAACTGGTCGAGGAAGGAGTCGTAGGCCTTCGCGAGCTCGGCCTCGGCGTCGTCGTCGAACTTCTGCGTCTCGCGGATGCCGGCGAGGATGCCCTCGTGGCTGCGGCGGAGGTAGTCGAGGAACTCCGACTCGAAGCGCAGCACGTCGTCGGTCGGGACCTTGTCGAGGCGGCCGGTGGTGCCGAGCCACAGTGACGCGGTCATCTCCTCGAGCGGGTACGGCGAGTACTGCGGCTGCTTGAGCAGGGCCATCAGGCGCTGACCACGGTCGAGCTGCTGGCGCGAGGCGGCGTCGAGGTCGGAGGCGAACATCGCGAAGGCCTCCATGGCGCGGAACTGCGCCAGGTCGACCTTGAGCGAGCCGGTGACGGCCTTCATCGCCTTCGTCATCGCCGAGCCACCCACGCGCGAGACCGAGACACCCACGTCGATGGCGGGGCGCTGGTTGGCCGCGAACAGGTCGGACTGCAGGAAGATCTGGCCGTCGGTGATCGAGATGACGTTGGTCGGGATGAACGCCGAGACGTCGTTGGCCTTGGTCTCGATGATCGGCAGGCCGGTCATCGAGCCCTTGCCCATCTCGTCGGACAGCTTCGCGCAGCGCTCGAGCAGACGGCTGTGCAGGTAGAAGACGTCACCCGGGTAGGCCTCGCGACCCGGCGGGCGGCGCAGCAGCAGCGACACGGCGCGGTAGGCCTCGGCCTGCTTGGTGAGGTCGTCGAACACGATCAGGACGTGCTTGCCCTCGTACATCCAGTGCTGGCCGATGGCCGAGCCGGTGTAGGGGGCGAGGTACTTGAAGCCGGCCGAGTCGGACGCCGGGGAGGCCACGATGGTCGTGTACTCGAGCGCGCCGGCCTCCTCGAGGGCGCCACGCACGGAGGCGATGGTCGAGCCCTTCTGGCCGATGGCGACGTAGATGCAGCGGACCTGCTTGTCCGGGTCGCCGGACTCCCAGTTCTGCTTCTGGTTGATGATCGTGTCGATCGCGATGGTGGTCTTGCCGGTCGCGCGGTCACCGATGATGAGCTGGCGCTGGCCACGGCCGATCGGGGTCATCGCGTCGATCGCCTTGATGCCGGTGGCGAGCGGCTCGTGCACCGACTTGCGCTGCACCACGCTGGGCGCCTGCAGCTCCAGCGCGCGGCGGCCGCTGGTCTCGATGTCGCCGAGGCCGTCGATCGGCTGGCCCAAGGGGTCGACGACACGGCCGAGGTAGCCCTCGCCCACGGGCACCGACAGGATCTCGCCGGTGCGGCGGACCGCCTGGCCCTCCTCGATCTTGTCGAAGTCGCCGAGGACCACGACACCGACCTCGCGGGTGTCGAGGTTCAGGGCGATGCCCAGCGTGCCGTCCTCGAACTCGAGCAGCTCGTTGGCCATGACCGAGGGCAGTCCGCTCACGCGGGCGATGCCGTCAGCAGCCTCCGCGACGGTGCCGACCTCTTCCGTGGTCGCCGACTCGGGCTTGTAGTCCGACACGAAGCGCTGCAGCGCGTCCCGGATCTCGTCCGGACGGATGGACAGCTCCGTCATTTCACTCACCTGTTTTCTCTGGGTCTGCTCGAAAGTTGTTGCTGGGTCTGGGTGTCTGGTGGTGCGGGTCAGCCGGCGAGCTTGCGCCCGGCGTCGTCGAGGCGGCTCGCGACGGTCCCGTCGATGACGTCGTCACCGATGTCGACGCGGATGCCGCCGATGACCTCGGGGTCGACGACGACGTTGAGGTGGACCGTGCGGCCGTAGGTGCGCGAGAGCACCGCCTGGAGCCGCTCGCGGTCGGTCTCGGCCAGCGGCCGGGCGACGCGCACCGTGGCGACCCGCTGCTCGCGGACCTCCGCGGCGACCTTCTGGTACTCCTCGAGGGCCACCCCGACGGTGCGGTGGCTGCCCGAGAGGGACTGCTGCACCAGGGTGACGGTCGCCGGCAGCGTCTTGTCGGCCAGCAGCCCGCTCACCAGCGTGGACTTGTCCGCGCGGCTCCGGGCCGGGTCGGAGAGCGCCTGGCGCAGCTCCGGGCTGCCCTGGACCAGCCGGCCCACGGCGAACAGCTCGTCCTCGAGCCGGTCGGCCTGGTCGGCCGAGGACCGGACGACGGCGACCACACCGAGCTGCTCGAGGGCGTCGGCGAGGTCGCGCCCCGCGGTCCACCGCTGGGCGACCGCAGTGGTCACCACCTCGAGCGCCTCGTCGGACACCTTGCCGGCCAGCACGTCGCGGACCAGCCCGGCCTTGGCCTCGCCGGGGACGGACACGTCGGTGGCGACCCGGCGCAGGCCCGGCTCGGCGCGGAACAGGTCCGCCGCTCCGAACAGGTCCTGACCCACCTTGCGCAGGTCACCCGTGCCGGGCAGCACTCCGGCTGCCGCGGCGTAGGCGTCTGCGGACGCACCTCGCATCATCAGTTGACGCTCCCCGACGTGGTGCCGTTCTGGGCCTCCAGGTCGGCGAGGAAGCGCTCGACGACGCGGCTCTGGCGGGCCTCGTCCTCGAGGCTCTCCCCCACGATGCGACCGGCGAGACCGGTCGCGAGGGTGCCGACCTCGGCGCGGAGCGAGGTGACCGCCTGCTGGCGCTCGGCCTCGATCTGGGTCTTGCCGTGCTCGACGATGCGGTTGGCCTCGGCCTGGGCCGCCTCCCGCATCTCCGCCACGATCTGGGCACCCTGCTCACGCGCCTCCTCACGGATGCGCGCCGCCTCGTGCCGCGCGTCGGCGAGCTGCTTCTCCAGCTCGGCGAGCTTCGCGTCGGCCTCGGCCTGCTTCGACTCCGCCGCGGCGATGCCGCCCTCGATCGCCTGCGTGCGCTCGGCGAAGGTCTGCTCGAAGCGCGGAGCCACGAACTTCCAGATGAGGAACAGCAGCAGGCCGAAGACGACCAGCGACAGGGCAGCCTCGACGGGAACGAAGCCGAGCGGGTTCTCCGGGGCGTGGCCGCCCTCGGTCGGCTCGGCCCCTTCCGCGAGGAAGATCAGATTCTGCATGGCAGTCCTTCGTCAGTCGTGCAAGCGGGTCGTGTCAGAGGACGAACGCGAGCGCGATACCGATGATGGCGAGCGCCTCGGCGAGGGCGAAGCCCAGGATGGCGATCGACTGGAGGCGGCTCTGGGCCTCGGGCTGACGGGCGACGCCGGAGATGTAGGCGGCGAAGATCAGGCCGATACCGACACCGGGGCCGATCGCAGCGAGACCGTAACCGACCATGTTGAGGGAGCCTTCCACGGCTTTTTCCTTTCGGTTGGTGAAGCGTGGGCTCTGGGTTGAGCCCGGGGTGGAGCTTCGGTGTGAATCAGGGTGGAAATCTGGGTGGAATCCTGGGTGGGAATCCGGGGGTGCGTGCTCGGGCGCGGTGCTCAGTGCTCGTCGGCGAGGGCGCCGGAGATGTACATCGCGTTGAGCAGGGTGAAGACGTAGGCCTGCAGGAACTGGACCAGGAGCTCGAGGAACGAGATCGCGATCGCGAGGACCCAGGCGAGCGGGCCGGCGACGTAGCCGATGCCGCCGTACTCGATCAGGAACAGGCCGCCGGTGGAGAACAGGATCAGCAGCAGGTGGCCGGCGAACATGTTGGCGAACAGACGCAGCGCCAGCGTGACCGGGCGGACGAGGATGTTGGAGAAGAACTCCAGGGGCACCAGGAGCGGGTACATCACGGGGCTCACGCCGCTCGGCACGCTCTGGAGCTTGAGGTAGCCCAGGAAGCCGTGCTTCTTGATGCCGACCGCGTTGTAGATGACCCAGCTCAGCCCGGCGAGGGCGTAGGCCATCGAGGCGCGCGAGAACGTCGGGAACTGGATGAGCGGGATCGAGGCGAACGCGTTGTTGATCAGGATGAAGAAGAAGAGCGTCACCAGGTAGGGGACGAACTTGATGAAGTCGTGGCTGCCGATGATGTCGCGGCCGATCGAGTTGCGGACCATGCCGTAGGCGCTCTCGCCGGCGAACTGCAGGCGGCCCGGCACCAGGCTCGCGCGGCGGAACGCGGCGTAGAAGAAGACGAACACGAGGACCGCGCCGAGGACCAGCTGGACCATGGGCTTGGTGATCGCGACTTCACCGATGTGACCCAGCGCCTGGTCGGAGAAGTCGAAGCTGTTGGGGCCCGGGGCGACGAACTCGCCTCCGGACTCAGCCATCGTGATGCCGATCATCGAGTCAGTCTCCTACTGGCTTGCCTTGTTGAACCGTGCGTATGTCATGTAGATCCCGAAGCCGGCACCGACCAGGATGCCGATCGCCACGAGGAAGTCCGTGCCGAGCCACCGGTCGAGTGCCCAACCGACGAGCCCGTAGACAGCCACACCCGAGACGATGTAGCCGAAGGCGTGCCAGGGGTCGCCCTTGGGGGATTCGTCGGGTCCGGCCGTCGGGGGAAGCTGTCGAGCCATCGCGGTCCGCACACTAGCAGCGGATTCGGTCATCGCTCACCCCCGGGGTGGTCGACCAGATCGTCGCTGTCGGTGGCCCCGCGAGCGGGCTGCGGGGCAGCGTCCTGACCGAGGTCGTAGACCGGGATCCGCTGCCGCGTGGCCGCCGCCAGCTGGCCGACGACCCAGAGGAGCGTCACCACGATCACGGCGGTGGCGAACCAGCCGCGCGAGAGGTCCTCGGGGCCAACGCCGGCGCGCTCGATGGCCGCCACGCAGAGCGCCAGGACCAGGAGCTGGAGGGCGTACGTCATGAGCGCGACCAGCAGCGAGGCGGAGGGCATCATGCGGGCCACGACGCTCACCACGGCGACGCCGCAGGCGAAGACCGCGAGCGTCAGCACTCCCCCGCCGGCGGCTCCCACCACGGCGGCGCGCCCGTCGACCACGGCCGCGACGACCACGAGGACCAGGACCGCGGCGGCAGCTGCGGCCAACGCGCCGAGGAGCGGGGAGAACCCGGTGCGGGTGTCCTGCGTCGACTCGGTCGTCATGGCGGCGGCCTGTCCGTTGTGGGGCGGTCTCTGACTGCTCGTGAAAACTATCACAAAGTCCGGGACCGGCCCCAATCAGGGCCCCGGGAGGTGCTCCTGGCGCTCGTGCTGCAGGGCCGACGATGCCTCATCCGGGTCGTCCGCGCGAGCCTCGACGTCGTCTGCTGCCGGCGGTTCGGCACGGCCCTCCACGACGGCGTTCTCCGGGAGCCCCGTGTTGCCGAGCCCCGTCTTGGGAGGCCGGTGCATCTTCGGCAGCACGAAGGTCATGAGGATCGTCAGCGCGAGCATCGTGCCGAGGCTCCACCAGACCAGGACCGTGTCGAACAGGCTCACCAAGACGGCGCCGGTGGCGATGGTGAACGCCCACATCCACATGATCAGGACCGCGCGGCGCTGGGAGTGGCCGATCTCCAGGAGCCGGTGGTGGAGGTGCTGCTTGTCGGCACTCATCGGCGACCGGCCGGCGCGGGTGCGGCGCACGACGGCCAGCACCATGTCGGCCATCGGCACCATCAGCAGCGCGATCGGCAGGAGCAGGGGCAGCACCGTGACGAACAGGCTGTTGCCCGCCGTGCTCGGCATCCCGAAGAACTGGCCCGTCAGGGTCAGCGCGCTCGCCGACATGACCAGGCCGATCAGCATCGACCCCGAGTCGCCCATGAACAGGCGCGCCGGGTGGAAGTTGTGCGGCAGGAAGCCCGCGCAGGCGCCGGCCAGCGCCGCGCTCAGCAGGGCACCCGTCGTGGCGAGCGTGAGGTTGCTCTGGGCCGAGGCGAAGTAGCAGTAGAGGAAGAAGGCCGCGGCCCCGATGCCGACCACGCCCGCGGCGAGCCCGTCGAGGCCGTCGACGAAGTTGACGGCGTTCATCGTCCCGATCACCACGACCAGGGTCAGCACCGCGCTCTGGGCGTCGTCGAGCGAGAAGAGGGTGCCGTCGGGACTGGGGAAGTAGTAGAACCGCACCCCCATCGCGAACAGGAAGCCGGCCGCGAGCACCTGCCCGCCGAGCTTGGTGAGCGCGTCGAGGTCGTAGATGTCGTCGATGACGCCCACGGCGCACACCAGCGCGCCGGCGAGCAGCACCACGCCCGCGTCCTTGAAGACGAAGACCTCGCTGCGGCCACCGAGGAACGGCAGCTCGCGCGCCACGAGGTACGCCGCCGAGAGCCCGCCCATCATCGCCAGACCGCCGAGGTAGGGGATCGGCTCGGCGTGCACGTCGCGGTCGCGGACCGCGGCCACCGCGCCGGTGCGCAGGGCGATCTCCCGGGCGATGACGGTGAGGAGGTAGGTCACCGAGAGGGCGACCAGGAAGACGAGCAGGTACTCCCGCACGCGCCCTAGCCCTCGTCCGCGAGCACGACCCCGTGCTCCTCGATCGCGGCGTTGAGCACGTCGAGGGACAGCGCGCCGAGCCGCAGCACCCGCCCCTCGGGCACCGTGACGTCGATGATCGTGGACGCCTCGCCGCCGGGCGAGGTGCCCCCGTCGACGATGACGGCCACCGCGTCGCCGAGCATCTCCTCGGCCTGGTCGGCGTCGGTGGCGGCCGGACGGCCGGTCAGGTTCGCCGAGCTCACCGCCAGCGGGCCGGTGCGCTCGAGGACGGCGAGCGCGACCTCGTCGTCCGGCATCCGCACCGCGACGGTGCCTCGGGTCTCGCCGAGGTCCCACATCAGCGACGCCTGCTGGCGGCACACGAGCGTGAGCGGGCCGGGCCAGAACCGCTCGACCAGCGTGCGGGCCCACGGGGGCACGCCGTCGGCGAGCGCGTCGAGGGTGGTCGCGGCCGAGACCAGCACGGGCGGCGGCATGTCGCGGCCGCGGCCCTTGGCCTCGAGGAGGCCCTTGACGGCGTCGTGGGAGAAGGCGTCGGCGGCGATCCCGTAGACCGTGTCGGTCGGGATGACCACCAGCTGTCCGCGTCGTACGGCGGCAGCCGCGGCGGTCACCGCCGCCTCCCGCTCCTCCTCGGTCGAGGTCGCAAGCCTGTCCACGGCGCTCATCGTGCCAGTCTCGCGGTGAGATAGCGGGGTCGACCCGCGAGGTCGAGGTGGTCAGCCACGTCGGCCCAGCGCCCGGACGCGGCGAAGACGCCGGGTGCGGACTCGCCCTGGACGTCGGCGTGCTCCGCGCCGACCACTCCCCCGGGCCGCAGCAGCACCGCGGCCCGTCGTTCCAGGACGCGGATCGCGTCGAGGCCGTCCTGGCCGGAGAACAGCGCGAGGTGCGGGTCGTGGTCGCGCGCCTCCGCGGCGACCGACTCCCACGCCTCCAACGGGATGTAGGGCGGGTTGCACACCACGACGTCGACGGTCCCGGCGAGGTCCTCGAAGGCGGTGGCGAGGTCGCCGTGGCGCAGGTCGACGCCCGTGCCGGAGAGGTTGCGCTCGGCCCACGCCAGCGCGCCCTCGTCGAGCTCGACGGCGTGCACCTCGGCGTCGGGGACCTCGTCGGCGACCGCCCTGGCGATGGCGCCCGACCCGGTGCACAGGTCGACCACGACAGGGGGTCTCGATACGCCGACTCGTTCCTCGCCGGCTACTCGACCAGCTATGAGATTGGCGCACTCGATGGCCCAGCCCGCCAGCAGCTCGGTCTCCGGACGCGGCACGAAGACCCCGGGCCCGACGGCGAGCTCGACATGGCGGAAGGCGGCGCTGCCGGTCAGGTGCTGCAGCGGCTCGCGCGCAGCCCGGCGCGCCAGCAGGGCGTCGTACTGCTCGCGGGCGTCGCGGCCGAGGTCGTCGACGAGCGGCAGGCGGCCGAGCGGCACGTCGAGCACGTGGGCGAGCAGCAGGTCGGCGTCGCGCTCGGGCGAGGCGACGCCCGCCTCGCGCAGCCGGACGGCACCCTGGCGACGGGCGGTGCTCGCGCGCAGCCTCTCCGTCACCTAACCCTCCAGCGCGGACAGGCGGGCGGCCATGTCGGCCTCGACGCACGAGTCGAGGACCGGCTGGAGGTCGCCGTCGAGCACCTGGTCGAGGTTGTAGGACTTGTAGCCGGTGCGGTGGTCGGAGATCCGGTTCTCCGGGAAGTTGTAGGTGCGGATCCGCTCCGAGCGGTCGACGGTGCGCACCTGCGAGCGTCGGGCCTCGCTGGCCTCGGCGTCGGCGGCGTCCTGGGCGGCCTGCAGCAGGCGCGCGCGCAGGATGCGCATGGCCTGCTCCTTGTTCTGCAGCTGGCTCTTCTCGTTCTGGCAGCTCACCACGATGCCCGTGGGGACGTGCGTGATCCGGACGGCGGAATCGGTGGTGTTGACGCTCTGCCCGCCCGGACCGCTGGAGCGGAAGACGTCGATGCGCAGGTCGTTGTCGTCGATCGAGACGTCGACCTGCTCGGCCTCGGGCATCACCAGCACGCCGGCGGCGGAGGTGTGCACGCGGCCCTGCGACTCGGTGACCGGCACGCGCTGCACGCGGTGCACGCCGCCCTCGAACTTCAGGAGGGCGTACGGCGCCTGGCCGGGCTCGACGGTGCCCTTCGCCTTGACCGCCGCGGTCACGGACTTGTAGCCGCCGAGGTCGGACTCGGTGGCGTCGAGCACCTCGACGCTCCAGCCCCGCCCCTCGGCGTAGCGGGAGTACATCCGCAGCAGGTCGCCGGCGAAGAGAGCGGACTCCTCGCCGCCCTCGCCCGACTTGATCTCCAGCAGGGCGTCCTTGCCGTCGGCGGGGTCGCGCGGCACCAGCAGCCGGCGCAGCCGCTCCTCCGCGGTCTCGCGGCGGGCGGCGAGGTCCTCGGCCTCCTGGGCGAAGGCCGGGTCGTCGGCGGCGAGCTCCCGGGCGGCCTCGATGTCGTCGCCGAGCTGGTGCCACTCCTGCCACGTCGTGACGACGGCGGTCAGCTCGGCATAGCGCTGGTTGAGCTGCTTGGCCAGGCGCTGGTCGGCGTGGGTCTCGGGGAGCGCCAGGCGTCGCTCGAGCTCGGCGTGCTCCTCACGCATGCCCTCGACGGCCTCGAACATCGCTCCTCCTGCAGGTCACACGGCCCGGACAGACGACAAGGCGCCGGCCACCCGCGAGTGCGGGCGACCGGCGCCTGGCGTGGACTACTTCTTGTCAGCAGCCTTCTTGGCGTAGCGGGCCTCGAACCGGGCGACGCGGCCGCCGGTGTCGAGGATCTTCTGCTTGCCGGTGTAGAACGGGTGGCACTGCGAGCAGACATCGGCGTGGATCGTGCCGGAGGTCGCGGTGCTGCGGGTGGTGAACGACGCGCCACAGGTGCAGGTGACCTGGGTCTCGACGTACTCGGGGTGGGTGTCCTTCTTCATGGGTGTCCTCTCGAATTGCTCCGGGTCGCCCGCGTGGATCGCGTAGTGACGTGAACCGGAACCGACGCACAAGTGTGCCACCGGTCTGAACAACGGCGCCAATCCGTGGATTCCCGCCGGCGGTGGGCGGACCGGCGGGTGGATCGGCGGGGTGGTCAGCGGCCGCCGACCACCTTGACCACCGCCTGCTGCGAGTCCGCCGCGGCGAGCTGCTTGCGCAGGTCGCCGACGACGGCGCCCTCGGCCGGGGCCAGGAGCTTCTCCTCGTGCCGGGTGCTCGACGCGGCCACGTCGACGGCCGGGACGATGCCCTTGGCCGCCTTCTCGGCGCTCAGCACGAGCTCCAGGTTGGCCGTCCCGGCGAGCTCCTCGAGGAAGAACTCGTCGGTCGCCGACCCGGTGCCGACCGTCACGGTCGCCAGGACGGTGAGCGACCCGCCGTCCTCGATCTTGCGGGCTGCGCCGAAGAACTCCTTCGTCGGGTGGACCGCGGAAGCGTCGACGACGCCGCCGAGGATCCGGCCGTTGGCCGGGGCCGCGAGGTTGTAGGCCCGGCCGAGGCGGGTCAGCGAGTCGAGCAGCACGACCACGTCGTGGCCGAGCTCCACCAGCCGCTTGGCCCGCTCGATGGCGAGCTCGGCGACCAGGGTGTGGTCGGCCGGCTGCCGGTCGAACGTCGACGCGACGACCTCGCCCTTCACCGCACGCTGGAAGTCGGTGACCTCCTCGGGGCGCTCGTCGACGAGCACGATCATCAGGTGCACCTCGGGGTTGTTCTCGGCGATCGCGTTGGCGATGGCCTGCATCACGAGGGTCTTGCCGGCCTTGGGCGGCGAGACGATGAGGCCGCGCTGGCCCTTGCCGATCGGCGCGACCAGGTCGATGATCCGCTGCGTGAGCTTCTCGGGGGCCGTCTCGAGGCGCAGGCGCTCCTGCGGGTAGAGCGGGGTGAGCTTGCCGAACTCGACGCGGTTGCCGGCGTCCTCCGGGGACAGCCCGTTGATGGAGTAGACCTTGACCAGCGCGTTGTAC
>NZ_JAUZVE010000057.1:0-44228 GCF_031844425.1 Microbacterium sp. ARD31
GACGTGGATGCCTCCGGTGCGCGACCCGGCGCGGTCCAGCTGCGCGGTCACCTGGAGCGGAGCCTCGTCCGCGTCGGTCAGGACGATGGTCAGCACGTCGCTGCTGCGCGACTCCGGCCCGAAGACCGGCTGCCAGGCGAAGGCGACGACGCCCGCTCCGTCGGCGTGGCCCGCCACCTGCTGCGCGGCGCCGGCCTCTCCGCCGAGCGTGCTCGGCACGGACGCGCCGTCGTCCATGGGGAGGACGAGGGCGCCGTCGGTGCCGGTCGCCACCACCTCGGCGCGCACCAGCGGCCCGCACGGGCTGTCGACGACCACCCGGACCAGCTGGGGCACCGTCTCCCCGGAGGCGGCCACCTCCTGCCCGTCCCCGCCGAGCAGTCGGATGGACGGCGTCCGGACGAGCTGGTCGAGCGCCAGCTGCACGGTGCCCTGCTCCGCGAACCCCTCGCAGGGTGGCGTCCACGCGACCTCGCTCGCGAGGGAGAGTCGAGCGCTGACCACCACGTCCACGTCGATCGGGCCGTCCGTGTCGTCCAGGCGGTGAGCGGTGACGGTCTGCGTCGGCGGCCCGGCGGGTGCCAGCGTCCAGCGCGCCTCCGCGATCCCGTCGGCGTCCGTCACGGCCACGACGGTGCTCGCCGGTCCGGCCGGGGGAGCGCTCACCGTGAGCTGCCCTCCGTCCGAGGCGATGAGCTCCACTCGGGCGCCCGCCACCGGCAGGCCCCCGTTCCGTACGGCGATCCGCACGGGCGCGTCGAGCTCGTCGCCGGGCATCGCCTCCTGTCCGTCCCCGCCGACCAGGTCGATGGTGACGAGGTCGGTGAGCGACGGGAACAGGTGGCGGCAGTCGCCGACGAGCGTCCACCCAGCCGTCGTGTGGTCGAGGACCGCCAGCGACGCGAGGTGGTGCACGGGCCCCGCCGGCGGCAGGGGCGTCGGTCCCGAGGAGGTCTCCGGCCACTCGATGGTGCCGTGCGTGGCCGCGATGCCGTACGCCAGGCGCGAGGTGCGGGCCGGGACCAGCCAGAAGTCGCCGGGCGCCGGGGTGCCGCTCCCCGGCGTGAAGGCGACCTCGATGCCGTTCTCGAGCAGGACGTAGTTGTTGTCGGCCGGTGCGGTGAGCGGACCGCTCTCCCAGCGTCGTACGAGCGGCGTGTCGCCGACGGCAGCGAGGTCCGCCGGGGCGCCCGCCGACCACGTCACGTGCAGCTCGGTGTCGATGACCTGCTCCACCTGGGCGATCCACCCCGGAAGACCGCGCACCTGGCGCTCCGGGCTGGTCACCTCGATCCACGCGTCCTGACCGATGGACAGCTCGTCGTCGCGCCCGGACCGGTCGACGGTGAGCTGCGCGTCGGCGACGGGGGACGCCTCGAGCTTGTCGAGCCCCGCCACCACCGAGCCGTTCTCCCGCGACCACACGAAGCGGGTCGTGCCGCCCTGCACGTCGAAGATCTCGACGCGGTAGAGCTGGTTCTCCAGGCGCGTGTAGCCGCCACCGGCGGTGATGGAGCAGGGGTCCGCCGCCGCGTCGGGCGGCTGGAGACGTGCGCGCATGGTCAGCGGGGTGCGATGGCCGGTGTCGGTGACCTGCGAGCACACCTGGTCCGCGGCGACCGGGGCCATCCTGACCTGCCACGCGGTCTGGGTGCGGAAGGCGGTGTCGGGGCCGCCCAGCGCCGACTCGAGCAACGCGGGACGCTCGTCGGCGGTGACCAGCCGGTCGAAGACGTCGAGGTAGACCGCGTGACGCCCGAGCGGCGGCTCGGCGAGCTCGAGGAACGGCTGGTCGGAGACCACGGCCGCGAACGCCACCGCGGCGCCGGGGTCCGTCCCGTCCGCGGACTCCACGAGGACCCCGTCGACGTAGTAGCGCCCTGCGGTCACGGCCAGGTTGGCCCAGGGTGTGTCCGCGGGCGCCGTGCCGGTGCTCGTGTCGATGATCCCGAACGGCGCGACGCCGCCGTCGAGCGGCGCCGGACCGCCCTCCGCCCCGACGACGTCGGCGGTGCGGGCCTCGTCGTGGTGGGCGTCGATGGACGCCTGCTCGTTCCACTCGGCGTCCAGCAGCACCCGGCCCTGCTGCAGGACGACGGAGCGGTAGCCGTGCCGGGGGTCGAAGGTCCAGCGCGTGAGGTCAGCGTGCATGTCAGCTCCCGAAGATCCCGATGTGCATGCCCGTCGGGACGTACGGCTCGACGAGGCGGCGGGCTGCGTCCATCCGCAGGGGGCGGCGCAGGTGGTGGTGGACGCCCATCTCCGCGCCGCCCTCGCCCCCGCGACGGATCGCGGACGGCGTGGACGGTGCCAGAGCGGGGTAGAAGGGCGAGGCGGGGTCGCGCGAGAGGTAGGCCGGGCCGATCGCGGTGGCGGCGTCCGACGCGGGCACGCAGCGGAAGCGGCGCGGGGCGCGCGAGCCGGGTGCCAGGTAGGAGAACCGGGCGCAGCCGCGCTGGCGGTCGACGACGGTCACGAGGCCGTCGCAGATGCTGGAGGTCACGTCCAGGACGTGGCACTCGACGGCACCTCGGAGCGTCGTCCCGGTGATGTCGACGTGCGTGCCGGGGGCCGCCACTGCCGGCCCGGCCGCACCGCCGCCGGCGAGGGTGGTGAGCCGGGGGTCGACCACGCTGTCCGTGAGCGTGAGCGCGGGCACCGTCACCGCCAGCTCGACGCCGCCGACGACGCTGCGCACCACGGTGACGTCGAGCGTGTCGTTGCGCCCGCCCGGCGTGCCGTCGCCCTCGACGACGATGCGTCCGGCCACGGTGCACTGGCTGACGACCAGCGAGCGCAACCCTCCCGGCTCGACCCGCACGTCCCCGAGCACGACGAGCCCGTCGAGGACTAGGGAGCTCCCAGCGTCGGCCGCCACCACCACGTCGCCCACGAGACGGGGCTGCAGCCCCTCCGCGGTGTACACGCCGGGGACCGGCGCGGCGACGTCGCCGTCGAGCAACGTGCGTTCCTTCCACTCGGTGGCCACGAGGACCAGCCGCCCGTCGCCGGGGAGCTGGACGGGTGCGGCGAGGGAGTGGTCCTCCTGGTCCGCGAGGGCGATGACCCGGGTGCCGCCGGGCTCGGCGGCGTCCCAGCCGGCGGTGACGGCAGCAATGCCGTCGTCGAGCGTCGCGATGCCGGGCGCGCCTGGCCCGCCCGGGACCCGCACCTGGACGTCGAACCGGTCCCGGCGCTCGGCGCGGGCGAACGGGTCGTCCTCCAGGGCCTGCTCGTGGACGGCGGACCGGTCGTAGGTGCCGGCGCCGACGTCGGCCATCGCACCCGAGGCGTGGTCGACGTGGACGCTGTGCTCCCCGTGGACCGTGGGGTCGTACGCCACCCCGTCGACGTAGGGCTGCACCCGACCGGCGACCGGGTCGACCATGACCTGCCACCCGTCCAGCACGGCGGGCGGCTCGGCGGTGTCCGTGGCGAGGTCCTCCAGCCCGCACACGCGCACGCGCTCGGGCGGCAGTGGCTCGTCGGCGCCGTCGATGCGGACCGCGACCGGCAGGGGAGGGAGGTCGTCACCGGCCTCCGGACCGCGGCGCGCCCGCTCCAGCAGGTCGAGCAGGCGCCGCGGTCGGAGCGGGACGGCGAGGTCCGACTCGACCGCCAGGTGCTCGACCTCGGCTTCCGTCGTCGGCGCCGCGAACCACGGACTGGGCCGACCGAGCGGGTGGGTGAGCCGGGACGAGCCCACCGGCCGTGCGGGGGCACGGCCCGTGTCGTACACCTGGACCGGGAACACGAACAGGCCCACGTGGGGGACGTCGTAGCGCCCCCGTCCACCGGTGGGGCCGGGCTCGACGTGCCGCACCTCGCCGGTGTGGGCGAAGCGGGTCAGGGCGCCACGGGCGAGCGCCGGCGACTCGAGCTCGGCCGACGAGGCGCTGCGGAGGGAGGCGAAGGCCGGGCGTTCGAGGCGCACGTGGTTGACGTGCGTCGTCGTACCCAGCAGGCGGTAGAGCTCGACCGCCTTGGTGGGCCACCCGGTCACGTCGCGCACGACCTGCTCGAGCACCGCCACCGTGCCCTTGCGCTGCCGGTAGCGCACGGTGTTGGCCACGACGCCGCGGCGGCTGACGCCCGCCCCCGACCTCGTGCCCAGGTCGCCGGGGAGGCCGGCCAGCCCGACGAGGTCGGCGAGGTAGGGCAGGACCCACTCGGGCGCCGTCTCCACGAACCACGACTCGTAGAGCTGCTCGAGGTCGCCCTCGAGCAGGTCGAGCTCGGCCGCAGCAGCCGAGAGCAGCTCGTGCAGGAGGCCGCCGGTGTCCGCGTCGCGGTCGCGGACGTGAGCGGGAAGGAGGGACTCGAGGTACCCCGTGCGCTCGCGGACCCGCTCGTCGGTCATCACCGCACCTCCACGTCGCCCGCGGACAGCACCAGGCGCAGGGCCTGCGCGGGTCGCAGGCGCCGGTCGGGATCGCTCGCGGACGGGTCCCAGGTGGCGGGCGCCGCGACCAGGAGGGCGTCGTCGGACCCCGGCAGCGCGACCGAGCTGCGGAGCACCGGCATCGTCACGGAGAGCACCCCCGGTGTCTCGGCAGCAACCAAGAGCACGGACGCGGAGACGAGGGGTGCGCCCAGGGGGAGGCTGCTGAAGCGACCGAGCAGCGCTGCGACCACGGCGTCACGCACCGGGCCGGGCTCGTGGCGCGGGTCCACGTCGAGCGCCAGGGAGGTGCCGACATCGATCACCACGCCCGCCTCGACGCGGCGGGGAGCACGGTTCTCGCGCGCCCCGTCGAGCGTCGCGCGGAGGTCGGCGAGGAGCGACGCGGACGCGGGTCCGCCGTCCGCGGCGAGGACGGACAGCACCACCGTCTCCACCCGCCCGTCCCACACCAGGTCGGCGCGCGCATGGCCCACGCCGGCGTAGCCGCGCGCGAAGTCCTCGTAGTCCGCGACGGACACGGCCCGGTCGAGGGTGCGGATGCGCAGCGGCGCGTTGACCCGCGCCTGCTCCAGGTCCTCGGGCGGTGCCATGTCGTGCGAGGCGGCGAGGTTGCTGACGCGCGCGATGCCGAGGGGCCTGCGCAGGGGCAGCGACACCTGGCCCGTGTCGGCGCGCCCGTCGTCGCCGATCCCGACCCGGTAGGTCGCCCGCACGTTCTCCCGGCCCGTGGGGAGCCGTGCGCCGTGGATGCCGTCGCCGAACACGACGTCGGTGTTGGCGTCGGCGTCCTGGCGCACGACGTACACCTGGTCGTGCGGGGCCGCGTCGCGGAGGGTGGGCACCTCCGTCCAGGCGACGCCTTCGACGCGCACCTCCAGCGCCGCGACGGCACCGGTCGCGGCGGTCGTCGAGCGGACGTACGTCAGCGGGGCGCGGCGCAGCCGGAACCGCGGGAACGCGACCCGGCCGTCGCCGCTGCCCAGCACCTGCTGCACCGTCTCGCCATGCGTGGCCCGTGCGACGTTGGCACGCACCAGCACGGTGCCGGGGTGGTAGGCATGCGTGAGCGGAGGGTCGAGGACGAGGCGCTGGGCGCCGTCGTCGAGGCGGCTGACCGCGGTCAGGGTGGCGGTCTCGACGGCGGTCGTGCCGTCCTCGGTCAGCCCGGTCACAGCGACGAGTCGACCCACCGGCAGCGGCGGGGACGTGGGGGCGACGTCAAGGACGCCCGGGGTGCCGCCCGGGACGGCACCGACCAGGTCCGGCCGCGGCATGAGGGTCGTGGGGAGCCGCTCGGAGACGGCATTGGCGATCGTCTCGCGCCGACCGAACCTGCTGAGGTTCTCGCTGATGTCGAGCCGCAACCGGGTGACCTTGCCCGAGAGGCCGAAGCGCTTGGATCCGTCGGGGGTGGCGTCGAGGACCTGGTAGGCCTCCGTGACGCCGGGCTGCTCGAGGACGAGCCAGGAGCCGGGCAGGACGTCGTCCTGGTCGCCGTCGAGCTCGATGAGGCGCGACTCGGCTGCGCCGGGCGGCACGGGCGGGTCGGTCGAGTTCGCCTCGAGGTCGCTCCAGTCGTCTGTGGCGGGGACTCGCGGTGGCCGGAAGCTCGCGCTGAACATCTTCGGATCGGGGGCGTTGTGGCCGAAGAGCGTGAACCGCCGGGTGAGCCGGTGCACCCCGACCCCGACCTCCGCGACGAGCTCGTGGGACTTCCGGTAGCCGATGCGGTGGTCGAGCCCGAGGCGGGTCCACCCCTCGTGGAACACGGGGGACACCTCGACCTCGACGACACGGCGGAAGTCCCACTTCTCGGTGGCGGGGCCGTGGGCGTCGCCCGGCGCGACGCCGGCCCGCTCCGCGCCGACGACCAGGAGCCGGTCGTCGACCTGGACGGACGGCGTGGTGGTGGGCAGCCAGACGTCGGTGACGCCGTAGCCCAGCGGCTGGGGCACGGTGGCGACGGCGGGGATCGCGTTCCACGCCCGCTGCGCCTCGACCGTCGACGAGGTCTCGAAGGTCTGCGGCAGCGACCCGGGGGACGGGATGGTCTGCACGGGTGTCCCGGCGTCGACGACCACGGACTCGGGCGCGGTCGCCGCGGTCTCGACGTCGAGGACGAGCTCGGCCTGCGCCGCCACGCCGGGGCGCAGCTCGTGGCCGAGGGTGCGCGCGAGCTCGCGGACGGACATGGCCTCGGTGGCGGTCCGCAGGAAGCCCTCCTGGGCGATCCGCTCGGTGTAGAACGACACGACGTCGGTGACCACCGCCCACGCGTCGAGCAGCGCGACCGACGGGTCGTCCGGGCCGAGCTGGGGCAGCGCGGCGCGCATCCTGTCCAGCGCGGCTCCGTGCGGGGCCACCCGCCAGCGCAGGGCGCGATGCCCCGGCGGGTTGAGGACCTCGGTGGGGTCGCACGTGCACCCCTGGTCGCAGCCGCAGCTCATCCGCCACCTCCCAGGTGCACCAGGACGTGGCCGGCCTCCGGGTTGTTGACGTCGCTGTCGCAGCGCAGCAGCTCGCGCGGGGCGATCTCGATGATGCCGTCGGCGAGGTCGGCGGCGGCCCGGGCCGGTGTCGCGTCCGCGCGGGTGAACCGCTCGAGCTCCACCGTGGCCAGGCCGTCGACCGTCATGGCCGCAGCGACCACGTCGGACAGGCGCAGCGACTGCCCGAACGTGAACCGGTCGGGGTGGAAGAAGCCCGGACGGCCGTCGGACCGGGTCCCGGAGGTGAACACGTCGCGCAGGGCGAGCTCCACGTCCTCGCGCAGCCGCCCGGCCGCCACGCAGCCGGTGAGCACGAGCTCGAGGGGCACGTGGACCGGCCGCTCGAGCTCGACGTCGATGCCGGCCATGCGACGCAGCTCGAGCTCGGCGGTCACCGCGGTCCGGAGCGCCACGTCGTCGGCCCGCGCCACCGGGTCGAGCGTGACCTCCTGGGCGTACCACGACCCGGTCCACCGGCGCCGCGCGACCGCGCGCTGCGTGCCCGGGTCGCGTTCGGCGACCGCGGCGTAGTCGCGGGACGTGACGGCGCGTTGCTGGGTGCGGAAGGCCGCCGGTGCGAGCTGGCGCACCTGCTCGACCCGCTCGGGCTCCGCGCCGCCCGTCGACGCGACCGGGTTCCACACGAGCGGTTGCGGGCCGGCGAGCTGGCGTGCCGGCAACGCGGACGGCACGAGGCGCACCAGGCTGTCCGCGACCACGTGGCCCTGGGGACCGCCGCCGAGGCGGTAGGTCGCGGACATCTCCGAGGTCGGGCGCCGGCCGTTGAGGCCGTCGCCGAACCGCAGTCGCGACACTCCTCCCGGCTCGGCCTCCACGACGAGGTGGGTGTCCAGCCGGGTGCTGCCCACGAGGTCCGGCTGCGGGGCCCACTCGCGCCGGCCGTCCCACAGGAGCAGCGCCGCCCGCGCGCGCGTGGGCCGCGGGTGCAGCAGGTCGGCCGCCGACGCGGTCCGGGGGCGGTGCGGGTCGACGTACGCCAGGCCGGGGCGCCGCAGCCGGGGACGGTAGGCGCCGTCGGTGGGGACGGACTGCGGCACGAGCGTCTCGGCGCGCACGGTGGCGCCGTGGTCGGCGACGACGACGTTGGCGAGGGCCACGGCGCGTACGTCGTCGGCGTCCCCCTCGCGCACCACCAGCGGACCCGGCAGGGCGTCGGCGAGCGACCACACGAGCTGCCACACCGCGACGCCCGTCACCAGGTCCTCGAACCGCGCCGCGTCCTGCACCAGCCGCACGGCGTACCTGCGGTCGAGGTCGCCGTCGCGAGGAGTGCCGCCCGCCGGCTGCTCGGCGAGCACGAGGAGGTCACCGGCCACCAGCTCCGGGTCCTCGTCGAGCGCCGTCGAGACGAACGCCGCCGTGGTGCCCGCAGGAAGGCAGTGCTCGGCGTCGGACCACGCGTGCAGGGGCAGGGCGTTGCGCAGCCGGCGGACCCGCAGCTCCTCGGTCGTCTCGAAGACCACGGCGCCCGCGTCCACCGCCTCGAGGGGGGAGTCGGCCCTGACGTCGACGGGGAGGTCGGTGACGGGTGTGCTCGGCGGGACCAGGAGGTCGTCGGGCCCGGTGCCGTCGTCGGCGACCGGCGTCGCGAAGGCCAGCAGCGTGCGCGCCGCGCACCCCTCGTGGACGTGGTAGCCGAGGAGGCGAGCGTGCCGCCGTACCGACGTGCGTCGACGGGCGGTCCCGAGGTAGGCCTCGCCAGCGACTGCGTCCTGCCAGGCGGCGAGGCGGTCACCGACTGCGGCGAACAGCTCGACCACCATCACGGCCGGGTCGGCCGGGTTGGTGTCGGTCCAGTCCGGCACCAGCGTGGCCAGCCGGTCGAGCAGCCGGGTCCGCAGCCCTTCGTAGTCGCGTGCCAGGTAGTCGCCCGGCAGCAGGTCCTCGGGTCCCGGCTCCACCGAGAGCCGGGGGCGGCAGTCCAGGTCGGACGGGCAGTCGATGGCGAACGTGAACGGCGTTGCGGACAGCGCGACGTCGATCCCGGCCGGCGCGGAGGACCCGTCGGCGTCGCCCGGGTCCTGCAGGCGCAGGACGTAGGTGGACCAGTCGCCGGACGAGGACGTGCGGACGACCAGCGACCGCGTCCGTGCCTCGACGTCGGGGAGCCCGTCGGACGCCGTCAGGGCCTGCTCCACCAGGGTGACGTCCGCGGCGGGCAGCCCGGCCGAGCCGTCGAGGACCTGCTCCGCGGGGAACGCCCACTCCACGTCGACCGGGTTGAGCGCGGGGTCGTTGCGCTCGCCGCCGAGGACGCGCACGTGGTCGCCGCGCCACGCGGACGGGACGGGGCCGTTGACGAGGTGCACGAGCAGGGTGCGCTGCTGCGGGGCGCCCGCGACGTGGCCGGGGGAGTCCGCGTGGTTGGAGAGCACCTCCACGAAGTCGACGCCGTCGATCGCGGTCCCGCCGTCGAGCACGTGCTGGCGCACCTTGGCCCGCCGTGCCTCCAGGTCGACGGCCGCGAGGAACGGCCCCACATCCCCCGTCATGCGACACCTCCGACGACCGTCACGGTGCGTCGCTCGCCGGTGCCCGGCGCGGTGAGCGGGAGGTAGCGGACGACGACCTCGAGCCGGGAGTCCACGGACGTCACCGTGACGTCCTCGACCCGCAGCAGGTCGCCGAGCCACCGCTGCAGCGCGCCGTGCACCAGGGCCTGCGTTGACTGCGCGAGTGCGTCGTCGGACGGCGCGAAGACCAGTCGGCCGACCCCGCTGCCGAAGTCCGGGCGGTTGACCCGCTCTCCGGGAGCGGTGAACAGCAGGTGCTCGACCAGCCCCTTCACGTAGGCGGCGTCGTCGACCAGCGCCGTGCGTCCGCGGCCGTCGAGGCGCATCGGGAAACCGACGTGGCGCGGCGCCCAGGCCCGCCGGGGGATCCCGTCGCTCATGTGGCACGCACCCTGGTCTGGGTCTGGGAGACGGTGAGGGGCGTCCCCGTCGGCACGCACTGGCCGGGTGCCTGCTGCATCGCCAGCGGCTGCTTCATCGACGTGACGCGCACGGAGCCGGTGGTGAAGGTGCCGGTGACGCACGGTCCGTTGCCCGCGTTCGGCGGCGGCATCGTGCACCCGACGATCGTCCAGGGCGGGGAGAGGAAGACCGCGGGGCTGCCGGCGACCTTGACCCGCGCGGCCGGGCCTCCGGCCTTGGCCTGTCCCTGGTGGGCGCACGCGACCGTCGAGGCGGTGGTCAGCAGGTGGCCGGGCATCACATCACCTCCAGCGCGCCGTCGTTGATCGACACCGAGGCCTGCGAGAGGACGATCTTCTGGGCACCCATCGAGATCTCCAGCCCCGCGCTGGTGGCGGTGACCTTGACGGGCGTCACCACGGCAGGCGAGCCGACCTCGATGGTGAGTCCTCCGCCACCGGGGACGTCGCTGAGCTCGAGCGTGATCGCGTCGGTCTTCAGGAGCTTGACCTGCTCCACGGCAGGGCTCGCCGGGACCTCGCCGGTGTCCCAGAAGCACCCGGCGAGGATCGGCTGGCGCGTGTCGCCGCCCTCGAACTCGACCCACACGTTCGCGTCCACGGGCGGCACGAGGAACAGCCCCACCTGGTTGCCGGCGTAGGGGCTGCACGGCAGCGCCCAGCTGAGGTTCCCCTCGCCCAGCACCGCCGGGCACGACACCTGGACCCGCCCGCGCTGCATCGGGTCGAGGGTGTTGGTGACTTTGCCCCGGTACTTGCCGTAGAACCGGCGCTGCTCACCTGCGTGCTCGCTCATGGCCCCTCCTCACACCGGGACCACGGGGAGCGTGGAGCCGAGCCCGTCGCGCGTCAGCGAGAAGTCGGCCGTGTAGGAGCCCCGGGTGACGCGGTGCACCGTCTGGCGGACGTACCACAGTCCGTCGTGGTGCCAGCCCGCGCCGCGCACGCCGACGAGGCCGCGCGGGCGGAGGACCGCGCCGTACACCGAGCCGTCGAGCGTGCCGTCGCAGGACATCGAGTCCGCGCTGCGGTCGGTGGCGGCCTGCGCGCGGGCGTACGCCGTCACCGCGCTGATGCCGGTGTCGCGGAACTGGCGCGTGCGCAGCTCCGTCTGGTGGGTCGCCCACGTGGGCAGCGCCGACAGCGGGACACGCAGCGCGCCGACGGTCACGACGGGGACGGTGGCGCCGGAGAGGGTGTCGGTGACCTGGCCCCGCTGGAGCTCCGGACCGAGGACGTCCTCGCGGAAGCGCAGCGAGCCGGACACGTTCGTCGCCGGGCCCAGCCCGACGGAGAGCGCCGGCTGCGGGATGCCCTCGCGGACCGGGGGACCCCAGTAGAGGACGGACTGACCGGGCAGGGGGCCGGGAGACACGTAGCAGGCGTACCCGTGCCGGGCGGCCAGGAGCTGCAGGTGGGCCCAGTCGGTGCCCTGCTGGGTGGGGATCCGCTCGATCGGGAGCGGGACGTCCATGTCCGCGGGCGGCACGACCAGGGGCACCAGGCCGTGCGGCGCGTAGCCGGCTGCGATCGCGAGCACCTGGAGGGAGTCCTCGAGCGCCGGGAACTCGGCCGACACCTCGCGCCGGTCGAGCAGCACCGACAGGTCCTGGCCGGTGAGGCGCAGCTCGGCAGCGGACTCGGCCGACCCGGGTGTCAGCTCGGTCTCGGTCACGATGCCGTCGCAGAGGACGTGCGGCACGATCCCGATGGTCAGCACGACCACCACCCGCGACCCGGCACGCAGGGGTGTCACGAGGCCGACGACGGGGGTGTCGAAGGCTGCGGTCGGGCCCGAGCGGCCGGCATCGAGCGTGATCGTGAACGCCGAGCGAGCCGCGTCGGACTCGGTGACGGTCACGGACAGCAGGCGTTCGGCCAGGTGGGGCGGCAGGGGCAGCGGCACCGTGGGACCGGCGAGCACCGTCAGGTGCACCCCGAGGTCGGAGCTCACGTGACCGTCCCCGGCAGGGGCACGAGGATCTGCGTCCCGACGGCCTCGGCGTCCACGAGGTCGTCCGGGTCGAGCGCCGCGTTCGCGTCGCAGATGCGCCAGAACCCGAGTGGATCTCCCGTGAGCCGAAAGCTCAGCAGGTCCAGCCGGTCACCGGGGACCACGTCGTGCCGGGACAGCGTGCCGACGGCCGATGGCTCGGGCGGGACGCGCCGCCGGTAGTAGGTCACCACGCGGCGGGTGCCGTCCGCCGCCGTGACCTCGAGCGTCGTGGTCGGCACCACGTCGTACCGGCCCACCTCAGGACCCCTGCGCCAGCCGCGCGACGCCGAGCGCCCCCGCCGTCGTCGCCAGGCTCTCCTTGACCACCTGGTGCGCCAGGAACAGCGCGTAGGCGGGGTCGGTGGGTCCCAGGTCGTCGTAGGTCAGCACGTCGAGCTGGAGGTCCACCGAGGCCCGCAGCGGCATCAGGGTCGCGGAGTCGAACGCCTCCTCGGTGACCGTGACCGACTGGAGCCGCACCGGCACGACCAGGCCCGGCCCCCACGCGAGCACGGCCAGCGGGGCCCGCGGGGGCAGCACCTCGATGGTGCCCACGGCGAGGAGCACGGTGTTCGCGATGACCCGCGCGACGCTGGGGTAGAGCAGCATCTCCAGCACGGCCAGGCCGGCCGCCACGCCGCCCGGGGCCGCAGCTCCGGCGCCGGTCTCCTGCCCGTCGGTGGCGTCGAGCTCGACCTTCATCGAGATCGACTGCGTGGGGGCGCCGAACACCCGGTCCCGGTCGGCCGCGCCCGAGCCGTTCGCCGGGGCTCGCGGACGCAGGGTGCGCGTCACCTGCTCGGGGTTGTACTGGAAGGCCGCCACCCGGGACAGCGCTGAGACCGGGTCGACCGCGACGATCGCACCCGGAGCCGTGCGTGGAGTGCCCGGGAAGCTGCTCACGTGGAGGATCCTGCGCCGATCACGTCACGGCGCCGTCACCCGTCCGTCACGGCTCGGCGATGACCTCTTTTGGCCATGCCACGGGGGGCCCGGGACGACTATATTTGCGCCTGGAGGGCATCGCATTGCGCTCGGAGGGCATCGACGCCGCGGCGTAGGGGGCTCGGGCATGGACGTGGCACGGCTGCAGCTTCTCGACGGTTTCGCGCTGGAGCGCGCAGGCGTGCGCCTCGACGTGCCCGCCGGCATCCAGCACCTCGTCGCGTTCGTGGCGCTCGCCGGCCGGCCCACCCACCGGTGCCTCGTCGCGGGGACGCTGTGGCGCGACGTGCCCGAGGCGCAGGCGTCGGCGAGCCTGCGCACCGGGATCTGGCGGACGAACCGCCTCGTGCCCGACCTCATCCGCGTCGACGGCGACCAGCTGTCGCTGTCCACCGCGCTGGTCGTCGACAGCCGCGAGCAGGAGACCTTCGCGACCCGGCTGCTCGACCGCCCGAGCGGCGACGAGCCCTGGATCGACGAGGCGGTCGAGACCTTGTGGCGCGGTGAGCTGCTCCCGGGCTGGTACGACGACTGGGTCGTGTTCGAGAGGGAACGGCTCGGACAGCTGCGCCTCCACGCCCTCGAGCGGCTGGCGTCGTTGCTGACCCGGCGCCTCGAGCTCGACACCGCGCTGCGCCTCGCGCTCGCCGCCGTGCGCGCGGAGCCGCTCCGCGAGACCGCGAACGCGGTGCTGATGGCGGTCTACGTCGCGGAGGGCAACGTCGCGGACGCCGTGCACCAGTACGACGTCTTCAGCGACCTGCTGCGCCGCGAGCTCGGGGTCGAGCCGTCCCCGTCCCTCGCCGCGCTGCTCCCGATGACGCTGCGGCGGTGACGCACCGGTGACGAGTCGTCAGCGATAACGGAGTCGTGGACGATGGGGCGGTCGAGCCCGCCGCGGTGATGGTCCTGGCCTGCTGGACCGAGCGGGACGGTCGCGTGCTGGTCCGCCTCAGTCGGACGCTGGACGTGCGGACGGGCACCGTGGTCACGTCGTACGCGGCGTCGCGCACCGAGGTGATCGAGCAGGTCGCCGGATGGCTCGACGAGGTCGGCGCGCGTCGCTGAGCGCGCGGCGGCTCAGCTGTAGGCCTCGGCGAAGACGTCGCTCTCGTCGCCGACCGGCTCGAACGACGACACGTCGGCGTCCTCGTCGAAGTCGAGCAGCGGCTGCTCGGTGCCCTCGCCGGGCGTCACGTTGGCGACGGCGACGACGCCCATCAGCGGCGACAGGTAGGCGTACACCTGGAGCATGCGGTCGACGGTGAGCGAGCCGATCCGGTCCACCCCGACGGCGACCAACGCGGCGAGCACCGCGCCGACGAGGGCGAGCACGGTGTAGATGGTCCTGCGGACGGGTGACGGGAGGTCGCGGAGGAGCTGGGTGGCGATGGTGAGCGGGTTCATTCTCCTGGCCTTTCGGGAACGGCCTCGATCGCGCCCTGGAGGCTGCGCGCAGCGAGTGCGAGCTGCTCCTCCAGGGGGCCGAGGTCGGGGTGGACGAGCATCGGTGCCGGCGCGGGCGGGACGGGCACGGTCACCGTGATGGTGATCGCTCCGGGCTCGCCCGGCGCGCCCCGGACCTCCGAGGTGGTGACGGACGGGCTGCGCCCGGCGCCGGGCTGGGCGGCGGGCGGGGCGGCGGGCTCGGCGGCGAGCGGCTGATCCGGAGGCGGCGGCACCGCGACGTCTGCGCTCGACTGGACCGGGGCCAGGTCGGCCGGGGTCACGGGAGGGTGCGCGGTGCCGGGCACGGACCTCGCGGGCTTGCCTGCGGGCCGCAGCCGCAGTGCGGACAGCGGGAGGTCCGGGTGCATGGCGTTGACGTCGACCCGGCCGACGCCGGGCACGTGCTTGACGGGGCCGTACTGTCCGTTGGAGTGCTGCCAGATCGCGGCACGCTTCCACGGCCGAGGGATCACCGGTGCCCGGAAGTCGTTGCTGTAGCGGGCGACCCACAACAGGCAGCCGAACCCCTTGGTGAGGTTGAACGGCGTGTAGATGACCGGCTTGCCGCTCAGCCCCTTGCGGCGGATCTCCTGGTTGACCGTGCGCACCCACACGCCGGTCCACTCGGTGAGCTGCGCGAGGGTGAGGTCCCCGATGTCCTCGAGGTCGAGCATCGGGACCATGTCGCCGGCACGGAGGTCGGTGTTCGCCAGGAAGAAGCGGGCCTCCGCGGCGGCGTCGCGTCCCTCGGGACGGGCGAAGTGGTAGGCGCCCACCGGGAGGCCGGCCGACCGCGCCTGCTTCACCCGGGACCGGTGCGTCTTGTCCTTGATCGACGTGCCCTCGGTGGCCTTGACGTACATCCAGCGCAGCCCTGCGCGCTTGGCGGCGGTGAGGTCGAGCCGGCCCGACTGGTAGTGGCTGATGTCGATGCCGTCGAGGGTGCGGTTGGGCGGGAACGGGCGCCCGAGCGGGGGCACCGTGGCCGCGGGTTCCGCGCCGGTGAGGGCCGCGGTCGACGCGGACGCCTTCGGCGGGTAGGAGAACACCGGGATCGGGTGCGGCCGGGCGAAGTCGTCCGGGCGCCCGCCCTTGAGGCCGTCACGTCCGGCGCGGTACGCCACGACCTGGGCGGCCGCGCTCGCGTCGAGCCGACCGTGGTCGATCAGCACGGCGTGGATGTGGGCGCCCCACAGCCCCGGTCGGGTCGGGCGGTACCACGCGGCGAAACCGATCTCGCGGAGCACCGCGACCTTGCGCCGCCAGTCCCACGCGAGCAGGTCGACCACGCCGCCGCCGTCGTGGGTCCCGCCGGAGGCCCCGACCCTGCCGTTGTTGTAGGAGCCCTGCACGACGGTGAGCCGGTAGCCGAGCCGGCGCTCGGCCTCCTCCAGGGCGGCGCGCGTCTTCCAGTCCACCTTCTTCGGGTTGGTGTCCCCGAACTGGGTGAGCGCGAAGGGCTGGTCGACCGGGCCGCCGAACGCTCCGCCGGCACCTGCCGGCAGGCCGTCGGCGGCGAGCGTGCCGGAGGCGTGCGCCTGCGGGCCGAAGGACACGACCTTCTTGCGCCGCTTGCGCTCCTTCTTCGCGCGGTCCTTCGTCGTCGTGCTCGACCCGTCGGGGGCGATGACCACTGGGTCCGGTGCCGGGTCGGCCGGGGCGCCGACGCGCGTCAGGGCGAGGGTCACCTGGCGGGCGGCGTGGTCGCTGTGGCGCCGCAGCGGCGGCCGTCCCTCGCGCCCGCGGAACGTCGTACGACCTCGCTCGGCCCAGGTCGCGGTGGTGCCGTCGACGAACCAGAGCAGGTCGATCGAGGCGAGGTCGACGCCGAAGGACACCCGGCGACCGGCGCTGAGCGCCTGGAGCTGCGGGCGGAAGGCGCGCAGCTGCCGGTTGTAGTCGCCCCCGCAGACCACGGGGGCTCCGGTGGCCACGAGATCTGCGACGAACCGGTCGTGCTTGCGCATGCCCTCGTGCCACTCGGCCTGGCGCGCTGCCGCGTCCGGCTTCGGCGGGCGGTGGAACGCACCCGACACGAGGTGCAGGTTCACCGCGTGCAGCTCGACCAGCAGCTCCCGGTGGCGCAGGTGGACGTGGGTGAGGTAGCGCGGCTCGTGCACCTTGGCGATGCCGGGGTGCAGCTGCAGCGACCGCTCGTCGAGCACGTCGAAGGCGTCACGGCGCACCGCGATGGGGGAGTGGTTGGCCCGCGGGCCGAAGAAGACGTGCCACTCGGCAGCAGGGAACTCCTCGAGCACGATCCGGCGGTAGCGCGAGTCGATCTCCTGCATCAGCACCAGGTCGCCGTCGGCGGCGTTGGCCCGGAGGTCCTCGCGCGCCTGCTGCAGGCTCATCGCGGTGCGGGGGAAGGACTGCACGTTGGCCGTGAGCACGCGCATCGTCCGGACCGTCGCCGGTGGTGGGCTCGTCGCGTCGCGAGCCGGGCGCGCCAGTGGCACCGGTGGTGCCGGTGCCGCGGACAGCAACCCGTTCGTGGTCAGGACCGTGGTCTGCTCCGTCATTGTCTCCCCCCGACGCCCGGCGCCGGGGTCGGAGTGGCCCCGGCGCGACGCCATCCGTCGACGGTCCTCCTGCTCGCGGCGTTGGTAAAGAAACCTTCCGCGATTGCCCCAATTCTGGCGATGGCAGGGCGTGCTGCGAGGTGGTCGGATGCGCGCCCGACCAGGCCCGGTCGCGCCCTGGTGAGGCACCCCACACAACCTTTGCCGCTGCCGCTGCGTCTCCCCTCAGATCGCGTGGTCCCGGAAGAGGTGTCGCCGTCGGCGACAGGAAGGTGTGTGAACGTGTCGAGGTCGTCGTTGGTCCTGCTCGCCCTGTGCCTGGTGCTGGGAGGGCCGGTGACGGCGACCCCTGCCGCGGGCGCTGGCGACGACGGCGGCACCGCGGCGACGGCGAACGCCGCCGCTGCCGGGCCCACCACGGTGGCCGCACGGCAGGACCGGCCGTCGGCGCGCCAGAGGTGGAGGGCGCCGCGCGGACCCTTCTTCAACGACCCGCACCGCAAGACGGGCTACTTCACCATCGAGCGGAAGGTCATCCAGACCATCCGGCACACGCCGAAGGGGTCGACGATCCGCATCGCGGTCTACTCCTTCGACCGGATGCCCGTCGCGAAGGCCCTCATCGCCGCCCACCGCCGGGGCGTGAAGGTGCAGATGCTGCTCAACGACCACCAGTACACCAAGGCGATGCGTGCGATCCGGGCGGAGGTCGGGGCGAAGCGCTCCGCGGACAGCTTCATCTACCGGTGCAAGGCCGGCTGCCGCAGCAAGGCCAACCAGTACAACAACATGCACACCAAGTTCTACTCGTTCTCGCAGGCGGGCAGGTCCGAGGACGTCATCGCGGTCGGGTCGGCCAACATGATGCTCAACGCCGCGATCCACCAGTGGAACGACCTCTACTTCACCTCGGGCGACCACACCCTCTACCGGCAGTTCGTCGCCCTGTTCAACGACATGAAGAAGGACCACGCCACGCGCCAGGCCCCGCGCTCCTTCTGCGGCAACCCGCGTGGCGCGACCTGTGACGACTCGGTCGACAAGCACACCGTGTGGGCCTTCCCGAGGCCGTCGGGTCCGAAGAACGACCTCGTCCTCGACATGCTCGGCAAGATCCAGTGCGTGACCCCCGACGGAGCCGGTGGCATCACCCGCACCCGTGTCGCCCTGTCGATGCACACCATGCGCGGGCGCCGCGGCGACTACCTCGCCGCCGCCGTCCGGCAGAAGTACGCCGAGGGCTGCCGGTTCCGGGTGAGCTACGGCCTCATCGGCTACCACACCAAGAAGATCCTCGGCGCCCCCACGCGACGTGGCCGGATCCCGCTCCGCTCGACGGGGCTGGACTACAACCCCGACGACAACTACGACCTCAACCGCGACGGCAAGGACGACCTGATCCTGAGCTACTACAGCCACCAGAAGTACCTCGCGATCCAGGGCACCTACAACGGCGTACCGGACACGCACCTGGTCCTCACCGGGTCGTCCAACTGGGCCAGCCTCAGCACCGGCAACGACGAGACCTGGTTCACCATCCGCGGCAAGAGGCTCACCAGGAAGTACGTCAGGAACTTCGACTACCAGTGGGACCACAAGCGCAACAGCCGCAACGCCTACACCACGACCTACGCCAGCTTCCGGGTGGCGCGGATGGTGCGCGGCGAGGACGGCGTGCTGCGCCGGACGTTCGTCACCGAGCGCCGTCCGGTCACCACGGTCGAGCCCGACGGCTACCGGAGGGGCCCCTTCTGGGAGTCCGACTGACCCCGACCCGTCGCTTCGGCGGCTAGCCCAGCGTGGCCGGATCGGTGTTGGCGCCGCAGACGACCACCGCCACCCGCTCGCCGGGACCAGGGACGTACGCGCCGGACAGCAGGGCGGCCACGGCCGTGGCCGCTCCGTGCTCGGACACGATCCGGTGCTCCTGCCACAGGCGGGTGCGGGCCGCGACGATGTCGTCGTCGCCGACGAGCACGGAGACGGGGGCCTCGGCCTGCTGGGCGGCGAACGCGAGGTCACCCACGCGCCGGGCACCCAGGGAGTCGGCGGCGACGCCCGAGACCTCGACGTCGACCGGGCGCCCTGCCTCGATCGCGTGGTGCAGGGTGGGGGCGAGCTCGGGCTCGACCGCGACCACCCGGGCGCGTCCACGCAAGGCCGCGGCGACGCCCGCGTACAACCCGCCGCCGCCCACCGCCACGACGACCGTGTCGATGGAGGGCTCCTCCGCCAGGACCTCCTCGGCCAGCGTGCCGGCGCCGGCGGCCACGTCGGGCTGGTCGTAGGCGTGCGCGAAGGTCGCCCCGTGCTGCTCGCCGAACGCGACGGCAGCCTCGTAGGCCTCGGCGTACTCGGCCCCGGCGCGGCGGACCTCGGCGCCGTACGACGCGATGCGCCGGATCTTCACCTCCGGAGCGGCCTCGGGGACGAACACCGTGGCGCGGATGCCGAGCTGCCGCGCGGCGAAGGCCTGCGCGAGCCCGGCGTTCCCGCCCGACGCCACGACGATGCCGGCGTCGCCGAGCTCCCCGCGCTCGAGGGCCGCGAGCTGCCGGTTGAACGCGCCGCGGGTCTTGAAGACCCCGCAGTGCTGGAGGTGCTCCAGCTTGAGCCAGACCCGGTCGTCGCCGGCGGGCGGGAGGAGGGGAGTGCGCCGCACGCGCCCCCGGATCCGGTCGGCGGCGGCCAGCACGTCGTCGCGGGAGATCGTCACGCAGGAAGTATCGCGGGGCGACGCGGACGCCGGCTCAGCGGATCGCCAGCGTCGCCGCGCCCACGCAGAGCACGGCGCAGAGCGCACCCCAGGCCGCGAGCCTGAGCAGCGGCACCTGGAGACCGGCCGAGCGGCACCGCTGCAGCCACAGCAGCGTCGCGAGCGAGGCCCACGGGGTCACGAGGGCACCGGCGTTGACGCCCACCAGGGTGGCCACGAGTCGCCGTACGTCGTCGGCCGCGGCGGGCTCGACGAGGAGGTAGGCCGGCAGGTTGTTGACCAGGTTCGCCGCGACGGCGGACGCGCCGGAGAGGTGCAGGAGGTCGAGCGGTCGCGTCCCGGCCCCCACAGCCGGTGCGAGCCAGTCGAGCAGGCCGTCGGCCTGGGCGGCGCGGAGCAGGCCGGCCACGACCACGAAGGCGCCGGCCATCAGCCAGGGCGGCCGCACCTCACGGACCA
Organism: Microbacterium sp. ARD31; assembly: GCF_031844425.1. NCBI lineage: Bacteria > Bacillati > Actinomycetota > Actinomycetes > Micrococcales > Microbacteriaceae > Microbacterium > Microbacterium sp. ARD31. Next base: position 19,938 of record NZ_JAUZVE010000057.1, read on the forward strand.
TCGACGGCGCGCGCCACACCAGCGCCGCGAGCAGGACCGCCGCCGAGCCCACGGCCACGAGGGCCGGCTCCACGCCGACGGCGAACAGCGGACCGACCGCGAGGCAGACGACGGCGGCGATCACCAGGAGGGTGCGGTCGTGCGGGTCGGCGGGCGGGTCGACGGCGTACGTCCCGCGCAGCGCGCGCCGCTGGAGGACGGCGACCAGGAGCAGCGTGACGACGACGGCGGTCACCGCCGGCAGTGCCGCGGTGCGGACGTAGTCGCCGTGGCCGGCGCCGAGGTCCTCGAAGCGGTGCACCGCCAGCAAATTGGTCAGGTTCGACACCGGCAGCAGCAGCGAGCCGGTGTTGGCGACCCAGAGCGTGGTCAGCGCGAACGGCATCGGTGCGATGCCGGTCTGCTGGGCGATCGCCAGCCCGACGGGCGTCAGCAGCACGGCCGTCGTGTCGAGGCTCAGCACGATCGTGCTCACCACGGCGAGGGCCGCGAACGTCAGCCACAGCAGGACCACGCGGTGACGTGCGCGCCGCGCCATCGCGTGGGCCGCGACGTCGAACACGCCCGCGAGCTGGGCGACCTCGGCCGTGACCGTGATCGCGACGAGGAACACCGCGACCGGCAGGACCTGGTGCAGGACCTCGCCCACGATCAGGACGACGGGTCGGGCACGGGGCCGAACACCTGGTTGCAGGTCCATCCCGCGCAGGTCAGCAGCTCGCGCCGGCGCAGCTCGAGGGCTGCCTGCACCTCGGCGTAGGCCGGGTCGTCGATGCGGTTGACCATCTCGTCGGGGTCGAGGAGCAGGTCGTAGAGGAACCCGTCACGGCCGTCGGTGCCGTAGAGGTAGCGCTCGGTGCGCACCCCGCGGTGCGACCAGCCGTCGCCCAGCGTGCGGCCGGTCTGGATCAGCGTGGTGTCGCGGAACACCTGGCCCTCGCCCCGCAGGGTCGGCAGCAGCGAGGTGCCGTCGACCTGCCAGGCCGGCGTGACGCCGGTGAGCGCGGCGAAGGTCGCCGGGAGGTCGACGAGCGTGACGGGGAGGTCGGAGGTCGTGCCGGGGGCGATGCCCGGACCCCGCACGACCAGCGGGACCTGGAGCGCCTCGTCGGTCAGCACGTCCTTGCCGACGAAGCGGTGCTCGCCCAGGGAGTAGCCGTTGTCGGAGGAGAACACGATGTAGGTGTCGTCGAGCACGCCCTGCTCGTCGAGGGTGTCGACCAGCGAGCCGACGGCGCGGTCGACGGCCTGCAGCGCCTCGAGGCGTGCGGCGTTCTCGGCGCTGATCTCGGCCGGCGAGGCGGGGGAGAGGTGCCGGAGGTACGCCGGCTGGTCGGTGACGTCGTCCTCGTTGAACGCCGGGTCGTCGAAGGACGCCGGCCGGTCGTCGGCGAACCTCCCCCGGTCCTGCGGCGCGGCGGGCGGCAGGCCGCGCCCACCCTCGGGCGAGATCCGGTAGTGGGGCGCGAGGTGCCAGGCGTAGACCACGAACGGGTCACCGGTCGCCGCGAAGTCGCGGATGTCGTCGTTGGTGTGCTGCTCGATCACCGACGTGACGTAGCTGTCGGTGTAGTCCTGCGGGTCGCCGTCGCCGGTCATGGTGAAGTCGACGTAGTCGTAGACACCGCGCGTCAGCGCGTCCCAGCGGGTCCAGCCGGCGGGACGTACGTCGTTGCGGTGGTAGCCGTTGAGGAACTTGCCGGCGAAGCCCGTGCGGTAGCCGGCGTCGCGGAACCACGAGCTCGCCTCCTGCGTCGGGTCGAGCGCCTGGAAGCCGCCGTGGACGCCGCGGTTGTGCTGCACCCCGTTGTTCTGGGCGTACTGGCCCGTGGCGAGCTGCGCGCGCGCCGGGCAGCACAGGGGGTGCGGCGAGATGGCGTCGGTGAACTCCATGCCCTGGTCGACGAGCAGTCGTCGGGTGATGGGCATGTGGTCGAGGTCGTCGTCGCGCATGTCGTCGGTGAGGACGAAGACCAGGTTGGGCCGCGTCGGACTCGCGTCCTCGGTGCGGGACGGGTCCTGCGTGGTCTGCACGAGGCTGACCGAGCCGGCGGTGCTGGTGTCGCCGTTGGCGGTCACCGTGGCGAGGGTGGCGACGAGCACGACCAGCAGAGCAGCCGTGATCGACTGGGCCCACCCACGCATCTACGCCATTCCTTCGCCCCGAAGCCCTGAAGGCGCATGTCCGACGCCCCGATGTCGGGGCAAGACTAGGGGGCGTGGGCGGGCCTCCCCAAAGCGACACGGCGACTGGGGCCGACCTTGGCCGAACCGCTAGTCTGTGGGCTCGCCGACGCGGCGAACCGGCGTGCCGCACACGGCGTCGGACGTCGCGCGAAGACGTCGAGGAACAGGAACCCGCAGCACCCGCCATGGAGAGTCAAAGTCCCCGCACGGCCGCCCCGATCGCCGGGTGCGCGCCGTGACCCCCCTCGTGCTGCTGCTCGTCTCGCTCGCCCTCGTGGCGGCCTGCGGCCTGTTCGTCGCCGCGGAGTTCTCCTTCGTCACCGTGGACCGTCCCACGGTCGACCGCGCCGCCGCGTCCGGTGACGAGGGGGCGCGTGGAGTCCAGATGGCCCTCCGCTCGCTGTCCACGCAGCTGTCCGGCGCCCAGGTCGGCATCACGGTCACGAACCTCGCGATCGGCTTCCTGGCCGAGCCGGCCATCGCCGACCTGATCGACGGCCCGCTCACGGGCGCGGGACTGCCCGACGGCGTCGTGACGCCGCTCTCGCTCGGCCTCGGCCTGGCGCTCGGCACCGTCCTGACGATGATCTTCGGGGAGATGGTGCCCAAGAACATCGCCATCGCCCGCCCGCTCGAGACGGCGCGCACCACCCAGGGCTTCATGCGCGGCTTCACCGCCCTGACCAGGGGTCCGATCCGCGCGCTCAACGGCTCCGCCAACCTGATCGTGCGCCGCCTCGGCATCGAGCCGCAGGAGGAGCTGCGCTCCGCGCGCAGCTCGCAGGAGCTCGCCTCGCTCGTGCAGCGCTCAGCCGACCAGGGCACGCTCGACGCGGAGACGGCCGAGCTGGTCGAGCGGTCCGTGGAGTTCGGCACCCGCACCGCCGGCGAGATCATGACGCCTCGGGTGCGGACGACGACCGTCGAGGACGGCGACCGGGTGTCGTCGATCATCGACCTCGCCCGCCAGAGCGGGCACTCGCGCTTCCCGGTGCTCGACGCCGAGGACACCGTCGTCGGCACCGTGCACGTCAAGCACGCCGTCGCCGTGCCGGTGCACGAGCGAGCCACGACCCGCATCAAGCACGTCATGGTCAAGCCGGTCGTCGTCCCCGACAGCCTCCGGCTCGACCCGCTGCTCGCGCTGCTGCGCCAGGACGGCTTCCAGATGGCCATCGTCCTCGACGAGTACGGCGGCCACGCCGGCATCGTCACGCTCGAGGACGTCGTCGAGGAGATCGTCGGCGACATCTCCGACGAGCACGACCGCCTCGGCTCGCGCATCCGGCAGCGGCGCGACGGCAGCTGGACCCTCTCGGGCCTGCTGCGCCCCGACGAGGTGGAGGACGCGACCGAGATCGAGCTCCCCGACCACGAGGACTACGACACCGTGGCCGGGCTGGTCATGCGCGAGCTGGGCAAGATCCCGGCACCCGGCGACCGGGTCGAGGTGCCGGTGCCCGACCGCACCGACCCGCACGAGCTGCGTGAGCGGCTGGTCATGCTGACCGTCGAGCGGATGGACGGGCTGCGCATCGACCGCCTCGACCTGCGCCTCGTCGCCGGCGAGGCCGACCGGACGGGGGAGGCCGGCCGTGAGCGGTGACCTCTTCGGCGTGCTGCTGGCCGTCGTCCTGCTGGTGCTCAACGCCTTCTTCGTCGGCGCCGAGTTCGCCCTGCTGTCCGCGCGCCGCAGCCAGATCGAGCCGCGCGCCCAGGAGGGCTCGCGCGCCGCCCGCACGACCCTGCGGGCGATGGAGAACGTCTCCCTCGTCATGGCCGGCGCACAGCTCGGCATCACCGTGTGCTCGCTCGGCCTGGGTGCGATCGGCGAGCCGGCGGTGGCCCACCTGCTCGAGCCGGCCTTCCACCAGCTGCACATCCCCGACGACCTGCTCCACCCCATCTCCTTCGTGGTGGCCATGTCGATCGTCGTCTACCTGCACGTCGTGCTCGGCGAGATGGTGCCGAAGAACATCGCGCTCGCCGGTCCCGACCGGGCGGCCCTGGTGCTCAGCCCGCCGATGATGGCCATCGTCACCGTGCTGCGCCCGGTGATCGCAGGGATGAACCTCGCCGCCAACGGGGTCCTGCGGCTGCTGCGCATCGAGCCCAAGGACGAGGTCAGCTCCAGCTTCACCCGCGAGGAGGTCGCCGCGCTGGTCGAGGAGTCGCGCGGCGAGGGCCTGATCGAGGCCGAGGAGTACGACCGGCTGGCCGGCGCGCTCGGCTTCACCGAGAAGTCGGTCGGCTCGATCCTGATGACGCCCGACACCCTGGCGACGGTGACGCCGGGCTCGACCGTCGCCGACGTGGAGGCCCTCTGCGCCTCCACCGGCTTCAGCCGGTTCCCGGTGGCGGCCCCGGACGGGTCGCTGCTGGGCTACCTCCACATCAAGGACGCGCTGGAGTCCGACGACGAGAAGCGCTCGCGCGTCATCGAGGACAAGTGGATCCGTCCCTTCGCCTCCGTCCACCCCGACGACCTGCTGCACGACGCCCTCGAGAGCCTCCAGGTCAAGGGCGCCCACATGGCGCGGGTCGTCGAGCGCGACGGCACGGTGATCGGGCTCGTCACCCTCGAGGACGTCCTGGAGGAGCTGGTGGGCGAGATCCGCGACGCCGCCCACCACGACGTGTCAGGCGCCGAGCTCGGTTGAGCGCTGGATAGGGTCAGGGCGTGTCCGAGGAAGCGACCCGCGTCTGGACCGTGCCGAACATCATCAGTCTGGTGCGGCTCGCCGGCGTACCCCTGTTCCTGTGGCTCGTCCTCGGGCCCGAGGAGGACGCCATCGCGCTCGCCGTCCTGATGGTCGCGGGCTTCACCGACTACCTCGACGGCTGGCTGGCGCGGCGCCTCGACCAGTACTCCAAGCTCGGCGAGATCCTCGACCCGGTCGCCGACCGGCTCTACATCCTGGCCGTCGTGGTCGGGCTGTTCCTCCGCGACATCATCCCGTGGTGGGTCGCGGTCGCCCTGCCGCTGCGCGACCTCTTCCTGTGGGGCCTCGTCCCGTTCCTGCGCACCCGCGGCTTCTCGGCGCTGCCGGTACACTTCCTCGGCAAGGCCGCGACCTTCAACCTGCTCTACGCCTTCCCGCTGCTCCTGCTCGGCGAGGGCTCGGGCGTGGTGGCCACGCTGGCGCGCAACTTCGGCTGGGCGTTCGCCTGGTGGGGGATCGGGCTCTACTGGTGGGCGGGCGTGCTGTACGCCTGGCAGGTGCGCACGCTGCTGCGCGAGACCCCGCGCCGTACGTCGCCGGCGACCGACCATGGCTGAGACCCGCGAGGCTCCCGAGCGACGGCTCCCCGAGCACGTCACCACCCCGCTGCTGACGCTCATCACGGCGCGGTCCATGGACGAGGACTACGCACACGTCGCCCAGCAGCGCGCGGCCGCGGGGGAGGAGCCCGTGCAGGGACGTCGTCCCCACTGGATCAGCCTCGTCGCCGTGGCGGCGCTCGGCATCATGGGGGCCGTGGTGGCCGCCCAGACCGATCGCGAGGCCGAGGTCAACGAGCTGAGCCGGGCCGCGCTGGTCGAGCAGATCGACTCCAAGCGTGACCAGGTGCGCGACCTGCAGGCCCGGGTTGCGGCGCTGACCCGGTCCAACCAGGCGGTGGCCAGCAGCAACACGCGCATCCAGGGCCAGCTCGACGACCTCGAGTCCCGCGTGCGACGCGCGGAGCTGAACACCGGTTTCGCGGCCGTGCACGGCCCGGGGGTCCGCATCACCGTCGACAACCGCCCCGGCGTCGACGTCGACAGCGAGATCCGCGACGAGGACCTCGCCTTCCTCGTCGACGGGCTGTGGGAGGCCGGCGCCGAGGCCATCGCCGTCAACGACCAGCGGCTCAACGTGCTGGGCGGCATACGCAACACCAACCGCGCGATCCACGTCAACGGCCGCCCGGTGAACGCGCCCTACGTCATCTCGGTGATCGGCGACAACAAGACGCTGCAGGCGCGACTGCTGCAGACCAGCCAGGGCCAGGAGTGGTTCGCCCTCGTCAACGGGCTGGACTTCGTCTACTCCGCCCAGAATGTCGACGACATCAGCCTGCCGGCTGCGCCGGAGCCGGACCTCCGTGATGTGATCGAGCTCAACGCCGATCCGGACGGCCAGACCGAGGAGGGGAGCGCCCCGTGATTGCCGCCCTGGGACTGCTGCTCGGCATCATCGCCGGCCTGGTCTTCGCGCCCGACGTGCCGCTGAGCCTCCAGCCCTACCTCCCGATCGCCGTGGTCGCGGCCCTCGACGCGGTCTTCGGCGGCCTGCGCGCCTATCTCGACGGCATCTTCGACGACAAGGTCTTCGTCGTGTCGTTCGTCAGTAACGTGGTCATCGCCGCGGCGATCGTCTACCTCGGCGACCAGCTCGGCGTCGGTGCGCAGCTGACCACCGGCGTCATCGTCGTGCTCGGCATCCGGATCTTCTCCAACGTCGCCGCCATCCGGAGGCACGTGTTCCATGCCTGACAGCACCACGCGCGTGCCCCAGGGGTCCGGTCCGCCGCAGCCGCAGGACCGCGGGCGCGAGCGGCTGCGCACGGCGCTGGTCAAGCCGTCGCGGCGCCAGGTGGTGGTCGGGGTGCTGCTGGCCGTGCTCGGGTTCGCGTTCGTGGTGCAGGTGCGTGACACCAAGGCCAACGACACCTACGCCGGCCTGCGCGAGAGCGAGCTGATCCAGGTGCTCGACGGACTCACCGGCACCGCCGAGCGCGCGCGGCGGGAGGTCGACCGCCTCGAGACCCGCCGCGACGAGCTGCAGGACGAGACGCGAGCCCGCTCCGCGGCCCTCGACGAGGCCGAGCAGCGGGTGCGCACGCTCAACATCATCGCCGGGCTCGTCCCGGTGTCCGGACCGGGCCTGCGGGTCACCATCACCGAGTCGACCAGCAGGGTCGCGGTCGGGTCGCTGCTCGACATGGTGCAGGAGCTCAGGACCGCGGGCGCGGAGGCGATGGAGTTCAACGACGAGATCCGCCTCGGCGCCGACAGCTCCTTCGAGAACGCCGTCGGCGGGATCGAGCTCGACGACCAGCTGCTGGAGCCGCCGTACGTCCTCGACGTGATCGGAGACCCGCACATCCTCAGGACCGCGCTCACCTTCTCCACCGGCCCGGTGGAGACGTTCGCCGAGGACGGCGCGACGGTGGACATCGAGGAGCTCGAGTCGGTGGAGGTCACGAGCGTCCGCGAGGCCCGCCGACCCGAGTACGCCGAGCTCGGCACGGGACAGTAACCTGCGCCACAATCGACTCCAGCAGTCCAGCCGTCCCGCCAGCCGTTCCGTCACAGAGGAGCCATCGTGTATCCGGAGAACCTGAAGTACACCAGCGAGCACGAGTGGGTCCGTTCGCCCGGCGAGAGCGAGGGCTCGGTCCGCGTGGGGATCACCGACTTCGCCCAGGACGCGCTCGGCGACATCGTGTACGTCTCCCTGCCGCAGGTCGGCGACCAGGTGACCGCGGGCGACACCTGCGGCGAGCTCGAGTCCACCAAGTCGGTCAGCGACATCTACGCGCCCGTCACCGGTGAGGTCGTGGCCACCAACGGCGCGCTCGACCAGACGCCCGAGCTGGTCAACAGCGACCCCTACGAGGCGGGCTGGCTCTTCGAGGTCAACGTCGCCGACCCCGCCCAGGTCGACGGCCTGCTCGACGCGGCGGCCTACCAGGCCGGACTCGACGGCTGATCCGCCGCGACGCCCCAGCCAGGGGCTGGTAGGTTCGGGGCAACCGTCAACCTCAACCCTCGGCTGAGGGTTCAGTGTCGATCCGTCGAGGGAGTTTCCATGCCGTTCTGCACCGCCTGTGGCAAGCAGAACCCTGACGATGCGCGCTTCTGTGCCCAGTGCGGCACCAAGCTGCTCGGTGGGGAGGACACCGGCGCGTCGCCGGTGGAGAGCACCGCCACGATCACCTTCGGCGTGCCGGACCAGCGCGAGTCCTCGGACCGCCAGCTGAGCCCGGTCGACGCCGCCGCCGTGGACGCGTTGCCCGCCGGCCATGCGCTGCTCGTCGTGCAGCGTGGTCCGAGCGCCGGGTCGCGGTTCCTCCTCGACACCGACGTGGTCGGGGCCGGTCGCCACCCCGACAGCGAGATCTTCCTCGACGACGTCACCGTGTCCCGCCGGCACGCAGAGTTCCGCCGGTCCGGCACGGGCTACTCGGTCAGCGACGTCGGCAGCCTCAACGGCACCTACGTCAACCGCGACCGCATCGACTCCGTCGAGCTCAACGACGGCGACGAGGTCCAGATCGGCAAGTACCGCCTCGTCTTCTTCTCCTCCCACCCGGACAGCTGATCCGTGAGTGCCTCGACGCCTGCGAGCTCGGGTCGCGGCGCCCGCTTCAACATCGGGCAGGTCCTCGACCAGCTGCGGCCCGACTTCCCCGGGGTGACCATCCCCAAGATCCGCTTCCTGGAGGACAAGGGCCTGGTCAAGCCCGAGCGCACCGCCGCCGGCTACCGCAAGTTCTCCGGCGACGACGTCGCGCGGCTGCGCTACATCCTGCTGATGCAGCGCGACCACTACCTCCCGCTGAAGGTGATCGGTGACCACCTCGACGCGATCGACCGGGGACTGGAGCCGCCGCCGATCGAGTCGGTGGTGCCGACCGTGCCGAAGGTCGCCCTCAGCGCCGACGGCCTCCCCAGCCCCGAGTCGTTCCGGCGCACCAGCGAGCTGCGGCTCTCACGCCGCGAGCTGCTCAAGGTCGCCGACATCTCCGAGGACCTGCTCGCCCAGCTCGAGCAGTACGGCCTGGTGAGCGCCCGCACGGGCACCGGGCACTTCGACAGCGACGCGCTCGTCGTTGCGCAGACCGCGCGGGAGCTGGCCGACTTTGGCTTCGAGCCGCGCCACCTGCGCGCGTTCAAGACGGCCGCGGACCGCGAGGTCGGCCTGGTCCAGCAGGTCGTCGCGCCCCTCGCCCGGGGCCGCGACGCGGCCGCGCGGGGGCGCGCCGAGGACGCCACCTCGGAGATCGCCGCCCTCTCGGTCCGCCTCCACGCGACCCTCGTCAAGATCGGCCTCGACCGCGCCTGACGCGCCCCTCACCGCACGTGAGTAGGGTGGGGACATGCGGGAAATGGACGTCGTGGGTGTCCGTGTCGAGATGCCTTCCAACCAGCCCATCGTGCTGCTGCGCGAGGTGACGGGGGAGCGCTACCTGCCGATCTGGATCGGAGCGGTCGAGGCCACGGCCATCGCCTTCGCCCAGCAGGGCGTCACCCCACCGCGCCCCCTGACGCACGACCTGATGCGCGACGTGCTCGCCGCCACCGGGCAGCGCCTCGACGAGGTGCGCATCGTCGACATGCAGGAGGGCATCTTCTACGCCCAGCTCGTCTTCGACGGCGGCGCCGAGGTGGGCGCCCGCCCGTCCGACTCCATCGCGCTCGCCCTGCGCACCGGCACCCGGATCGTGTGCGCGGAGTCGGTGCTCGAGGAGGCCGGGCTCGCCGTGCCGGCCGAGCAGGAGGACGAGGTCGAGCGCTTCCGCGAGTTCCTCGACCACGTCTCGCCGGACGACTTCGAGTCCCACTGACCCCAGCGCCAACACTCACCCTCAGGTTGAGGTTGAGGGTTGCGACACGCCGCGGGCGTGGATGGACAAGCCGGAGCGACGGGCTTACCGTGAACTGTCTTCGTTGTAACTCCACCGCTGTGGTTGCCCCGTCCGCGGGACGCCCCAGTGGATCCTTCCCCCCAGGAGTTACCGCACAACGGAGGAACTGACCTGGAGGGTCGCTGTGGGTAGCAACGAGAACGACCAGGGCGCGGACGCCGCCCAGATCACCGCTGCGGCGGAGGCCGCCGAGCTCGCCGAGGAGCAGGGCCTGCTCTTCGACGACGACGTCTCGCCGCTGCCCAGCGACACCGGCTACCGCGGTCCCACCGCGTGCAACGCCGCCGGCATCACCTACCGCCAGCTCGACTACTGGGCCCGCACCGGTCTGGTCGAGCCCAGCGTGCGCGGTGCCGCCGGCTCCGGCTCGCAGCGGCTCTACTCCTTCCGCGACATCCTCATCCTCAAGGTGGTCAAGCGGCTGCTCGACGCCGGCATCTCGCTGCAGCAGATCCGCACCGCGACCGCCCACCTGCGCCAGCGCGGCACCGACGACCTGACCCGCGTGACCTTGATGAGCGACGGCGCCTCGGTCTACGAGTGCACCAGCAACGACGAGGTCATCGACCTCCTCCAGGGTGGTCAGGGTGTCTTCGGCATCGCGATCGGCGGGGTCTGGCGCGAGATCGAGGGCACCCTGGCCGAGCTCCCGAGCGAGCGTGCCGCCGAGGAGCCCGCCGCCCCGGTCGCCGGCGACGAGCTGGCCGCGCGGCGCGCCGCCCGCCAGACCGGCTGACAGACCACTCCCACCGCACGATCCTCCGACGAAGCCGCCCGCGACACCGGGCGGCTTCGCCCATTTGTGTTGCGTATCGCTAAACTCGTGGTGCCGACATCCCGCACGGGAGAGTCGTCGCGCCCGGTCGTGAGGCCGGGCCGGTGCGCCGAAGGGGCAATTCCTCCCCGGAACCTCTCAGGCACCAGGACCGTGCGGGTTGGCACTCTGGAGGCCTCCTGGCCGACAGAGGGGGAGGTCCAGCCAGTGACCTCTGGGAGACTCCGTGACGGACGCCACCTCCAGCCCCTCGACCGGTCCCGCGACCGGCCCCGCGTCGGTGACCGACGCCAGCGCCCTGGGGGAGTTCGTGCCCCGGCACATCGGCCCTGACGACGCCGCGATCGCGCACATGCTCGCCGCCGTGGGCCACGAGTCGCTCGAGTCGCTGATGGCGGCCGCCGTCCCCGGGGGGATCCGCACGGCTGCGGCCCTCGACCTGCCGGACCCGCTCGACGAGGAGGCCACCGCCCGCGCGCTGCGCACGCTGGCCTCGCAGAACCGCCCGGCCGAGGCGATGATCGGCCTGGGCTACCACGGCACGATCACGCCCCCGGTGATCCGCCGCAACGTGCTGGAGGACCCCTCCTGGTACACCGCGTACACGCCGTACCAGCCGGAGATCTCCCAGGGCCGCCTCGAGGCGCTGCTGAACTTCCAGACCGTGGTCGCCGACCTGACCGGCCTGCCCACCGCCAACGCCTCGCTCCTCGACGAGGGCACCGCCGCCGCCGAGGCGATGACGCTCGTGCGCCGTGCGCAGCGCACCGCGGCCGGCCCCTTCGTGATCGACGCCGACGCCCTGCCGCAGACCATCGACGTGGTCCGCACGCGCGCGGAGGGGATGGGCATCGAGGTGGTGGTCGCCGACCTGGCCGCCGGCCTCCCCGAGGGCGACCTGTGCGGCGTCCTCGTCCAGTACCCCGGCGCCTCGGGTGCCGTGGCCGACCCCCGTCCCGTGATCGAGGCGGCCCACGAGCGCGGCGCGCTGGCCGTGGTGTCGGCCGACATGCTCGCCCTGGCCCTGCTGGAGGCCCCGGGCACGTTCGGCGCCGACGTCGTCGTCGGCTCGTCCCAGCGCTTCGGCGTACCCCTCTTCTACGGCGGACCGCACGCCGGGTTCATGTCCGTCTCGGCCGGCCTCGAGCGGCACCTGCCCGGCCGGCTCGTGGGCGTCTCGGTGGACGCCGAGGGCCGTCCGGCGTACCGCCTCGCGCTCCAGACCCGCGAGCAGCACATCCGCCGCGACAAGGCGACCTCCAACATCTGCACGGCGCAGGTGCTGCTCGCCGTCGTCGCCTCGATGTACGCCGTCTACCACGGCCCCGAGGGCCTGCGCCGGATCGCGCAGCGCACCCACGACCACGCCTCCCGCATCGCGGCTGCCCTGCGGGCCGGGGGAGTGGAGGTCGTCAACGACACCTGGTTCGACACGCTGACCGTGGCGGTGCCGGGCCGCGCCGGCGACGTCGTCGCGGCTGCGCGCACCATGGGACTGCACCTGCGCCTGATCGACGACGACCACGTCGGCCTCTCGACCAGCGAGCGCACCTCGGCGTCGACCGTCGCCGCGGTGCTGCGCTCCTTCGGGGTCGCCGCCGTGGACGAGGCCCCGGCAAGCGGGCTGCCCGAGGAGCTGCACCGCACGACGGACTTCCTCACCCACGAGGTCTTCCACGCCCACCACAGCGAGACCCAGATGCTGCGCTACCTGCACAAGCTCTCGGGCCGCGACTACGCACTGGACCGCGGCATGATCCCGCTCGGTTCGTGCACCATGAAGCTCAACGCGACCACCGAGATGGAGCCGGTCAGCCTGCCCGGGTTCGCCGACCTGCACCCGTTCGCCCCGGCCCAGGACGCCACCGGCTACCGCGAGCTCGTCGACGACCTCGAGTCGTGGCTCGCGGAGGTCACCGGCTACGACAAGGTCTCCGTGCAGCCCAACGCCGGGTCCCAGGGCGAGCTGGCCGGCCTGCTGGCGATCCGCGGCTACCACCGGGCCAACGGCGACCTCGACCGCAACATCTGCCTGATCCCGTCGTCGGCCCACGGGACCAACGCCGCCTCCGCCGTGATGGCCGGCATGAAGGTCGTGGTGGTCAAGGCCTCCGACGACGGGTCGGTCGACCTCGACGACCTGCGCGCAAAGTGCGACGAGCACGCCGAGACCCTCGCCGCGATCATGGTGACCTACCCCTCGACCCACGGGGCCTACGAGGACACGATCACCGACCTCTGCAAGATCGTCCACGACCACGGCGGCCAGGTCTACGTCGACGGGGCCAACCTCAACGCGCTGCTCGGCTACGCCCGGCCCGGCGAGTTCGGCGGCGACGTGTCCCACCTCAACCTCCACAAGACGTTCTGCATCCCGCACGGCGGCGGCGGTCCGGGCGTCGGTCCGGTGGCCGTGCGCGAGCACCTGGCGCCGTACCTCCCCTCGCACGGGTGGCACCCCGACGCCGAGAAGCGCCAGGGCATCGGCCCGATCAGCGCGGCGCCGTACGGCTCGGCGGGCATCCTGCCGATCACCTGGGCCTACATCCGGATGATGGGCGCGCAGGGACTGACCCGCGCCACCGCCGTGGCGGTCCTGTCCGCCAACTACATCGCCCAGCGCCTGGGTGAGCACTTCCCGGTGCTCTACCGCGGCCACGGCGACCTGGTGGCGCACGAGTGCATCCTCGACCTCCGCGGCCTGACCAAGGCGAGCGGCGTCAGCGTCGACGACGTCGCCAAGCGGCTGGTCGACTACGGCTTCCACGCCCCGACGATGTCGTTCCCCGTCGCGGGCACGCTCATGGTCGAGCCGACCGAGTCCGAGGACCTCGCCGAGATCGACCGGTTCTGCGACGCGATGATCGCCATCCGCGGCGAGATCGCCCGCGTCGAGGCCGGCGAGTGGACCCCCGAGGACTCTCCGCTGCGCCACGCCCCGCACACGGCCCGCGCCCTGGTGGGCGAGTGGGATCGCTCCTACTCCCGCGAGGTCGCGGTCTTCCCGCAGGGCATCGACCCCGACAAGTACTGGCCGCCGGTCGCCCGGATCGACCAGGCCTACGGCGACCGCAACCTGGTCTGCGCCTGCCCGCCGCCGGAGGCGTTCGCCCAGGACTGACCCCTCGGCGAAGGAGAGGCCCTAGGGTCTCCGGGGTGAGCGACCAACGTCAGCGCCTGCTGGACGTCGCGCAGGCCGAGGGCCGGCTGACGTCGGTGGTCGGCGCCGTCTTCGACCGGTACGGCGCGGTGTGGGCCGGAGGGGCCGGCCAGGCGCCGGGCCTCGACGGCCAGTACCGCATCGGCTCGATCACCAAGACCCTCACCGCGGTGCTCGTCATGCAGGCGCGCGACGAGGGGCTGCTCGAGCTGTCCGACCCGCTGTCGGCGCACCTCGGGGACGTCGGCTACGGCGAGGTGACCGTGCGCGACGCGCTCGCCCACACCTCCGGCATGCAGAGCGAACCGTGCGGGCCGTGGTGGGAGCGCAGCCGCGGCACCGACTTCGCCACCCTCGCCGCCGTCAACGACGGGACCGGGCGGGTGGCGCGGCCGGGGGAGTGGTTCCACTACTCCAACCTCGGCTACGGGCTGCTCGGAGAGGTGGTCGCCCGCCGGTTCGGCGCTCCGTGGCGGCGGCTCGTCGCCGACCGGCTGCTCGGCCCGCTGGGGATGCGAGCGACCTCCTACCTCCCGCGCCCCGGGGCGCAGCCGGGGTGGAGCGTGGACCACTTCACCGGGATCCGCGTGCACGAGCCGCTCACCGACACCGGCGCGATGGCGCCGGCCGGGCAGCTGTGGTCCACGCTGGGCGACCTCGTGACGTGGGGCCAGGTGCTCGCCGGGGCGCGGCCGGACGTGCTGGCCGCAGCGACGCTCGCGGAGATGCAGCAGCCGGTGACCCCGGACTACGGCCTCGGCCTGATGCTCGGCCTCCACCCCGGTGGCCGCCTGGTCGGTCACAACGGGTCGATGCCCGGCTTCCTCGCCGCCCTGCACGTCGACCCGGGCAGCGGCATCGGCGCCGTGGTGCTCGCGAACGCCACCACGGGCATCGACCCGCGCGAGCTCGCCGTCTCGCTCATCGAGGGCGACCCCGACGCCGACGACGACCGGCCCCCACCCTGGCGGCCGACGGTGGCGCTCCCCGCCGAGGTGCACGGGGTCCCGGGCCTGTGGTTCTGGGGCAACACGGCCTACGACGTGCGCTGGCACAACGACGGGCTCGAGCTGCGGGCGATGGCGCGGGGCGGCGTGGTGACCGACCGGTTCGAGGTCGTCGACGGGTCCCTCGTCGGCGTGCTCGGCTACCACCGTGGCGAGCGGCTCGACGTCGTACGCCGTCCGGACGGGACGATCCGCAACCTGGAGTGCGCGACGTTCGTCTACACCCGGACGCCGTACGACACCGACGTCGACATCCCGGGCGGCCACCCGCGCTAGGGTCTGCCCACGCCAACGTCTCGGGGGAGATCACATGTACGACGCACCAGCCCGCACTGCCACCGTGGTGGCCGTCCTGCTCGCCTTCTGCACCACGCTGCTGACCGGCGGCAGCGCGAGCGCCGCGGAGCGACGCCAGGACGGACTGACGGGCTACGCCTTCGATGCGCGCTGCGCCCCGACGCAGGAGCAGATGGACGCCTGGCTGACGTCCTCGCCGTTCTGGGGCGTCGGGGTCTACATCGGCGGGTCCATGGCGTCGTGCCGCCCGACCGCCACGGACCCGGGCCAGCCGCACCTCGACGGCACCTGGGTCGCCCGGCAGCGGGCCGCAGGGTGGCGCGTGCTGCCGATCTGGGTCGGCCCGCAGGCGGCGTGCCAGGCGTCCTACGGCGACCTGATCGACCCGAACCCCGCGGGGGACTACGCAGCGGCCGACGCGCGCGGTCGCGCGGAGGCCACGGCGGCCGTGGCGCGGGCCCGCGAGCTCGGGCTGCCCGCCGGGACGACGCTCTGGTACGACCTCGAGGGCGGCTTCGACGTGGCCGACGACGACTGCCGGCGCTCCGCGCTCCGGTTCCTCAGCGGCTGGACCTCGGCGCTGCACGCGCTCGGCCACCGCTCCGGCGTCTACTCGAGCGTGTCGGCCGGCATCCATGCGCTCGACAACGCCGACAACCTGTCCCCGGGCTCGTACGAGATGCCCGACCAGGTCTGGTACGCCTGGTACAACGGGCGCGCCGACGTCGAGATCGACCCGCAGTGGGTCCGCGCGAGCACCTGGGCGGGAGAGCGCGTCCACCAGTACGAGGCGCACACCACCGCGACGTACGGCGGCGTCGCCCTCACCATCGACCGCAACTTCCTCGAGCTCGACGGCGGGTCCCGGCTGCCCCGGTCGCTCCTCGCCTGTGGTCGGACGCGCCTCGACTTCGGCGCCTACCCGCGCCTCCGCACCGGCAGCAAGGGTGACCGCGTCGCGGCGCTGCAGTGCCTGCTGCGGAAGAACGGCCGCTACCGCGGGAAGCTCGACGGCCGCTACGACCGCGACGTGGTGCGTGCCGTGACGACCTACCAGCGCCGCCACGACCTGCGTCGGACCGGCAAGGCCGACCGGGCCACGTGGATGGCGCTGTTCGCCCAGGGCTCAGGACCGCTGATGAAGGTCGGTTCGGCAGGGGAGTCCGCGCTGCGTCTCCAGCGGGCGCTGCGCGCGTCCGGGGCGCGCTCGGTGAGGGTGGAGGGGGTGGTGGACGACCGGACGACCAAGGCCGTCGCCCGCTTCCAGCGACGGGTCGGGCTCGACCCCACGGGCGTCGTCACGCCCGAGACGTGGGTCGCGCTCCAGACCGGAGCGCACTGACCTTCGTCTTTCCCGCCCGGCGGCGTCGTCGGGCGCTAGTGTGGCCGCCGCGCACCAGCATCCACCAGAGGGGGAACGGGCATGGGTCTCTTCCAGGCCGTCAGCGGAGCCGTCGGCGGGACGCTCGCCGACCAGTGGCTCGACTTCCACGGCGTGCCGGACGGGCTGCCCGCCACGGCCGCGCTGTTCCCGGCGGTGGCCAAGGGGCAGAACGCCGACCGCGGCAGCAACACGCGCGGTTCCGACGGGGTGATCACCAACGGCTCGAAGATCGTCGTGCCCGAGGGCTACGGCCTGGTCCTGCTCGAGGACGGCGCGTTCACCGGGTTCGCCGCCGAGCCCGGCGGCTACATCTGGGACTCGGACGAGACCGCGTCGCAGTCGGTCTTCTCCGGGGGCGGGCTGGTCGACTCGATCGTCCGGCAGAGCTGGGAGCGCTTCAAGTTCGGCGGCCGTCCCGGCTCCCAGCAGACCGCGATCTTCGTGGCGCTCAAGGAGCTCCCGAACAACCGGTTCGGCACCCAGTCGGAGATCTACTGGGACGACGCCTTCCTCAACACCCAGGTCGGCGCCATCACTCGCGGCACCTACACGCTGAAGATCACCGACCCACTGACCTTCATCCGCAACTTCGTGCCCGCCTCGGTCATCGGCGGTCGCGCCGTCTTCGACTTCACCGACATCGACAACCCGGCCGGCGAGCAGCTGTTCAACGAGGTCGTCGGCTCGCTCGCGCCCGCGTTCTCGATGTACACCAACGACCCGGCCAAGGGGAACCGGATCGCGCGGCTCCAGCAGGACTCGGTCGGCTTCGCGCAGTCCCTCTCCGCGGCCGTCGAGGAGAACTACCGCTGGCGCACCGACCGCGGACTCGAGATCGTCAAGACCGCCATCATCTCCATCGAGTACGACGAGAACACCCGCGAGCTGCTCCGCAACGTCCAGCGGGCCGACGCCCTGTCGGGCTCGCGCGGCAACTCGAACCTCCAGGCGTCGGTGGCCGCGGGGATCGAGGCGGCCGGCGAGAACGCGGGGCCGGGCGGGCTGGTGGGGATGGGCATGGCCACCGGCGGCATGGGCCTCGGCGGCCTGCAGCAGCCGACCGCGCCGCAGGGACAGCAGCCGCCCGCCGCGACACCCGCCGCGGCACCCGCTGCCGCACCGGCGGAGCCCGCCGCCGAGGACCCGATGGCGATGCTCAAGCGCGCCAAGGACATGCTCGACGCCGGCCTCATCACCCAGGAGGACTACGACGCGGTCAAGGCGAAGGCCCTCGGCCTCTGAGCTCCCCGACATGACCCAGGACGCAGCCGGGGGCGCCCAGGCGCCCCGCGACCCCGACGGGCCCGTCTTCGACGGCCCGCCGCTGTCGCTGGAGGAGGAGCTCGCAGCCGCGCGCGCCGAGCCCGAGCCCGGCCCCGACATCGAGACGGTGAACGAGTCGCTGGCCGACGGCGTCAACCGATGCCCGCGGTGCGGCTCCACCGACGTACGCCTGCGCGGGTCGACGGGGATGCTGATCTGCCTGTTCTGCCGCCACGAGTGGCAGGAGGCCCGCGTCGAGGAGGAGCTCGGCCTCGGCGAGGGGATCGACGACCTCCGCGGGACGGTGGTCGCCGGGGGAGCGCGCGACATCGCCGCCGACGCCGACGACGTGCTCACCCTCAAGTGTGGCGGCTGCGGCGCCGAGGTCGTCGTGGACACCGCCCACGCGATGAACGCGCGCTGCCACTGGTGCCGGCACACGCTCAACGTCAACCAGCAGCTCCCCAACGGCGCGGTCCCCGACGCGGTGCTGCCGTTCCGCCTCACGCACGCCGAGGCGGTCGAGCGGATCCGGGAGTTCGCCTCCAAGCGGCGGCTCTTCGCGCACCCGCGCTTCAAGGCGGAGTTCGTCCCCGAGAACGTCCTCGGGGTCTACCTCCCCTACCTCGTCATCGACGCCAACGTCCGCACGTCGTACGACGGGGTGGGGGAGGTGCAGACCCGCCGCTGGACCGAGAAGCAGGGCGACAGCAGCGTCACCTACTACGCCGCGGACGTCTTCCGGGTCGACCGCTCGGTCGCCTTCACCGTCGACGACCTCACCATCGAGGGCTCGGCCGACCGCGCGGCGATGGACGGCTCGACCACGAACAACATCGTCAACACCGTCCTGCCGTTCGACACGAAGAACGCGGTGAGGTGGAACTCCAGCTACCTCGTGGGCTTCACCAGCGAGAAGCGCGACCTCGACGTGGGCGACCTGCAGCCCGTGCTGGAGGACCAGCTCCTCTCCATCGGCCGCTCGCAGGTCGAGCCGTCGCTCGCCGAGTTCGACCGCGGGGTCCGGTGGGAGAGCGAGCAGATCGACGTGGGCGGCTCGCGGTGGGTGTCGATGTACCTGCCCGTGTGGCTCTACTCCTACCACCAGGAGGACTCCGGCATGCTGCACTACATCGCGGTCAACGCCCGGACCGGCGAGACGATGGGCAGCATCCCGGTGTCGCGGTGGCGGCTCACCCTTGCCGCGCTGACGGTCGGCACCGTCCTCGAGGGCATCGCCGGTGCGCTCCTGGTGGCGTGGGCATGAGCGCCTTGGTCAGCGCGGCCGTGCTCGACGTCGTCGTGATGGTCAGCTCGGACGACCCGCCGGTGTGGCTCCTCGCGGCGGGCCCGGCGGGCGCGGTGGCGACGTACTGGGCACTGTTCCGCTACTACCGCAACACCGACAAGTCGCACGCATACGAGCGCGACACCATCATCGACGCCCAGCCGGTGCAGGGCGGCCGGGAGAAGATCGACCACATCTCCAAGACGCGCAGGTCCGGCATCGACGGCGACAACAGCCGCGACCACCGGCGTCGGGTGCAGCGGCTGCGGTGAGCCTGCCGCCGGTCGCCGTCAGACCCCCTGCGAGACGCTCGACATGTTGAAGTCGGGGATCCGCAGCGCCGGCGTGGCGGTGCGGGAGAAGTAGTCGTCGCCCCACTCGCGGCTGAAGCTCGGCACGGTCGTGGTGGCCGCGCTGAACCGGTTGAGGAGCTCGATCGGGCTCTCGTTCCAGCGGAAGTTGTTGGCCGCACCCACGATCTCGCCGTCCTCGACGACGTAGACGCCGTCGCGGGTGAGCCCGGTGAGCAGCATGGTCTGTGGGTCGACCTCGCGGATGTACCAGAGGCAGGTCAGCAGGAGCCCACGCTGCGTGCCGGCGACCAGGTCGTCGATGGTCCCGGCGCCGTCGCCGACCTCGAGGACGAGGTTGTCGATCATCGGCGTGACGGGCTGGCCGGTCATCGCGGCGGAGTGCCGGGTCTGCAGCAGGCCGGTGAGGAGCCCGTCGCGGATCCAGTCGGTGCGCTCGAGGGGCAGGCCGTTGTCGAAGACCGAGTCGGTGTTGTCCGAGGCCCCGGCGACCACGAACGGCGCGCACTCGAGGCCGGGGTACGCCGGGTCGGAGAAGAGGCTGACGCCGGGTGCCGCGACCTTGTCGTGGATGCGGGTGCCACCGCCGCGACGGCTGTAGACGGACTCGCCCTCGTGCGCCACGCGTGCGCCCGCGCCCCAGTAGGCGTCGATCATCAGGTCGGCGACCGACGACGGGGGCAGGATCGTGTCGTAGCGTCCGGCGGGCAGGTCGATGCGCCGCTCCGCCCAGGCCAGCCGCTGGGCCACCTCCGCCGCCATGGCGGACGCGTCGACGTCGCGGAAGTCGCGGGTGGCGCCGCCCACCCACGCGCTGCGGGTCAGGGAGGAGTCCTTGGCGGTGCAGGCGTAGTGCCCGGTGGGCTGGACGTGCCGCAGCCGCAGCCCGCGGGTGGAGCCGAGGTAGGTCGTGGTGACGTCGTGGTTGACGAAGCCGTAGAGGAGCCGCTGCTCGGCGCCCGCCTGGCCGAACGCCTCGCCCAACGCAGGGGCGAAGGTGTCGTAGACGCCGATGTCGGTGGTCGCCGGCTCGACGTCCCAGTCGGCTGAGGTGGCGTCGGCGACCAGGTCGGCGGCGTCCTCCGCGGGCGACCCGGCGCGGGCCGCCGCGTCGGCCGCCTCCACGAGGGCGGTGACCTGGTCGGTCGTGGCGGCGCTGCCGGACACCGACCCGGTGGCGATGCCGCCGGGGACGGACGCGAAGCTGACCACGGTGACCGACATCTCGGTCATCACGCCGTTGGTGGTGAGCGTGTTGTTGGCCCAGCGCAGGTTGGCGCTGGTGACGTCACGGACGATCGCGATGCAGTCGTCGGCGGTCGAGGTCGCGAGCGCGTGCTCGACCAGCTGCTGCGCGGTGCTGCCGGGGGAGGTCGTCATCAGTTGCCTGCCTCGTCGATCGTGTTGAGGATGTTGACGCCGCGGAACAGGGCGGAGGGGCAGCCGTGGCTGACCGCCGCGACCTGGCCCGGCTGCGCCTTGCCGCAGTTGAAAGCGCCGCCGAGCACCCACGTGTCGGGCCCGCCCAGCGCCTCCATGGACCCCCAGAAGTCGGTGGTGGTGGCCTGGTAGGCGACGTCGCGCAGCATGCCGTCGAGCCTGCCGTCGGTGATCTTGTAGAACCGCTGGCCGGTGAACTGGAAGTTGAACCGCTGCATGTCGATGGACCACGACTTGTCGCCCACGACGTAGATGCCCCGCTCCACGCGGGAGACGAGGTCCTCGGTGGTGAGGTCGTCGGTGCCGGGCATCAGCGAGACGTTGGCCATCCGCTGGATGGGGATGTGGCCGGGGGAGTCGGCGTAGGCGCAGCCGTTGGAGCGACCGTCGTTGAGCTCCGGCTTGAGGTGGCCCATGGACCGGTCGAGCTGGTAGCCGACGAGGACGCCGTCGCGGACGATGTCCCAGGCCTGCGTCTGCACCCCCTCGTCGTCGTACCCGACGGTGGCCAGCCCGTGCTCCTGGGTGCGGTCGCCGCGGACGTTCATCACCCGGGAGCCGTACTGGAGCGTGCCGAGCTTGTCGTAGGTGGCGAACGACGTGCCGGCATAGTTGGCCTCGTAGCCCAGGGCGCGGTCGAGCTCGGTGGCGTGGCCGATGGACTCGTGGATGGTGAGCCAGAGGTTGGACGGGTCGACGACGAGGTCGTAGGTCCCGGCCTCGACGCTGGGTGCCCTGAGCTTCTCGGCCAGCAGCTCGGGGACCTCGGCGAGCTCGGCGTCCCAGTCCCAATGGGCGCCCGAGAGGTACTCCCAGCCGCGTCCGACGGGAGGTGCGATGGAGGCCATCGAGTCGAAGATCCCGGTCTCGGCGTCCTCACCGGTCGCCTCGAACCCGGGCTGGATCCGCACCCGCTGCTGGGTGGTGCGGGTGCCCGTGAGGTCGGCGTAGTACTTGTTCTCCTGCACCTGCTGCAGGAAAGCGGTCGCGTGCGCGACCGCGGACCCGGTGCGCAGCCGCTCGGTCCAGTCGACCAACAGCGCGGCCTTCTCCGGGGTGGGGACCTCGAGCGGGTTGACGTCGTAGCCCGAGACCCACGTGACGTCGTCGTGCACCGGCTCGGGAGCCAGCTCGACGGGAACGGTCGTCATGGCCGCGGCGACCTTGGCGACCGCGACCGCGGTCTCGGCGACGCGTCGCGCCTCCTCGTCGGTCAGCACGACGCCGGAGGCGAAACCCCAGGCGCCGCCGTGGACGACCCGGACCGCGAAGCCGAGGTCCTCGGCGTCACTGGCCGTCTGCAGCACGCCGTCGCGCGCCCCGAGGTACTGGTAGCGGTTGCGTTCGAACCGGAAGTCCGCGTGGCTCGCGCCCAGCTCCTGGGCGCGGGACAGCGCCACGTCGCCGAGGCGACGGTGCGGCAGGTCGGTGAAGGTCGGGTCGAGCCCGGGCGCACTCATGCAGGGAAACCTATCGAAGCCGGTCAGCCGGTGTGGAGCGACGTGCGGCTGCCGTGGCGACCGCGATGGACCCGCAGCTGGGTGGGGATGCGGGTCTGGAGCTCGGGCACGTGGCTGACGACGCCGACGACGCGGCCGCCGTCGCGGAGCGTGTCGAGGGTGTCCATGACGTCCTCGAGCGTGTCGGCGTCGAGCGAGCCGAACCCCTCGTCGACGAACAACGTGTCGAGGTCGGCGCCGCCGGCCTCGTCGGTGATGACGTCGGCCAGCCCGAGCGCCAGTGCGAGGGACACCACGAAGGTCTCCCCGCCCGAGAGCGTGGCCGGGTCACGGGTGTCACCGGTCCAGTCGTCGCGCACCAGCAGGCCGAGCCCGCCACGCTTCTCGCCGGCCCCACGACGGCCGGTGTGGACGAGGGAGTAGCGCTGGTCGCTCATCGACGACAGCCGGAGGTTCGCGGCGTCGACGACCTGGCCGAGGCGGTGGGCCAGGACGAAGGCGGACAGGCGCATCTGCAGCCGGTTGTCGGGATGCTTGCCCTCGACCATCCCGGCCAGCCCGGCGACCCGGTCGAGCTCGTCGCGGACGGGGAGCCACGCTGCGAGGGCAGCAGCGACGTCGGCCGTCAAGCCGTCGAGGCGTCGGCCGCGCTCGTGGAGGCTGGCCTCGAGCGCACGCGCCTGCGCGGCGTCGCGGCGCGCTGCCAGCAGGTCGTCCGCGAGCCGCTCGAGGTCGGGGGGCGCCGTCTCGGCGGCGTTGCGCAGGTCGGGGTCGGCGAGCTGCGCGTCGACGCGGGCGGCCTCACGCTCGTGCTGCTCGAGCCGCTGTTGGAGCGCATCCAGCTCGTCGGCACCGAGCCAGGCGTCGGCCGCCTCCTGGGCGGTGGTGAAGCCGGCCTCGGTCGCCGCCGCCAGCGCCGTGGCGTCGGCGCGCCCGGCGGCGGTGCGCGCGCGGGCCAGATCACCGGAGGCGTCGAGGCAGCGCCCGGCCAGGGACTCGACGGCGCGGAGCCGGTCGGCCAGGACGTCGAGGTCGGTGGGGGAGGTGTCGTCGGGGAGGACCGCGGACACCTGGTCGAGCAGGGTCTGCACACGGGCCGCCAGGACGGCTTCGTCGGTCTCCTGCCTCGCCGCGACCGCCGCCAGCTCGTCGCGGTCGCCGGTCAGCGAGGCGAGCTCGTCGTCGAGGGACGCGCACGTGGCGGCGAGGGCGTCGGCGTCGGCGGCCTCGCGGCTCGCCTCGTCGAGGGCGGCGGCGAGGGCGTCGCGCGAGGCGCGGAGGTCGGCCAGGGGCTCGCCTGCCTCGGCCAGCGCCGCCGCACGCTGCGCCGTGAGCCCACGCACCTGCTGCGCGTGGGCCTCGACGACCGCCTCGAGGTCGTCGACGGCCCGGCGCGCCTCGCGCTCGGCGACCTCGTCGGGGGCGTCGGGGGAGGGGGTCGCGAGCGAGGGGTGGTCGGCCGATCCGCAGACGGGGCAGCAGGCGCCGACCGCGAGCTTGCCGGCAATCTCGGCGGCCATCCCGTCGAGCCGGCGCTCGCGGACGGCCACGAGCAGCTCCCGGGCCTCGAGGCGGGCCTCGGTGGCCTCGCGCCACGCCTGCTCGGCGGCGACCAGCTCGGCCTCCAGCCGCGCGGCGGTCGTGGCAGCGACCACACGGGTGTCGAGGACGGAGAGCTCGCCCTCGAGGACACCGACGCGCGCGCGTGCCGCGGTCGCGGACTCGAGCCGCGGGACCAGCTCGGCCAGCCGGGCGGGGAGCTCCTGGGCGCGGGCGTCGAGCCGCTCCAGTCGGGTCCGGGTCCGTGTGCGTGCGTCGGCGAGGGCCGCGAGCTCGACGGAGAGCTGGTCGGCCTGCTGCTGGAGCGGCCTGACGCGGGCGAGGTCGGTCAGCGTGGTCGTGGCGGTCCTGCGGTGCTCCGCGACGCGCTGGTCGTCGAGGTCGGCCTCACCGACGAGGGCAGCGAGCTCGTCACGAGCCGCCCGGCACTCCCGGTCGGCCTGCCGCTCGGCCTCCCGCGCGGCCAGCGCGACCTCGAGGAGCGGACGCACGGCGGCTGCGCGCCGGGCGGCGGAGAGGCG
>NZ_JAUZVE010000058.1:0-41547 GCF_031844425.1 Microbacterium sp. ARD31
GTGCTCGCCTCCTGAGCAGCAACGACACCGACCGAGGCCCCTGGGACGACGATCCCGGGGGCCTCGGTCTCGTTCTGGACGAGGGCCGCGGCTCGCTGCCCTTCGCCCTGATCCACGGCGAGGCGCTGGTGGCGTGCGCGGCCTGGGCGCTGGGCGAGGCCGGCGTGCGCATCGTCGACGCGACCGTCGCCTGGGAGGCGATCGTCGAGTCCGGCGAGGACCTCGTGCTCCACGACGCGCTCTGCCCGATGACACCCCCGGCCTTCATCGCCGCCTGCCTGGAGCGGGCCCGGTCCACGGGACGCCCGGTGGTGGGCGTGCGCCCGGTCACCGACACCGTCAAGGAGGTGTCCGGAGCCCTGGTCGGCGAGACGCTCGACCGCGACGCGCTGCTCGCGGTCACCTCCCCTCTGGTGGTCCCCGCGGCCGTGCTCGCGGAGCTGGCGGACCGCCCCGACGTCGACCTGGTGCGGGCGGCGGCCGAGCTCGCCGCCGCCGGTCACCCGGTGGCGACCCTCGCCGCGCCGCCGGAGGGGCGCCGCGTCTCCTCGACCGAGGACGTCCGGGTGCTCGACGCACTCACCGCGGGCTGAGCTCCGCCGCCAGGGCGACGTCCTCGGGGAAGGTCACCTTGAGGTTGAGCGCGCTGCTCGGCACCGCGGCGACCGCGACCCCCCGGTAGGCCGCGACGCACCCGGCCGTGTCGGTGGCCTCGAAGGCGTCGTCGGCTGCGGCGCGGTAGGCGGCCAGCAGCTCGCCGGCGCGGAAGGCCTGGGGGGTCTGGACCCCGCCCACCTCCTCGACCACCGGGGTCAGGTCGGTGTGGACCAGGTGGGTCACCGGCGCGACCGGGATCGCCCCACCGACCTCCCGGGCGGCCTCGACGACCTGCCGCCACAAGGCCGGACCGGCCAGCGGGCGGGCGCCGTCGTGGACGACGACGACGTCGACGTCCCCGCTGGTGATGTCGTCGGCGAGGACGCGGATGGCGGCCCACTCGGAGGCGTGGCGCGTCGCGCCGCCGTCGACCACGAGCACCTCGCGGTCTCCGAGGTGCGGGGCGACGGCCTCGGCGACGGCCGTCCGGTCCTCGGGCCGCACCACGAGCACGAGACGTCGTACGTCGTCGAGGGCCAGGGCGTCGCGCACCGACCAGACCAGGACCGGCACGTCGCGCAGGGGGAGCAGGACCTTGTTCACCGCGGCCCCGACCCGGCTGCCCGAGCCGGCCGCGAGGATGACGACGGCAGCCGGCATCAGCCGGTGACCAGCGCCGTGGCGATCGCCGCGACGCCCTCGCCCCGGCCGGTGAGGCCGAGCCCGTCGGTCGTCGTCGCGGACACGCTGACCGGGGCGCCGACAGCCTCGGAGAGGGCCGCAACCGCCTCCTCGCGGCGCGGCCCGAGCCGCGGCACGTTGCCGACGACCTGCACCGCGACGTTGCCGATCTCCCAACCGGCAGCCCGCACCCGGCGTGCGGTCTCCGCCAGCAGGGTCGCCCCCGAGGCGCCGGCCCACTCGGGCTCGGACGTGCCGAAGTTGCTGCCCAGGTCGCCGAGGCCGGCGGCGGACAGGAGCGCGTCGCAGGCGGCGTGCGCGGCCACGTCGGCGTCGGAGTGTCCCTCCAGGCCGGCCGGCTCGTCGGGCCAGGCCAGCCCGGCGAGGTGCATGGGCACACCCGCCACGAGCCGGTGCACGTCGGTGCCGATGCCGATGCGGGGTCCCGGTGTCGGTCCGGTGGGGGCTGAGGTCACCTCGGCATCATGCCCGAGGGTTCGCAACAATGGTCCCGTGACCACTCGCCGCCTGCCCTGGGCCGTGGCCGGCATCGTCGCCGGCCTGGCCGGGCTCGCCACCAGCTACGCCACGGCCATGGTGCTCACCATCCGCGAGTCGCCGGTGGTCGCCGTCGCCGAGGGCGTGATCCGGCTGACGCCGGGTGCGGTCGCCGAGCGGGCCATCTCGGTCCTGGGCCACCTCGACAAGCCGGCGCTGGTGGTCGGGATCGTGGTGCTCCTGACGGGGTGCTTCGGCGTCGCCGGGCTGCTGGCCCGCACGTCGTGGTGGCTGCCGGTCCCGGTGTGGACCCTCCTGGCCGCGGTCGGGCTCGTGGCCGTGGTGACGCAGCGCGGCGCGGGCCCGGCCGACGCCCTGCCGGTCGTCGTCGGGCTGCTGACCTGGATCACCGTCCACTCCGCCTTGACCGACGCGCTGCGCCGCGAGCAGCGGCGACCCGACCTCGGGTCGCGCGAGCGGCGGGTGTTCCTCGTGGTGGCCGGCGTCGTCTCGGTGGCGTCGCTGGGCATCGCGGTCGCCGGTCGGTTCGTCGGCGCCGGGCGCCGGCACGTCGAGGTCAGCCGCCGGCTCCTCCGCATCCCGGGGGTCACCCGCCGCCAGGCGCCCGCCGCCACCTCGCTCGGGCTGGCCGGGGTGTCGCCGTGGCAGACACCCAACGAGGACTTCTACCTGATCGACACCACCATCGCGAAGCCCACCATCGAGCCCGAGGACTGGACGCTGCGCATCCACGGGCTGGTCGAGCGCGAGATCGAGCTGACCTTCTCGGAGCTGGTCGCGCGGCCGATGACGGAGTCGTGGATCACCCTCAGCTGCGTCAGCAACGAGGTGGGCGGCGGGCTGGTCGGCAACGCGCGCTGGAGCGGCGTACGCCTCGCGCCGCTCCTGAGCGGGCTCGGGATCAGCGACGAGGCCGACTGCGTGCTGCAGACCTCCCACGACGGCTGGTTCTGCGCGACGCCGCTGGAGGTCCTCACCGACGAGCGCGACGCGATGCTGGCGGTCGCGATGAATGGCCGCCCGCTGCCGATCGAGCACGGCTTCCCCGTGCGCACCGTCGTGCCGGGGCTCTACGGCTACGTCTCGGCCACGAAGTGGGTCGTCGACCTCGAGGTGACGACCTTCGAGAAGGCCGTCGGCTACTGGACCACCAAGGGCTGGTCGGCCGAGGGGCCGGTCAAGATCGCCTCGCGCATCGACGTCCCGCGCTCGGGCGACGACGTCGAGGCCGGGCCGGTCTCGATCGGCGGCGTCGCCTGGCACCAGCACACCGGCATCGCCGCGGTCGAGGTGCAGGTCGACGGCGGCGCGTGGCAGCGCGCCGAGCTCGGCGAGGTCCCGTCGGTCGACACGTGGGTGCAGTGGGCCGTCACCGTCGACGTGCCCGAGGGCGACCACGAGGTGCGGGTGCGTGCGATCGGCCGTGACGGAGACACCCAGACCAGCGTCGTGCGCGCGCCCGACCCGGACGGCGCGACCGGGCTGCACACGATCGAGATCAGCGCGAGCTGACCCCTAGCCGTTGCGGATGACGTACGCCGTCCCGCCGGAGGCCGCGATCCAGAGCCGCTCGAGCTGCGCGCGGTCGTAGACGCGCCGCACGTCCGCGTTGGTCGCCCCGGCGGGGTCGTTGACCACGACGTCGCCGTCGGCCTCGAAGCCGACGACCACGAGCAGGTGCCCGTTGCTCGACGAGATCGGCGCGCCGGTGAGCTGCTGGCGACCGAAGGCGATCGAGATGACCAGCGGGACCCCCGCGGCGATGTGGTCCTCGGCCTCGCGCAGGTCGCGCAGCCGGGTGACGTAGGAGTCGCCGGCGACGAGGGTGGCGGCGTAGGCGGTGTTGAAGGCCCAGTTCCCGGTGCCGTCGTAGCCGTGGTCGTAGACCATCCGCGCGGTGTGGTCGACGACCGCGTCCGCGTGGCCGGGCGCGATCCCGCGGGGGGCCGGAGAGATGCCGTGGTAGGCGAGCACCATCGCGGTCGAGGCGGCCGAGCACCAAGCCTCCCCGCCGTTGCCCCACTGCGGGTAGTGCCCGGAGTGGACCATCTGCGAGTAGGCCGGCACGGGCAGGACGGTGCCCGCCGCGGGGCCGGGCTGCGACGTCGGCCGAGGCGCGGAGGCGTCCGCGGTGGCCACGGCGCCCACGCGCTCGAGGCTGACGGCGAGGGAGCTGCCCCGCGGGCGCAGGAGGGTCACCCGCAGCTGCCAGGAGGCGACCGACGTGGTGGCGTACCACGTGTCGACGCTCACCCGGCCGAGGTCGTCGGGCTGGCCGGAGTACGTCGTGCGCGGCAGCTGCCTGTTCAGGCGCGACCAGTCCGCGACGGTGTCCCACGTCCCGGTGGTGCCGTCGGCTGCCCGGCCTCGGACCTCGACCCGCACCAGGCTCCTGCCGGGCGTGGTGGCCTCCCAGGAGGGGATGAGCGCCGTCGCTGCGAAGGGCTGGGTCGCCCACGGCGAGGTCCAGGTGCCGGCGTCGTACGCACGCCCGGCGAGGGTCCGGGTCCGGGGCTCGAGCAGCGAGACGCTGCCGCGGCCGAGCTTGAGGCCCTTGCGGGTGCCGGACTTCAGCTCGGCGTAGCTGCCCCACGAGATGAGCTGGACCTGCGGCGTCGCGCGCTTCCTGGCGTCCCCGGCGCCCGCGGTGGCGGGAGCGTGGGCGAGCAGGAGGCCGACGAGAGCGAGGGCGAGGGCGCTGGCAAGACGTCTGGGCACGGTCGACGATAACCCGCTGGGCCACACCCGTCACACGAGTCACAGGACCGGGTGGCACTACGGCCAATGTTCACGAAAATGTCCCCACGGACTGTGGGGAGGTTTGTGGCCTCTTGTCAGTGCCGCCGCTTAGTCTGCGCACGGCCGCCAATTCGGGTTCTCCTGCGGCCCCAGATCCAAGGGATCCCGCCTTGCCCGCACGCACCCTCCGCACCGCGCTCCACCTGACGACCCTGACGGCCCTGGTCGCCGCTCCGCTGGCGGTGGGACCCACCGCTCCGGCGAGCGCGAGCGTCTCGTCCGCGATCTCGTCCTTCCCCTACACGCAGGACTGGTCGGGGCTCACCGCCACCAGCACCTGGGCCGACTTCCCGGGGGTGGAGGGCTTCACGACCGGCACGTCGATCGCGGCGTCCAACCTGCCGAACACGACCGACGTCGGCACCCTGACGGCCGAGGGGACGCTGACGTCCAACCTCGTCGTCCGCACCGGCACGGCCGCTCCCAACGGCGACTCCAACGGCGGCGTCCTGGCCTACCCCAACATCGCGAACAAGACGGTCGCGCTGAGCGCGACGGGCAGCGTGACGACCCCGCTGCTCGCGTTCCACCTCGACACGACCGGCCGGGCCGGCTTCAGCGTCGACTACGACGTCCAGGACCTCGACAGCAGCGCCGACGACCAGCCCACGCGCGTCGCCCTCCAGTACCGCGTCGGCACCTCCGGCGCCTACACCAACGTCCCGTCCGCCTACGTCACCGACGCGACCACGGCAGCCAACACCACGGTGACCTCCACCCACGTCTCGGCGACGCTGCCGGCCGCGGTCGACGGCAAGGCCGACGTGTTCCTGCGCGTGATCACGCTGGACAACGCGTCGGGCAGCAACGAGCACGTCGGCATCGACAACATCACCATCGCCGCCGGCGGTGCGCCGGCGCCGCTCGCCGCCACCGACCCGGGCGACAGGTCCGGCTACGTCGGCAAGCCGCTCGCGCCCTTCACCCTGCAGGCCAGCGGCGGCGCATCGCCCTACAGCTGGACCGCCACGGGGCTCCCGGCCGGCGTCTCGGTGAGCAGCGCCGGCGAGGTCTCCGGCACGCCGACCGAGACCGGCACCTTCGCCGTGACCGCGACGGCGACCGACGCCGCCGGTGCGACCGCGAACGCCGAGTTCACCATCGCCGTGTCCGAGGTCCCGGTGAAGCCGTTCCGCACGATCACCGAGATCCAGGGCGAGGGCGACGCCTCGCCCTATGCCGTCTCCGGCCCCGCCGCCGACGTCTCGACCGAGGGTGTCGTCACCGCCCGCTACCCCGACGGCGGCCTCAACGGCTTCGTCATCCAGACCCCCGGCTACGACCCCGCCGACGACGCGACCCCCAACGCCTCGGACGGCCTGTTCGTCTACCAGGGCTCCAGCCCGAGCTACTCCCCGCCCGCGATCGGCGACCACGTCACCATCGCCAGCGGCCGGGTGACGGAGTTCTTCGGCCTCACCCAGGTGACCGTGACCGAGGGCGCCTTCGTCGACGCGCGTCCGGCCACCGCCGACGAGGCGGTCACGCCCGGCACCGTGCTCCCCGGCACCGACTGCAGCCTCATCGAGGTCGGCGAGGGCGCCACCACGGACTGCCTCACCGGCGCTGCACTCTCGGCGGTGCGCGAGAAGCACGAGTCGGAGATCTTCCAGCCGACCGCCCCGTTCACCGTCAGCGACTCCTACGACGGCAGCCCCTGGGGCGCGCCGTTCAACGGCAACTCGTCGAGCAACTTCGGCGAGATCGGCCTCGCGGCGGGAGAGACGACGCCGCTGCTGATCCCGGTCGAGGAGGCCAACCCGGCCACCGAGCGCGCCGAGTACGACGCGCGGGTCGACCACAACTTCGCCAAGCGGATCACCCTGGACGACGGCGCCACGGTGTCGATCAGCGGCAGCAACAACACCGGCGTCGCCTACCCGTGGCTCACCAAGGCCCACACCGTGCGCGTGGGTGCCGCGGTGACCTTCCCGAAGCCGGTGGTCTTCGACTGGCGCAACGGCGTGTGGAAGGTCTACCCGCAGACCCGCGTCCAGCCCGGCACCACCGGCTCCGACCGGGTCGCGATCGAGCAGGACCGCGCGCAGCACGCCACCCCGGACGAGGTGGGCGGCAACGTCAAGATCGCCACCTTCAACATGCTCAACTACTTCGTGCACCCGGCCCAGGACTGGGACGACCTGCCCAACGACGCCATCGGCACGAACCGCAGCTGCTCCTACTACTCCGACCGCCAGGGCAACCGCATCACCGCCCGTGAGTGCACGTGGCGCGACCTGCGCAACAACCCGCCCTCGACCCTGCCCGACATCGGGCCGCGTGGTGCCGCCACCGAGGCCAACCTGCTGCGGCAGGAGGGCAAGGAGGTCGCCGCCATCAACACGATGGCCGCGGACGTGATGAGCCTCGAGGAGGTCGAGAACCCGGTCAAGCTCGGCTACGCAGACCGCGACCTGCCGCTCAAGCGCCTCGTCGCCGCGCTCAACGCCGACTGGGCGGCCGACCACCCCGCGGAGGACCCCGCGCTCGGCCCGCGCTGGGCCTACGTTCCCAGCCCGCGCCCCGAGGCACAGCCGACGATCGCCGAGCAGGACGCCATCCGCAACGCGTTCATCTACAACCCGCGGGTCATCGAGACCATCGGCCGCTCGCAGATCCTGCTCAACTCCCCGGCGATGCGCAACGCGCGTGAGCCGCTCGCGCAGGCCTTCCGGCACGTCGACGGCACGCGCGACGACGGCTTCATCGTCATCGTCAACCACTTCAAGTCCAAGGGCGGCCCCGACGACGAGAGCACCGTCGCCGGCACGGACAACGCCGACGCCGGTCTCGGCGCCGGGTTCTACAACGGCGACCGGGTCCGCCAGGCGCGCGCCCTGGCCGAGTTCGCGGACACCGTCTCCTCCGACAAGGGCATCGCGCCGGTCTTCATGACCGGTGACTACAACGCCTACGGCGCCGAGGACCCGGTCCGCACCCTCGAGGCCGCCGGGTTCACCAACCTGGAGCCGGCCGACGGCAGCACGTCGTACTCCTTCGGCGGGCTCGCCGGCTCGCTCGACCACGTCTTCGCCAACGAGGCCGCCCACGACCTGGTGGCCGGCGAGACGATCTGGCAGATCAACGCCAACGAGCCGATCTACTACGAGTACTCCCGCTACAACTACAACGTCGCCGACCTCTTCGACGGCGCGATGCCGTTCCGGTCCTCCGACCACAACCCGGAGATCGTCGGCATCGACGCACCGACCAGCTCCGCACCGGCCGACGTCGACACCGTCCAGGTGCTCGCGTCCAACGACTTCCACGGTCGGCTCCTCGACGACCCGTCCAGCGCCTCGGCCGGTGCCGCGGCGATGGCGGGCGCGGTCAAGGGCCTGCGCGCCGAGAACGAGCACACCGCGTTCGTCATGGCCGGCGACATCGTCGGCGCCTCGACGTTCGAGTCG
This sequence comes from Microbacterium sp. ARD31, assembly GCF_031844425.1. Taxonomy (NCBI): domain Bacteria; kingdom Bacillati; phylum Actinomycetota; class Actinomycetes; order Micrococcales; family Microbacteriaceae; genus Microbacterium; species Microbacterium sp. ARD31. The sequence continues at coordinate 8,007 of NZ_JAUZVE010000058.1, forward strand.
TTCATCCAGAACGACAAGCCGACCATCGACGCGATGAACGAGGCCGGCCTCGAGGTGTCCGCCGCGGGCAACCACGAGTTCGACCAGGGCTACGACGACCTGATGGACCGCATCATGGCGCCCTACAACGCCGAGACCAATCCCGAGGGCGGCGCCGACTGGCCCTACATCGCCGCCAACGTCCGCGACGCGGAGACCGGCGAGCACGCCCTCGACACCGGCCGGACCGACGGCCACCACGCGCACTCCAACGGCGCGACCTGGTGGAAGGAGTTCCCGGCCCTCGCGGGCGGTGCCGGCATCAAGGTCGGCTTCGTCGGCGCGGTGACCGAGGACCTCGACTCCCTGGTCGCACCGTCCGCCATCGCCGGCCTGGAGATCACCGACGTCGTCGAGGAGGTCAACACCGCGGCGGCCGCCCTCAAGGCCGACGGCTGTGGCGGCGAGGCCTGCGACCTGGTCATCGAGCTCGTGCACGAAGGGGCACCGAGCCCGAGCTGCGCGACGATCAAGGAGGACGAGGACTCGACCTTCGGACAGATCGTCCACGGCGCGAGCACCGACGTCGACGCGATCATCTCCGGGCACACCCACCTGAAGTACAACTGCGCGGTCGACGTCGACGAGACCTCGATCGACCGGCCGGTGGTCTCCGCCGGCCAGTACGGCGCCTACCTCAACCAGCTCGAGTTCGACTTCGCGCCCGGCACCGCCGAGCTGGTGGGCATCCGCCAGCACGTCCTGGCGATGAAGGACTACGACGAGGACGCCGACACCGCGGCCATCGTCGACGCAGCAGTCGCGGTCGCCGACGAGCGTGGCGCCGAGGTGCTCGGCCAGGTCGCCGGCCCGTTCAAGCGGGCGCGCCGGGTCGACACCCAGACCGCGGGCAACCCGGTCGTGGAGAACCGCGGTGGCGAGTCGACCCTGGGCAACCAGGTGGCCGAGATCCAGCGCTGGAAGACCGGCGCCGACATCGGCGTGATGAACCCGGGCGGCCTGCGCGACGACCTCGTCGGCACCGGCGACGGGCCCGGCCCCGTCACCTACCGCGAGGCGGCCAACGTCCAGCCCTTCGCGAACACGCTGGTGACCGTGGACCTCACGGGCGCCCAGCTCGAGCTGCTCCTCGAGCAGCAGTGGCAGCGCGACCCCGACGGCAACATCCCGTCGCGGCCGTTCCTGCGACTGGGCACCTCGAAGGGCTTCACCTGGACCGAGGACTCCTCCCGCGCGGAGGGCGACCGGATCACCGGCATGTGGCTCGACGGCGTCGCCATCGACCCGGCCCGGACCTACACGGTCTCGGCGAACAGCTTCCTCGCATCCGGCGGCGACAACTTCCGGGCGCTGACGGAGGGGACCGACAGGCAGGACACCGGGTTCACCGACCTGCAGGCCACGGTCGACTACCTCGAGGCGTTCACGGCCGAGGGGCCGCTCGCCGTCGACCACGCCCAGCACGGCATCGGAGCTCGCGTCACGGGCGGCCCCTTCGGCGCCGGCGACACCGTCACGGTGGCGCTCGACTCGCTGTCGATGACCGGTGGCGGCACGTCCGCCGAGGTCACCGACGTGACCGACTCGTCCGTGGTCGTGTCCCGCGGCGGCGTCGACCTCGGCACCTTCCCGGTGGCGACGTCGCTGCCCACCACGCCGTACGACGTCCCCGGCACCGCCTCGGCCAGCTTCACGCTGCCCGCCGGCCTGCCCGCCGGCACGACCTGGTTCACGGTCACCGGTGCCGCCACCGGGACGACCGCCCGGATCCCGGTCGAGGTGGTCGACGAGCGCGCGGACTCGACGGTGACCGGCACGGCCGCCGACATCACCTGGGGCCAGGCGGGCTCGGTGTCGGTGACGGTGGCCCCGGCCGCCGACGGTGGCACGGTCGAGCTCTACGACGGCACCACGAAGATCGGCGAAGGCACCCTGACGGGCGACGCCGCGACGATCGAGGTCCCTGCTGGGGCGCTCGAGGTGGGCAGCCACACGCTGACCCTGGAGTTCCTGGGCACCGACGCGGTCAAGCCCTCGAGCGGCGAGGTCGCCGTGACCGTGGTCATGGCGCCGTCCACGGTGTCCGGCACGGCCGACGACATCACGTGGGGCGAGGAGGGCTCGGTGTCGGTGACGGTGACGCCCGCCGCGGCCACGGGGTCGGTCGAGCTCTACGACGGCGCCACGCGGCTCGGCCAGGCGACCCTGTCCTCCGGCTCCGCCACCGTGGCGGTCCCGGCGGAGGCGCTCGCGCCGGGTGAGCACACGCTGACCGTCAGGTACCTCGGAGACGCCCGCCACGCGGCGAGCGAGGCTCCGGTGACGGTGCGGGTCACCAAGGTGCCGACCACGGTCTCGGCCCGCGACACCACGATCCAGTGGGCCAAGGGGGGCTCGGTGCAGGTCACCGTCGCGCCGCCCGGTGCGACCGGCACGGTCGAGCTCCGCGACGGCACGAGGCGGCTCGCCACGGCCACGCTCGTGAACGGCGAGGCTCGCCTCGCGATCGCGTCCAAGGCGCTCGACATCGGGCGGCACACGCTGACCGTGGCCTACCTGGGGTCGCCCACCCACGCGGCCTCCCAGGGCACCGTCACCGTGGTCGTGACCAAGTCCAGGCCGGCCGTCACGGTCGCGGAGCCGACGGCGATCAAGGCCGGGCAGAAGGCCACGATCCGGGTGGAGGTGGCTGCTGACGGCCACACCCCGACCGGTCTGGTGCTCGTCCTGCTCCGCGACGGCGCCAAGCACGCCGAGGTGCTCACCACCCTCGACGACGGCCGGGCGACCGTGCGCCCCAGGATGGCCAGGGCGGGCCTCTACGACGTGACCGTCATCTACGGAGGCGACCGGGGCACGCTGCCGGGTGGGGACACCACGCGGCTGCGGGTGAGGTGACCCCCACCCGCTGAGCCGGCCAGGGTCCCGGGTCACCGTCGAGGTGGCCCGGGACCGCAGGGCCCCTAGACTCTGCCGGGTGACTCTGAGGCTCCACGACACCGCGACGCGCGAGGCCCGCGACTTCGTCCCACTCGTACCCGGCAAGGCGGGGATCTACGTGTGTGGCCTCACCGTGCAGTCGGAGCCGCACGTCGGCCACGTGCGTTCGGCGGTGAACTTCGACGTGCTCCGGCGCTGGCTGACGGCGACCGGCCACGACGTCGACTTCATCCGCAACGTCACCGACATCGACGACAAGATCCTGGCCAAGTCGGCCGAGCAGGGCGTCCACTGGTACGCCCTCGCCAGCGCGATGAAGCGCGAGCTCGACGCGGCCCTCGCCTCGATCAACGTGCTGCCGCCGACCTACGAGCCCGGCGCCACCGGACACGTCCCGGAGATCATCGAGCTGATCGATCAGCTCGTCGCCCGCGGGCACGCCTACGCCGCCGATGACGGCAGCGGCGACGTCTACTTCGACGTGCGCAGCTGGCCGTCGTACGGCGAGCTGACCCGCCAGCGCGTCGAGGACATGGAGCCCGCCGGCGACGCGGACCCCCGCGGCAAGCGGGACCCACGCGACTTCGCCCTCTGGAAGGGGTGGAAGAAGGAGAGCGAGCCCTCGACCGCGGCCTGGCCCTCCCCGTGGGGACCGGGTCGCCCGGGCTGGCACATCGAGTGCTCGGCGATGGCGGGCAAGTACCTCGGCCCGGCGTTCGACATCCACGGCGGCGGCGTCGACCTCCGCTTCCCTCACCACGAGAACGAGCAGGCCCAGTCGCGCGCCGCCGGCCGCCCGTTCGCGTCGTACTGGCTGCACAACGCCTGGATCACCACGGCCGGAGAGAAGATGAGCAAGTCGCTCGGCAACTCCCTGCTCATCCCGTCGGTCCTCGAGCGCGTGCGCGGGATCGAGCTGCGCTACTACATGGTCGCGGCCCACTACCGCTCGCACGTGGAGTTCTCGTTCGAGGCCCTGGACGAGGCGGCCAAGGCGTTCCGGCGCATCGAGGACTTCCTCGACCGCGCGGCCCCCGCCGTCGGCAGCTGGTTCGCGGCGCTGCCCGACGCCTTCGTGGAGGCGATGGACGACGACCTCGGCACCCCGGCCGCGGTCGCGGTGATCCACGATGCGGTGCGCGAGGGCAACCGCCTCCTGGCCGCCGGTGACTCCGACGAGCTGGGCCGGCGGTTCGGCGAGGTGATCGCGATGCTCGACGTGCTCGGGCTCAACCCGGCCGACCCCACGTGGGGGCGTGGCACGCGGGGCGACGACCGGCTCACCGACGTGGTCGACGCCCTGGTGCAGGGCCTGCTGGCCGAGCGGGCGGCTGCTCGCGAGGCCAAGGACTGGGCGCGCGCCGACGCCATCCGTGACCAGATCAAGGCGGCCGGTGTCGAGGTCGAGGACACCCCGTCCGGACCGAAGTGGAGCGTGTGACCGTGGCTGGCAATTCCAAGCGCAAGGGCGCCATCAAGAAGTCCGGCAAGGGCAACCCCACCGCCGGCTCCGGGGGCCGGGTGCGCCGCGGGCTGGAGGGCAGGGGCCCGACACCGAAGGCGAAGGACCGGCCCTACCACCAGGCCCACAAGGCCGCGAAGCGTGCGGAGAAGGAGAAGGCGACGCGTCCGAAGCGGCGCACCACGTCCGACGCCGAGTGGGCCGCGGGCCGCAACTCCGTCGTCGAGCTGCTGCAGGCCGGCGTGCCGGTCGCGGCGATCTACGTCGCCGAGGGCGCCGAGCGCGACGGCCGGATGCGCGACGCGTTCCGCCTCGCCGCCGAGCGGGGGCTGACCATGCTCGAGGTCACCCGCAGCGAGATGGACCGGATGACCGGCGGCGCCGTCCACCAGGGGCTCGCCGCCCGGCTGCCGGCCTACGAGTACGCCCACGCCGACGACCTGCTCGACCGGGCCCGCGACAACAAGGAGCCGGCGCTGATCGTCGCGCTGGACCAGGTCACCGACCCGCGCAACCTCGGCGCCGTCATCCGCTCGGCCGCTGGCTTCGGCGCCCACGGCGTGCTCGTCCCGGAGCGGCGGGCCGCGGGCATGACCGCCTCGGCATGGAAGACCAGCGCAGGAGCCGCGGCGCGCCTCCCCGTCGCCCAGACGGTGAACCTGACCCGGCAGCTCAAGGCCTACCAGGACGCCGGGTGCATGGTCGTGGGCCTGGCCGCCGATGGGGACCTCTCGCTGCCCGAGCTGGTCGCCCCGGGCGGGCTGGCCGAGGGGCCGCTCGTCGTCGTGGTCGGCTCGGAGGGCAAGGGCCTTGGCCGCCTCGTGGCCGAGACGTGCGACCAGATCGTGTCGATCCCGATGGCCGGCCAGCTCGAGTCGCTCAACGCCGGCGTGGCCGCCTCGGTCGCCCTCTACGCGATCTCGCAGGCGCGCCTCGCCGAGGGATGAGCCTGCCGCACCGGCTCCTCGCCGGCGTCGTGCTCGTCACCCTGAGCACGGCGCTCGGCCTCGTCGTCGCGGTCTCCCTCTTCCTGACCAGCAGCCGCACGGTCGTTCTCGTGGGGCACGACACCGTCGTGCGCCCGACGCTGAGTGGCGACGCGATCGTGCAGACGGGCCCGCTGCTGCCGGACTTCCGCTTCCGCGACGTCGGACCGGTGGGCGTGACGCTCAGCCTGGGCAAGACCGAGGTCGGCTCCATCGAGGAGCTCGTCGAGCGCTACGCCTTCATCGCCACCGACCCGACGGCGCAGGTCGGCAAGGTGCGGGACGTCGTGGTGGACATGGCTGTCTCGGCGGCGTTGCGCGGCCTCGGCGTGGGGCTCGTGCCGGTGGCGGTCTACCTGCTGCTGGGCCGGCACCGGCGCGGCCAGCTGTTCCGCGGGCTCCGCACCCGGCAGGGGCTCCTCGCGTTCGCGCTCCTGCTCTGCCTGCCGGTGCTGGTCTGGCAGCCGTGGGAGGCCGACGAGGAGACGCAGGAGGAGCAGGGCACCTGGCAGACCCTGGCGGAGCTCGCCGGGCCCGAGGTCGAGCTGCCGGAGGAGACCCGCGACATCGAGGTGCGCACCGGGCCCGTCACGACGCAGACCAAGCGGCTGGTGCTCAGCGCGATCGACACCTACGACAGGAGCCGGGAGTTCTACTCCACGGCGGCCGAGGGTGCCGCCGACCTCGACCTGCGTGAACCCGAGGACGACGAGACCGTGGCCCTCCTGGTCAGCGACCGCCACGACAACATCGGCATGGACCGCGTCGCCCGGGCGGTGGGCGAGGCCGCGGGCGCGACGGTGGTCCTCGACGCCGGGGACGACACCTCGACCGGGCAGCCGTGGGAGGCGTTCAGCCTCGACTCCCTGGCCGGCACCTTCGAGGACTGGGAGCGGCTCGGCGTGGCCGGCAACCACGACCACGGCACGTTCGTGAGCACCTACCTGGCCGACGAGGGGTGGACGATGCTCGACGGCGAGGTCGTCGACGCGCCGTGGGGCGGCACCGTGCTGGGCGTCGACGACCCGCGCTCCAGCGGACTGGGCAACTGGCGCGACGAGTCCGGGCTCAGCTTCGCCGAGGTCGGGTCCCGGGTCGCCGACGCGGCGTGCGACGCCGACGAGCCGATCAGCACGATCCTGGTCCACGACGCCAACCTCGGCCGCGAGGCGCTCGCCCGCGGCTGCGTCGACCTCGTGGTCGGCGGCCACACCCACGTGCACTCGGGGCCCGACGCCGTCGAGGGCGAGAACGGGGCCACCGGCTACACCTGGACCAACGGCACCACCGGCGGGGCGGCGTACGCCATCGCGGTCGGCAGCAAGCCGCGCCGCGACGCGGAGGTCAGCCTGATCACCTACGCCGACGGGCGGCCGGTGGGCCTGCAGCTGGTCCGGCTGCGCACGGACGGCAGCTGGGTCGTCGGCGACTGGACGCCGATCACTCCTGCCCCGTGATCGCCTCGTCGGGCTTGCGGGTGAGGAACCGGTCGATGTAGTCGCGCGCGGTCTCGTGGATGCCGACCTCCTCGCCGGCCTGCTCGGAGAGGTACCACCGGTGCTCGAGGATCTCGTGGAAGATCTCGGCCGGCTCGAGCTTGCCGGTCGCGTCGGGCGGGATCATCGCCATGATCGGCTCGAAGATCTCGTGCATCCAGCGGCTGGCGACCAGGTGCTTGTCCTCGCGGCCGAGGTCGAAGTGCGCGGTGTAGGACGCGAGGTCGTTGAGCAGCCGTCGCGCCTGGTTGTCCTCGACCGTCATCCCGGTGAGCGACTGGATCTCGCGCGAGTGGTGGCCCAGGTCGACGACCTTGGGCTGGATCCGGATCGTGTCGCCGCCGAGGTCGGTGACGATGTCGAGCTCGTCGACGTCGAAGCCCAGGTCGTTGAGCCGTTCCACGCGCCGCTCGATCCGCCACATCTCGTCGGCCCCGAACTCCTCGAGGTCGGTGAGCTCGCGCCACAGCGCCTCGTAGCGGTTGCGCAGGTGCTCGACGATCGCGAAGCCGTCGATCGGTCGCTTCACCGCGCCGCTCGCGCTGAGGTCCATGAGCTCGGCGAAGATGTTCTCGCACCCGACGGTGATGTCGTACTCACGCATCCGGTCGCTCACGGCCTCGTGCAGCTCACCGGTCTCGGCGTCGACGAGGTAGGCGGCGAACTCGCCCGCGTTGCGGCGGAACAGCACGTTGGAGAGCGAGACGTCGCCCCAGAAGAAGCCCGCGAGGTGCAGCCGCACCAGCAGCACGACGATGGCGTCGATGAGGATCGGGACGTGCTCGGCGTCCATGCCGCGGCTGAACAGGCTGCGGTAGGGGAGCGAGAACTGCAGGTGCTGGGTGATCAGCGCCGCCGGGAGCTCCTCGCCTTCGGCGTCCTCGCGGCCGGTGACGACACCCTGGGGGACGACGGCCGGCATGCCCATCCGCTGCAGGTCGCGCAGCATCCGGTACTCGCGGAAGGCGATCTCGTCCTGCGTCTCCTTCACGGCGTACACGCGGTCGCGCAGCCGCACGATCCGTACGACGTGCCGCGACAGGCCGCGCGGGAGGGGGACGACCACGTCGTCGGGCCACTCCTCGAGCGGGGTGTCCCACGGCAGGCCGAGGATCGCCGGGTCCGGCCGGCTGGCGACGATCCGCATGGCCATGCGCTGACACTATCCGTCCCTGCTGGACGGCGGGAGCACCTGCGCGGCTACTCCGCTGCCAGCGCCCAGACGTCGAGCCGGGGTCCGTCGGCCACCGGCACCTGCACGCCTCCGGCGCCCGCGACGAGGTCGGCGCCCCCCGGCTCCGAGCCGAACAGGTGCACCCCGGCGGGCAGCGGCAGGTCGACGGCCGGCCCGGCGGCGCGGCGGGCGACGACGAGCACCGACCCGGACCCGTGCTCGCGGACGTAGGCGATCGTGTCGGCGTCGGCGTGCGCCCAGCGCAGGCCGCCGCGGCGCAGCGCCGGTCGGGCACGCCGCAGCCGCGCCAGGTCGCCGTACGTCGCCAGAGTGGTGCGGTCCCAGGACTCCGGGCGGTCCCACGGCATGGGGCGACGCGCGTCCTCGCCGGTCACGCCCTCGAGACCGATCTCGTCGCCCGCGAAGATCATCGGGACGCCGGGCAGGGTGAACTGCAGCCCTGCCGCGACGCGGTGCAGGGCGCCGTCGCCGCCGACGAGCGTGCGGATCCGCGCGGAGTCGTGGGAGCCGAGGATGTTCCAGCTGTTGGCGGTCGCCCGCCAGCCGAGGGTGCCCTGCCACGCACGGAAGGTCTCCACGACGGTCGCGCCGTCGCGCCGCGGGACGGGCAGCGGCCGACCGAACGGTCGCGCCGGTGAGGCCGGGTCGCGCAGCCAGGACCACACCGGCCACGAGAAGCCGGAGTAGTTCATCGTGCCGTGCCAGCCGTCCCCGTCGACGTCACCGGTGGCGTCGTGGTTGTGCTCGCCGATGACCCACGGGTCCTCGCGCAGCTCGGCGGCCGTCGCGCGGGCGGCGCGGGCCACCTCGTGGGCGACGTCGATGGGTCCCAGCCGGCCCGTCATGTTCGCGACGTCGATGCGCCAGCCGTCGACGTCGTAGGGCGGCCTGAGCCAGCGCCCGACCACCGAGTGCGGCCCCTCGACCATCGCGTGCCGGACGTCGTGGTTGGCGTGGTTGATCTTGGGCAGCGTGCCGTGGCCCATCCAGCACGCGTAGGTGCCGTCGTCCGCGAAGTAGTAGAAGGAGCGGTGCGGGTCCTCCGGGTCGTCGACGGCCGCCAGGAACCACTCGTGGGTGTCGCCGGTGTGGTTGGTGGTGAGGTCGCCCAGGATCCGCCAGCCGCGGGCGTGGACGGCCCCGCTGAGCCGGGCGTACGCCTCGTCGCCACCCAGGAGCGGGTCCACCTCGGTGAACGTCGTGGCGTTGTAGCGGTGGTTGCTCTCGCCAGGGAAGACCGGCGTCGTGTAGAGGATGTCGGCGCCGACCTCGGCGACGTGGTCGAGGTGCTCGGTGATGCCGTCGAGGTCCCCGCCGAAGAGCTGCATCGGGGTGCGCGGGTCGTCGGGCTCGAAGGCCACCTCCTCGTCCCACGCGGCCGGCAGCGCCCAGTCCGGGCTGGGCCGGTCGACGGCTGCCGCCGACCGGGCGAAGCGGTCCGGGAACACCTGGTAGACGACGCCGTCGCGACCCCAGTCGGGGGCGGCGGGATGGGCCGCGAGCCGGAAGTCGGCGGCGTCCGGCCCGTCGTGGCCCACGAGGCCTGCTCCGGTGAGCCACTCCTGCGACCCGTCCGGCCGCTCGAGCAGGAAGCGGTAGTGGGTCACCGGGTTGTGGACGAGCAGTCCGCCCTCCCACCACGTGGTCGCTCCGTCCGCGGCCGGCTGCATCTCGACGTACACCGGCTCGGCGTCGTACGTCGTGCGCAGCCAGACGGCGCGCACCGGGTCCTCGGCGCTCGTGCGCACCCGGACCGGCACCGTGGTGCCGAGCACGGGGGCCTCGTCCGCGACGTAGAGGGGGGAGCCGTCGTGGTGGGGCAGGTGGAGGAGGCTCACGGGGCCCATCCTTCCAGCCGCCCGGCCGCTGACTAGGATTGCCGGGCTGTCCGCAGCACGCCGCGTTAGCTCAGGGGTAGAGCACCAATCTTGTAAATTGGGTTGCGAGAGTTCGAATCTCTCACGCGGCTCGGTGTCGGTGGCCCTTCATAGGGTCCCGACATGAACTGCCTCGGATGCGGTGCCGCCCTCACCAAGAGACACCAGAAGGTCTTCTGCAGCAACCGCTGCCAACGGGCCATGGAGCGACGTCGCAACGTCGCCCAGTGGCTCGAGACGGGCATCGCCCAGCCCGGCAGCGGAGCCGGCCACTACATCAGGCTCCACCTGCTGGAGGCGCAGGCGTTCGCCTGCGCCCTGTGCGGGTGTCCGACGACGTGGCAGGGGCGCGAGCTGCGGCTCATCCTCGACCACGTCGACGGGGACTCCGCCAACAACCGCCGCGAGAACCTCCGGCTGGTGTGCCCCAACTGCGACTCGCAGCTGCCGACGTTCAAGGCGCGCAACCGTGGCAGGGGGCGCGCCTGGCGCCGCCAGCGCTACGCCGACGGCAAGTCCTACTAGCGGACCTGGGTGACCTCGAACTCGCGTGCCGGCGAGGCGATCGCGTCCTGGGCGGCGATGAGCCGGAGCTCGCGCTCGCCGGAGTCGAGGGTCTCCTTCAGCACCGCGAAGACCGAGGAGGCGGTGCGGGCCAGCGCCTCGGCCGCGGAGCCCGTCTCGTGCAGGTGCGCGGTGAACAGGGCGGCGGTGATGTCGCCCGACCCGTTGGCCTTCATCGGCAGGCGCGGGGTGGTCACCAACCAGGCGCCCTCGCCGGTGACGGCCAGCATCTCGATCACGTCCTCGGGTGCACCCTCGCGGACCACCGACGTCACCAGCACCGTCGCCGGGCCCAGGGCGCGCACCTCGTCGGCGGCCGCCAGGACGTCCTCGAGCGGGGAGGCACCGCTCAGCGCGTCGTTGTCGGTGATGAAGCCGAGCTCGAACTGGTTGGGGGTCAGCACGTCGGCCACCGGGATGACGGTGGAGCGGTACTTCGGCGGGATCGCCGGGTTCACGAAGCAGCCCGACGTCGCGTTGCCCATCACCGGGTCGCAGGTGTAGGTCGCGGCGGGGTTGGCCGCCTTGACCCGCGCCACCGCGTCGACGATCACGTCCGCGATCTCGGGCGAGCCCTGGTAGCCGGAGAGCACCGCGTCGCACGTCGCGAAGGCACCCCGCTCACCGATGCCGGTGACCACGTCGCGCACGTCGTCGGCGGCGATCAGCGGCCCGCGCCACGCGCCGTACCCGGTGTGGTTGGAGAAGTTCACCGTCAGCACCGGCCACACCTCGTGGCCGAGGCGCTGGAGGGGGAAGACGGCGGCGGAGTTGCCGACGTGGCCGTAGGCGACGTGGGACTGGATCGAGAGGACGCGCACCCCGAGAGACTAGGCCACCTGCAGCGAGCGCTTCGAGAGGCCCATCCAGTAGCCGTCGATCACCTGGACGCCCGGGTCGTCGGCGGTCGTGGCCGCGCCGAGGGTGACGAAGAGCGGCGTGTAGTGCTCCACGGTCGGGTGGGCGTACGGCATGCCGGGGGCCTTCGCCCGGTAGTCGGAGAGCAGGTCGACGTCGCCGCGGGTGAGGGCGTCGGCCGCCCAGAGGTCGAAGTCCGTGCTCCAGCCCGGGACGGCCGCGTCGATGCTCCAGTCCGTCAGGAACGGCAGGCCGTGGGTCAGGAAGCCCGAGCCGATGATCAGCACGCCCTCGTCGCGCAGCGGGCGCAGCCGCTCGCCGAGCTGCATCAGGCGCTGCGGGTCGTCGGTGGGCAGCGACATCTGCAGCACCGGGATGTCGGCCTCCGGATACATGATCTTCAGTGGCACCCAAGCGCCGTGGTCGAGTCCGCGCGAGGTGTGCTGGTGCACCGGCTCGGTGCTCGGCATCATCGCCGCCACCCGCTGGGCCAGCGCCGAGGCGTCCGGCGTCTCGTAGGTCATCTGGTAGTACTTCGGTGCGAAGCCGCCGAAGTCGTAGACGAGCGGGGCCGAGCTCGCACTCAGGCTCACCGGCGCGGACTCCCAGTGCGCGCTCACGATGAGGATCGCCTTCGGGCGGGGCAGGTCCCGGGCCCACGCCGACAGCTGCCCGGACCACACGGGGTCGTCGAGCAGCGGCGGCGCACCGTGGCCGATGTACAGGGCAGGCATGCGAGCGTTCATGACATCCTCAATAGTTCGGGATTCAACTATATTCCCGACCGCCCGTCCTGGCTACCGCGGTGGTACGTCGTCGTACGACGGCAGCGTCCAGTCGACGGGCTGCCCGCCCTGGTCCTGCAGCAGCCGGTTCACCCGGCTGAACGGCTTGGAGCCGAAGAAGCCGCGCCGGGCGCTCAGGGGCGAGGGATGCGCCGACTCGACGCACGGCACCGGTCCGAGCAGCGGCTTGAGGGACTGGGCGTGCCGGCCCCAGAGGATCGCCGCGCACGGACCCCCACGCTCCGCCAGCGCGACGATCGCGCGCTCGGTGATGGCCTCCCACCCCTTGCCCTGGTGGCTGTTGGAGTCCCCGGGCCGCACGGTGAGCGACCTGTTCAGCAGCATCACGCCCTGGTCGGCCCACGCCGACAGGTCGCCGTGCTTCGGCGGCACGATGCCGAGGTCGTCGCGCAGCTCGACGTAGATGTTGACCAGGCTCGGCGGCAACGGCCACACGTGCCGCTCGACCGCGAAGCTCAGCCCGATCGGGTGCCGGGGATTGGGGTAGGGGTCCTGCCCGACGACCAGGACGCGGACGTCGGCCAGCGGCCGCTCGAACGCACGGAACACCCGATCGGCACCGGGCTGGTAGCCGCGTCCGGCAGCGTCCTCGTCGCGCAGGAAGCGGCCCATCGCGGCGATCCGGTCGTCGACCGGTGCGAGCGCCTCGGCCCAGTCCGAGGCGACGCGCCCCTTCTCGACGAGCCGGGCCAGCGAGCCCGCGGCGGCGGTCACCGTCCACCTCCCCGCACGGGCCGCTGGAGCCGGTCGAGGAACGCCTTCAGCAGGGCCTCGCGCATGGCCGGCGACGCCACGTCGAGCATCGCGTTGACCTCCGCCATTCGCGTCGGCAGCTCGAGGTCGCCCCCGGCCGAGGCGCCGACCAGGCCCGAGGCCGCGAGCAGCCCGTCGAAGTCGTCGTCGCCCAGCGAACCGGGGTCGAGCGCCTCGATGAGCGCGACCACGCCCGGGTCCACCGCGACCGGTCCGGCCTCCTGGGCCGACGCCACGGACTCCCGCAGCGCCTCGCCGAAGTCGGCGACGTGCGCGCGCGTGCCCGCGCTCACCGAGAGGTGGACGCTCGGTCCGTCGTCGCCGAAGGAGAGCTGCGGCTGGACGTACCACCCGCGTGCCACCAGCTCGTCGGTCAGGGTGAACGGGTCGCACGAGTCGTCGGTGGCCAGCGTGACGAGGGTGGAGTCCGGCCGGGCGACCAGGCGCAGCGCGGGCTCCGCGTCGACGTACGACACGATCGCGTCGACCGCCTCGAACGCCTGCCCGGCCAGCTCGAGGTAGCCTGCGTCGCCGATCTGCTGCACGACCGCCCACGTCCCCGCGACCGGGCCGCCGGACCGCGTCGACTGCGTCGTCGCGTTGAGCATCGTGTAGCCCGGCCACGCGGCCGAGGCGAAGAGCTGCGGCCGGCGCAGGTCGGGGTCGCGGTGCAGGAGCAGCGAGGTGCCCTTCGGGGCGTAGGCGTACTTGTGGGTGTCGACGCTGATCGAGGTGACGCCCTCGACGGCGAAGGTCCAGGGCGTGACGTGGCGACCCAGGCGAGCGGCGTAGGGGAGCACCCAGCCGCCGATGCACGCGTCGACGTGGCAGCGCACGCCCCGCGCCGCCGCCGCGGCGGCGACCTCCGTGACCGGGTCCACCACCCCGTGCGCGTACGACGGTGCGCTGGCGACCACCAGCACGGTGTCCTCGTCGATCGCCGCGGCCATCGCCTCGGCGTCCGCCCTGAAGTCCGGGCCCACGGGCACCAGGACGGCCTCCACGCCGAAGTAGTGGGCGGCCTTGTGGAAGGCCGCGTGAGCGGTCGACGGCAGTACCATCCGCGGCCGGGCGACCTCCGGTCGGCTGTCGCGGGCACCCTGCACGGCCAGCAGGATCGACTCGGTGCCGCCGGAGGTGACCGTGCCGACGGCGCTCGGCGGGGCGTCCACCAGGTCGCACGCAAAGCCGACGAGCTCGTTCTCCATCTGCAGCAGGGACGGGAAGGCCGTGGGGTCGAGCGCGTTGGAGGCCGCGTAGGCCGCGACGGCCTCGCTCGCGACGCGGTCCACCTCGGCGTCGCCCGAGTCGTAGACGTAGGCCAGGGTCCGCCCGCCGTGGACCGGGAGGTCCGCTCGCTGCAGGGCGCGCAGCCGGTCGAGCGGGCGCTCGGGGGAGTCGGTCACGACGGGGCTCCTTCCGCCGCCGCGACCTCGGCGGCGTCGAGGGTGTACTGGCGCAGCCACCAGAGGCTGAGCAGGGTCAGCGCGGCCGGCACCACCGAGAACCCGAGGGTGATCGCGGTCAGCGCGGAGTCGGGCTGGGTGAGCTCGCGGCCCTCGCTGGAGAGGTAGCCGCCAAGGGCTAGCACCACGGCGAACACCGCCGGGCCGAGGGCGAGCCCGAGGGTCTCCCCGGCCGTCCAGACGCCGGTGTAGACGCCCGCGCGGTTCTCGCCGGTGCGCGCCGAGTCCACGGCGGCCGCGTCCGGCAGCATCGCCATCGGGAAGACCTGGCAGCCTGCGTAGCCGACGCCCACGAGCGCGGTGGCCGCGAACACGACCCAGGACGGCGCGACCCGTGCGGCGGCGGCCAGCACCGCGCCGGTCGCCAGCACCACGGACGCGATCGCGTAGCCGCGTCGCTTGCCGATGCGGGTGCCGACGGCGGTCCACACCGGCGTCAGGAGCAGCGCGGGTCCGACGAAGCAGACGAACAGAACGGTCGCGGCGCCGGTGCTCCCGAGCACGTCGCCGGCGAGGTAGTCGACGCCGGCGAGCATGCAGCCCGTGGCCAGCGCCTGCAGGACGAAGGTCGTCAGCAGCACGCGGAAGTCGCGGGCCCGGGCCACGATGCGCAGCTGCTCGCGCAGCGAGCCCGCCCCCGCGGCCACGGCGCCGATCGGGGCCCGCCGGGTGCCCCACCAGGCGCTCAGGACGCCGGTGACGATCAGGGTGGCCATGACGACGCCCATCACCCGGTAGCCGTCCCGGCCGCCGACCGCGTCGCGGATGACCGGCGCGGTGGCGCCCGCCAGCATGATCGTGAACGCCAGGATCGCGACGCGCCACGTCATCAGCCGCGTGCGCTCGTCGTACGACGTGGTGATCTCGGCCGGCATCGCGACGTAGGGCACCTGGAAGAACGCGTACGCCGACGCCGCGAGCACGAAGAAGACCAGCACCCAGGTCGCCTCGAGCGCCGCGCTGTCGAGGTCGGGCGCCGCGAAGATCAGCGCGAACGCACCCGCGAGCATCACCCCGGCACGGACCAGCCACGGCCGGCGCGGACCGGCCGGGTCGACGGTCCGGTCGCTGACCCGGCCGGCGATCGGGTTGAGCACGACGTCCCACCCCTTCGGCACGAAGACGATCACTCCGGCCCACAACGCGGCGATGCCGAGCTCGTCGGTGAGGTAGGGGAGCAGCATCAGGCCGGGGACCGTGCCGAAGGCCCCGGTGGCCACCGACCCGCTGCCGTAGCCGATCCGCACGCCGGTCGGCAACCGCGACGCCTCGTCGCGTGACGCGGTGGTCGTCATCGCGGGCCCAGCGCGCGGGAGCCGGCGGAGCCGTAGCGCCGGGTCGGGTTCGACCCGATCGCGCCCGGGGAGGCCGCCTTCCGTGCCGGGGCCTTCTTGGCGGGCGCCTTCTTCGCAGACGCCTTTTTCGCGGACGCCTTCTTGGCAGCAGCCTTCTTCCTGGGGGGAGCCTCCGTCGCGGGCGCCGCCGGCTCGCGGCCCGACCAGGCGTCCACCCACTCGTCGATCGCCTGCCAGGTGGTGCCGCGTGCGGCGCGTCCGGTGAGCATGCCGAGGTGCCCGCCCGGGACCACCTCGAAGCGCACCTGCTCGGAGCCGGACAGCAGCGGCACCACCGCGCGCACCGCGGGGAGCGGCGCGATGCCGTCGGTGTTGCCGGCGAAGACCAGCACCGGGACCTCGATCGCGGCGAGGTCGACGGCGCGGTCGCCGACCTCCATCCGCCCGCTCGCGAGCGCGTTGCCCTTCACGAAGCGGTGGTAGAGCTGGCCGAAGGTGCGACCCGGGTAGGCGGTCATGCTGGACATGAAGCGGCTGACGGCTTCGAGCTGGGCCAGGTAGTCGGTGTCGTCGAGGTGCGTCAGCACCGCCAGCGGCTTGGTCACGACCTTCTGCGCCGAGGCCGCGGTGAACGCCCAGTTCACCAGCGGGGTGGGCACACCGCCGAGCGCGCGGTAGGCGCGGGTGATCGCGCCGCGGCCCTGGGTGAGGTTGAGCAGTGGCCGCACGGGGGCGACGAGCGGGACCTTGGTGACGTCGACCGGGGAGCCCACCACAGTGAGCGAGGCGATCGGCAGGTCGGTGCGGTCGGCCGCCACCAGCATCGCGAAGATGCCGCCCAGGCTCCAGCCGACCAGGTGCACCCCACGACCCCCGGAGTGCTCGTGCACCGTCCGGATCGCCTCGGGCAGCACCTCGTCGACCCAGTGCTCGACACCGAGCGCGCGGTTGCGGAAGGAGACCTGGCCGTACTCCACGAGGTAGGTCGGGCGGCCCTGCGACACCAGGTGCTCCACCAGCGAGCAGCCGCGGCGGAGGTCGAAGCACAGGGCGGGCGCGGCGAGGGGCGTCACCAGCAGCACCGGGTCGCCGGTCGGCTCCACCCCCTTGGCCGGTCGGTAGTGGTAGACCTCCCGCAGCTCGCCGTCGTCGATCAGGGTGCGAGGCATCGGGCGCAGGTCGGCCAGACCGCCGTAGAGCAGGGTGTGCGCGACGTTCCCGGCCGCGGCCACCACCTGATCGGGCTTCGGGATCAGATCCATGGAAGAAATCTACGGGCAGGTGCATCCGATCCGGGGTCTCGGCCGGAGAAGGGGTCGACAGGGCGCCACCGGGCGCCCCCGACGGAAGGACTGCCCCATGAAGCGTCGCGTTCCCGCCCTCCTGGCCGCCTCGGCCCTCGCCCTCGGCGCGGTACAGGCCACGGCACCCGCCGCCAGCGCCAAGGCAGCCGGCGAGGACAGCCTCGCCGGCCTGCTGACGTCCGACGGCAACCAGTTCGACAAGAACAAGCGCGACTTCGACATCGTCACCGAGGCGGCTCTTGCCGTGGTCGCCGCGAAGCCGGAGTCGCCGGTCGCCCTGCTCGCCGACGGCACGAAGCGCCTGACCGTCTTCGCGCCCACCGACGAGGCCTTCCGCCTCCTCGCCGAGGACCTCACCGGCCAGAGCATCAAGAGCGAGAAGAAGATCTTCGAGGCGCTCGTCGACCTCGCCGGCGTGGACACCATCGAGACGGTGCTGCTCTACCACGTGGTCCCGGGCAAGACCCTGACCAGCAACAAGGTGCTCAAGGCGGACGGTGCCAGGCTGACCACCGCCCAGGGCGGCAAGGTCAAGGTCGACATCAAGAAGAAGCCCAGCCTGAGCATCACGCTCAAGGACCGGGACAAGAACGACCAGGACCCGCAGGTCGTGCTGAAGGCGATCGACCTCAACAAGGGCAACAAGCAGGTCGCGCACGGCATCGACCGCGTGCTGCGCCCGATCGACCTGTGACCCGCCGCTGATCCAGGCGACACGACAGCGATCCTGACGGGTGGGGAGCGGCGATGACGGTCATCCCGTTCCCCACCCGCACGACGCGCCGGTACCGTGGCCGCGTGGTCACGGGAGTCATGGCGTCCGAGGGAGAGCAGGACGAGTACGTCCACTCGGTCGCCGCGCGCCTCGTCGCGGGCGAGGAGAGCGCCCTCGAGGAGATCTACGACCGGTGGTCGGCCCTGGTGCACACCTACGCCTTGCGGGCGCTGGGCGACCAGCACGACGCGGAGGAGGCCACCCAGCAGGTCTTCATCAGCGCGTGGCGCAGCCGCCACACGCTGACCCCCAGCCCGGTGGCGCTCCCCGCGTGGCTCCTCGGGATCGCCCGGCACAAGGTCGCCGACGTCCGCGCCGCGCGGGCCCGCGACGCCGCCAAGGTCGCCGCCGCGGCCGCGCTGCCCGAGGCCCAGCAGGTCGAGTCCGAGCCGGCCGACCGCGCGATCGCCGACCGGCTGGTCGTGCGCCAGGCCGTCCAGGACCTGCCCGACCCGCGCCGCACCATCGTGTTCCTCGCGTTCTGGGAGGAACGCAGCCACGCCGAGATCGCCGAGACCACCGGCCTGCCGCTCGGCACCGTCAAGAGCCACGTCCGTCGCGGACTGGTCCAGATCCACCAGCAGCTCGAGGGGGTGCGCCGTGCCACACGTTGACCTCGACGAGATCGCCGGGCTCGCCCTCGACCTCGACGACACCGACGCGGAGGTGCGCCGCCACGTCGAGTCGTGCGACGAGTGCAGTGCGCTCCTGGCGGCGTTCACCGAGGCGCGCGCCCTCGTCGGCGAGGGCCCTCTCGTGGCCCCTCCGGCCCACCTGCGCGACCAGGTGCTCGCCCACGTCCAGGAGGACGACGGCGACGGGGCAGCGCTCGCCCAGCCCATCCCGCTCCCCGTCGGCGAGCGCACGACCGCCGGACGCCCGCGACGCGGCGTTCCGGCCTGGGCCGCCGGCCTCGCCGCCGGCGTCGCCCTCGTCGCGGGCCTGGGCCTCGGCCGCCTCACGGCCGACGACCCCGGCCGGCCCGAGGCCACCGACCCGCCCACCCCGAGCGGCACGGTGGTGGCCGCCGCCGACCTGACCGCGCTCGACAGCGACGCCCCGCGTGGCGAGGCGAGCGCCGTACGCTCCGACGACACCGTCACGTTGAAGGTGCGGGCGAGCGAGCTCGGCGACGAGGACGGCTTCCACGAGGTGTGGCTGATCAACGTCGACGGGACCCGCATGGTCGCGCTCGGCGTGCTCGCCCGGGGCGACACCGGCGAGTTCGACGTGCCGCAGGGACTCATCGACGAGGGCTACCGGATCGTCGACATCTCGGTGGAGCCCGAGGACGGCGACCCCACCCACTCGGGTGTGAGCCTCGCGCGTGGCGAGCTGACCTAGGGGCCTCGAGCCTCGACATCGCGGCCCGGGAGGGCTAGGAACGATGCATGAGGTGGAGGTACGCGATTCTCGGCGGTACGGCGGTCGCCGGCACCGCGACGGCGATCCACGACCTGGTGCAGCGCAAGCACGCCATCCTGCGCAACTTCCCCGTCGTGGGCCACGGCCGCTTCCTCGTGGAGAAGTTCGGCCCCGAGCTGCGCCAGTACATCGTCACCAGCAACGACGAGGAGCGGCCGTTCAGCCGCGACCAGCGGCGCTGGATCTACGCCAGCTCCAAGCTGGAGAACAACTACTTCGGCTTCGGCACCGACAACGACGTCGAGCAGGTCGAGGGCTACCCGATCATCAAGCACCGCACCTTCACGGGTCCGGGCGCGGCCACGATGCCGCACGCCCAGGAGGAGATCCGGCTCCCCTGCGCGAAGGTGGTCGGCGCGGCTCGCGGGCGGACGCACGCCTTCCGCCCCGGCTCGGTGGTCAACATCTCCGGGATGAGCTTCGGCTCGCTGTCCGGCAAGGCGATCGAGGCGCTCAACAAGGGCGCCGCCCTGGCCGGCTGCCTGCAGAACACCGGCGAGGGCGCGCTGTCCCCGCACCACCGCCACGGGGGCGAGATCGTCTTCCAGATCGGTACGTCGTACTTCGGGTGCCGCGACGAGCACGGCCGCTTCGACATGGGCCGGCTCGTCGACCTGGTCCAGTCGGCGCCGGTCCGCGCGATCGAGGTCAAGCTCAGCCAGGGCGCCAAGCCGGGCCTGGGCGGCATGCTGCCCGGTGAGAAGGTGAGCCGCGAGATCGCCGAGATCCGCGGGATCCCCGAGGGCGTGGACTGCGCCTCGCCGAGCCGGCACACGGTCTTCCACGACGTCGACTCGATGCTCGACTTCGTCGAGAGCGTGGCGCAGGCGACCGGCCTCCCGGTCGGGATCAAGTCCGCGGTGGGCAACCTGACCATGTGGGACGAGCTCACCGCCGAGATGTCGCGGGGCGGGCGCGGGGTCGACTTCGTCAACATCGACGGCGGCGAGGGCGGCACCGGCGCCGCGCCGATGATCTTCGCCGACTCGGTGGCCTACCCGTTCCGCATCGGCTTCTCCGAGGTCTACCGACGCTTCGCCGAGGCCGGGCTGACCGACGACGTGGTCTTCGTCGGGGCCGGCAAGCTCGGCATCCCGGAGAACGCGATCGTCGCCTTCGCGCTCGGGGTGGACATGGTGAACGTCGGTCGTGAGGCGATGATGTCGATCGGCTGCATCCAGGCGCAGAAGTGCCACACCGACCACTGCCCGGTGGGGGTGGCGACCCAGAACCCGCGCTACACCCGCGGCCTCGACGTCAGCCTGAAGAGCGTGCGCGCGGCCAACTACATCCGGTCGATGCGCCGCGACCTGCTCAAGGTCTCCGAGGCCATCGGGGTCGTGCACCCGGGGCTCATCGCCCCGCGCGACATCGACATCCTGCACGGCACCCGGACCGCGCGCAGCCTCGCCGAGACCTACGGGTACGACCCCGGCAGGCCCCGGCTGGCCCCGCGGCTGGTGAAGGAGATCGAGGCGATCATGGTCGCCCAGGACGCGACCACGCCCGCCGAGACGCCGGCCTGAGCGGCCTGTCCGACGCGACGCTCAGCGCGAGGGGGTCGGGCGCACGGTCTTGTCGTGGTGGTCCGGCAGCGACGCCAGCTCGGCGAGGAAGTCGCGGGCCCACTTGGCCACGTCGTTGGCCACGACGGTCTTGCGCAGCGCCCGCATCCGGCGGCCGGTCTCCTTGGCGTCCGCGGCGTAGGCCTCGAGGAGCGAGGCCTTCATCCCGTCGATGTCGTAGGGGTTGACCAGCCATGCCTGGCGCAGCTCGGACGCGGCGCCGGCGAACTCCGAGAGGACGAGGGCGCCGTCGTTGTCGAAGCGGCAGGCGACGTACTCCTTGGCGACGAGGTTCATGCCGTCGCGGAACGGGGTGACGACCATGATGTCGGCGGCGCGGTAGAAGGCGGCCATCTCCTCGCGCGGGTAGGAGTTGTGGAGGTAGGAGATCGCCGGGCGCCCGATCAGGCCGTGGTCGCCGTTGATCCGGCCCACCAGCCGCTCGATGTCGTCGCGGAGGATGCGGTACTGCTCGACCCGCTCGCGCGAGGGCGTGGCGACCTGCACGAAGACGGCGTCCTCCACGTCGAGGTGGCCGTCGCGGACCAGCTCGCCGAACGCGCGCAGCCGGGAGTAGATGCCCTTGGTGTAGTCGAGCCGGTCGACGCCGAGGAAGATCTTCTTCGGGTGCCCGAGCGCCTCGCGGATCTCCGCGGCCCGCTTCTCCACGCTCTCCGAGCGGGCGAGCTCCTCGAAGCCGGCGGTGTCGATGGAGATCGGGAAGGCGGTCGCCTTCACCGGGCGCCCGTCGGGGAGGTAGATCGTGTCGCGGTGGGTCTTGTGCCCCACCCGGCTGCGGACGAGGCGTACGAAGTTGGCGGCCGCGCCCGGCAGCTGGAAGCCGATGAGGTCCGCGCCGAGCAGCCCCTCGAGGATCTGGCGGCGCCACGGCAGCTGGGAGAACAGCTCCGCGGGCGGGAACGGGATGTGGAGGTAGAAGCCGATGCGCAGGTCGGGGCGCTGTGCCCGCAGCATCTGGGGGACCAGCTGGAGCTGGTAGTCCTGGACCCAGACCGTCGCCTCCGGCGCGGCGACCTCGGCCGCGCGGTCGGCGAAGCGCTGGTTGATCGCGACGTAGGCGTCCCACCACTCGCGGTGGAACTCGGGCTTGGCGACGACGTCGTGGTAGAGCGGCCACAGGGTGCCGTTGGAGAAGCCCTCGTAGAACTCCTCCACCTCCTGGGCGCTCATCGCGACCGGCACCAGCGACAGGCCGTCCTCGACGAACGGCTCGAAGTCGTCGTCGGCCGAGCCGGGCCAGCCGATCCAGGCGCCGTCGTTGGCACGCATCACCGGCTCGAGGGCGGAGACCAGCCCGCCGGGGGAGCGGCGCCACGTGACCTCGCCGTCGGACAGGCGGACGCGGTCCACCGGGAGCCGGTTGGCCACGATCACGAGGTCTGCCTGCGGGGTGCTGGTCACGCCACGACCCTAGCGATGACGGATGAGTGGCAGCCCACCCCACGGTGTCTGTCGTAGGACTTCGGCGGACCCGACCGGGGACGGACCGAGAGATCGGACGGGTTTGTCCAGACGACTCGCCGGAGGCGAATGACATCGTTGTCGTTCGTCGCCTAGACTGGCCGCAGTCCGCCCGGATCGGGTGGACGTGGGGTCGACGAGGAGAGTCACATGGACGCAGCGAAGCACATCGCCGCCGAGCAGGAGCCTGCTGCCGGCCTGAGCCAGCGCGACCGCGAGATCCTCGAGTTCGAGCGCCACTGGTGGAAGTACGCCGGCGCCAAGGAGCAGGCCGTGCGCGAGAAGTTCGACATGTCCTCCACCCGCTACTACCAGGTCCTCAACGCCCTCATCGACCGTCCCGAGGCCCTCGAGGCCGACCCGCTGCTGGTGCGCCGCCTGCGCCGGCTGCGCGCCTCGCGCCAGCGCCAGCGCTCGGCGCGCCGCCTCGGATTCGAGATCTGACCACCACCTCACGGATCGGCTTCCTTCCCCATGGCCTCCTTCCCCAGCCCGGGCCGCCCCTCGCTCCGTCGTCGTGACGAGCGGGGCGTCGCCTTCCCGTCCCCCCTCGTGATGCTGTCGGTGATCGCCGTCGCGATGGCCTCGATCACGTTCTTCGCCACGCGCGACGAGGCGCCCACCGAACGACGTGTCGACACCGCCACGATCGCCAGCGCCGACCAGTCGCCGACCGCCGAGCCGACGCCCAGCACCACCCCGAAGCCGAAGCCCGAGCCGCGCGTCAAGCGTGGGGAGGTCTACGTCGAGGTCTTCAACAACTCTGGCATCAAGGGCCTCGCTGCCGGCACCGCTGCGAAGGCCACCCAGGTCGGGTGGGCCGTCGTGGGCGAGGACAACTGGTACGGCGTCATCCCGACCACCACGGTCTACTTCCCGCCCCGGCTCAAGGCGGCCGGCAAGCAGCTGGCGCTCGACCTCGGCATCAAGCGTACGGCGCCCGCCGTGGGCGTGATGAAGCGCGACCGCCTGACGGTGATCCTCACGGCCGACGCGCCGCGCTGACCCTGCGCTCCACCCGGGACGGTGCGGCAGCCGCCGCCGTCGCGTGGTTGGCTGCTCCCATGGAGTTCACCTCCGCGGCGGCGCGTGAGCACTACGACGCCGTCCGCGACGTCCTCGACGGTGTCGTGGTCGGGCTCGACTTCGACGGCACCCTCTCGCCCGTGGTCGACGACCCCGAGGCCGCCCGCCTGCACCCCGCCGCGCCCGGCGCGCTCCTCGAGCTGGCCGAGGTCGTGCGGGCCGTGGCCGTCATCACCGGGCGGCCGGCCCGGCAGGCGATCGCGATGGGCGACCTCGACGCGCTCGGCAATGCCATGCTCGACCGGGGCGCCGAGCTGTTCGTCTTCGGCCAGTACGGCAACGAGCGCTGGTCCTCGACCGCGCAGCGGATCCTCTCCCCGCGCCCTCCAGCCGGCCTGGCGAGCTTCGAGCGCGAGCTGCCCGGCGTGCTGCGCCGAGCCGACGCCGCCGACGCCTACATCGAGGAGAAGGGCCTCGCGGTGGCCGTGCACACCCGTCGCATGGACGACCCCGCGGGCGCCTTCGAGCGGATCGTGGGCCCCCTCGGGGCGCTCGCCGAGCGCCACCACCTCACGATCGAGCCGGGCCGCAACGTGGTCGAGGTGCGCTCGGGCGAGATGCACAAGGGGCAGGCCGTGCGGACCTTCGTCGAGGAGCAGCGGGCCAAGGGCGTGGTCTTCGGCGGCGACGACCTCGGTGACATCGAGGCCTTCGAGGCGGTCCGCGACCTGCGCGAGCAGGGCCTCCCGGGCCTGGTGATCTGCTCCGCGTCGACCGAGCAGCCCGCCCTCGTGGAGCTCGCCGACGTCGTCGTCGACGGCCCCGCGGGCGTCGTCGACGTGCTGGGCCGGCTCATGGAGAAGCGCTGACCGCATCCACATCGTGGAATCGGTGTGCGCATCGTGAGACGCGCGCCTAGGCTGGTCCTGCTCATCACGAGGGACTGAGGGAACGGCCCGTTGAAGTCCCGGCAACCACCCATGAGCCTCCTGTCCGGACATCTCCGGCAGTCATGGGAGCAGGTGCCAAATCCGGCCCACGCGAGAGTCGCGGGGACAGATGAGAAGGAGGACTTCATGAGCACCCTGCTGGACGACAGCACCACCGCCGCACCGGGGAAGGGGCTCCGCGACGGCGCCTTCGGCAACGCCCGGGCGCTCGCCTGCCGCGAGTGCGGGCACGAGGTCGCGCTGGGGCCGTCGTACGCCTGTCCGGAGTGCTTCGGCCCCTTGGAGGTGGCCTACGACTTCCCGGCCGTGACGCGCGAGGAGATCGCGGCCGGCCCCCGCAACATCTGGCGCTACAAGGCGCTGCTCCCGGTGCCGACCGACATCGAGCAGAGCCCGAACACCGAGCCCGGCTTCACCCGGCTGCTCGAGGCCCGCAACCTCGCCCGTGAGCTCGGCATCGACAAGCTGTGGGTCAAGGACGACTCGACCAACCCGACCAACTCCTTCAAGGACCGCGTGGTCGCCTGCGCGCTGAGCGCGGCCCGCGAGCTCGACGCGAAGGTCTTCGCCTGTCCCTCCACCGGCAACCTCGCCAACGCCGTCGCCGCGGCGGGCGCCCGGGCCGGCATCACGACGGTGGTCTTCATCCCGAGCAACCTCGAGAAGCCCAAGCAGGTCAACTCGGCGGTCTACACCGACCGACTCGTCGCCGTCGACGGCAACTACGACGACGTCAACAAGCTCGCCTCCGAGATCGCCGGCGAGGAGGAGGGCTGGGCGTTCGTCAACGTCAACGTGCGCCCCTTCTACGCCGAGGGCTCCAAGACGCTGGGCTACGAGATCGCCGAGCAGCTCGGCTGGCGGCTGCCCGACCAGATCGTGATCCCGGTCGCGTCCGGCTCCCAGCTGACCAAGGTCGACAAGGCCTTCCAGGAGCTGATCGCCCTCGGCCTCGTCGAGGACAAGCCCTACAAGGTCTTCGGCGCCCAGGCCACGGGCTGCTCGCCGGTCTCGGTCGCCTACAAGTCCGGCACCGACGCGATCCGCCCGGTGAAGCCCGACACGATCGCCAAGAGCCTGGCCATCGGCAACCCGGCCGACGGCATCTACGTCCTCGACATCTGTCGCCGCTCCGGCGGCGCGGTGGAGGACATCAGCGACGACGAGGTCCGCGAGGGCATCCTCCTGCTCGCCCGCACCGAGGGGATCTTCACCGAGACCGCCGGCGGCACCACGGTCGGCGTGCTGAAGAAGCTCGTCGAGACCGGCCAGCTCGACACCTCGCTCGAGACCGTCGTGATCAACACGGGCATGGGCCTCAAGACCCTCGACGCCGTCGCCGACCAGGTCGGTCCCGCCGCCACCATCGCACCCAGCTACGACGCCTTCGTGGCGTCCAACATCCTCTGAGAGGGAAGATCAGCAGATGAGTGTCTCGGTCCGCATCCCCACCATCCTGCGCACCTACACCGGAGGTGAGTCGGAGGTGTCCGCCGAGGGCGACACCCTCGCCGCCGTGCTCGACGACCTCGACGCGCGCTACTCCGGCATCAAGGGCCGCATCCTCGACGAGGCCGGGGCGCTGAGGCGATTCGTCAACGTCTACGTCGGCAACGACGACGTGCGCTTCCTCGACGAGCTGGCCACGCCGACCCCGGACGGCGTGCAGATCTCGGTCATCCCCGCCGTCGCCGGGGGCTGACGCCCGGGGGAACCCGTTGCCCCGTTCCGGACGTCGGAGCAGCATGACCTCCATGACGCGTGCCCTGCCGACCGTCCTGCTCGCACTCGCCCTGGGCGCGGGTGCCACCCCGTCGTACGCCGTCGCCGACCCGAGGCCCGTGGAGCCGTTCGTCCCGGGCATCCACGAGGACCCGGAGCTGGCGGCGGCGTGGCAGGACTGGCAGGCGGCCGGCATCGACGACTACGTCATGACCGTGCGGACGACCTGCTACTGCGTGCCGAGGCAGGCGGTCCGCACGGTCGTGCGTGACGACGCGGTCGTGAAGGTCACCCGGGGCGAGCAGCGGCTGCGCCTGCGGCGCGGCTGGTCGATGGACGGGCTGTTCATCATGCTGCGCGAGGCGCTGGCCGAGGCCGACGCCGTCGACGTCACGTTCACGCCCCGCGGGGTCCCGAAGTCGATCGCCGTCGACCCTGAGCGGACGGCCGCCGACGAGGAGACCTACTACGAGGTCGCGCTCTCCCGCCGCTGACGATCACGGCGCGCGTACGTCGACCACCGCGGCGTTGCCGCGTCCGTCGATCCTGACCTCCGCGACGGCACCGTCACGCAGCAGGTCCTCGGCGGCGGCCGCCTCGTCCTGCGGGAGGAACCAGCTCTCGATCCCGCACCGGATCTGCCAGGAGCGGTCGTCGCAGGCGAGGTAGGGGCCGTCCGCGGGACGCTCGCGGACCCAGTCCTCGGCCACCCAGACGCCCTCGCGCTCGACGAGGGTGACGTAGACGGCGCCTTCCTCACCGTCGTCGAGCGAGCCGAGCCCGGGGTCGCCGAACGACTGCGAGGAGCCGTGCCGCAGGTCGGGGTAGTCGAGCGCGACGTAGGCGCCCCGGAACGGGTCCACGGGGTCGAGCATCGACACCCGCACCAGGTAGGTGTCGCCGGTGACGCGGGCGGAGAGCTGGGGCGCGACGGCGACGCCCACGAGCAGCAGCTGGGTGAGCGCCACGGCGGCCGTGGTCACGGTGCGGTTCATCGGGGGGCTCCTGTCGTGCCGCTGTCGGTGCCGGGGTCGGTGTCGAGCGCCTGGGCCAGGCCCCGGCGGGCCCGGTCGAAGAGGAAGCCGGTGCCGAGGAAGACCGTGCCCAGCACGACGAAGAGCCACGCGCCGGTCACGATCGGGGCGAACACCGCGAAGCTCTGGAAGGTCGTGAAGACCACCAGGCCGGCCATCGCCATCCAGGTGAGGGGCTGGTGCTCGCGGACCGTCCCGAGGGCGACGAGCCCGACGGCCAGAACGACGTACGCCGCGACGGACACGGCGGCGTGTGCCCAGTCCGCCGCGTCGACGGACGTCGTGTCCGTCCCGGTCTGCCAGCTCGCCAGGCCGAAGGCGACGCCGAGGACCAGGACGGCCCCGGCCGGCTCGAGGAGCCGGCGTCCGGGACGGACCGCGAGGGTGGCGACCAGGGCCACTCCGGCGGCGGCGAGGGCCAGCGTGAGCCACAGGCCCCAGGTCACCTCGTCGGAGCCGACGTCGGGGATCGCGGCGACGAAGAGCGCGAGCAGCGCCATGCCGCCGGCCACCGTGCGCCAGGTCCACGCGAACGACGGGAGCCGCCCGTCGTGCACGAGGGCCAGGCTCGACGCGAGGACGGCGCCGGCCCCGAGGAGCAGGACGACCGCCAGGCCGCTGGGCTGGTCCCACAGCGGCTGGCTGAACCACCAGCCGACGCCGGTGGCAATCCCGACCAGGAACGGCGCGTAGGCGCGGGTCGCGTAGGCGTGCACGAGGGCGGCGGCGGACCAGAGGCCGACGAGGCGCGGCTCGAAGGCCGGCACCTGGAGGGACTGGGCGGCCTGGAAGACGACGGCGCCTATCGCGAGGGACGCCAGGAGGCGGATCGCGCCGACGACCGGGGCCGAGGCCTTGCGGGCCGCGAGCACCTCGCCGCCGACCAGCAGGGCGAGCCAGATGAAGGCGACGGCCACGAAGCGCGCGACGGGGGAGAGCTGGTCGAGGTTCGCGGCGACCAGCCAGATCAGGCCGATCCCGACGAACCCGCCCCCGAGCGAGAGCAGGACCCGGCCGACGCTGATCCTGGCGTGGTCGGCCGTCGGGCGGTACCGGACGGCGATGCGTTCGGCCTGGTCGTCGGTGATGAGGCCGTCGGAGGCCCAGTCGGCGAGCTCGGTGCGCAGCCACGCCAGCTGGCGTGGCGCGACGGCACGGGGAATGACAGCAGGAGCGTCCATACGTCCAGCGTGGCGCGATCGGCGGGCGCTGTCCTGAGTACGTGGACCCAACCGGGGCGTGACGTTGGGCCCGTTCGTCGCGCCCGGTTGCGCCCGCGTTCAGGCGCGCGTCAGGTGCGCGTCAGGTGGGCGTGGTTGATGGGGTGCGTGCCCAGCAACCACCACGTGACCCGCGCCGGCGTGGCGCTCGCGGTGCTCGGCGGCCTCGCGGGAGGGACGGCGTACGGCGCCCGCGAGCTGCTCGTGCGCCAGGCGGCGCAGGCGAGGCGCGCCATCGGCAAGCCGCTCGGGGAGGCGGCGCCGGTCGCCGACCGGCACTACAAGAAGAAGCTGGGCCGGCCCGTCGACCTGCTGGTGCTGGGGGACTCGATCGCCGCCGGACTCGGTGCGGAACGGCCCAAGCACACCCTCGGTGGTCGCCTCGCTCGCGGCATCGCCCGGCGGGCCGGCCGCTCGGTGCGACTGCGCACGGCCGCCGTGGTGGGTGCGGAGAGCAGCATGCTGGCCGACCAGCTCGACACCCTGCCGCCGGCCTACCGACCCGACGTCGCGGTGGTGGTCGTGGGCGGCAACGACGTCACCCACCGGGTGCCCGTCGCGGAGTCCGCGCGCCACCTCGGCGCAGCGGTCGACGCGCTGCGGGCACGCGGGGCCGAGGTCGTGGTCGGGACGTGCCCGGACCTGGGTGCGCTGCGGCCGGTGCCGCAGCCGTTGCGGGCGCTGGGGTCGCGGGCGTCGCGGCAGCTGGCCGACGCACAGCGGGCGGTCGCGCTGGAGCGCGGTGCTCGCGTCGTCTCGCTGGCGCACGTCGTCGGACCGTTCTTCATCACCAACCCGGACGAGATGTTCAGCCTCGACCGGTTCCACCCCAGCGCGCACGGCTACAAGCGGACCGCCAAGGCGATGCTCCCGTCGGTGCTGGCCGCGCTGGGTGTCGTGGAGGAAGTGCCGTTCGGGCACCACGCACCCGAGGTGGACGGCGCAGGCTAGGGTTCGACACGTGCGCACCACTGCTCGACGGGCCGGCGAGGTCGTCAAGAAGGCGGCCAAGAAGGCCGGCCGCATGCAGGCGTCTCCGCCCCAGCCCCCGGACGAGCCCACCCCGGAGCAGAAGAGGGCCGAGCGCCGTCGCCGCCTGCTGGCCAGCAACCTGACCGAGCTCGCCATCGAGTTCCGCACCGACAAGTGGGGCGTCCACAAGTACACCCCCCACTACGAGCGGCACCTCCAGCACCTCCGTACGGAGTCGTTCACGCTGCTCGAGCTGGGCATCGGTGGCTACAAGAAGCGCCGCAAGAGCGGCGCCTCGATGAAGATGTGGCGCTGGTTCTTCCCGAAGGCGCGGATCGTCGGCCTCGACATCGAGGACAAGTCCTGGCTCACCCGCGGCCACATCCACGCCTACCTCGGTGACCAGACCGACCCGGAGGTCCTCCACCGCATCATCGAGGAGCAGGGGGCGCCGCTGGTCGTCATCGACGACGGCAGCCACATCCCCGAGCACGTGCGCGAGTCCTTCCGGATCCTCTTCCCGCTGATGCCCGACGGCGGCATCTACTGCATCGAGGACAC
This sequence comes from Microbacterium sp. ARD31, assembly GCF_031844425.1. NCBI lineage: Bacteria > Bacillati > Actinomycetota > Actinomycetes > Micrococcales > Microbacteriaceae > Microbacterium > Microbacterium sp. ARD31. Next base: position 37,741 of record NZ_JAUZVE010000058.1, read on the forward strand.
CCAGACCTCCTACTGGCCCGCCTGGGGCGGCCAGCTCGACCCGCGTGCGCCCGGCACGTCTATGGACCTCGTGAAGGACCTCGTCGACGGGCTCAACCACGAGGAGTTCCTCATCGACGGCTACCAGCCGACCTACACCGACCAGTGGGTGCGGGCGGTGCACTGCTACCACAACCTCGTGATCATCGAGAAGGGCGACAACCGCGAGGGCACCAACAAGGAGCAGGCCTCCGGCCACTTCTACGGCTCCTCCGAGCCGCCCGCCGACCCGGCATGAGGGTCCTCCTCGCCACCAGCGCGGACCTGCCCGAGGGAGAGCCGGGCGCCGCGGCGCTCGACGCCGAGCTCGCGGCCCGCGGCATCGACGCCTCCTGGGCGCGCTGGGACGACCCGGCCGTCGACTGGGCGGGCGCCGACCTGGTCGCGGTGCGGTCGACCTGGGACTACGTCCACCACCACACCGAGTTCCTCGGCTGGGCGCGGTCGCTTGACCAGGCCCGTCTGCTCAACGGCGCCGACGTCTTCCAGTGGAACCACGACAAGCGCTACCTGCTCGACCTCGACGCGCTGCCCACGGTGCCCACCGCGTGGGTCACCAGCGCCACCCAGCTCGTCGCCGCCGTCGACGGCCTCGGCACCGCGGTGGTCAAGCCCGCCGTCGGTGCGGGCGGCGAGGGCCTGGTGATCCTCGAGGCCGGTCTCGACGAGGACCAGGCCGCGGCGCACGTCGAACGCGGCGCGGTCGTCGTACAGCCCCTCGTGGAGTCCGTCCACACGGTCGGCGAGGTGTCGGTCCACGTCCTCGACGGGCGGATCACCCAGCGCTTCGACAAGCGGCCCGGCCCCGGCGACGTGCGCGTCAACGAGGAGCACGGCGGGAGCGTGCGGGCCGTCCCCACCGGCGACGTCGCCGACCTGGTGATGCGCGCGCACGCCGCGATGGGCGAGCGCTTCGGCCGGCCGGTGGACTACCTCCGCGTCGACCTGCTGTGGTGGGAGGACGGGTGGGTGGTCAGCGAGCTCGAGCTCATCGAGCCCGGCCTCTACCTCGACGTCTCGCCCGCGAACGCCGCCCCGTTCGCCGACCTGGTCCGGTCCAAGATCGCCCGCTCGCCCCGATCGGCCTAGTCCGCACATGGTCATTTCGGGCTATTAAGTCCGTCCGCGGGGCTGAGGCATCCTTGGTCCGCTGTCACTAGCGTGCGTCAACGTCGGGACCGACGTGCTCTCACGGACGCACACTGGATCCCGCTCGGGCGTGGGTCGTCCGGGGAGGGTCAACGAGGGAGCAGTCCATGAGCACATTCCGCAGGCGACGTGGCGAGCGGGGCGCATCCGCCGTCGAGTTCGCGCTGGTGGTGCCGCTCCTGCTCACCTTCCTCCTCGGGACCGTCGAGCTCGGGATGTACATGAAGGACTACGTCTCGATGAGCAGCAGCGTGCGCGCCGGCGCGCGGACGGCATCCGCGTCCGCGGACGCCGGGCCCGGCACCTGCGAGGCCAGCGCGAGCCCGCCCCCCTGCAGCCCGGCGACGGCGCCGAAGTTCGCGCAGGCGGCGGCCGACACCATGCAGACCGCGGGCATGGCCATGAACTCCGACGACATCCAGTGGGTGATGATCTACAAGGCGAACTCCGCCGGGTTCCCCGGATCCGGCACCTCGATCCCCACCTCATGCCCGGCCAACTGCGTGAAGTACGTCTGGGACTCCGGCCTCAACAAGTTCCGCTTCGCGAGCGGCTCCTGGGCCTCGGCCTCGGTGAACGCCTGCGTCAACCAGTCCGACTCGGTCGGGGTCGCGCTGCGCGCGGACCACAACTGGATGACGGGTCTCGTCGGCGGGCTGATGGGCGGCGACAAGGTGATGACCGAGCGGACGGTCATGAAGTTCGAGCCCCTCACGCAGGACACCTGCAAGCCCGGCACCCCCAACGCGCACAACTGATCGGACGACGTACGTGAAGCTCCTCCACCTGCTCAGGCGACGCCGCGACGAGGTCGGGGCGACGGCGGTCGTCGTCGCGATGTTCTTCTCGTTCATCGCCCTGCCGCTCGGCGCGGTGGGCGTGGACGTGGCGCGGCTCTACGTCGAGCTGCAGCGGGTGCAGGCCGCGGCCGACGCCGCGGCGACGGCCGGCGTGACGTTCATGCCGGACGACTTCGCGTCGGCGAAGGCCCGTGCCATCGAGATCGCGGAGGACAACGGCTACCCCAACTCCGGCACGTCCTCGGTGGTCGTGACGGTGGGCGAGAAGCCGACCCAGCTCAAGGTCACCGTCTCCTCGCGCGTCAACAACGCCTTCGCCCGCACGTTCGGGGTCCCGACCTCGACGATGTCGCGCTCCGCGGTGGCCGACTTCAACGGGCCGGCGCCGATGGGCAGTCCGTGCAACGCCTTCGGCAACGAGGCGCCGGGCAGCTCGAGCAACGGCCCGACCGGCACCGCGATCAAGGTGCCCGCCCCCGCGGTCTGCCCGGCCGTCCCGCAGTTCTGGGGCGCCATCGCCGGCCCCGACGTGGACAAGAACCAGGGAGCCCAGTTCGAGACCCGCTACTGCGGTGGCGGTGAGGACAACTGCTCGGGCGGCGCGAACAACGACTTCGACCCCAAGGGCTTCTTCTACCTGGTCCGGGTCGCGGCCAGCGGCGTCGGCCAGACCGTGCGGCTGCAGGTCTACGACCCGGCCTACGTCACCACCGGCTCGCGTTGCACCAGCGAGCCCACCAGCAACCCCGGCAGCACGACCTCACCGCCGACCGGGTGGGGAGGCACCTGGAACCCACGGGCCACCGACGCCCGTCAGCGCTACTGGCGCACCGGCACCACCTGGGGCGGCTACTCCGACACCAGCAAGCCGAACGTCTTCTGCACCGGTGACGACCCGAACTCCAGCCTGTACTCCGGCACCGAGAACGCGGGGGTGACCTCGTTCGCCCTGCGCCGCCCGGTCGACACCCTCGTGCCGTGGCAGGGCGCTCCCGAGCCGGGCTGCGTGCGCCAGTACCCGGGCTACAACGCCAACCAGGTGTCCCTCGAGGCGCTGAAGTCCGACGACAGCGACTACAACGCGAACCTGGCCGCGGTGTTCCACCAGTGGGTGGACCTGTGCACGTTCACCCCGACGCAGGCCGGTGACTACTACCTCCAGGTCCGCAACAACGTGGCGCTCGGCGGCACGCCGGACGGCAACGGCGGGTACGCCGGCAACGGCACCGTCTATACGCAGATGACCGACAACACCGCCGTGCGCGGCACCGGCACCAACAACTTCGGGCTGCGCGCCGTGACCTCGGCGCCCGCCGGCGGCATCTCCGTGGCGGCCTACGAGAAGATGCGCATCTTCGCCAACTCCGACTCGGCGACCACCGAGTTCAACCTGGTGCGCGTGCCACCTGCCGCGGCCAACAAGTCGCTCGTCATCAGCTTCTTCGACGTCGGCGAGGGCTCGAGCAGCGGGTCGGTGCAGGTGCTCAAGCCGACCGACTCCGTCAACCTGCCGACGTACCTCCAGAACTGCACCGCGAGCGGGGTCACCAACGGCTCGCTGACCGACTGCAGGATCACCGGCATCACGCCGAGTGGCTACAACGGCAAGTACCAGGAGATCCGGGTCCCGATCCCCAGCACCTACAGCTGCACCGTCACCAGCCAGGGCGGCTGCTGGTTCCGGGTCCGGGTGAGCTTCGGCACCGGCCAGGTGACCGACGCGACGACCTGGACCGCCCGCATCGTCGGCGAGCCGGTCCGCCTGATCGAGTAGTTCCCACCCCGCCCTGCGACCCCTGCATCGCCGTCCCGGACCACC
>NZ_JAUZVE010000059.1:0-40942 GCF_031844425.1 Microbacterium sp. ARD31
CGAGCACCTCGGCCGCGACGATCCGGTCGAACTCCCCGTCGGCGAACGGCAGGGCGAGGGCGTCGCCCTCCTTCACGTCGGCCTCGGCGCCGGCCGGCACCTCGCCCGCCTCGCGCATCGCCGCGAACCACTCGCGCACGGTCGCGAGCTCGTCGGCGTCCTGGTCGAAGGCGATGACGTCGGCGCCACGCTTGTACATCTCGAAGGCGTGGCGGCCGGCGCCGCACCCCATGTCGAGCACCCGCTCACCCGGCCGGAGGCCGAGGCGGTCGAAGTCAACGGTCAGCACGGTGGTTCTCCTTCTCGCGCCGGTAGTCGGCGATCGTCTCCTCGTAGGCGGCGGCGGTGGCCTCGGCCACGGCACGCCAGCTGAACAGCTCCTCGACGCGGGCCCGACCGCGCGCGCCCATCGCCGTACGCCGCTCGGGGTCGTCGAGCAGCGCCGCGAGGGCCTGCTCCAGCTCGCCGACGTCGCCAGGGGTGACCAGGTCGGCACACTCGCCGTCGGGACCGACGACCTCGGGGATCGCCCCGGCGCGAGAGACGACGAGCGGGGTCGCGCAGGCCATGAGCTCGGCGGTCGGCAGCGAGAACCCCTCGTAGAGGGACGGGACGCACGCGACCTCGGCCGAGCCCATCACCCGGACCAGCTCCTCGTCGCTGACCCCGTTGACGAACTCGACCCGGTCGGCGATCCCGAGCTGGTCGATGAGCTGCTCGGTGCGACCGCCCGGCTCGGGGCGGGTGACCAACACGAGCGAGACGTCGCGCTCCACGCTCAGCTTGGCGAAGGCCTCCAGCAGCGTCGCGATGCCCTTCATCGGGGCGTCCGCGCTCGCCATGGCGAGGATGCGCCCCGGCACGCGCGGCTCGGTCGGCGGGGCGAAGACGTCGTCGACGCCCAGGAGGATCGTCTGCATGCGCGCGGGGTCGACCCCGAAGTCGCGGGCCACGTCACGGCTCGAGGACTCCGAGGGAGTGAGCACCTTGCGGTAGCGCTTGGCGACCTTCGTCTGCATCCGCAGGAAGCCGTACCACCGGCGCAGGGTGAGCCGCTTGCGCCAGGTGGGCGCGGTCTGCAGGTCGATCCTGCGGTCCATGGTGATCGGGTGGTGGATGGTCGCCACGACGGGCAGGCCGTAGGACTCCAGCTCCATGATCCCGGTCCCGAGGACCTGGTTGTCGTGCGCGATGTCGAAGTCCGCGGCACGCTCCTTCATCAGCCGCGCGATGCGGGAGCTGAAGGTCTTCGGCTCGGGGAAGCCGGCCGTGCACATGGTGAGGAACTCCTCGACGTCGATGCGGTCGCGGAACTCCCGCAGCCTCGGGATCCGGAAGGGGTCCGGCTCGCGGTAGAGGTCCAGGCTCGGGACCTTGGTCAGCCGCACGCCCTCGTCGAGGTCGGGGTAGGGCTGCCCGGAGAAGACCTCGACCTCGTGGCCGAGGCGGACCAGCTCGCGGCTGAGGTGGCGGATGTAGACACCTTGGCCGCCGCAGTGCGGCTTGCTCCGGTAGGACAGCATGGCGATGCGCACGTGTTCTGCCTTTCGCGTGCTGTGGATGAGGGGGCCCATTATGCCTACTGGTCGGTAGGCACCTCCGCGTGAGGTCGCCGCTCACCCCTCGCTGGAGTGGCCCGGGAAGACGTGGGCGGTGGGGTCGATCACGACGGCCGCGTTGTTGACCGCGGTCGCGGCCTCGCCGAACCCGACGGCGATCAGGCGCACCTTGCCGGGGTAGTCGGTGATGTCGCCGGCGGCGAAGACCCGTGGCAGGTTCGTGCGCATCGCGGAGTCGACCACCACGTGCCGCTTCTCGGTCACCAGGCCCCACTGCTGGATCGCGCCGAGGTCGGCGACGAAGCCGAGCGCCGCGACGAGCGCCTGCGCCTTGAGGGTGCGCGGCTCCTGCCCGTCGACGCTGACCTCGACCTCCTCGAGGTGGCCGTCACCGCGCAGCGCGGTGACCTGGGCGTTGGTGACGATCTCGACGGTGGAGTCCCTGACCGCCGCGACCGTGCGCTCGTGGGCGCGGAAGGCGTCGCGCCGGTGCACGAGGGTGACCGAGGCGGCGATCGGCTCGAGGTGCTGGGCCCAGTCGAAGGCGCTGTCGCCGCCGCCGACGATGACGACGTCCTTGCCGGCGTAGGGCGCGAAGCTCGGCACGAAGAACTCCATGCCGCGCCCGACCCAGCCGTCGCCGGCGGGCAGGGGTCGCGGGCTGAACTTCCCGATGCCCGAGGTGATCAGCACCGCCCCCGCGGTGACGCGGGTGCCATCGTCGAGCGTGACGACCACGTCGTCCTCGCGGTGGTCGAGGGTGGTCGCGGTGCGGTCCAGCAGGTACGTCGGGTCGGCCGTGGCCGCCTGCGCCACCAGTCCCTCGACGAGGTCGCGGCCCTTGACGCTGGGGAAGCCGGCCACGTCGAGGATCGCCTTCTCGGGGTACATCGCGGTGATCTGGCCGCCCAGCTCGGGCAGCGAGTCGACCACGGTGACGCTCATGCCGCGGAAGCCTGCGTAGTACGCGGAGTAGAGGCCCGTCGGGCCGGCACCGATGATCAGCAGGTCGGTCGTCACGTCGTCCACGCCGCGATCCTTCCCATCCCCGGCTCCCGCCACAAGGGCACGTTCACAGCGCGTCCAGCTCGCTGACCAACCAGTCGCCGTCGACCCGCTCGAGCGTGACGAGCACGCGGTCGAGGTCGAGCGTCGGCTTCTCGAGGTCCTTGCCGTCGGTGGACTGGTTCACGAACACCAGCACCCGGGCGTACGACGTCGTGGCGTGCACGACGGCCGTGCCGACGACCTCGGCGGACACCACGCGGCGGTCGCGGCGGCTCGACGTCGCGACGCCGGCCATCGTGCGGTCGTACTGGTCGAGCATCGCGCCGGTGAGCAGGTCGCGGGCCGCGGCCTTGTCGGCGGCCAGCGAGTCCCAGGAGTAGCTGTAGACCCGGCCGGCAGCCTCACCGGCGACCTCCAGCACCGTGCTCCTGACCGCGTCGGAGGCGACCGACGACGCAGGGTCGGCCGCGCTGGTGACGTCCGCGCCGGCACCGTCGTCGCGCTCGGTCCAGAGCCAGCCCAGCACGCCGGCCGCGACCAGGACCGCCAGCGCGAGCACTCCGGCGAGCCGTCTCTGGAAGGTGAGCGTCACCGGGTCACCTCACGAACCTCAGCGTGCTGGTGAGCCAGCGGCCGTCCTCACGCACCAGGCCCAGCTCGAGCCGGTAGTAGCGCACCTGGGGCTCGTCGGTGCTGGTGTTGGTGACCGTGCTGTTGGCCGCCACGAGCACGGTCGCCGCGTCGTCCTCGAGGTCCGACACGCCGAGGGCGACCACTTCTCCGGCGGAGGTCGCCCGGGTCCGGGTGGCCTCCCGCGTCAACCGCCTGCTCTGCGACTCGTACTCATCGCGGAACTCGCCCGTGGCACCGTCGAGCACCCGCTCGACCACGACGTCCATCGTGCGGTGGTCGACGGTCAGGAACGCCAGCGCCTCCGCGCGGGCGGCCGCGGCGACCTCGTGCTGGGCGGCTGTCAGCCCCTCGTCGACGGGCTCGCTGGTTCCCAGCAGCCAGGCGATGCCGCCCACCAGCCCGGCGAGCACGACGGACAGCACGCTGACCATCCAGATCGTGCTGCGTCCTCCCACGCCGCGAACCTAGCCCAGGCGAGGGTCCCGGCGCCGCTGATCGGCGTGCCTAGACTCCGGTCTCGTGAGACGGCAGATCGCGTACCTGACGGCGCACCCCTCGGCCATGCTCCTGGGGGCGCAGCTGCTGCAGGTGCTCGCGTGGCCGTTCCTGGAGGGCTCGACCGTCGGTCGCGCGTTCCTCGGCGTGATCGGGATGCTCGCCGTGGGCTCCGCGGTCCTCGCGGTCCGGCGCACGCCCCACGTCAGCCGGGTCGTCTTCTTCCTGGGCGCGCCCACGATCGTGTTCACGCTGCTGGAGGCGGTGTTCTCCGACATCGACGCGGTGGTGATCGTCTCCGGGCTGCTGCACGCGCCGTTCTACTTCTACGTCTCCTACGCGATGCTGCGCTACCTCTTCCACGACGACGTGGTGACCACCGACGAGTACTACGCGACCGGGGCCGCCTTCACCGTCGTCGCCTGGGGCTTCGCCCACCTCTTCGCCGCGGTGCAGGCGGTCTGGCCCGACTCGTTCTCCAACGCGAGCGGCTTCGAGCACACGTGGTTCGAGCTGCTCTACCTGTCGTTCTCGACGCTCACCAGCGTCGGGCTCTCCGACATCGTGGCCGTCGGGAGCGTGGCACGCTCCGTGCTGATGGTGGAGATGATGGTCGGGGTGTTCTACGTCGCGATGGTGGTGGCCCGCATGGTGGGGCTCACGATGATGCGGCGCCGGCGCTGACGTCCCCCGTCAGCGCCGACGCGCGACGGGCTCAGTCCTCGTCCTCGTCGTCCTCGTCGTCGAGGAGACCCTCCCGCTCGGCGGCCTCCACGATCCGGCGCACGTTGTCGATGCTGCCGCAGTCGGCGTCGAGCTGGGCGTTGCGCTCGGTGGCGAAGGCCTCGCCGAGCTCGAGGCGCACCTTCTCGCTCACCTCGTCGCGCGCCGGGTTGAGGATGGTGAGCTCCTCCTCGGTGAGGTGGTGGTTGAGCGCCGTGGCGAGCTCCTCGACGGCGTCGTCGAACGCCTGGGTGTCGGTGCCCTTCAGCTCGAGCACCTTGAGCATCGCCTCGTGGCCCTCGGCGTGCTCCTCCTCGCCGTGCTCGGCCTCGTGCTCGGTGATCGCGTCCTTGCGACGCAGCTGAGGGTAGACGTGCTTCTCCTCCGCCTCCGCGTGCGCGACGTGGAGGGCGGCGAGCGCCTTGCGGACGGCGTCGCGGTCCGAGGTGCTGTCGCGCAGCTGGCGCATCAGCGACTCGAAGCGACGGTGGTCCTCGAGGATCAGGTCGATGACGTCGCCCGAGACCGGGCGACCGAGGTCGATGGGAGTGCTCATGCGGCGAACCTAGCGACCCCGCAGTGACGCCGCCCGCCGCGTACCTCCCCACGGGTGGGCCTGCCCACGCCTGCCTACGATGGCGTCGTGCCAGGCATCGAGGTGTGGAGCCAGTTCGACCACGACCCGCGCAACGCCGCCCACGCGACCATGCGGGCCTCGGACCGCGACCGCGCCGTGATCGAGGGCGTGCTCGCCGACGCCTTCGCCGAGGGACGCCTGACGCGCGCCGAGTACGACGAGCGCGCGGACGCCGCCCTGGCCAGCCGGACCCTCGGCGACCTGGTCCCCCTCGTCGCCGACCTCCCGGTCGCGGTCAGCACCCCGGCGACCCCCTCGGTCGTCGAGGAGGCCAACCGGGCCTACGTCACCGAGCGCCGGCAGGCGCTGTGGGGCTTCCTGTCGGCCTCGATCATCTGCTGGGTCATCTGGCTGGCCACGGGAGCCGACTTCCCGTGGCCGCTCTTCGTCATGCTCGGCACCGGGCTCCACGCCGGGCGCGTGGTCTTCATGAAGGACGAGATCATCGCCGCCGAGAAGGCCCGCCTGGAGAAGAAGCAGCGCAAGGAGCTGCGCCGCCGAGAGCAGGAGGACTGACGGCGAGACGGCGCCCTACTTGGTGGCCGGCGCTCGCTTCACTCGCGCAGCTCCTCGCTCCTCGGGTGCGCCACGAGCCTCGTCCCTCGGCTCGCGCGCACCGCTCGTCACTTCGTCGCCTCCATCATCTGGCGGAGCTCCTTCTTGAGCTCGGAGATCTCGTCGCGGAGCCGGGCCGCCACCTCGAACTGGAGCTCCGCGGCGGCGTGCTTCATCTGCTCGGTGAGCTCCTGGATCAGCTCGGCGAGGTCGCTGCTCGGGATGCCGGCCGTGTCGGGCGCCTCGGAGTGGATCTTCGACAGCGCCGGGGTGGGCGACTTGCCGGCCTTCACGCCGCCTGCGCGCCCCTTCTGACCGACGTCGGCCCAGGTCTTGAGCAACTCCTGGGTCGTCTCGTCCTCGCGGGCGAGCATCTCGGTGATGTCGGCGATCTTCTTGCGCAGCGGCTGCGGGTCGATGCCGCGCTCGGTGTTGTAGGCGACCTGGATCGCGCGACGACGGTTGGTCTCGTCGATCGCCGCCTCCATCGAGGGGGTGATCTTGTCGGCGTACATGTGCACCTGGCCGGACACGTTGCGGGCGGCACGGCCGATGGTCTGGATGAGCGACTTGTCGGAGCGGAGGAAGCCCTCCTTGTCGGCGTCGAGGATCGACACGAGCGAGACCTCGGGCAGGTCGAGACCCTCACGGAGGAGGTTGATGCCGACGAGGACGTCGTACTCGCCGAGGCGGAGGTCGCGCAGCAGCTCGATGCGCTTGAGGGTGTCGACCTCGGAGTGGAGGTATCGGGTCCGGATGCCGGCGTCGAGGAGGTAGTCGGTGAGGTCCTCGGACATCTTCTTGGTCAGCGTGGTGACCAGCACCCGCTCGCCCTTCTCGGAGCGCTCGCGGATCTCGTGGATCAGGTCGTCGATCTGGCCCTTGGTCGGCTTCACCACGACCTCGGGGTCGACCAGGCCGGTCGGGCGGATGATCTGCTGCACCGTGTTGTCGACCCCGCCGACGCGGTCGAGCTCGTAGTTGCCGGGGGTCGCGGAGAGGTAGACCGTCTGGCCGATGCGGTCGACGAACTCGTCCCAGCGCAGGGGCCGGTTGTCCATCGCGCTGGGCAGCCGGAAGCCGTGGTCGACGAGGTTGCGCTTGCGCGACATGTCGCCTTCGTACATGCCGCCGATCTGCGGGACCGCGACGTGCGACTCGTCGATGACGAGCACGAAGTCCTCGGGGAAGTAGTCGAGGAGCGTGTTGGGCGCGCTCCCGCGGGTGCGGCCGTCCATGTGCATCGAGTAGTTCTCAATGCCGGAGCAGGAGCCGACCTGACGCATCATCTCGACGTCGTAGGTCGTGCGCATCCGCAGCCGCTGGGCCTCGAGCAGCTTGCCCTGCTTCTCGAAGGCGGCGAGCTGGTCCTCGAGCTCGAGCTCGATGCCCTTGATCGCCCGCTCCATCCGCTCGGGACCGGCGACGTAGTGGGTGGCGGGGAACACGTGGAGCTCGGTGTCCTCGGAGATCACCTCGCCGGTGATCGGGTGGAGGGTCATCAACCGCTCGATCTCGTCGCCGAAGAACTCGACACGGACCGCGAGCTCCTCGTAGACGGGGAAGATCTCCAGGGTGTCACCGCGCACGCGGAACGTGCCGCGCGTGAACGACATGTCGTTGCGGGTGTACTGGATCTCCACCAGCCGCCGCAGCACGGAGTCGCGGTCGTGCTCCTCGCCGACCTTGAGCCGCAGCATGCGGTCGACGTACTCCTGGGGCGTGCCGAGGCCGTAGATGCAGGACACCGTCGAGACCACGATCGTGTCGCGGCGGGTGAGCAGGCTGTTGGTCGCGGAGTGGCGCAGCCGCTCGACCTCCTCGTTGATCGAGGAGTCCTTCTCGATGTAGGTGTCGGTCTGCGGGACGTAGGCCTCGGGCTGGTAGTAGTCGTAGTAGGAGACGAAGTACTCGACCGCGTTGTCGGGGAACAGCTGGCGCAGCTCGTTGGCGAACTGCGCGGCGAGGGTCTTGTTGGGCTGGAGGACGAGCACCGGTCGCTGCAGCTGCTCGGCGACCCACGCGACGGTGGCCGTCTTGCCCGTTCCGGTCGCGCCGAGGAGCACGACGTCCTGCTCGCCACCCTGGATCCGGCCGACGATCTCCTTGATCGCCGCCGGCTGGTCGCCGGACGGCTCGTAGTCGGAGACGACCTTGAAGGGGGCCACCCGGCGCTGGAGATCGGTGACTGGACGCATGCGTCGAGCCTACGACGCGCCACCGACAACGGGCCCGGACGTGACAGACGTCGCCCCGCCGCTGATCCCACGGCCCGTCGAACAGGACGATCTCCCGTCGGCGGCCCGTCCCCACGCGCGACGAGCAGCGCGTGAGCCGCTTTGTCCTGTCCGACGAGCCGGTCCTACGCTCGCACCGTGCCCCACCCGAGCCAGCCGCCGGACCGCGTGCTCGACCTGTTCGCCGCCGAGGGGGTGCTCGAGAGGCTCGAGGGCGGCCGCGGCACGAGCTGGCGTGCGGGCGACCTCGTGCTCTCCCCCGGCCACGACGAGTCGGAGGCGTGGCTGGCGCCGGTCCAGGCGCGCCTCGCGGTGCGTCTCGACGAGCAGTCACCACGCTCGGTCCGCCTCGCGCTGCCCGTGCCGGCGCGCGACGGCAACCTCACCGTCGACGGCTGGGCGGCCACCCGCTTCGAGGCCGGTACGACGCCCTGCCGCGACCTCGGCGTCCTGCGGGCGACCGCCCACCTCATCCACGCCCACCTCGCGAGCGCCGTGCCGACGCGTCCGGTGGAGCTGGGGACGACGACGGACCAGTGGACCGTGGCGGAGCGCCAGGCGTACGACGCCGACGCGGCGCTCCGGGCCGCGGCTGACCGGCCCGAGCCGGGGCTCGCCGACCTCGTCGTGCGTCTCGTCGCCGAGCTCGAACCGGCCGACCTGGGCCCCGAGCAGCTCGTCCACCGCGACCTCGCCGGCAACGTGCTCCTCGACGCGGCCGGTGTCCCGTTCGTCATCGACCTCTCCCCCGCGTGGCGCTCGCCGTCGTGGGCCGAGGCGGTCTGCGTGCTCGACGCGGTGCTGTGGCTGGGCGCCGCCCCTGAGGCGCTCGACGACTGGCGACGCGGCGCGCAGCGGCAGGCGATGCTGCGGGCGGCGCTCTTCCGGCTGCTCTCGGACCGGCCGTGCGACGTGGAGCGCTACGCCGCGCTCGGGCTCGTCTGAGTCCTCGACGCCGTGCGCGCCCCGCTAGATTGTGCGCGTGACCGCTGCCCGCCTGCTGACCTCCGTGCGGCGCGGCCTGCTCGCCCTCCTCGGCCTCCAGCTCGGCTTCGCGGTCGCGCTGTCGCTGGTCGACTCCTACCGCCGCCGTGGCAAGAAGCCGAAGCCGTTCCCGGTCACCGGTCCGGCGACCGTGCCGGTCGGCGACGGCGAGATCACGACGTACACCTTCGGGCGCGACCTGTACGACGACATGCTGGCGGCGATCGACGGGGCGAAGAAGCAGATCCTGTTCGAGACCTACATCTGGAAGGGCGACGAGATCGGGTGGAAGTTCAAGACCGCCCTGACCGCCGCGGCCGCGCGCGGCGTCGACGTGCACTGCATCTACGACGGTTTCGCCAACGTCGTCGTGTCCCCTGCGTTCAAGCGGTTCCCGCCGTCGCTGAAGGTGCTGCGCTACCCGATCTGGTCCGCCGGGCTGCGGTTCTGGGACCTGCGCCGCTACGGCCGCAACCACCGCAAGATGCTCGTGGTCGACGAGGAGGTCGCCTTCCTCGGCGGCTACAACATCGGCTCCGCCTACGCCACCGAGTGGCGTGACACCCACGTCCGGATCACCGGACCCGGGGTGTGGGACCTCAAGCGGTCGTTCGCCGACTTCTGGAACCTCCACCGCCGGCACCGCCTGCGCCGCAACGAGAGGCCGCTGCTGCTCGAGACGGCCTCGGACTGGGACCCGCAGATCCGGATCCACCGCAACGTCCCGCGGCAGTGGAGCTTCCCGATCCGCAGCATGTACCTCGAGGCGATCAACCGGGCCAGCCGCAACATCTGGCTGACCACGGCGTACTTCCTGCCCGACCAGGACTTCGTCGACTGCCTCGTCGAGGCGGCGCGGCGCGGCGTGGACGTCCGGGTCCTGCTGCCGCTGAAGTCCAACCACATCGTCGCCGACTGGATCTCGCGCGGCTACTACGGCCAGCTGCTCGGCGCCGGGGTGCGGATCCTGCGGTTCAAGGACGCGATGGTCCACGCCAAGACCGCCACCATCGACGGCAGCTGGGCCACGGTCGGCACCGCCAACATCGACCGGCTGAGCCTGCAGGGCAACTACGAGATCAACCTCGAGGTCATCGACCCGGCGTTCGCCGCGGTGATGGAGGAGGTCTTCGCGAACGACGAGTCGAACTGCCTCGAGCTGACCCTCCACGAGTGGCAGGCGCGCGACCTCAACCGCAAGTTCACCGAGACGTTCCTCGGCCCCCTGCGTCCCCTCCTCTGACCCGACGCGATCGCGCGCGGCATAGCCTGCCGCCATGCCGTCCGCCCATGCCGCCCTCGCGCCCCTGGTCTCCGCCGCGATCGAGAGGGCCTTCGGCGAGGAGCGACGCGGCGCCGACCCGGTCCTGCGCCCCAGCCAGTTCGCGGACCTGCAGTCCAACGCCGCACTCCCCCTGGCGAAGGTGCTCGGGATCCCGCCGCGCGAGGTGGCCCAGCGCATCGTCGAGGCCCTCGAGGTCGACGGCGTGTGCGAGCGGGTCGAGGTCAGCGGTCCCGGGTTCGTCAACCTGACGCTGGCCGGCGCGTGGCTCGGCACGGCGCTCGACGAGCTCGCGGCCGACCCGCGCAGGGGCGCGCCGCGGGCGGAGCCCCAGCGCGTGGTCATCGACTACTCGGCGCCCAACGTGGCCAAGGAGATGCACGTCGGGCACCTGCGCACGACCGTGGTGGGCGACGCGCTCGCCCGCGTGCTCGAGCACCTCGGGCACACCGTCGTACGCCAGAACCACATCGGCGACTGGGGCACGCCCTTCGGGATGCTGATCGAGCGCCTCCTCGAGGTCGGTGAGGGCTCGGAGGAGGCACTGCTCCTCGAGACCGACCCGAACACCTTCTACCAGTCGGCCCGGACGAGGTTCGAGGGCGACGCGGCCTTCGCGACCCGGTCCCGCGAGCGCGTGGTGGCCCTGCAGGCCGGGGACGCCGAGACGCTGCGGCTCTGGCACGAGCTGGTGGACCTCTCCCGCCACTACTTCAACGCCATCTACTCCCGCCTCGGCATCGGCCTCACCGACGACGACCTCGCCGGCGAGTCGACCTACAACGACGACCTGGAGCGGGTCTGCGACGAGCTCACCGAGGCCGGCATCGCCACCGTCAGCGACGGGGCGCTCTGCGTCTTCCTCGAGGGCCGCACCGGGCGGGAGGGCCGGCCGCTCCCCCTGATCATCCGCAAGTCCGACGGCGGCTACGGCTACGCCACGACCGACCTCGCCACCGTCCGCCGCCGGGTGCGGGACCTGGCGGCCGACCGGATGCTCTACGTGATCGGTGCACCGCAGTCGCTGCACCTGCAGATGGTGTGGGAGACCGCGCGGCTCGCCGGCTGGCTCCCCGACGACGTCGAGGTCGTGCACGTGCGGATCGGCAACGTCCTCGGCCCTGACCGCAAGATCCTCCGGACCCGCTCGGGTGCCCCGCTGCGCCTCATGGCGCTGCTCGACGACGCCGTCGCGGCCGCCCGCGCCGCGATCGACGAGGACCGCCCGGGGCTCTCGGAGGAGGAGCGCGCCGCGCTGGCCCCCCAGGTCGGGATCGGCGCGGTGAAGTACGCCGACCTCTCCGTCGCGCACGACAGCGAGTACGTCTTCGACCTCGAGCGGATGGTCGCCCTCAACGGCAACACCAGCCGCTACCTGCAGTACGCCGTCGCCCGCACGCGCTCGATCTTCCGCCACGCGGGGGTCACCCCCGGTGCCGTGGTCGTCGCGGAGCCCGAGGAGCGGGCCCTCGCGCTGGCGCTGCTCGACTTCGGCGACGTGGTCGACGAGGTCGGCCGGACCCTCGAGCCGCACCAGCTGTGCACCTACCTGTTCGACCTGGCGCAGACCTACTCGGTGTTCTACGAGCGCTGCCCGGTCCTGAAGGCCGAGCCGGCCGTGACGGCGTCGCGCCTCACCCTGACCGGGCTCACCCGCGACGTCCTCGTGCGCGGGCTCGACCTCCTCGGCATCGAGGCGCCGGAGGTCATGTGACCGGGCGGCCGCCCCGGAGCAGCAGGATCCACCCGGACACCACGGCGATCCATGCCAGCCCGGCGACGTAGGCCCCGGCCTGCCACTGCGACCACTCGATGACCTCCCCGTAGCGCGCCAGGGCGATGCCCTCCAGCACCACGAAGGCGGCGCCCGTGAGGCCCACGGGGCGCACCTGGCCGGCGTCGTCGACCAAGACGGCGTGCGCCGCCGCCCAGCCCAGGCCGACCAGCCACGCGCCGACCGCGCGCCCGGTGAGCGGGGTGAGCGGCCACGACCACGCCTGCGACGCCCACACGGGGTCGACCAGGAGCGCGAGGCCCGCGGCGAGCAGGACCGCACCGAGGCCGAGCAGCAGCGCGCGCAGGAGCACCGGCAGCGGACGTCGTACGCCGTCGCCGACCTCCCCTGCGGCCCGCGACTGCAGCACCAGGGCGAGGACCATCGCGACGGGCACACCGGCGTAGATCGCCAGCCACCCCCACGTGACGAGGCGCGCGCTCGTCGGGTGCTCGGTGCCGAGGTGGAACTTGTCGAGGTGCACCACGGTGACCAGGAACGTCAGCGTCGTGAAGACGAGCACCGTCCACACCGTGAGCCGGGCCCGCCCCCAGCCCGTCGAGCGCGCGCCGGCCAGCTCGAGGACGGCGCTGGACCAGTACGCCGCACCGAGGAAGACCGCGGTCATCGGGACGTCGATGGTCCACGAGAACCAGTCGTCGGTCCGCGTGGGGAAGACGGTGAGCTGGAAACCGGCCAGGAAGACGAGGACGGCGGCCACCACCAGCAGGACGCGCATCGGACGGGCCACGGCGGCGTCGCGCCGGGCAGCGTGCTGCCGGCTCATGGAGCGGGTTCCGCCACGGGGTGGTCGGCGAGGTAGCCGTGAAGCGTGGCGATGACCATCGCGCCGTCGCCGACGGCCGTGGCGACGCGCTTCACCGACCCGGCGCGCACGTCGCCCACTGCGAACACCCCGGGGATGCTGGTCTCCAGCGGCAGGCGCATCGCGCCGTCGGGGGCCGGTGCGGTGACGTCGCGCCCGGTGCGCACGAAGCCGGTGCTGTCGCGCTCGAGCTCCTCGGGGAGCCACGAGGTCCGCGGCATCGATCCGATCAGGACGAACAGCCCACCGGCCGGGACGTCCTCGGTCCCACCCTCGCCGTGCGGGTCGCCGAGGGTGAGCCCGACCAGGCAGCCGTCGTCGACGCGCCCGCCGACCACGGCGGTGCGGTAGCGGATGACGACGTTGCGGGTGGCCTGCAGCTGGGAGATGAGGTACTCGGACATGCTCGCGGCCAGCGAGGGCCCGCGCACGACGAGCGTCACCTGGCGGGCGTAGCGGGCGAGGTGGAGCGTTGCCTGGCCGGCCGAGTTGCCCCCGCCCACGACGTAGACGTCCTCCCCCGTCATCGACGGTGCCTCGGCGACGGCCGCGCCGTAGTAGACGCCGCGCCCGACCAGCGACTCGAGCTCGGGCACGTCGAGGCGGCGGTAGTCGACGCCGGTGGCGATGACGATGCTGCGCGAGCGCACCCTGCTGCCGTCGGCCATCGAGACGGTGTGGATGCCGTCCTCGGTGCCCAGCGCATCGACCGGTCGCATGAACGAGTACTCGGTGCCGAAGGCCCACGCCTGCTGGAACGACCGGAAGGCCAGGTGCGCGCCGCTGACGCCGCGGGAGAACCCCGGGTAGTTCCGGATCAGCGACGAGGTGCCGGCCTGGCCGCCGACGGCCTGCTGCTCGATCACCAGGGTGGACAGCCCCTCGGAGGAGGCGTAGACCGCCGCCGCGAGGCCGCTGGGCCCGGCGCCGACCACCACGACGTCGTACACCTTGTCGGGCGAGAGCGGGGCCATCAGCCCGAACGCCTCGGCGATCTCGAGGTCGGTGGGCGCGACCAGCGTGGTCGGCGGGGAGGTGAACGACAGCATGACGACCGGCAGCTCGGGGTCCTCGAGGCCCGCACCGGCGAGCAGACGGGCGGCCGACGGGCTGCCGACCTGGTGGAACGCGACGGGGATGTGGTTGCGGCCGAAGGTGTCGCGCAGGACGTGGGTGCGCTCGTCGCGCTGCTCCCCGATCAGCCGCACCGCCTCGAAGCCGATGCCCTGGGCGAGGTGCCAGTCGTCGAGGGCGTCGGAGATCGTGCCGTGGAACTCCTCGTCGCGGTGGCGCTCCGGGCGCAGCAGCAGCAGCTCGGCGTGGCCGTGCGCGATCGCGGAGAACACCGCGGGGGTGCTCGCGAAGTCGCCCCAGACGGCCGCGATCGCACGCTTGGCCGAGGGGTGGAGGTTGTACGCCCGGCGCAGGAAGTCCAGGCCGTGGCGGTCGTCGGGCCCGTAGCAGGCGATCACGAGCGCGACCTGGCGCCCCCACCGCCGCAGGCCCTCGAGGACCGCCCGTGCGTGGTCGTAGCTCGCGCAGACGACGACCTCGTAGTCGCCGCCGTACCTGCGGCGCAGCTCCCCACCGATCACGTCACGTGACGTCTCGTCGGTCGTGGCCAGCAGCAGGACAGGATCGACGTCGCTCATGCGGCCTCCCTCACAGCCCTGACATCGGCATCGACGCTACCGCCGCCCCTCGGGGCTGGCGACTCCATTTCTGGGGGTGCTGGTCCGTCAGCGGGTGGGGAGGTGCGTGGGGATGCTCATCCGCGGTCCGCGACGGGGCCGGGACCGCCCGCCGGCCATCGCCATGGCCGCCGCCCGGCCGCGCTGGGGGCGGTAGGGCTCGAGGAGCTCGGCCATCTCCTCGTCGGTGATGTCGTGACCGACGAGGGCCCAGCCGACCCAGTTGGCGAGGTGGTAGTCGCCGAAGCTCACCGCATCGGGATCGCCGAGCGCCCGCTGCCGGACCTCGGCGCTGGTCCACACGCCGATCCCCCGGACCGACCGCAGGCGCCGGTCGGCCTCGTCGGCCGGCACCTCCGTGATCCGCTCCAGCGAGGAGGCGAGCCGGCAGGCGGTGACGACCGTCCGCGACTGGGCGGGCTGGACGCCGAGCCGCAACCACTCCCAGCTCGGGATGGCGGCGATGGTCGCGGGCGTGGGCTGCAGCATCAGCCGCAGCGGGGCGACCGGCCCCGGGGCCGGCTCGCCGTGGCGGCGGACGAGCTCGCGGAACGACCCGAACGCCTGCTTGCCGGTCACCTTCTGCTCGAGGATCGACGGCACGAGCGACTCCATCACCAGCCCGGTCGCACCGATGCGCCAGTGGCCGTGGGTGCGCCAGCCCTGCGCGACCTCGGGGTGGTGGTGCGGCTCGAACCCGCTGGGGTCGTCGTGCGCGCCGAGCAGTCGGGGCAGGTGCTCGAGCGCCCAGTCGGCCCCGGCGCCCCAGGCCCGCGCGTGCACCCCGCCGGTGGACGGCCGCTGGTGGACGCAGAGGCTCGCCGGGCCGGTCGGCGTACGCATGGCGCGCCAGATGCGTCCGGACTCCTCGTGGCGCTGGGTGGGGTCACCGGCGCCACGTCGCTGCGGGCGCAGCACCTGCGCGACCGAGCACGGCCAGTCGGGCACCCAGGTGCGGGTGCGCTCGCCGACGGTGGAGGGGGCCATGGGTGCGACGGTAGACGAGTCCACCGACTACCTTGCAGCCATGGCCGAGACACCGAACCAGCGCGACCTCGAAGAGGGCATCCAGAAGGACTTCTCGAGGTCGATGTCCTACGGCGACTACCTCCGGCTCGACGTCCTGCTGTCCGCCCAGCAGCCGCTGTCGGACCCGCCGCAGCACGACGAGCTGCTCTTCATCGTCCAGCACCAGACCAGTGAGCTGTGGCTCAAGCTGATGGTCCACGAGCTCCGCTCCGCGCGGGCGCTGCTGCGCACCGACGACCTCTCCCCCGCGCTCAAGCGGATGGCGCGGATCAAGCACATCCAGCACACCCTCACCGACCAGTGGTCGGTGCTCGCGACGCTGACGCCGTCGGAGTACGCCGAGATCCGGCCGTTCCTGGCGACGTCGTCGGGCTTCCAGTCCGCGCAGTACCGCGAGGTCGAGTTCCTCCTCGGCAACAAGAACGCCGACATGGTGAAGGTCCACGCCCACGACTCCGCGGCGCACGACGTGCTGGCCCAGCTGCTGCACGAGCCGTCGCTCTACGACGAGTTCCTGGCCCACCTCGCCCGCCAGGGGTACGCCGTCCCCGCGCGGCTGCTCGACCGCGACTGGTCGCAGCCGCACACCACCGACGACGAGCTCGTCGAGGTCTTCGCGTCGGTGTACGCCGCCCCCGCCGAGCACTGGGGCGTCTACGAGACCTGCGAGGAGCTCGTCGACGTCGAGGACGCCTTCCAGCAGTGGCGCTTCCGCCACCTCCAGGTCGTCCAGCGCACCATCGGCCACAAGGTCGGCACCGGCGGCTCGTCGGGCGTCGACTTCCTCCGCCGCGCGCTGAACCTCACCTTCTTCCCCGAGCTCTACGAGGTGCGCACCCGCATCGGGCAGTGAGGCCGCCTCCGCGGACCCGGCGACCGGTCGCGTGCACACACGTGTCCGACTTCTCGCCCTCCAACCGCCCGATCGAGGGCGACATCTCGGACACGTGTACGGCGCCGCTCCCGGATCGAGCGGAAGGGCGCCGCTCTCCGACGGTGCCACCGCGGCGGACATCCGCCTACGATCGAGAACGCGACAGGCCGTGTCGGACAGCCCGCGGGAGGAACCACCATGGCTGCACCGGATGGGAGGCCCCGTGCGGCTGCCGAGAAGCACGCCGAGCTGCTCGCTGACCCAGCGGTTGCGCGTCCGAGGTCCCTCGGGGGCATCGTGGTGTCAGCGTCGCGACCGGCCGACCACCTGGACACGGCGGTCGGTCTCGCGGCCGCCCTCGGCACCGACATCGTGGTCCTCGCGAGCGGCCGCGCCGCGGTCGAGGACATCACGACGAGGGCGGCCGCCTCGACCGGCCTCAGGCTCACCGTGGTCCCGGTGCCCGGCGACTACAGCCCACCGGTGGTCGAGCTCCTCACGGACCGGATACCCGCGGGCACGGCCGGGCTGGGCGACCTGTGCGTCAAACGGAATCTCGGCCTCGTCATCGCCACGCTCGTCGAGTGGGAGACCGTGCTCTTCCTGGACGACGACATCCACGGGCTCACCAGCGTCGACGTGGAGCGTGCGCTGCAGGTGCTCCCCGACGCGGGGATGGCCGGCATGCCGGCGCGGGAGTTCCCCGACAACTCCGTGGTGTGCCACGCGAACCGCCTGACCGGGTACGAGCAGGACGTGTTCGTCAGCGGGTCCATGCTGCTGGTCGACCGGCGAGCGATGACCTCGTTCTTCCCCCGCATCTACAACGAGGACTGGATCTTCATGGCTCCGGCCATCGCGGCGGGACGGGTCGTCGAGGCCGGCGAGTGCCGCCAGCTGCCGTACGACCCGTTCGCCGATCCCGAGAAGGCCTACTTCCAGGAGTTCGGGAACGTGGTCGCCGACGGCCTGATGAGCTCGCTGCACCAGGGGTGCCTCGACCTCGCCACCAAGGACGACTTCTGGACCCGGTTCATCGAGGAGCGTGGCACGTTCCTCCGTGGCATCCGGCAGAGGAGCGACCAGGCCGACACACGGGTCATCGCTGCCATGGCTGCCGCGGAGAGGCGGTTGGCGGAGATCACCGTCCCGGAGCTCATTGCCTACGTCCGCGCCTGGAACACAGATCGCGCAGCCTGGCAGTCGGCCCTATCTGCGCTGCCTTCCGTGCCGGACGTCGGCGCGGCCGTGTCCCACCTCGGGCTACGGGCGTACTCGGCAGCCGACGTCCACCGGGTCGTCGACGATGAGGAGACTCCGTGACGCGCCGGACCACCACGATCGCGGTGCTGGGGGCCGACGACGTCGCCCGGTTGCGGGAGGTGCGCCTCGCGGCGCTGCGTCAGGAGCCGGCGGCGTTCCTCTCCACCTTCGACCAGCAGGTCACCTGGTCCGAGGACGAGTGGACACGGGAGCTGGGTCGCGGGACCTGGCTCGTGGCCGAAGATCGCGGCAGCGACGTGGGGCTGCTCGGTGCGACCCCCGAGGACGACATCCCGCGCGAGGACCGCTACGCGAGCTACATGTGGGTGCGCCCGGACAGACGCCGTGAGGGAATCGGCACCCTGCTCCTCGAGACGCTCATCGACCGCCTGCGCGCGGACGGTGTGCCGTGCCTCTGGTTGTGGGTCATGGACGACAACCCGAACGCCCTGCGTCTCTACGAAGGCGCCGGCTTCCGGCTCACGGGTGACCGGCAGCCTCTGGCGGCCGATCCGACCCGTCACGAGGTGAGGATGGTTCGCCGGCTGTGATGGCCGACATCCGGCGCAGGGCCACGATCTCCGTCGACGTCGGATGCCCGTCGACGACGTCGACCCGGTACAGGCACTCGATGGGCACCCATGCGCGGGACCCGAGAGCGAGCCCCATCCGTCGACCGGCACGCGCCGCGGCGGTCGCGACCCGCCCGCGGGGCTCGCCGTCCTCGTGGTCGAGCGCCTCGCACCTCGCGAGGAAGTCCTTGCTCCGCGTCAGGCCGACGCCCGCCCAGGTCCCGTAGCCGTAGGCCCCCTGGATCACGACGACGGTCCTGCCGTCCGCGAACGGGCTGGGCGCCCGGAGGATCACGCCGTACTCGATCATCTCCTGGCCCGGCTCCGCGACGTGCACGAGCGGTGCCGCCCAGTCGCCGCCGGGCTGGGCGGTCATCTCGACCTGCATCGGCAGGCCCGGGCCGGGGTCCACCACTCTCATGCCCGGTCGGAGCCGGTCGCAGACCTGACGGGCGACCTTGTTCTCCGCCGGACCACCCAGGACGACCAAGTTGTTCGCACGGTCCAGCTCGCGCTCGTCCACGTAGACCGACTGCGGCCTCTCGAGACCGATGTCGTGGAAGAGCTCGCTCAGCAGCCTGTTCGCGATGGCGTCCCCGCCCCCGACGACGCCAGTGGGTTCACGGAACTCGGGGATGTCGAACTTGCTGATCACGATCTGGAACGTCCCGTCCAGCACGGGGTGCCAGAACTCGCGGGCCATCCAGCACCGCCTCCTGACCTGGAACTTCTCCCAGAGGCGCCCGATGAGGTAGCCGATGAAGGCCGCGGCAAGGCCCAGGGCGATGTTGAGGACAGCAGCCGACACGTGAGACCACCCCCGTGATCCGGTCCGGGACGTCGCTGTGACGCCTGCCGGGGGACGACACTCGAGTGTAGGACCGCAGCGACGGCGCCGGCACCGGCCGCTCTTGACGGTTCGTCACCCCTCGCCTGCACTCGAACGACCGAAGACAAAGCGATGCGAGCCTGCGATGCCCACACGCAGCGTCGCCGGGCGCGCGGTGGAGGGCGCCGTCCTCAGCGTGTGGCGCTACGTCCCGGACGCGGTCGACGTCTTCCGGGAGATGTCGGCCCACAACGCGGCGGCCGCGCGCGGGCCGGCGGCGGTCCACCTACGCGCGCGTGTGGTGCGCGACCGTCTTCCCCGTCTACCGGGTGGCCGACGACGTCCCGGGCGATGGCGTCTTCTGCCATGCGTCCCCGCAGGACGGGTCGCCGCGTCAGGGCCTCCGCGCGACCGCGTACGGCACACGTGTCCGACTTCTCGCCCTCTGCGCACCCGGTCGAGGGCGACAACCCGGACACGTGCGGCGGCACGTCACGCCGCGCCACCGGCCGAGGCTCCCAGCCTGGCCGCGACCTGGTCGGGGACCCGCTCGTGGTGGGCGTAGGTGCGGGTGAACGAGGCGGTGCCGTGGGACAGCGAGCGCAGCTCGGCGGCGTACCGGCGCAGCTCGAGCTGGGGCACGTGCGCCCTGACCAGCACCATGCCGTCGTCGCCGCTCGGCTCGCTGCCGAGCACCTTGCCGCGGCGGGCGGACAGGTCACCCATCACGGTCCCGACCAGGGCGTCGGAGACCAGCACCCCGATCTCGTCCACCGGCTCGAGCAGGCACGTCCCGCCTCCCGAGGCGGCGTCGCGCAGGGCGAGCCCGCCGGCGGTCTGGAACGCCATGTCGGAGGAGTCGACGCTGTGGGCCTTGCCGTCGGTCAGCGTGACCCGGAGGTCGACCATCGGGTAGCCGGACCCCACGCCCCGCGACATCTGGGCGCGGACGCCCTTCTCGACCGAGGGGATGAACTGCCGCGGCACGGCACCGCCGACGACCTTGTCGACGAACTCGAAGCCGCTCCCCTGCGGGAGCGGCTCGACCTCGACGCTGCACACGGCGTACTGCCCGTGACCGCCGCTCTGCTTGACGTGCCGGCCCAGGCCGGTGGCGGGGCGGACGAGCGTCTCCCGCAGGGGCACGCGCACCTCGACCTCCTCGACGGCGACGCCGTAGCGGGTGGCGAGCCGGTCGAGCAGCACGTCCGCGTGGGCCTCCCCCATCGTCCAGAGCACGATCTGGTGGGTCTCCTCGTTGTGCTCGACCCGCAGGGTCGGGTCCTCGGCGGCGAGCCGCTGGAGGCCGGAGCCGAGCTTGTCCTCGTCGCTCTTCGAGAGGACCCGGATCGCGACGGGCAGCTGGGGGTCGGGCATCCGCCACGGCTCCAGCACCAGCGGCGAGTCGACGGACGAGAGGGTGTCGCTCGTCTCGGCGTGGCTGAGCCTGCCGATCGCGCACAGGTCCCCGGCGATCGCCGACGACGCGGGACGGTGCGCCTTCCCGAGCGGGACCGACAGTGAGCCGATGCGCTCCTCCTCGTCGTGGTCGGGATGGCTCGCGGTCGGGTCGGCGCCGGCCGCGAACACCGAGCGGTGGCCCGACACGTGGACGCTCGCGTCGGGCAGCACCGTCCCGGAGAACACCCGCACCAGGCTGACGCGCCCGAGGTAGGGATCGGTGGTGGTCTTGACGACCTCGGCGACCAGCGGCCCGGCGGGGTCGCAGGAGATCGCGGGTCCCGGCGCCCCGGCCGGGGTGAAGACGGTCGGCATCCGGTGCTCGAGGGGCGAGGGGAAGCCGGCGACGACCAGGTCGAGCAGCTCCTCGGCACCGACGCCGCTCATCGCGTCCACCGGGACGACCGGGTGCAAGGAGGCCCGTGCGACGGCGAGCTCGAGGTCGCGCAGGAGGAGGTCGGAGGCGATCGCCTCGCCCGCGACGTAGCGGTCCATGAGGGTCTCGTCCTCGGACTCCTCGATGATCCCCTCGATGAGCGCGGCGCGCTGCTCGTCGTGCTGGTGGTCGCCGGTGACCAGGCCGACCAGGCGGCCGTCCTCGTGGAGGTAGACGGGCAGCACCCGCTCGCCGAAGGCGTCGCGCGCCTGCGCCACCACGCCGTCGACGTCGGCGCGCGCGTGGTCGAGCTTGGAGACCACGACCACTCGCGGCATCCCCACGTCCGCGCACTCGCGCCACAGCACCCGGGTGGGCTCGTCGACGCCCTCGTTGGCGGCGACCACGAACAGCGCGCAGTCGGCGGCGCGGAGGCCCGCACGCACCTCGCCGACGAAGTCGACGTAGCCCGGTGCGTCGAGCAGGTTGATCTTCACCCCGTCGTGCACCAGCGTGGCGAGGGCCAGGCCCACGGAGCGGTGCTGCCGGTGCTCGACCTCCTCGAAGTCGCAGACCGTGGTGCCGTCGTCGACACTGCCGGCGCGGTTGAGCACCCCTGCCTGCACCAGCAGCCGCTCGACCAGCGTGGTCTTCCCCGCACCGGCCGCACCGACGACGACGACGTTGCGGATCGCCTCGGGACCGGCGGCGACCGGGGCGCCGGCCTGGCCCGCCTGGCCACCCGTCTCCCTGCTCACCGTGACCGCTCCCCCTCGTTGTTCCGACCGTCCGAGAAGTGTCGTGCCAACTGTTCACCCGATCGGGTGCGCGAGCAAGGGGTGTCACGCCTCGTCGGCGGCCGGCTCCAGGATCGGGTTGAGCTGGAGGGTCCCCAGCGCCCGGGCGGCCTGCCGGGAGCCGGCGCGCAGCGCAGCCGGCACATCGGCGCCGTCCAGGTGTGCCGCGAGGAAGCCCGCCATGAACCCGTCGCCCGCCCCGTTGGTGTCGACGACCCGCGCGACCGGCTCGGCGGCGACCCGGTGGAGTACGCCGTCCGCGTCCACCGCGACGGCACCCTCCGCGCCGAGCGTGCAGACCGCGCACCGGGCGCCGCGCGCGACGCAGGCCCGCAGGAACTGCTCAGGCGCGGCCAGCTTGTCGCCGTTCATGAAGACGTACGACGCAGCGTCGAGGAACGGCGCGTGGAAGGTGCTGCTGCCGTCGTAGTCGTGCACGTCGGTCCAGATGGGGACCCCGAGCGCGGCGACCGCGTCGATGGCGTCGCGCGAGGGCACGGAGAGGTCCAGCACGACCGCGCGGGCGCCTGACGCGGCCGCGAGGAGCCGCTCACGCGCCCCCTGAAACACGGAGGCCTCCGCACGCCCGGGCAGGTCGAGGTAGATCGAGACCCGACCACCCGAGGGGTCCATCAGGTTCAGGTGGCGCTCGGCGGGGCCGTCCACCCGCGCGGCGACCAACGGGACCCCGGCGCGGCTCAGCGCCTCCTCGATAGCCCCGGACGCGGCGTCCGTCCCGAGCACGGTGTGCAGCTCCACGTCCACGCCCAGGTCGCGCAGGTGCGCGGCCTTCCCCGCCGAGGTCCCCCCGACGAGCTCCCGGTGCGCCGTGGCGAGCTGCATGTGGGGCGTCGGTGCCGGGAGCTCGTCGACGTCGACCACGAGGTTCCACGAGGCCGGCCCGTGCACCACGACCTCAGCCGACCGGTCACCCATCCGGGTCCTCCGCCGTCACCGGGCGCTCGATCGTGGTCACCACGCTCGTCACCGACGGCCGCTTGGGCGTCGAGGAGAAGCCGAAGCGGCAGGGCGGGTCGACCGGCGCCAGGTCGCCGAGGTCGGCGCCGCGCCACTCCCCCGTGACGGCGGTGACGGCAGCGACGGAGGTCGCGCCGTACCACTCCTTCCGGTCGTTGCCGGCCGTCCCGCGGGTGCGTACGCCGCGGAGCACGACGCGCGCCACCGGGTCGGCGACCGCGCACCACGCCGGCGAGGTCGCCACGCGGGCGGGCACGAGCCCGAGCGCCGCGCCGAGCGGCGTACGGCCTCCGACCACCAGGCGGAGGGAGAGCGAGGGCGTCGAGACCTGCCAGCCGTCGACCGTGTCGTCCACAGCGACCGGCTCGATGACGTGCTCGTCGAAGGAGTAGGTGGCGGCCACGAACTCACGGACGCGCTCGTCGGGAGCGAGCAGCACGCGGTGGCCGGAGGCGTCCTCGAGCATCACGTCGGCGAAGCCGCCCCAGGGCGAGTCGTCCCAGCGACCGACGACGACGCGTGTGCCGCTGGTGCTGCCGACCCCGGCGATCCGGCCGGTGAAGCGCTCGCGGACCCGTCCGGACCTCACTGCTGCACGAGCCCGTCGGGATCCCTGCCGTCGGCGACGAGACCGGCGGCGACGCCGGCGCGGTCCGCGTCGGAGCGGTTCTGGCTGAGCTTGGACTTCGCCTCGACCGACTCCACGAGGAGCTCGACGCCGACGATCGGCCGGAGGTTCTTGGCGACGTAGTCGTCGGGCGCGTCCGACACCGCCCACGGCTCGGCCCGCCCGGCCTCGTGCCGGTCCGTGAGCCGGGTGACGAGGCCGCGCACCCACGCCGGGTCGTCGTGCACGGCGACCCGGCCGCGGAGGTGCACCACGGAGTAGTTCCACGTCGGCACGACCCTGCCGTGCTCGGCCTTCGTCGCGTACCAGGACGGGCTGACGTAGGTGTCCGGACCCGTCACCACCGCGAGCGCGGGCGAGCCGCCGACGATGCGGCGCCAGTGCGGGTTGGCCCGCGCGAGGTGGCCCACGAGCCGGTCGCCCTCCCACAGCACCGGCAGGAACGTCGCGTCGGGCAGCCCGTCCGCACCCACCGTGACCAGCTGCGCGGTCGCGACGGCCGCGACGAAGGGGCGTACGTCGTCGGCGTCCATCACGTTGAAGCGCGGGACGTAGAGCTCGGGCTGCTGGTCGGGCACGCGACCCATCCTGCCCGACCCGTCCCGCACCCTCGGGTGGCGCCGGTGTCGGTGGCGGGCGGCAGGATGGGGCCATGCTGCTCGCCGAGCTCGTCGCCACCTCCTCCGAGGTGGCCGCCACCAGGTCCCGCAAGGCCAAGACCGCGC
The DNA here is from genome assembly GCF_031844425.1 of Microbacterium sp. ARD31. Taxonomy (NCBI): domain Bacteria; kingdom Bacillati; phylum Actinomycetota; class Actinomycetes; order Micrococcales; family Microbacteriaceae; genus Microbacterium; species Microbacterium sp. ARD31. The sequence continues at coordinate 23,937 of NZ_JAUZVE010000059.1, forward strand.
TGCTCGCCGAGCTGCTCGGGCGGGTGGAGCCTGCGGAGCTCGAGGTCGTCGTGTCCTACCTCGGCGGCGCGCTCCGTCAGCGTCGTACGGGTCTGGGCTGGCGCGGCGTGAGCGAGCTGCCTCCCCCGGCCGGCGAGCCGTCGTTGACGGTGCTCGAGGTCCACGAGGCGTTCGAGGCCATGTCGCGGCTGTTCGGCGCCGGCTCGCAGCAGGCGCGCCGCGACGCGGTCGAGGCCCTCTTCGGGCGTGCCACCGCGGCCGAGCAGGCGTGGCTGCGCGCCATCGTCACCGGCAACGTCCGCCAGGGCGCGCTCGACGCGGTGACGCAGGAGGCGGTGGCGCAGGTCGCCGATGTCCCGCTCGCCGCGGTCCGCCGGGCCGCGATGCTCGCCGGCTCCACCGTCGCGGCCGCCGGGGCCGCGTTCGAGGGCGAGGAGGCGCTCGCCGCGATCGGCCTCGAGGTGGGCCGTCCGATCATGCCGATGCTGGCCTCCAGCGCCCCCGACGTGGCGGCGGCGATGTCCGGCCTGTCGGCCGACGGCGCCAGCGAGGTCGCCGTCGACGCCAAGCTCGACGGGATCAGGATCCAGGTCCACCGCGACGGCGACGAGGTGCTCGTGGTGACCCGCAGCCTCGACGACATCACCGGCCGCCTGCCCGAGGTCGTGGAGGTCGCGCGGTCGCTCCCGGCGCAGCGGTTCGTGCTCGACGGGGAGGCGCTGGCGCTGTCCGACGACGGCCGGCCGATGGCCTTCCAGGACACCGCGAGCCGCACCGCCCAGGACTCCGGCGTCGCGGTCACCCCGCACTTCTTCGACCTGCTCCACGTCGACGGCCGCGACCTGCTTGACTCCCCCGGCCACGAGCGCCTCGCCGCGCTCGACGCGCTGGTGCCCGAGCAGCACCGCGTGCGACGCCTGGTCACCCGCTCGACGCAGGAGGCCGACGACTTCGCCCGCGAGACCGTCGCCGCCGGCCACGAGGGCGTCGTCCTGAAGGACCTGTCGGCCCCCTATGCCGCCGGCCGCCGCGGCTCGGCGTGGGTCAAGGTCAAGCCGGTCCACACCCTCGACCTCGTCGTGCTCGGCGTCGAGTGGGGCTCCGGACGACGCGAGGGCTGGCTCTCCAACATCCACCTCGGCGCCCGCGACCCGTCCTCGGAGACGGGCTTCGTGATGCTCGGCAAGACGTTCAAGGGCATGACCGACGAGATGCTCGCCTGGCAGACCGAGCGCTTCACCGAGCTCGCCGTCTCGCCCGCGACGATCCGCGACCACTACGCCGTCGAGCTGCGCCCCGAGCAGGTCGTGGAGATCGCCTTCGACGGGCTCCAGCGCTCCACCCGCTACCCCGGCGGCGTCGCGCTCCGCTTCGCCCGGGTCCTGCGCTACCGCGACGACAAGACCGCCGACGAGGCCGACACGATCGAGACCGTCCGCGCCTTGGCGGCGGGCTGAGCGAGCCGGCAGCCCGGCACCGAGAGGTCGAAGCGCCGGTCGGCGCCGACGCAGGTCGTGAGCCACCAGGTCTGCTGGCCGTAGTTCATGTCCCTGCGCATCACCACCCGGCCGCGCCTGTCCTCCTCGCACGCCGAGTCGACGCAGCGCCGGCCGCCGACGTAGCCGGTGTTCGCGATGCCGACCACCTCGCCGGTCGTCCGCGACACGATCGGCGAGCCGGAGTAGCCGCCGCGGATCGCGCAGCCGTCCCGGGCCGGCAGGCGGATCGAGTCCCACCAGTCCCACGCCCGCTCGTGCACGCGGTGGGCCGTCCCTGTGGTGGTGCACGCGCGCTGCTCGGTCCAGTAGCCGGACGGGATGCGGATGCGGTCGCCGCGCGCGGGCCCCTCGGCGGCGAGGACCAGCGGGGTGACGCCACGGGTCGCGAGGTCGTCGTACGTCTCGCGGAGCTCGTAGACCGCGAGGTCGGTGCGGTACATCGTGGCGTAGCGCAGGTGCACCCCACGGACCGTGGTCGCGACGTCGCCGTCGCCCTCGAGGAGCTCGATCCGCTTCCACTGGCGCTGGTCGACGAGCACCTCGCGGGCGCCGAGGTAGGGCGTCCTCACGCAGTGCCCGTTGGTGATCACCACTGCGGGGTCGGAGCCCAGCGCGGAAGCCCAGCGCACCACCGCTCCCGAGCAGCCGGGCAGCCGGGCCGTGCCGGCGAACCGGTCGTCGGCGACCGACGCCGGTGCCGCGACCGCGGCCTCGGGCCACGTCGCGAGCAGCAGCGCTGCGGTGGCGAGGAGGCGGCGCGGTCGCGGGAGCGGCATGCCGAGCATGGAACCACACCGGGCACGGGCGCCGCTCCTCCCTAGACTGGTGGCATGAGCTCCGAGTCGTCGGCCCCGTCGGTCACCGGGCGCGGCGGCACCGCAGCCGCGCGGAGGCGGGTGCGCGAGGCCGAGATCATCTCCGCGACCCGCCGGCTGTTCGACGAGCGCGGCGTGCGCGACGCCCAGATCGAGGACATCGCCCGGGCCGTCGGCATCAACCGCGCGATCATCTACCGCCACTTCACCGGCAAGGAGGAGCTGTTCAGCCTCACGCTGGTGCAGTACCTCGACGAGCTGCAGGTGGCGTTGCAGTCGGCCGCCGCGACGACCGACGACCCGCGGGTCCAGCTCGAGCGGCTGGTCGAGGCGTTCGTGGAGTACGGCCTGGCGCACCCGGCCTTCGTCGACTGTGCCCAGGCGATCATGCGCCGCCCCGGTGGGGACCTCCTCGAGGAGGTCAGCGAGAGCGCGATGTACCGCCTCGGCCAGGCCATCAGCGGCTGCCTGTCGGTGCTGACCCACACCATCGAGGCGGGCGTCGAGGCCGGTCACTTCCACGTCGACGACCCGGAGCTGCTCGCCAACATGCTCTACGCCAGCGGGCTCGGCACCCTCCAGCTCGGCCGGGTGGCGATGCTGGTCTCCGAGGAGGCGCCGGGCGTGCCGCGCATCAGCCGCATCACCGCCGACCAGGTGCGCGACCACATGGTGGCCTCGGCCCTCGCGGTCGCCGCCGGCCCGCCCCGCTGACGTACGACGTCGGGCGGGGCCGGCAGGCTCAGCGCGACAGGTGCTTGGCGCGCGCGAAGCAGAAGACGCCGTAGCAGCCGATGCCCAGGCCGATCGCGATCAGCAGCACCTGCCCGAACGGCACCTCCAGCACCTTCTGCAGCGCCTGGTCGAGGCCGCCGGACTTCTGCGCGTCGTGGGTGAGGGCGGCGTACACGAACAGACCGCCCACGAGCGCGATGGCGATGCCCTTGGCGATGTAGCCGACCTTGCCCGCCATGACGTAGGCCGAGCCGTCCTGACCGGACTGCCCCTGCGCGTCGAGGTGCTCGCGGAACTTCTCGGTCCAGCCCCGGTAGACGAGGGAGCCGCCGTAGCCCATGATCGCCAGGCCCACCGCACCGACGATCCACGGGCCCGCCGGCAGCTGCATCAGCTTGGCGGTGGTCGAGTCGGTGCCACCCTTGCCGCCACCGGAGCCCGTCGCGGTCTGGACGGCGCTCCACCCGATGGCGCCGTAGATGACCGCCTTGCCGAGCGACGTCGCCCGCTTGCGCCAGCGCTTCGCGTCGTCGGACTCGTCGCGGTAGCCGAACGCGAACTCGAGGAGCCGCCACAGCACCAGCAGGAACATGCCGATCGCCACGGCCCACACCAGGAAGCCGCCGAGCGGCTGCTGCGAGAGGTAGTGCAGGGCGCCGCTGTTGGACGCCTGGTCCTCCTTCTCGCCGAGGGCCAGCTGGATGGCCAGCCAGGCGACGAGCAGGTGGACCACGCCGTAGGCGACCAGGCCCGCGCGGATCGCGTGGTCGAGCCAGTCGCTCTCGTGGACCTGTTCGGCAGTGTTCGACGCGTTCATGGGGCCCAACCTAGGACCCAGCGCGGTCCGCGGCGAGGCCCCCTGGGGGTGGGCGTCACACGAGGGTGGCGCGGTCCTTCATGACCGCACCCAGCAGGCCGTTGACGAAGGCCGGGGAGTCGTCCGTCGAGAGGTCCTGCACGAGGTGCAGGGCCTCGCTGACGGCGACGGTGTCGGGGACGTCGTCGTCGCCCCACAGGAGCTCGTAGACGCCGATGCGGAGCACGTTGCGGTCGACCGCGGGCATCCGCCCGAGCGTCCAGCCCTTGCTGTAGGTGGACAGCACCTCGTCGATGCGCTCACGGTGCTCGACCACGCCACGCACCAGCGTGCTGGTGTAGTCGTTGGTCGGGCCCTCGCCGGCCTCGATGGCACGGTCGAGCGCGACGACGGGGTCCTCGGAGCGCAGCTCGGAGGCGAACAGGATGTCCAGCGCGCGCTTGCGCGCCTTCGAACGGGCAGCCACGTGGTGTCAGGCCTTGACGCGGCCGAGGTAGGACGAGTCGCGGGTGTCGACCTTGACCTTCTCGCCGGTGGTGATGAAGAGCGGCACCTGGATGGTGTGGCCGGTCTCGAGCGTGGCCGGCTTGGTGCCGCCGGTGGAGCGGTCGCCCTGCAGGCCGGGCTCGGTCTCGGCGATGAGCAGCTCGACGGAGGCGGGGAGCTCGATGAAGAGCACGCGACCCTCGTTGGTGGCGACGATCGCCTCCTGGTTCTCGAGCATGAAGTTCTTGGCGTCGCCGACGACCTCGGGCGTGACCTCGATCTGGTCGTAGCTCTGGACGTCCATGAACACGTAGGACGAGCCGTCGTTGTAGAGGTACTGCATGGTGCGGCGGTCGACGTTGGCCGTCTCGACCTTGGTGCCGGCGTTGAAGGTCTTGTCGACGTTCTTGCCCGACTCGACGTTCTTGAGCTTGGTGCGCACGAACGCCGGGCCCTTGCCGGGCTTCACGTGCTGGAACTCGACGACGGACCAGAGCTGACCCTCGAGGTTGAGGACCATGCCGTTCTTGAGGTCGTTGGTGGTTGCCATGATGTCGCTGTCCGCCTTCGTCGAGTTGTCAAAGATCCGTGGTGCCGGGGCTGGAGCGCCGGCGCCGACCGGCAAGTCTAGTGGGCGTCCACCAGAGCCATGAAATGCCCGGCGTGGGCCTCCGTGGTGCCCGGCGGGTTGCGCCGCCAGGCGGTGTTCCCCGGCAGGAGCATGGCCAGCCAGAAGGCCGCCCACAGCGGCCGGTAGGCGGCCATCCGCTCCCGTCCCTCCGCGTCGAGGCCGACCGCCGCGGCGAGCGCGCCGGCGTCGTACACGCCGGGCAGCCGGCTGCCGAGGTGCTCGACGTGGTCCGCGAGCTCGTACGCCGGGTCGCTGAGGCCGCCGTCCTCGAAGTCGACCAGCCGGACGACCCGTCCGTCCCACATCACGTTGGCCGGGTTGAGGTCGGCGATGCCGAGCGCGGTCTCGCGCGGCTCGGGCAGCGGTGGGTCGGCGACGTACGCCCGGGCTGCCGTCAGCGCCTCCGCGACCAGCGCCGGGCCGCGGCACTCCCCCAGGTCGGTGTCCTCGGCGAGCCAGTCCCGCATCACCTGCACGTGCTCGCGGGCGCCGTACCGGCGGAGCCCGATCCCCGCGTCGCGCACCGCTGCGACCGGTACGTCGTACAGCCGGCGCAGCGCGTCGCCCAGGGCGTGCGTCCGGGCGGGCCCCAGCGGTTGCGGCCCGAGGGGCGCGCCGGGCACCCGCTCCATCACGATCACCGGCGTGGGGCCGTCCTCCCAGCGGAGGGGGCGAGGCGCGAGGCCCGGAGCGTGCTCGGCGAGCAGCACCAGGCACGCCCACTCGCGCGCGGCCTGCGCCTCGTGGTCGGCGACGAACTCCTTGCGCACCTCGGCCTCGCCGATGGTCAGGCAGTGGGTGGAGGTCTGCACGGCGCCAACCTAGGACACCACCGGGGCAACCGGGCCGTGTGTAGCGTCGGCTCCATGCGAGTCACCATCTTCGGCGGACACGGCAAGATCGCGCTCATCCTGGCTCCCCTGCTGGTCGAGGCGGGGCACGAGGTGACGTCGGTCGTGCGCAACCCCGACCACGTGGCCGATGTCGAGGCGACCGGCGCGACGGCCCTGGTGTCGTCGGTGGAGGACGCCGACGAGGCCACCCTGGTCAAGCAGCTGACCGGCCAGGACGCGGTCGTCTGGTCGGCGGGCGCCGGCGGCGGCAACCCCGACCGGACCTACGCCGTCGACCGCGACGCGGCCATCCGGTCGATGGACGCGGCGGCGACCGCCGGCGTCGACCGATACGTGATGGTGTCCTTCTCCGGCTCCACCCCCGACGCCCTGGTCCCAGAGGACAACCCGTTCCGGCACTACCAGGACGCCAAGATCGCCGCCGACGAGCACCTGCGCGGCACCGGCCTCGCATGGACGATCCTCGCCCCCGGCACGCTCACCCTCGAGCCGGGCCGGGGCGCGGTGAACCCGGACGCCTCCTTCAACGACGGCGACACCACCTCGCGCGAGCTCGTCGCGCAGGTCGCGGCAGCCGTGCTCTCCGACACCCGGTCCTACCGACAGACGCTCGTCTTCGGCGACGGCGACGTCCCGGTCGACGACTGGCTGGCCTCGCTCGCCTGAGCGGCCCCGCCCTCAGCCGGCCTGGGCGACGACCTCGCCGGTGAGCGTGTCGATGAGCTGGGTGCCGGAGGCGGCGCCGCGGAGCGCGCGGAGCGCGATCGCCTTGCGGTCGAAGGAGTCCCCCTGGGCCCCAGTGGCGCTCGCCGGCGCGAGCATCCAGCGCCGGGGTGCACGCGGGGTCCGCGTCGGCCGCTCCGGCTCGGGATCGCGGTCGGCGAGCGGGACGTAGCCCGCGTGGAGCGCCTCGGTGAGGCGCGCAGCCAGCACCGGCCCGATGCCCGGGTGCCGACGCAGGTCGGGAGCCGCCGCGACGGCGGACAGGCTGCCGTAGGCGGCCAGGAGGCTGCGGGCCATCGTCGGGCTGATGCCGGGCACGACCGTCAGCATCGCCTCCGCCTGCGCGGAGGGGTGGCGCGGCGCGCGGCGCGGGCCCTCGGGCCGGACCGAGGCCGCGGTCCGTCGTGCGCGCTTGGCGAGCCGGACGACCCAGGCGGCGCTGTCGTCGGCGTCGAGGCTGTGGAGCACCGTGAACCCGTCCTCGACGAGCCGGCAGACGGCCCCGCGCCACGCGTCCTCGGCGATGCGCGGCTCGCCCTCGAGGAGCAGGACCGCCTGCGGGAAGGCCGACTGCAGCCGGACCGCCTGGTCGAAGAGCCGGCCGTCGCGGATCGAGGCGCCGAGGTCGGCAGGGCCCTTGCGCTCGACCGCCAGGTGGTGGCCCAGCACGTAGTCCCCGACGGGCAGGTCGGCGAGCTCGACGTCGAGACCGGCCGCGGCCAGCGCGCCGGGCACGACGCTGTTGCGTTCGCGGTGGTCGACCAGCACCGGGCCCGTCTCGTGCATCCCTCGACGCTACCCAGCGGCGGGCTGCCGCATGCGCGCGACCTCCGCAGCGACCTATGCGGGCTCCTCCGCCTCGCCCGGTGGCTCCGTCGCCTCGGCGGTCGCCTGGGCGGTCGCCTCGCGCGCGGCCGCCCGCACCGAGCTGGGCACCCGCCTGCCGTTCCCGGCGCCGACGGCGCCGTCGCGCACCATCACCGGAGGTGCCTCCGGGGACGAACGGTGCTGATCCGGTGCAGCAGGGCGTCACGGCGCGCGGCGCGCACCTCACCCAGCTTGACCTCGCACGACCAGCAGCGGTCGGTCGCGACACAGCACGTGGCGTCGCGGACCTCCGCCTCGAGCTGGTCGGCGTGTGCGCTCCTGCCCACGACGCGTCGCATGTCTTCCTCCCCCGACCCAGCACCTCACTGCATCGGTGGCCGAGTCTGGTCGCAGGCGAGGACGCGCCACATCCGCATTACTACGGATGTCTGGACCACTGATCGGGACGTTCAGGCGGTCAGGACGGCGAGCAGGGCCGGCAGCTCCCCGGGCAGCTCGCGGGCGAGGAACCCGACGGGTCCCACTCGCTCCGCGAGGGCGTCGCCCGCAGCGGCGTGCAGGTAGGCACCCCACACGGCCGCCTGGGTCGCGCTCGCGCCCCGCCCGAGCAACCCGGTGACGATGCCGGCCTGGACGTCGCCGGACCCGGCCGTGCCCAGGCCGGCGTTGCCCGCCTCGACGCGCCAGAGGTCGTCCGCGTGCGCGACGAACTTCACCGGCCCGCCACACACCACGACCGCCTGTGTACGACGGGCCAGCACCGCCGCGTGGCCCGCGAGGTCGTCCTCCACCTCGTCCTCGTCCAGCCCGAGGCACGCGGCGAGCTCGGAGGGGTTCACGGTCAGCACCACCGTCGCCGCGAGGCGCCCCATCCGCTCCGGGTCGCCGGTGACGTACGCCGAGGCGAGGGCGTCGATGACGACCGTGCACTCCAGCGCGGGGACGACCTCGCCCACCAGCTCGTCGGCGGCGTCGGGGTCCATGAACCCGGGGCCGAGCAGGACCGCGCTCGTGCCGCTCGCGCAGTCGCGCACCTGCTCCGCCTCGGCGGGATCGAGGTTGCCGTCCGCGTCCTCGCCGACGCCGGTGACCATCAGCTCCGGCGCGGCGACGGCCAGCGCCGCCGCGCACGAGCGTGCGGTCACCAGCTGGACCTTCCCGGCACCCACGCGCATGGCGGCCTCGGCGGCGAGCAGGCCCGCCCCGGGGGTGTCCCGGCTGCCCCCGACCACGAGCAGCCTGCCGCGCTCCTCCTTGTCCGATCCCGGCTCCGGCAGCGGCCAGTCACGCAGGAGGTCGGCGTCGACCAGCCTCCCGTCAGGCATCGGGCGCCTCCCCGGCCTGGTCGGGCTCCTCCGTCTGCTCGGCGGGGCCTGCTGCCAGGTGGTCGTCGTCGGCGAACTGCCGCAGCACGAGCCCGTCGTCGCGCCGCTCGTAGCGGGTGATCGAGGCGTTCGGGATGGCGATGGAGCGGTCGATGTCGAGCAGCTCCTCCTCGTCGAGCCCCTCGAGCGCGTAGCGGAAGGACATGATCACCGCCTGGTGGGTGAACAGCCACACGCGGCGGCCGTCGTACCCCTCGCGCAGGTCCGCCAGCAGGCTGCGCGCTCGCAGGACGACGTCGGCCCAGCTCTCACCGGACGGCGGCTGGTAGTAGAACTTGCCCACGTGCGAGCGCCGCTCCGCCTCCTCGGGGTAGCGCGCGCGGATGCCCTTGCCGGTCAGCCCGTCGAACAGCCCGAGGTCGCGCTCGCGCAGCCGCTCGTCGAGCACCACCTCCGCGCCGAGCGCCTCGAGCGCGGTGCGCGCGGTGTCCGCGGCGCGGCGGTAGGGCGAGCTCACCACGAGGTCGGGTCGGTCGCCCTCGGCCAGCCCTCCGACCCAGCGCCCCAGCGTGCGCGCCTGCTCCTCGCCGTTGGGCGAGAGCTCGACGTCGGCGTCACGGGCGGACAGCTCGAGCCGCTCGGCGTCCGCGTCGCGCGCCTCGGTGTCGGCGAGGTTGCCGACGCTCTCCCCGTGTCGCACCAGCACCAGCTCCGCCGGCCCACGCCGGCCCTGCAGCAGCTCCGTCAGGCCCACCGCGCCTCCTGTCGCCCTCGTCGGTCGTCGGACCTGTCCTTACCCCGAGGCGGGCGGGCCGATGCGTCCGGTGCAGCGCCGCCTCACCACACGGGCCGTCGCGGCCTCACCTGGCTGATCCGGTGCAGCAGGGCGTCGCGGCGCACCGCACGCACCTCCTCGAGCTTGACCAGGCACTCATGGCAGCGGTCGCAGGCCGTGCAGCAGGTCGCGTCGCGCACCTCGGCCTCGAGCTGGTCCGCGTCGGCGCTCCTGCCCAGCAGGCTCCTCATGGGTTCCCCCTCCCCGGGCCCCAACACGGCAGTCGGTGCCCGGTCCGAGTCTCGCCCCGCCGCGCTGCCGACACATCCGCAGTTCTGCGGATGTTCGTGCAGGGCGCCTCGCTAGTCTCCCCAGGTGACCGTGACCGTCCGCCGCGCCACCGTCGACGACGCCGACGGCCTGAGCCGGCTCGCCGCGATCACCTTCCCGCTCGCCTGCACGCCGCGGACGCCGCCGGAGGTCCTCGCCGACCACGTCGCCCGGCACCTCGACCCGGCGAGCTTTCGTCGCCACCTCACGGACCCGGCGACCGTCGTCGTGCTCTCCGAGCACCACCCGGGCGCCGATCCCGTCGGCTACGCGATGCTGGTGCCGGGCGATCCCACGGACCCCGACGTCGCCACGGCTGTCACCGCCCGCCCCACCGTCGCGCTCGAGCGCTTCTACGTGCACCCCCGGCACCACGGCACCGGGGTGGCCGACGCCCTGATGGACGCGACGCTCGTCCACGCCCGGCGCACCGCGGCGCGCAGCGTCTGGCTGGGGGTGAGCGAGGAGAACGGGCGCGCGAACGCGTTCTACGCCCGCCACGGCTTCGCGCAGGTCGGTCGCAAGCGGTTCCCCATCGGGGAGACGTGGGAGGACGACCACGTCCGCGAGCTGGTGCTCTAGAGGTCGACCTCGCCGAGGATGCGCGTCACCGCGTCGCCGTGCACCCAGACCTCGTCGCCCTCGGACACGATGCGCACCCGGCCCTCGCGCCCGATGACGCTGCCCTGCCTCGACGTGTACGACGGCGGCAGCGCGCCGGTCCCGATGAGCCACTGGGCCAGGCCGGCGTTGGCCGACCCGGTCACCGGGTCCTCGCCGAAGTCGCGCCCGTCGGCGTAGAACGCCCGGACCTCGATGTCGGCGCCGAGGTCGGCCGCGCGCCCGGCGTCCCACCGGCCGAGGACGGTGACCTTGAGGTCGGTGAAGGCCGCGACGTCGGGCACGACGTCGACGACGGCGTCCGCCGAGCCGAGGTCGACCCCGATCCAGCCCGGGCCGTTGTCGATCCACGCCATGTTGCGCACCGCCGGCTCGTCCACGCCCAGTGCCGTCAGGACGCGCGAGCGCAGGTCCGCCTCGACCGGTCCGGACCGGCGCAGGGCCGGTGCGGCGAAGCCGAGGCCCGGCGAGCGTCGTACGTCGACGAGGCCGGCGCCGCACTCCTGCACCACGACGTCGCCGCGCGGGACACCACCGGCCTCCAGCCACGCGTGCGCGCTGCCGATGGTCGGGTGACCGGCGAAGGGCAGCTCACCACCCGTGGTCCAGATCCGCACCCGGTAGTCGGCACGGTCGTCGGTGGGCGCGCACAGGAAGGTGGTCTCGGACAGGTTGGTCCACCGCGCGAACCTGGCCATCTCCTCGTCGCTGACGTCGTCGGCGTCGTGGACGACCGCGAGCGGGTTGCCGAGCCACGGGGTGGCGCTGAAGACGTCGACCTGGCGGAAGGGCAGCACCCGGTGATCCAAGCACAGCGGAGGACGGATCAGTTGACGACGCGGGCAGTGCCGTTGCGGCGGACGAAGAGCACGCACTCGCCACTCAGGCCGGCGCCGTTGGTGTGGCTGACCAGCGCCACGCCGGGTCCACGTCCGGACCGCGCCCACTGCAGGGTCGCGGACGGCAGGGGTGGGGACCACATGCCCGACAGCGGCTTGATCGCCACGTTGAACGTGTGCAGCACCGTGTAGGACTCCACGCCCGACTCGGCGTCGGCGATCCGCAGGCTCGTGACGCGCTTGGTCCACGGCCGGAACGAGCACGTCGCGGGTGTGGTGTCCGGGTCGGTGAAGGTCACCAGCGCGCCCGTGTCGTCGTCGGACGACGTCCCGTCGCCCACCACGAGCTGGAGCAGGTACTCGCCCGGCTGGGTGCAGCTCAGCGTCGGCGACAGTCCCTGCGGGGTCACCGGCGCCCACGACCACGGCCCGCTGAAGGTGCAGGTCGACACGTCGCCGCCGCTGACGACCGTCATCATCCAGCGGATCTCGAGCGCGTCCCCGTCGGGGTCGCTCACGCTCCCGGACAGCTGGGCGTCGGTCCCGGCGACCGCGGTGGCGTCGGGCCCCGAGTCCGCGACGGGTGGTGCCGCTGACGCCTCCCCCGCGACCAGCGTCGACGCGGCCAGGGCGATCAGCAGGGCCGGGATCGTGCGTCGCCGGCGGAGCTGCGTGCGAACGGACATGTGCCACCTCCGAGCCGGGCACCCCCCGCGGCTGCCCTCTGGTTGGTCCTGCGGGTAGAGGAGATGCCGGCACAGCGGGTGATACCGCCCGAAGCGTGATTACCCCAGGTGGGAGAGGACCACGCCCAAGGCCTGGCGGTAGCCGTCGATGCCCTCGCCCGCGATCGTCACCTCGGCGTGAGGTTCGACGACCGAGGTGTGGCGGAACTCCTCGGGTCGCTGCTTGGGGTCGGAGATGTGCACCTCGACGAGGGGGGCGGTGAGCTGGGCGCAGGCGTCGTACAGCGCGAGCGAGTAGTGCGTCCACGCCCCGGCGTTGAGCACGACCGGGGTGCCGTCGTCGGCCGCCGCGTTGAGCCAGTCGAGCAGCTCGCCCTCGTGGTTGGTCTGGCGCACCTCCACGTCGAGACCGAGCTCGCGGCCCCACTCCACGCACTGGTGCGCCAGCTCGGCGTGCGTCGTGGTGCCGTAGATCTCCGGCTGGCGGCGGCCGAGCCGTCCGAGGTTGGGTCCGTTCAGGACGAGCACCTTCATGCCTGGCCTCCGATCGCCTCGTAGGCCGCGCGGAGGTCGTCCTCGCTCGGGCCGGCCAGGATCCGGGGCGTCGCGAGGTCGTCGAGCACGACGAACCGCAGCTGCGACCCGCGGGCCTTCTTGTCCACCTTCATCGCCGCGTGGAGGTCGTCGAAGGAGGCGGCGTCGTAGGTCGTCGGGAGCCCGACGCGGGTCAGCGCGGTGCGGTGCCGCTCGACGAGCGCCGGCGCGAGCGAACCGGCGCGGGCGGCGAGCTCGGCGACGTAGACGCAGCCGATCGCGACCGCCTCGCCGTGGCGGACGGCGTAGTCGCTGGTGCGCTCGATCGCGTGGGCGAGGGTGTGGCCGTAGTTGAGCACCTCGCGCCCCGGGTGGCCGTCGACGCCGCCGGTCTCGCGGAGGTCGTCCACGACGACGTCGATCTTGACCCGGATGGCCCGCTCGACGAGCTCGCGCAGCTCGGGTGAGTCCGCGGTGAGCGCCTCGGGATCGGTGGACTCCACGATCTCGAGGATGCGCGGATCGGCGATGAAGCCGCACTTGACCACCTCGCCGAGCCCGGCGACCAGCTCCTCGCGCGGCAGGGACTCCAGCAGGGCGAGGTCGCACAGCACGCCGGCCGGCTCGTGGAAGGCTCCGACGAGGTTCTTCCCGGCTCCGGTGTTGATGCCGGTCTTCCCGCCCACCGCGGCGTCGACCATCGCCAGCAGGGTCGTGGGGACGTGCACGACCCGCACGCCGCGCAGCCACGACGCGGCCACGAAGCCGCCGAGGTCGGTGATGGCCCCGCCGCCCAGGGTGACGACGGCGTCGGACCGGGTGAAGCCCGCCTCCCCCAGCGCCTCCCAGCAGTCGGCGGCCACCGGTGCGGTCTTCGCCCGCTCCCCGTCGGGGAGGCCGAGGGCCAGCACGTCGTAGTGCTCCACCAGGGCGTCGACGACGGGGTCCGCCAGCGCGCCGAGCGTGCCGGCGTAGAGCACGGCCACGCGCTCGACGCCCTCGCCGAGCAAGGCCGGCAGGCGAGCCGACAGGTCGCGCCCGACCACGACGTCGTACGGCGACGCGCCGCCGACGTGGAGCACGGTGTCCGCACGCTCCGGAGCACGCTGCGCCGGTGGGTGCGGGTGCTGGCGCTGCTTCTTGCCCTGCCGCTTCGTCATCGGAGCAGCTCCCGGACCTCGGCGGCCACCTCGTCGGGCGTGCGGCCGTCGGTGTCGACGACGTGGGTCGCCACGGACTCGTAGACGGGCGTGCGCTCGTCGAGGAGTGCCTTGATGCGCGCACGCACGTTGCCGAGCAGGAGGGGGCGCCCGACTCCGAGGCCGACCCGCTTCACCGCGTCGGAGAGCCCGACCCGCAGGAACACCACGGGGACGTCCGCCAGCAGGTCGCGCGTCTCGGGGCGGAGCACCGCGCCGCCCCCGAGCGCGAGCACGCCGTCGTGCTCGGCCAGCGCGGTGGCGACCGCGGCGGCCTCCAGGTCGCGGAAGTGGTCCTCGCCCGACTCCACGAAGATGTCGGAGATCTCCCGGCCGGTGGTGGCCTCGATGTCGGTGTCGGTGTCGCGCACCGGCAGGTCCCAGGCGCTGCCGAGCAGCTCGGCGACCGTCGTCTTGCCCGCCCCCATCGGACCGACCAGCACCACGCGCGGGCTCATCGCCGGCTCACCGGAAGCGCAGGGTGTCGAGGTACGACTCGGCGTTGCGCCGCGTCTCGGTCACGGCGTCGCCGCCGAACTTCTCCACGACGGCGTCCGCGAGCACGAGCGCCACCATCGCCTCGGCGACGATGCCGGCGGCCGGCACCGCGCAGACGTCGGAGCGCTGGTGGTGGGCGACGGCGGCCTCACCGGTCGCGACGTCCACCGTGCGCAGCGCCTTGGGGACGGTCGCGATCGGCTTCATCGCGGCGCGGACGCGCAGCACCTCGCCCGTCGACATGCCACCCTCGGTGCCGCCGGAACGGCCCGAGGCGCGGCGGATGCCCTCGTCGGTCGGGACGATCTCGTCGTGCGCCCGCGAGCCCGGGGTGTCGGCGAGCTCGAACCCGTCGCCGACCTCGACGCCCTTGATCGCCTGGATGCCCATGAGCGCGCCCGCGAGCCGGGCGTCGAGGCGACGGTCCCAGTGCACGTGGGAGCCCAGGCCCGGCGGGAGTCCGTGGACCACCACCTCGACGACGCCGCCGAGGGTGTCGCCGTCCTTGTGCGCCTGGTCGATGCGGGCGACCATCGCGGCGCTGGCCTCGGGATCCAAGCACCGCACCTCGTCGGCGTCGAGGCGTGCCACGTCGTCGGGCCCGGGCACGACGCCGGCCGGCGCGCGCACCCCTCCGATCGACACCACGTGGGACACGATGCGGGCGCCGACCGCCTGCTCGAGGAAGTTGGAGGCCACCCGACCGAGCGCCACCCGGGCGGCGGTCTCGCGGGCGGACGCGCGCTCGAGGATGGGCCGTGCCTCGTCGAAGGCGTACTTCTGCATGCCCACCAGGTCGGCGTGACCGGGCCGGGGGCGGGTGAGCGCGGCGTTGCGGGCGAGCGCGTCGAGCTCGACGGGGTCGACCGGGTCGGCCGACATGACCTTCTCCCACTTCGGCCACTCGGTGTTGCCGACCTCGATGGCCACCGGGCCGCCCTGGGTCTCGCCGTGCCGCACGCCACCGAGGACGCGCACCTGGTCCTGCTCGAACTTCATCCGCGCACCCCGGCCGTAGCCGAGGCGACGGCGCGCGAGCGAGTCGGCGAGGTCGTCGGTCGTGACGCGGACGTGGGCGGGCAGCCCCTCGAGGATCGCCACCAGCGAGGGACCGTGGGACTCGCCTGCAGTGAGCCATCGGAGCATGGGGGAAGTCTCTCAGCCCAGCAGTCGGCCAGCGAGCGCAGTCCCCCAGACGAGACCCACCAACGCGCCCCCGAGCATGAACGGCCCGTAGGGGAAGGACTTCTTCATCAGCGCCCGGTCGCGCCGGACGACGGCAAGCGCGGCGCCCGGCACGCCGAAGGACGCAAAGCCGACCCAGACCCCCAGGAGGAGGACGCCGACGCCCTCCCACCCGAGCACCAGGCCGACGAGGGCGGCCAGGCGGACGTCGCCGAAGCCCATGCCGGCCGAGCGCACGACCCACAGGAGCCAGAAGAACGACCGCAGGCCGACCATCCCGAGCAGCGCACCCACCAGGGCCGACCGCTCCCCCGTGGCCAGTCCCACCACGGCCACCGCGACCGCGGCCGCCGCCGTGGCAGGTACGACGACGACGCGCGGCAGCAGCCGGGTGTGCCAGTCGATGACCGACAGGGCCACCGCGACGGGAGTCAGCGGCAGCAGCCACACGAGCGGCCAGTCGAGCCCCGTGGCCGCGCCGAGCAGGCCGCCGGCGACCGCCGACGCGAGCGCGCCGCGCACGCCGAGACCGGGACGTGCGGCGATCTCCGCGTAGGGCAGCTTGGGCGGCTCGGGGCTCGTCGCACCGGCGTCCTTCTCGTCCTTCTCGTCCTTCTCGTCCTTCTCGTCGGGCTCGCCAGGCTCGGGCTCGGGTGGCGGCTCCGGCACCCGGCGGACGAGGGCCGGCACGAGCAGGCCGCCGAGGCCGGCGAGCACCGCGCCGAGGAGCGCGGCGAGGACCTCCTCGCTCACGCGCCGGTCCGTCCGGCGAGTGCCTGCACGCCGGCGGCGCGCATGTCCTCCAGCGGCGCGGGGCGTCCGGTGAACAGCTCGAACTGCAGCGCGGCCTGGTGGACCAGCAGGTCCAGCCCGCTCACCAGCACCCGCCCGGACGCGATCGCATCGGCGGCCAGCGGGGTGGGCCACGGGTCGTACAACGCCTCGAAGACCACGGGGACGCCGGCGCAGCGCGCCACCAGGTCGGGCGACTGCGCGGCGGCCGGGATCGTGGACACGACGACGTCGACGGTGGAGCTGCCGGGTCCGGCGCTCCACTGCGCGCCGCCCAAGGAGGCCACCCGCACCTCGGGCGTGGACGGGTGCCCGCGCAGGGCGGCGAGGGTCTCCGCAGCCCGGGCCTCGTCGCGGACGACGACGGTGAGGGTGCGGACGCCGAGGTCGACCAGCGCGAGCCCGACGGACGTCGCGGTCGCCCCGCCGCCCAGGACGGCGGCCGACGCCAGCGGCATCGTCGTACGCTCCCGGATCGCCGACACGGCACCCGGGAGGTCGGTGTTGTCCCCGACCCGCCCGTCCTCGTCGAGCACGAGCGTGTTGACCGCGCCGGCGAGCCGGGCGCGGTCGGTGAGGCGGTCGACGAGCCCCAGCGCCTCGCGCTTGAGCGGCATCGTCAGGGACAGGCCGCGCCAGGTGTCGTCGAGCCCGGCGAGGAAGCCGGCGAGCCCGCCCGCCGGCACCCGGTGGGCGTCGTAGGACCAGTCCAGCCCGGCCGCTGCGTAGCCCGCGCGGTGCAGCACCGGTGACAGCGAGTGGGCGATCGGGTCGCCCAGCACGCCGCACCGGCGCGCGGTCGCAGCAGCCGCGGTCGTCACCTCAGCAGCGGTC